>CAWDEB010000022.1:0-131822 GCA_963801155.1 uncultured Actinomycetes bacterium
CCGGTCGGCCTGACCGCCGCCGGTCTCCCGGTCGGCCTCCAGCTCGTCGGCCGCTACGGCGCCGACCGCCGCCTGCTCGAGATCGCCACCGCGGTGATGGCCCTGCTCGGATTCACGCCCCCCGTGCCACCACTCACGTAACACCATCCCCTCGGCACCGCCGCGCCCCGGCGAGCCAGGCCGATGGAACCAATGGATGTGGCACCGTACCGGGAAGAGACATCTTTGATAAATCCCACAACGGCCCGGCCGGTTCAACGCGCCGTCTCGTGATCGAGACTGTGTACCCGCTCTGACGTCATGCCCTTACCGGTCCCGGATCCGGGCTTGGATTCCCGCTGCGGATTAGTGAGGGTTCTGCGCCAGCCTGGTCCAGTAGGCCAGGTTGGCGCGGGCGGTGAGCGTGTCGCGGGTGCTCGGCGCCGGAGACCCGCTCGCGGACCGGCAGCAGCGCGGCGTACTGGTCCCGGGCCCCGGCCGGATCCCCCGCCTGCCCGGTCCAGTAGGCCAGGTTGGCGCGGGCGGTGAGCGTGTCGGGGTGCTCGGCGCCGGAGACCCGCTCGCGGACCGGCAGCAGCGCGGCGTACTGGTCCCGGGCCCCGGCCGGATCCCCCGCCTGCCCGGTCCAGGAGGCCAGGTTGGCGCGGGCGGTGAGCGTGTGCGGGTGCTCGGCGCCGGAGACCCGCTCGCGGACCGGCAGCAGCGCGGCGTACTGGTCCCGGGCCCCGGCCGCATCCCCCGCCGCCCCGGTGTAGTAGGCCAGGTTGGCGCGGGCGGTCAGCGTGTCGGGGTGCTCGGCGCCGGAGACCCGCTCGCGGACCGGCAGCAGCGCGGCGTACTGGTCCCGGGCCCCGGCCGCATCCCCGGCATTCCCGGTCCAGCGGGCCAGGTTGGCGCGGGCGGTGAGCGTGTCGGGGTGCTCGGCGCCGGAGACCCGCTCGCGGACCGGCAGCAGCGCGGCGTACTGGTCCCGGGCCCCGGCCGCATCCCCCGCCGCCCCGGTGTAGTAGGCCAGGTTGGCGCGGGCGGTGAGCGTGGCGGGGTGCTCGGCGCCGGAGACCCGCTCGCGGACCGGCAGCAGCGCGGCGTACTGGTCCCGGGCCCCGGCCGCATCCCCCGCCTCCCCGGTCCAGCGGGCCAGGTTGGCGCGGGCGGTGAGCGTCTCGGGGTGCTCGGCGCCGGAGACCCGCTCGAGGACCGGCAGCAGCGCGGCGTACTGGTCCCGGGCCCCGGCCGCATCCCCCGCCTCCCCGGTCCAGCGGGCCAGGTTGGCGCGGGCGGTGAGCGTGTGCGGGGTGCTCGGCGCCGGAGACCCGCTCGCGGACCGGCACCAGCGCGGCGTACTGGTCCCGGGCCCCGGCCGCATCCCCCGCCTGCCCGGTCCAGTGGGCCAGGTAATCGCGGGCGGTGAGCGTGTCGGGGTGCTCGGCGCCCCGGGTTTCCTCCCGGGCGTGCAGGACCTGCTGCTGCACGGCCAGCGCCGCGGCGTAGCGGCCGCTCGCGCCCAGGTACCGGGCCACCTGGTCCATGCCGTAACTGGCTGGGTCCAGCGCGGCCTGGGCATGCGGCAGCAGCGCCGCGAACACCGGCCAGCACCCCGGGTCCCACGGGTCGCCGGGCAGCGCGGCCCCGATCACCGCGGCGGCGGCCCGCCGCCAGGCCGCCGCCTCCTCCGCGGGCAGCTGATCCAGCGTGATCGCCTGGACCAGCCGGTGCACCGAGACCAGCCCGCCCCGCGGCGCACTGACCAGCGAGAACCGCCGCAACCCCGCCACCGCCTCATCCCGCGCCAGCTCATCGCCCAGCAACGGCACCAGCAACGGCGCCACCACCGCATCAAGATCCTCAGCTTCCAGGCCAGGGCGCAGCAGCAGACCCAGCGGGATGTCCTCGGCCGCGCAGCACGCCACCAGCCGCAGCAACCCGACCGCCGGGCCCGCCCCGCCCAGCGCGGCAAACGCCAGCGACCACGTCGTGGCCACCCGCCGGTCATACCCGGCCGGATCCCCCCGGCCCAGCACCTCAGCCCGCCGCGCCCGGAACAACCCCAGATACTCCCCGACCGTCCGGCCCGAGGCCTGCATATACGCCCCCGCCTGCTCCAGCGCCAGCGGCAACCCGCCCAGCTCCCCGGCCAGCACCGACGCCGCCTCCTCCTCCGCGGCCCCGGCCGCCCCGGTGCGGTCCAGCAAGAACCCCGCCGCCACCGCCCGGCCCAGCACCGGCACCTCCAGCACCGCCCGGCCCGGCCAGGACCCGAACTGGCTGGTGATCACCACCCGCCCCCCGCCCGCCGGCGGCACCACCCCTCGCACCGCCCCCGGATCCGGCACGTTATCCACCACCAGCAGCCAGTCATCCCGGCGGGCCAGCACCGCATGCACCCGCCCCACCGCATCACCCCCCCCCGGCACCCAGACGCGCGGCCAGCTCGGCGAACCCCGCCGCCAGCCCCGCCGGATCCTCGCCCGCCAGCTGCCACACCACCCCCAGCCCGGCCGCCTGCCGGTAGGCGTACTCCACCGCCACACTGGTCTTACCCGCACCCCCCAGCCCGCACAGCACCACCACCCCCGGACCCGCACCCCGCCCCGCCGCCAAGCGGGCCTCCAGCCCGGCCAGCAGCTCCTCCCGGCCCGCCAGGAACACCGGCCGCGGCGCCAGCCGCACCGCCACCTCCCGCTGCCCGCCGTCACCACCCGCCGCCGCGGCGCGGCCCCCGCCGGCTCCCGCAGCGTGCTGCAAGGTCGTCAACGCCTGGAACAGCAGCATCTCCAGCCGCTCCGGGGAATCCACCCGCTGCACCGTGATCCCCGCCTCCCGCACCCGCTCCCGGAACGCCCGCTGCCGCTCCCCGAACACCGGATCAGACAAAAACACCCCCGGCAGCGGCAGCACCGCGTTCTCATCCAGCACGAACACCAGCCGCGGCAACCCCCGCTCCCCGGCCGCAGCGAACTCCAGCTCCGTATACGACTGATCCGGCTCATCCCGCACCGGCGACCCGTACCGGAACCCGATAACCCCCGCATACACATCCGCCCGCCCCACCTGCTCCCGGCAGTACCCAGCCGGCTGACCCTCCCGCGCGGTGAAATACGCCATATCCACCACCACGCCACCCGCCCGGGACACCGCCTGCTCCGCCGCCGCCACAAACGACCGCCCAGACGGATACCGGCGCAACTCCGACGTATGACTCACGAACACCCGCAACGGCCCCTCCACAAACCGTCACGCTACCGCCACCCCCCAGCCGCGCAACACGCAACCAGCCAGCCACCCGCCCACCTGCCCCCAGCCCTGGCACACACCGCACACTGGCCGTACAACACGCCTAGAACCAGCAGGCTGCCACATCCACTCAGTCGCCGAGCCGGGCGTCTGTGACGTGAGGGGCGGACGGGTGCCCGTGCCTGCACGCTCTAGCTGGCCCCCAGCCCGGGGAACGCCTCGGTGGTACCGCGCCAGAACGCGGCGCGCTCGGCGGCGGCCTGCGTGGCCAGCGCGCCAAAGGTCCGGAGGCGCTGGTCGCTGACCGCCACGAGGCCGAGGTACGCCCGGGTCACCCCGTCCTCCAGGTAGGCCGCCAGCGCCGTCGCGCTGGCCGCGTCGTGCACCCTGAACGGAAGCCGGTAGAAGGCCTGCGCGGCGACCGGGGCCGCGCCCAGCGCGGAGATCATCGCGGCCAGGCTGTCGCGTGCCTCGTTGTGCCCGGTCCAGTCCTGCTCGGCGGCCGACTTGCGGTTCCCGGACAGGTAGGCACCCGCCACCCCGTAGCCGAAGATGGCCGCGTCTTCGGCCGCGAGCGCGGCCTGCAAGGCCGCCAAGGCCGAAACCGGCCCCGAGACCGGTTCCGGGGTCGGCCCGGACGCCGTGACCCGTGTCATCCGCTCAGCGCCACCGCGTGCGTGGCGTCGGAGGCCGCGATGCTGGCGAACAGCTGTGCCAGGGCGGGCTGCACGGTGACCAGCCGCCGCACCAGGTCGGCGGCCGACGCGCGTTCGGCCGCGCGCAGCCGCGCGATCGTCACCCGGCCGGCTACCGCGCCGCTCGGCGTGCCAGACGGCGAAGCGGTCGGCGCTCCGGGGGGCAGGACGAGCCTGGCCTGGAGCAGCCCGAGATGCTGCCGGTGCTGGGCGAGCAGGCCCTCCAGGCTGCGTACCTGGTCCGCCGCCGGGTTGCCGTCCACGGCGGCCTGGTACAGCTTGATCATCGTCTGCTCCGCCGCGATGACCGCCTGCAGCGTGATCACGTCCGGTGACAGGCTCGGCCGTCCGGCCAGCGGATCGGGCCCGGCGAACGCGTCCGAGGACCGGCAGCCGGCCAGGGCCAGCAGCGCGGGCAACGCGGCCGCCGAGGCGGCCAGCATACGGCGCCTCGGCAGGATGTCTGGCACACCGGCAAGCTACCGTAATTCCCAGTGGTTCGGGTTATTCAGATTCCCGCGACGGTCCTCGCCGTCAACACCGAGCGGTACTCCCGCAGCGGCCGCTATCTGAATAGCCCCTCACCACGCATCCTATCCGCGCGATGGCCCCGCTGCGGATAGGCTAGGAGCCAATCCCGCAGGTCGTGGACGAGGAGGTCGTGATGCCCGGTGGCTCGCGTCACGCGCCGAAACCACGCGGCGCGGCCGAGGGGGGGAGATCCTCTCAAACCGCCCGACGAGGTGCCGTCCAGGAGGGACGATCCTCCCAGACGCCCCCACGCAGGACCGAAGCGGGGAACTCGGTCGACGAGGACAGGATCGCGGATGTCATGCGGCCGGTCATCGCCACGGCCGGAATGGACCTGGAATCGGTGCGGGTCACCGCTGCGGGCCGGCGCAGACTGCTGCGTGTGGTGGTGGATAGCGACCGGGGCGTGAGCCTGGACGACGCCGCGGCAGTCAGCCGCGAGCTGTCCGCCGCGCTCGACACGGTAGCCGTGATGGGCGACTTCCCGTACACGCTCGAGGTCTCCTCGCCCGGCGTAGACCGGCCGCTGACCGACCGCCGGCACTGGCGGCGCGCGGTGGGACGGCTGGTCACGGTCACGGTCACGGATTCAGGGGGCACCCGGCCCATGTCCGGCAGGATCTCCTCTGCCGACGCCGATGGGGTGACCCTGGACGTCGAGGGTGACCCGAAGACCCGCCGCCGTTTCCCCTACGGGGTGCTGGGCCCGGGGGCGATCCAGGTGGAGTTCGGGCATCCGCCTAACGAGCTTGGAGCGACCGGCGATGGACATTGACCTGAGCGTGCTGCGCAGCCTGGAGAGCGAGAAGGACATCTCGCTCGACCTGGCGATCAAGGCTATTGAGGACGCGCTGCTCGTCGCCTACCACAAGTCCGAGGGCGCGTCGTCGGCCGCGCGGGTCGAGGTGGACCGCAAGAGCGGCCACGTCACGGTCTGGGCCATCCAGACCGGACCCGACGGCGGAGTGGTCCGGGAGTACGACGACACGCCGGCCGGGTTCGGCCGGATCGCGGCCACCACCGCCCGGCAGGTCATCCTGCAGCGCCTGCGTGACGTCGAGGACGAACTGACCTTCGGCGAGTACGCGGGCCGCGAGGGCGATATCGTCGCCGGGGTGATCCAGCAGGGCAAGGACCCCCGGACCGTGCTGGTCGACCTGGGCAAGCTCGAGGCGGTGCTGCCGCCCGCCGAGCAGGTGCCGGGCGAGCGGTACATCCACGGCGAGCGGATCCGGTGCTACGTGCTGCGCGTGCACAAGGGGCACCGCGGCCCTTCGGTCACCTTGTCGCGCACGCACCCGGGTCTGGTGAAGAAGCTGTTCGCCCTGGAGGTGCCCGAGATCGCGGAAGGCGCGGTGGAGATCGTCGCGCTCGCCCGGGAGGCAGGCCACCGCACCAAGATCGCGGTGCGGTCACATCAGCTGGGAGTCAACGCCAAGGGCGCCTGCATTGGCCCGATGGGCAGCCGGGTGCGGAACGTGATGAACGAGCTGCACGGCGAGAAGATCGACATCGTTGACTATTCCGAGGAGCCGGCCGGCTTCGTGGCCAACGCCCTGTCGCCGGCCCGGGTGAGTCACGTGCAGGTGGTCGACGCGGCAGCCCGGGAAGCCCGGGTCATCGTGCCCGACTACCAGCTGTCCCTGGCCATCGGCAAGGAAGGGCAGAACGCCCGGCTGGCCGCCCGGCTCACCGGCTGGCGGATCGACATCAGGTCGGACGCCGCGGTACCACCCGACTCGGAGGCCGCGCCGCAGGCACCGGACGCAAGCGCATCGGAGACACCAAGCGCACCACAGGCACTAAGCGCACCACAGGCACCACAGGCACCGGCCGCGCCGGACCCGTCGGTGCAGGTCTCGCCTGGTGTCGGGGACGTGCGGACACGGTAGACTTGTAGCCGGAATGGCCGTACGAACCGAGCGGCACAACTCAGGTGTGCCTGTCATGCGTACCTGTGTAGGCTGCAAGGAGCGTGCGGAGAAGTCCAGCCTGCTTCGCCTCGTGGCGGTGGGGGACGTCATCCAGCCCGACCCGCAAGCCCGGCTCCCGGGCCGGGGTGCGTACCTGCACCCCAGCCTGGCGTGTCTGGACCTTGCGCGGCGGCGCCGGGCGTTCTCCCGGGCACTGCGCACTGCGGGATCGCTCAGCAGCACCTGTCTGGCTGAGTATCTTTGCGGTGCGGAATCCCCGGCATAGCATTGCTCGCGGCGGAACAACCTGGCTGGGCAGCACGCTGTAAAGGCGAGAAAGAACACCTGTCGGAAAGCAGGTCGAGAAGCTGATGAGCGCTCGATGAGCACGCGGCGATGATGACCATAGGCTGAGGCCCACCCGGAGCACGCTCTGCCCGGGCCGGGGTCCGGTAAGGGGTCCAGGGGACTGGGCCGAGAAGGAGCGTAGTGGCGAAGGTCCGGGTTTACGAACTCGCGAAGGAGTTCGGTGTCGAGAGCAAGGCCGTGATGGACCAGCTCAAGGAAATGGGCGAGTTCGTGCGATCGGCGTCCTCGACCATAGAGGCGCCTGTGGTCCGGCGGCTCAAGGAGGCGTTCGCCTCCACGTCTGCCCCGCAGGATCAAAGAGCAGCACACGAGCAGCAAGCAGCGCGGTCCAGGCCCGCGGGCCCGTCCGCGCCTCGTGACGGAGCGGGCACGGCAGCGGGCGCGGCAGTCAGCACGGCGGACGGCGCGCGGTCGCAGGCCGGTGCCGGGCCGCAAGTCGGCGGTACCGCCGCGCGTGACGACGACCAAGCGGGCCGGCCCGGCGCGGGGGCTGGAGCCGTGCCGGGCACCGCGCCGGCACCCAGGGTGGCACCGGACGGCGCACCAGACGTGACCGGCCGGGCCACCGACCGGGCCACCGACCGGGCGGCCGCGCCGGACGGGGCCAGCCCCAGGACCCCGGACCAGAGCACGGCTCCCGCCGACGGCGCGGCGCGCCGGCTGCCGCCGGTCCCGTCGTCTCCCGTGTCCCGGCCCGGGCCGGGCGAATCGAGCGCCCCGGCCGGCGAATCGAGGGCCCCGGGCACCGCGCCGCGGGTTCCGGGACCGCCGCGGACTCCGGTCACCCCGGCCGACTTCCGCGGGCCCGGGAGCGGGCCAGGACCGGGGCCGGGAGCGGGCCAGGAAGCGGAGTGGGGAGCGGGCCAGGAAGCGGAGCGGGGAGCGGGCCAGGAAGCGGAGCGGGGAGCGGGCCAGGAAGCGGAGCGGGGAGCGGGCCGGCGACCGGCCAGGCTCGTCCCCAGGCACCCCGTCCCGGCGCCCCGCGTCCCGGCGCACAAGGCACACAAGGCACACAAGGCGGCCACGGCGCACAAGGCCCCCATGGCGCACAGGGCGGCCACGGCGCGCGGTCGGCGGCGCCGCGCACGCCCGGGGGCCCGGGAGGCCCGGGCGCGCCCCGTCCCGGGGCGCCGCGTCCCGGCGCTCCGCGCCCGGGTTCCCCGCGGCCTGGCCCACGGCCGGGGAACAACCCGTTCAGCTCGACCGCGACCGGCATGGGCTCGGCGCCCCCGGCCCGGACCCAGGGTCCCGGGACCGGCCCGGGCGGCCGTCCCGGCCAGCCGGGCGGCACCGGCCGGCCCGGCGCCGCTGACGGCGGCCCGCGTCCCGGCGGCCCGCGTCCCGGCGGGCCCGGCGGCCCGGGCCGGGGCGGCATGTCGGACGGCGGCCCGCGTCCCAGCGGGTTCGGGGGTTCGCGTCCCGGCGGTCCCCGGCCGAGCCCGATGAACATGCCGTCCCGTCCGGCGCCGTCCGGCGCGGGCCGCGGCGGCCCCGGCGGACCAGGCGGCCGCGGCGGCCCGGGAGCGGGCGCAGGTACCCGTCCCGGCGGCGGCGGTGGCGGTGGCCGCGGCGCGGGCGCGGGCCCGCGCGGTGGCGGCGCGCCCGGAGGCACCGGCGCTCCGCCTCGGGCGGGCGCCGGCGGCGGCCCACCCCGTCCGGGCGGCGGCCGCGGGCGCAGCGGCACCCAGGGTGCCTTCGGGCGACCCGGCGGGCGTCCGTCCCGGGGCCGGAAGTCGAAGAAGCAGCGGCGCCAGGAGTTCGACAACATGCAGGCGCCGTCGATCGGCGGCGTCCAGGTCCCGCGCGGCAACGGCCAGATGGTCCGGCTGAGCCGGGGCGCCAGCCTGGCCGACTTCGCCGACAAGATCGGCGCCAACCCGGCCTCGCTGGTCCAGGTCCTGCTGCATCTCGGCGAGATGGTGACCGCCACCCAGTCGGTCAACGACGAGACGCTGCAGCTGCTCGGCGCCGAGCTGAACTACACCGTCCAGGTCGTCTCCCCCGAGGAAGAGGACCGGGAACTGCTGGAGTCCTTCGACATCGAGTTCGGCGAGGACGAGGGCGACGATTCCGACCTGGTGGCCCGGCCGCCGGTCGTCACGGTGATGGGTCATGTCGACCACGGCAAGACCAAGCTGCTCGACGCGATCAGGCACACCAACGTGGTGGCCCGCGAGGCCGGCGGCATCACCCAGCACATCGGCGCCTATCAGGTGACCACCGAGGTCGACGGCGATGAACGGAAGATCACCTTCATCGACACCCCGGGCCACGAGGCGTTCACCGCCATGCGTGCCCGCGGGGCCGAGACCACCGACCTCGTGGTCCTGGTGGTGGCGGCCGACGACGGCGTGAAGCCGCAGACCACCGAGGCGCTGAACCACGCGCAGGCGGCCGGCGTGCCGATCGTGGTGGCCGTCAACAAGATCGACAAGGAGGGCGCCGACCCGCAGCGGGTGCGGGCCCAGCTCACCGAGTATGGGCTCATCGCCGAGGAGTTCGGCGGCGACACGCAGTTCGTGGACGTGTCCGCCACCCAGCGGACCGGCATCCCCTCCCTGCTCGAGGCGATCATCCTGACTGCCGACGCCTCGCTCGACCTGCGCGCCAACCCGGACCAGGACGCCCAGGGCGTGGCCCTGGAGGCGCACCTGGACAAGGGCCGGGGCCCGGTGGCCACGGTGCTGGTGCAGCGCGGCACGCTGCACGTCGGCGACTCGATCGTGTGCGGCGAGGCCTTCGGCCGGGTCCGCGCCATGATCGACGAGAACGGCGAGACGATCACCGAGGCCCTGCCGTCCCGGCCGGTCATGGTCCTCGGCCTGACCGCCGTGCCCGACGCGGGCGACAACTTCCTGGTCGTCTCCGACGACCGGATCGCCCGCCAGATCGCCGAACGCCGCGAGGCTCGTGAGCGCAGTGCCCAGTTCGCCCAGCCGCGGCGGGTCACGCTCGAGGGCCTGGAGTCGGCGTTCAAGGCCGGCGAGCGCGAGGAACTGCTGCTCATCATCAAGGGCGACGTGTCCGGCTCGGTGGAGGCCCTGGAGGACGCGCTGCTCAAGCTGGATGTCGGCGAGGAAGTCAGCCTGCGCGTGATCGGCCGCGGCGTCGGCGCGATCACCCAGGACGACGTGAACCTGGCCATCGCGTCGGACGCGGTGATCATCGGCTTCAACGTCCGCCCGGCCGGCCGGGCGGGCGAGCTGGCCCAGCGCGAGGGCGTGGATATCCGCTACTACTCGATCATCTACCAGGCGATCGAGGAGGTCGAGGCCGCGCTCAAGGGCATGCTCAAGCCCGAGTTCGAGGAGGTCCAGCTCGGTACCGCGGAGATCAGGGAGGTCTTCCGGGTGCCGCGGGTCGGCAACATCGCCGGCTGCATCGTCCGGTCCGGGTCGATTCACCGCGGCAGCAAGGCGCGGCTGATCCGGGACGGCGTGGTGATCTCCGACAACCTCACGGTGGACTCGCTGCGCCGGTTCAAGGACGACGCGACCGAGGTCCGCGAGGGCTACGAGTGCGGCATCGGCATCGGCTACAACGACGTCAGGATCGAGGACACGATCGAGACCTTCGAGATGAGGGAGAAGCCGAGGGTCTGAGAAGGGGACCGAGGGACCCCCGGTGTATCTCGGGGCGCTGACGCTCGACGTGCTGCTGGGCGACGTGCACTCGCTGAAGGCGAAACGTGCCGTCGTCCGGCCGCTCGTCGCCGAGCTGCGCCGGCGTTACCCGGGCGTCGCGGTCGCCGAGACCGGCCACCTGGACCTGTACCGGCGGGCCGAGATCGGCGTGGCCGTGGTGTCCGCGACGCCCTCGAACGCGGTGAGCGTGCTCACCGAATGTGAACGCATGGTGGCCGCTCGCCCTGAGATCCAGCTGCTGTCGGCCCGGCAGCAGCTGTTCAACGAGGAGGAGTGACGGAGCATGGACGCCGCCCGGGCACGCAAGCTGGCCGACCAGATCAGCCAGATCGTCGCGGAAATGCTGGAACGACGGATCAAGGACCCCCGGCTCGGCTTCGTAACCGTCACCGAGGCCCGGCTCACGAACGACCTGCGGGAAGCCACCGTGTACTACACCGTGCTCGGCACTGACGCCGAACGCGCCGACACGGCGATGGCGCTGGCCAGCGCGACCGGGATCATCCGGTCCGAGGTGGGCCGGCAGATCGGCCTGCGGCACACTCCGTCGCTGGCCTTCGTCGCCGACGCGCTGCCGGAAAGCGCTCAGCGGATCGAGGAACTGGTCACCCAGGCCAGGAACGCCGACGCCGAGCTGGCCCGCAGCCGCGAGGGCGCCGTCCCGGCCGGCGACCCCGATCCCTATCGCAGGCCCGCTCGAGGCTGGCGATGGCGACGACGAGGACGAATGACTGAACCGCACAGCGGCCTGGTCATCGTGGACAAGCCCGGCGGCATGACCTCGCACGACGTCGTGGCGCGGATCCGGCGGCTGGCCGGGACCAGGAAGGTGGGCCACGCGGGCACCCTGGATCCCATGGCGACCGGCGTCCTGGTCGTCGGGGTCGAGAAGGCCACCCGGCTGCTCGGCTACCTGACCCTGACCGAGAAGCAGTACGACGCCACGATCCGGCTCGGCCAGTCGACCAGTACCGACGACGCCGAGGGCGAGCTCACCGGCACCGTGCCAGCCGTGCACGTCACTGACGAAGCACTCGCCAGGGCGGTAAGCGGCCTGACCGGCGAGATCCGGCAGGTGCCGCCCGCGGTCAGCGCGATCAAGGTCGACGGCCAGCGCGCCTACCGCCTGGCCAGGAACGGCGCGGCACCGGAACTGAAACCCCGGCCGGTGACCGTCTATGAGTTCACGGTCACGGCCGTCCGCCCCGCCGGTGACGGTAAGGTGACGGTGACCTGCTCGACGTCGACGCCACCGTGCGCTGCTCGAGCGGCACGTACATCCGGGCCCTGGCCCGTGACCTGGGTCAGGAGCTCGGCACCGGCGGGCACCTGGTCCGCCTGCGCCGGACCCGGGTCGGCGGGTACGGCCTGGGCGCCGCAGGACCCTGGAGCAGCTGGCCGAGCGATTCGAGGTCATGCCGCTGGCCCGGGCCGCCGCGGCGGCGTTCCCGCGCCGGGACCTGTCCGCCGACGAGGCCCGCCGGCTCGCTCACGGCGCCCGCCTCCCCGCGGCCGCGGAAACCGCCGGCGGAGCCGACCGCCGCCTATGCCCCGGACGGCACCCTCGTCGCGCTGCTCACCGAGCAGCACGGCCAGGCGCGCCCGCTGGTGGTCTTCGCCGCAGGCTAGGCTGGTGGTCGCCGCCGACGAAGCGACGAAGGAGGAACGGGATCGTGTACCGCTGGTACGGCCTGGACGACGTGCCTGCCGACTGGGGCGCGTCGGTCGCGACGATCGGCGTGTTCGACGGCGTGCACCGGGGGCACCAGCGGGTCGTGGAGCGGGCGGTCGAGGCCGCGCGGGAGCGGGATCTGCCGATCGTGGTGATCACCTTCGACCCGCATCCCGACGAGGTGGTCCGGCCGGGCCCGCACCCGCCGTCCCTGACCTCCGAACGGCGGCTGGCCCAGCTGCTGGCCGGCCTGGGCGCCGACGCCCTGCTCGTGCTCCCGTTCACGGTGGAGTTCTCCCGGCTGAGCCCGGACGAGTTCGTCCGGATCGTGCTGTCCGACCGGCTCCACGCCGCCGCGGTCGTGGTGGGGGAGGACTTCCGGTTCGGCCACAAGGCCGCGGGTGACGTGCCGCTGCTGGCCCAGCTGGGCGAGAAGTACGACTTCACCGCCGAGGGCGTGCCGCTGCTGGTCGCCGACGGCGTCGACGATGTCCTCGACCTCCATCAGGGAACGCCTGGCCGCCGGGGACGTGGCCGCCGCCGCCGCCCTCCTCGGCCGCCCGCACCGGGTGGAAGGCGTGGTCGTCCGCGGTCACCTGCGCGGCCGGGCCCTGGGCTTCCCCACCGCGAACCTGGAGATCCCGCCGCACATGGCGATCCCGGCCGACGGCGTGTACGTCGGCTGGCTGGCCCGCCTGGACCTGGACGGCAACGAGGCCGAGCGCTGGCCGGCCGCGATCTCGGTCGGCACCAACCCGACCTTCGGCGGCACCGACCGGACCGTCGAGGCGTACGCGCTCGACCGTGACGACCTGGACCTGTACGGCACCCACGCCGCGATCGAATTCACCGCCCGGCTGCGCGGCACCGAGAAGTTCGATTCCGTCGAGGCCCTCGTCGCCCAGATGCGCGTGGACGTCGAGGCGGCCCGCGCCCTGACCGCAGGCTGACCCGCCGCCCCGGCGGCTGTCCACTCTTTCTTGGACGGAACGGAGCGTGGTACCCGCCCCCGGTCCCGCCATCCGCCGAGCCGGGGCAGGCGGCGTCGTTACCGGGGACGCTTCCAGAACTCGGGGCGGCCGGCCGGGCCGGAACCCGCGAACTCGGTCAGCAGGCGGATCGCCTCCGCCCAGAGCGCGTCGAGGTCGGCGCCGCGCGGCGGCCCGGGCTCGTCGCAGGCCCGGAGCTTGCGGGCCAGCCCGGCCAGCCCGGTCGGCCCGGTCGGCCCGGTCGGCGTCGGCCCGGTCGGCCCGGCCGGCTGCCCGCCGGCGGCCGGATCGGCGGCCAGCCAGGCCGCCATCGCCTCGATCCGGGTGGCCAGGTCGGCCAGCATCCGGGCCCGTTCGGCATCCGGTGCGCCCTGCGCCGTCCGCAGCGCGGCCGCCTCGTCGGCCATCTGCCGGCGGGCGAGCACCAGCCGGGACGCCTCACCCGTACCCCGGACCCCGGACGCCGCCGTGGCGGCCCAGCCGCCCGCGGCCGGCGACGCCACCGACTTCCTCGCGCGCATCGGCGCGGCGCGGCGCGCCCCGCGCGCCGCCCGCGCGGGCGCGGGCATTCCGCGCGGCCGCACCGGGCCCCCCGCCGCGTGCCACCCGAACGCGGGCGGCAGGCCGAGGCCGGCCGGGTCCCACCCGGCGGGCAGCTCGACCGGCTGGGTCACCCGGTGCGGCCCCGTCCCGTCCGTGACGACCCTCGTATCCGCGGCCACGAACGCGGTGAACCGGCACAGCACGCCGTGGCGCAGCGAGACGTCGGTGATCTGCTGTTCCAGGCGCGCCAGCTCGGCGGTGTCGTGGCCGGGCAGGCAGGCGTAGCGATCCTCCAGGTCGCGCACGTGAGCGCGGGCCCAGGCCGCGGTGCTCGCCGGGTTGCCGCCGGTGACCGCGGTGACCGTGCTCTCGAACGGCGTGCCGTCCGTCCCGGTGCCTGCCACCGTGACCGTCCCGCCGGGATGCCCCCGCCAGCGCCCCGTCACCGTGACCGGAACCCCGGGGAACAGGTCCGGCAGCAGGCCCGGCGCCACCGTGCCGGGCACGATCGCCACGCCGTCCGCCGCCAGCGCCAGCCCGGTGACCAGCGGCGCGCCGATGCGGCGGTGGATGCGCGCGGCGGCCTCGTCGAGCCGGTCCTCGGACTCCACCAGCTCGCAGCGGCCGCGCCCGGCCCCGGCCAGCCTGGACAGGAACCCGGCGTTGACCGCCTGATCGATGCCCACGACGTGCACCCGGATCCCGGCCAGCTGCGCCCCGGTCTGCTGCAGGATCTGGTCCTCGTTGCCGACCTGCCCGTCGGTGACCAGGACCAGCACCCGGTCGCGGCCGGGGTCCGCGCCCGCGAGCAGCCGCACCGCGCGCTCGAGCGGCGCGAGCATCTCGGTGCCGCCGCGGGCGCCCGTCCGGGCCAGCCACTCGATGGCGCGGAACCGGTTCCGGTCGGTCGCCTCCGCCAGCCCGGCCGGAACGTCCGGCAGTTCCTCCACCACGTTGTCGAAGCACAGCACCGCGAACCGGTCGGTCCCGGTCAGCGTGTCCACGATCCGGGCGGCGGCGCGGCGGGCCGCCACCATCTTCCAGCCGCGCATGCTGCCGGACCGGTCCAGGACCAGCACCACATCGCGGGCCCGGGGCAGGCCGCGCGCCGCTGGCGGCAGGAGAGTGAGGGTGAACGTTCCCTCCGCCGGGTCTTCCCCCGGATCCGGGGTCAGCACCAGCGAGGTCGCTACCCGGTCCTGGCCGGCCACGGCCAGCCGCAGGATGAAGTCCCGGTCCAGCCGCTCGCCCGGCCGCAGCCGGACGATCGTGCGGCCGCCGGCGGCGGCCTGCTCCGCGGTGGCGTGCAGGCTGCAGCCGATCCTCGCCAGCGGCAGCCCCGCCGGATCGATGTCGGCGCTGACCGTGAGCCGGACCGGGTTCGGGAACCCGGGCAGCAGCACGGGAGGGCTGATCCGGGAGGCGTCGGGGACGGCATCGGTGTCGGCGGCCACGCCGCTGCCCGCCGGGGCACCCCCCAGCGGGCTGCCCGGGATGTAGCGGGGGGCGACCACCAGCGGGAACCGGAACGTCACCTCGCCGTCCTGGTAGGGCAGCGGCTGGGCCAGCGTCAGCCGGACCGTGACCCGCTCGCCCGGGGCGATGTTGCCGACCCGCATCGTGAACACATCCGGCCGGTCCTCTTCGGCGATCGCCGCCCGCCGCCCGTCCGCGATCGCCTGGTCGTACTCCTCCCGGGCCCGGGAACGTTCCTTCAGCAGCCCTTCCACGACATGCCCGGCGCACTCCATCCGCATCGCGGTGACCGCGGCCCGGTCCGGCAGCGGGAAGATGTACGTCGCCTCCAGCGGAACGCCGAACGGGTTACGGAAGCCCTGCGTCAGCTCCACGCTGGCGTACGTGCCGGCGATGGCGGCGCGGACGTCGACGGCATCCAGCGGCAGGTTGCCCCGGCTGGTCGCGAGCGTGCCCAGGCCCGCTTCCGGCTCGGCCGCATGCCCGGCGTCCAGCGGTGCGATGTCAGTGGTCATGTCCGGCTCTCCTCGTTCCTATTCCGGGTGCTCCGCGCACAGCCGCAGGCGGGCCAGTTCCTCCAGCAGCGGCTGCGCGGCGCTCAGGATTTCCGTCACGTCGTCCGGGCCCGGCCCGCGGCCCGCGTCCTCCAGCAACAGCGTCACCCCGGGCGCGAGCCTGACCCCGTGCACGAGCCCGCCCGGGGGAATGACGCCGCCGCGATCCGCCGGGCCGCCGTGCGCGGCACCGGGCTCGGCGCCGCCGGCCCGCTCCGCGGACAGGCGTCCGCCTGGCTGGGCCGCCGCGCCCAGAAGCGCCCCGGCGCCGCGCGGGGCTTCCGGCGCAGGCAGGGTATCCGGGACGCGGGCGACCGCGGCCAGCGTCTCGTCGGTCGCGCCCGCCAGCTCCGCCTGGATCTCGGCCAGCGACCGTCCTTCGGCCTGACGGCGCTTGACCGCTACCAGCTGCAGCAGGTGGCGCCGCCCGTACCGGGCCACCCGGCCGCGGCGGCTCAGCGGCGGATCCACCAGCCCGACGGTGACGTACCAGCGAACCAGCCGTTCGTTCGGCACGTCCCGGACCCGCCCGTTCGTCCGCGCCGGACCCGATCGAGCCGCACCGGACGGCCCGCACCGGACGGCCCCGCACCGGACGGCCCCGCACCGGACGGCCCCGCACCGGACGGCCCCGCACCGGACGCCCGGCCGGGGCAGGCACGGCCAGAGCATCGGCCGCGAGTTCGGCCAGCTCCAGGATTGTCCACGGCTCCTCCACGGTCCAATAATGACACTGTAATTATTACAGTGTCAAACGTCCTGCGTGGGGGAGCGGCGAGTCGCAGGCCTCTGGTGCAATGCTGGATGGCTGCGGTGGGCTAGCGGCCGAGGGCGCCACGATCCCGCGCATCTGGCGGCTTATCTCGCCGCACGTCTTCCTGGACATGCCGCTCGTCCCGCCGGTGCTGGCCGGGATGGCCGGCACCGGGCGGCCGGCGACGACTCCCGCGTGTCAGGCGGCTGATCTCGCTGCACGTTTTCCTGGCAGATGCCGCTCGTCGGCCGGTGCTGGCCGACCGGCACCGGAGTCTCACGCGTTTTCCAGGACAGTCTCCAGGGCGTGCCGCAGCGGAGCGAGACGCTCGGCGGCCGACCCGCGAGCGGCCGGGAGCGAGCGCCCGCCCAGTGGCTCGACGATCTCGATGTAGCACTTGATCTTCGGCTCGGTGCCGCTCGGGCGCAGCACGACCCGGGCGCCGGGCAGCCGGAAGATCAGCACGTCCGCGGCCGGGATGCCAGCATGAGGCGCGACGGCCAGGTCCAGCAGGTCGGTCACCGGCTGGCCGGCGAACTCGGCCGGGGGATCGGCCCGGAGCCGGCGCATGACCTGAGCCTGGTCGGCGGTGCGCAGCGTCACCTGGGAGGTCAGGTGCACGCCGTGCGCCGTCTCCAGCGCGTCGTAGCGGTCGAGCACCGAACGTCCCGCGGCCTTCGCCTCGGCGGCCAGAGCGAGCATGGCCAGCGCCGCGCCGATGCCGTCCTTGTCGCGCACCACGTCCCCGACCGCGTAGCCCAGCGCCTCCTCGTAGCCGAAGACGAACCGCGCTCCGGGTACGCCGTCGGCCGCCCGGACGATCCACTTGAACCCGGTCAGGGTCTCGGCGTAACGCGCCCCGGCCGTCGCCGCGATCTTGGACAGCAGCGTCGAGGAGACGATCGTGGACGCCACCAGCCGGTTGGATGGGTCGGCGTCGTCCGCCGTCCGTTCCAGCAGGCTGGCGCCGATCAGCGCACCGACCTGATCCCCGGTCAGCACCACCCAGCCCGCCAGCCCGTCGCCTGGGCGGCGGGTCGCCACGGCCAGCCGGTCGCCGTCGGGGTCGCTCGCCACCACCAGGTCAGCGCCGAGCCGTAGCGCGTCGGCCAGCGCCAGGTCCAGCGCCCCGGGCTCCTCCGGATTGGGGAAGGCGACGGTCGGGAAGTCCGGATCGGGCCGGCCCTGGGCCGCTACCACGTGCGGCGCTGCGAAGCCGGCCTGGGCGATGGCCCGCAGCATGAGATCGCCGGCCACGCCGTGCATCGGGGTGTAGACCACGTTCAGCTTCGGCCAATCGGCGCGTACGCCGGCCGCCGCGGCCACCACCTGGTCGAGATAGGCCCGGGCGATCTCGTCGCCGTGCCAGGTGATCAGCGGGCTGCCGGCGTCCGCCACCGGGATCTGCGACAGCGGCCCGAGGCTGGCGATCCGGGCCTCGATCTCGGCGTCGGCGGGCGGGATGACCTGGGCGCCGTCGCTCAGGTACAGCTTGTACCCGTTGTCGGCCGCCGGGTTGTGGCTCGCGGTGATCATCACCCCGGCCGACGCGGCCAGGTGCCGGACCGCGAAGGCGAGCAGGGGAGTGGGGCCGGGCTGCGGCAGCATGTGCACCGCGACCCCCGCCCCGGCCAGCACCCGGGCCGTCTCGTCGGCGAACTCCGCCGACCGGTGCCGCGCGTCGCAGCCGACCACGACGCTGACCGCGTCCTGCGCGCCGCGAGGGACGCTGCCGCCCGGCCTGCCCGCGTCGCCCGGGCCGTTCCCCGCCGCGGCCGCCGCCGAGTCGAGCAGCCAGTCGGCCACCGCGGCCGTCGCGGCCCTGACCACGGCGCGGTTCATCCGGTTCGGGCCCGCGGCGACGACGCCCCGCAGCCCGGCCGTCCCGAACTCGAGCCGCCCCGCGAACCGGTCCCGCAACTCCGCGAGCGCCTGCGCCTGCGAATCGCCGCGCGGCGCCCCGGTCGGCTTCCGCAGCCGCGGCAGGCCCGGTCGAGCAGCGCCTGCAACTCGGCCCGGTCCCCCGCGTCGGGATCATCCGCGATCCAGGCCCCGACCGCCGCCCGAAGCTCAGCCTCACCCATCACTTGCACCACCCCTCCCTCACCCATAACCTCCGGGCCGCAAAGATCGCGGAGGATCTGGCCGTTACGGAGGCCCTGCCACTCAGGGCGCTGCCGCCACTCAGGGCACTGCCGCAACTTAGGGCACTGCCGTTGCACGGGAGGCGACGCACCACGGACCGTTCGGCATAAGAATTTATGCCTTGACGTAGGGGATGCCCTCGGCCTTGGGACCGCGGACCTTGCCCACCAGCCCGGCCAGCACGATGATCGTGACGATGTAGGGGGCCATCAGCAGCAGGTTGGACTGGATCGGCGTGTTGAGGGTGGACAGGATCGACTGCAGCTGCGTGGCGAAGCCGAACAGCAGGGCCGCCGAGATCGCGCCGAACGGGTTGTACCGGCCGAAGATCATCGCCGCCAGCGCGATGTAGCCCTCGCCGGAGGACATGTCCTTGCCGAACGAGCCGACCGAACCGATCGTGAAGTACGCGCCGCCGATGCCGGCGATCACGCCGGCCGCGATCACGTTGCGGTATCTCATCGCGGTCACCCGGATGCCGACGGTGTCGGCCGCGACCGGGTGCTCGCCGATGGCCCGGGTCCGCAGCCCCCACCGGGTGGAGAACAGGCCGACCTGGACGCCCGCGATCGCGATGTAGGTGAGGTACAGGAAGATCGTCGAGTCGAAGAACACCGGGCCGAGGATCGGGATGTCGCCCAGCAGCGGGATCTTGATGGCCGAGAACGTGGCCGGCGAGTTCAGCGTGTTCTGGTAGGGGATCATCAGGCCGTCGTACAGGTAGCCGGTCAGGCCCAGGATCAGCGTGTTGATGACCACGCCGAGCACGATCTGGTCGACCCGGTAGCCGATGGCGAACGCGGCGAGCAGCGCGCCGACCAGGGAGCCGGCCAGGGCGCCGCTGACCAGCCCCAGCCACAGCGAGCCGGTGCCGCTGGCCACGATCGCGGCGGTGAACGCGCCGAGCAGCAGCTGGCCCTCGATGGCGATGTTGATCACCCCGGACCGGGAGCAGATGACGCCGGTCAGCGCGCCGAGCATGATCGGGATCGACCCGGCCAGGGTGCCCTGGAGCAGGTTCACGATGTTGAACGCGGTGCTCTGCCCGGCGTCGGCCCAGCACAGCAGCGAGAGGACGAGCAGGAACGAGACCACCGCCATGGCCACCCGCCGCAGCCACTTGCCCATCGGCAGGAACGCGCGCGCCGCCGCGATCGCGATCGATATCCCGCCGCACACGTAGCAGGTCACGCGGGCCGGCAGGGTCAGGTTCGGCACCGTGACCTTGGCGAACGGCTGGGAGAACGCGAACGTCGCGTCGCCGGAGTGCGCGAAGTGCCCGAGCACGAAGATGTCGATGAGCCCGAACAGCAGGAACGTCGCGGGCGCCAGCCATCGCCGCGAGGCGCTGACCGCGGCGACGCCGGGGGTCAGCTTGGAGGGGACGCGCCCGGTGATCGTCGTCATGCGTTCCACCCCCTGGACAGCACCAGCAGCCCGCCGCCTGCCCCGTGCAGCCGGAATAGGGTCCGGATCAGCGGCGGTGCGGCGACCATCAGGACGACGACCGCCTCCAGCACCTCCACCATGTCCACCGGCGTGCCGGTGGCGGCCTGCATGAGCGGCGCCCCGGCGTGCAGCGCCCCGAACAGCAGGCCGGCCCACACCACGCCGACCGGTCGGCCCCGGCCGAGCAGCGCGACCGTGATGGCGTCGATGCCGTAGGTCCCGAAGCTCTGGTCGTTGAGGGTGAAGTCGGTGCCCTGGATGACCGTCGTGGCGGCCAGGCCGGCCAGGCCGCCCGCGATCAGCATGACCAGGACCCAGTTGCGTTCCACGTTCATGCCCGCCACCCGCGACGCGCTGGCGTTCTTGCCGATGCTGCGGAACTCGAACCCGACGGTGGTCCGATCCAGCAGCCACCACACGCCGGCCGCGCAGGCCAGCGCGATCAGGAAGCCCGCGTTGATCCGCAGGTGCGTGCCGAACAGCAGCGGCAGGTGCGCGTTGGAGGCGATCGCCGGGGTGATCGGGTTGACGGTCCCCGGCGCCTGCATCAGGTAGTGGTAGGCGAGCAGGTAGGCCAGGAAGTAGGCCATGATGTAGTTCATCATGATCGTGACGATGACCTCGTGCGCGCCGGTCCGGGCCTTGAGCTCGCCGACCAGCCAGCCGATCGCCGCTCCGCCGGCGAAGCTGCCGAGCACGCAGACGATCACGTGGATCACGACCGGCAGGTTGATGCCGTAGCCGAGGTAGGTGGCCACGATGGCGCCGCCGATGAACTGGCTCTGCCCGCCGATGTTGAACAGGCCCGCCTGGTACGGCAGCGCGACCGCGAGCCCGGCCAGGATCAGCGGCGTGGCCTGCACGCACGTCTCGGACAGCGGGTTGAACACCGCGCTCAGGTAGCCGTCGTGGATGGCCGCGCCGATCGAGGCCTGGCTGAACAGCGCCGAGACCGTGTGCGGGTTGAAGATCGAGCCCTCGAACAGCTCCACGTAGGCGCCCACCGCGGTGCTCCAGGCCAGCGCGAACGCGTGGCCGGGGGCCGAGAACAGGTTGCCCCAGGCGTGCAGCACGGTGGTGTTGCTGAACGCGTTGATCAGCCCGCCCACCACCAGCGCGGCCACGAGGGCCAGCACCGTGACGGTGAACGAGTTGCCTTGCATGATCGCGTCCCGGATGATCCGGGCCCGCTCGCCCGGCGCCCAGCCCCCGGTCCCGTCCCGGCCACCGCCATCGCCCGGCGAGCCCGGCGAGCCCCGGCTGCTCCGGCCCTCCGGCCGCCCCAGTTGCTCCGGCTGCTCCGGGTCCTCCGGTGAGGACGCGGCGACCTCGGCCAGCGCCGCCTCCGGCTCCGGCTCCGGGCCGCCGGGCCGCCGGGCCGCCGGGACCGCCGGGACCGCCGGGCCTTCGGGCTCGGGGGGCGAGTCCGGTCCGGGCGTCTGCTCGCTCATGTCCCTGCTCCCGATGCTGGCGCGGAGACCGCGGCTTCGTCGCTCCCGCCCGCCATCAGCCGCCCGAGTTCCTCGGCCGGTACGGTCGGCGGCCGGAAGCCGGTGATCTTGCCTTCGTACATGACCGCGATCCGGTCCGCGAGCGCGTAGATCTCGTCGAGTTCCGCGGAGACGATGAGCACCGCCACGCCGTGATCGCGCTGCTCGATGATGCGGCGGTGCACGAACTCGATCGAGCCCACGTCCAGCCCGCGGGTCGGCTGGCTGGCCACGACCACCTTGTGCTCACGGGCGAGTTCCCGGGCCAGGATGACCTTCTGCTGGTTGCCGCCGGACAGCGTGCTGACCGGAGCCTGCGGCGAGGGGGTCCGGACGTCGAATTCCTTCACGCGCTCGGTGGCGTTGCTGGCGATCGCGCCCAGGTTGAGGTTGATGCCCGAGGCGAACGGCGGCTGGTTGTAGGCGTCGAGCACCATGTTGTCGGCCACGGAGAAGGCACTTACGAGACCGTCTTCCTGCCGGTCTTCCGGGATGTAGGCCACGCCGGCCCGAAGCCGCTGGGCGGGCGTGGCGTGGGTCAGGTCATGGCCGTCCAGCGTGACCCGGCCCGCGCCGGTGGGCCGCAGCCCCATCAGCGCCTCGCACAGCTCGGTCTGCCCGTTGCCCTGCACCCCGGCCACGCCCAGGATCTCGCCCGCCCGGACCTGGAAGGACATCTCGTCCACCCAGACCCGGCCGGTCTCGTCGGCGACGGTCAGGTCGGACACGTCGAGGACCACCTGGCCGGGCTTGGCCGCCTCCTTGCTGACCCGCAGCTGCACGTTCCGGCCGACCATCAGGGCGGCGAGTTCGTCCTCGGTGGCCGACGGAGGCCGCTCGCCCACCACCGCCCCCCGCCGCAGCACGGTGATCGTGTCGGCGATGGCCTGGACTTCCTTGAGCTTGTGCGAGATGAACACGACCGACGTGCCGGCGCTGGTGAGCTGCCGGATGATCCGGAACAGGTCCTCGGTCTCGGCCGGGGTCAGCACCGCGGTCGGCTCGTCCAGGATCAGCACGGTCGCCTCCCTGACCAGTGCCTTGACGATTTCGACCCGCTGCTGGATGCCGACCGGCAGGTTCTCCACCAGGGCGTCCGGGTCGATCTCCAGCCCGTAGCGGCGGGACAGCTCGCGCACGTCCCGGCGCGTCCTGCGCCGGTCCAGCAACCCCGAACGCCGGGTCTCCTCGATGCCGAGGGTCACGTTCTCCGCGACCGTGAACACGGGCACCAGCATGAAGTGCTGGTGCACCATGCCGATCCCGGCCGCGATGGCGTCCTTCGGCGAGTGGAAGCGGGCCGCCTTGCCGTCGAGCAGGATCTCGCCCTCGTCGGGCTGCAGCAGCCCGTACAGCACGTTCATCAGGGTCGTCTTGCCGGCGCCGTTCTCGCCGAGCAGGGCGTGCACCTGACCGGGGGCCACCGAGAGGTCGATCCGGTCGTTGGCCACCAGCGAACCGAACCGCTTGGTGATGCCCTTCAGCTCAAGTTCCACGTCGACCCCTAAAACCCTTCAACGTCCCTTGGGTTCCCGCGCCAATGTGGCAGCGGTGCAAGACGATTCTGCACCGCTGCCACATGTGTGTCGCGCCTTGCGGTCAGGTCACCGGGCTCTTGGTTGCCGTCGGGATCGAGCCGTTCGAAATGCCCGTTGCTATCTGCGTGAGTTCGCGCTGCAGCGTGCCCGGGATCTTGCTGGCGAAGTCGTGGAACGGAGCGAGCACGGCCCCGCCGTTGGCCAGCGTGCCGATGTAGGTGCCGCCCTGGAACGTGCCGTTGGCCGCGCTCAGCACCACGCCCTTCACCGACGCCACGATGCCCTTGGTCGACGCTGGTGATGAAGTACTGGCAGTATGTCGCCGCGCTGACGCAGCCGTCGACATCGACCCACTCCATGTTCACCTTGTCGCTGCCCGCCGCCTGGTCCGCGCTCTGGACCGCCTTGGCCGCGCCGAGCCCGACGTTGCCCGCGACCGGGAAGATGATGTCCGCGCCCTCGCTGATGAACGTCTGGGTCAGCGTCTGGCCCTTGGTCTGGTTGGTGAAGTCGCCGGTGAAGGAGCCCTTCTGGGTCTGCTCGTTCCAGCCGAGCACCTGCACGTGCGTGCCGTGCTTGGAGTTGTAGTACTGCACGCCGTCCCAGTAGCCGTCCATGTAGATCGTCACGGTCGGCAGCTCGATCCCGCCGAACGTGGCGACCTTGCCGGTCTTGGTCATGCCCGCGGCCAGGTACCCGCCGAGGAAGCCGTCCTGCACGGTGTTGTACGTCAGCTGGTCGATGTTGGGTTCCTTGGTGCCGGTCAGGCAGCCCGTCGCGTAGGAGCAGTCCACGATCGCGAACTTCTGGGTCGGGTTGGCCTTGGCCGCGGCCTCCGTCGCGGCGCCCATCAGGAAGCCGACGGTGACGATGATGTTGCACTTCTCGCCGATGAACGTGTTGATGTTCGGCGTGTAGTCGCTCTGCGTCGTCGACTGCAGGTACTTGACCGTGATGTTGGGGTTGGCCGCCGCGGCCGCCTGCATGCCCGCCCACGACGAGGCGTTGAACGACCGGTCGTTGATCCCGCCGGTGTCGGTGACCATGCAGCCGAGGGTCTTGGCGCCGGTGCCGCCGGCCGCCGAGCTGGTCGCCGTGCTGGATGAGCTGCTGCTGGTGCTCGACGAGGCCGAGCTGGTGCTGCTGCCGCACGCGGCGATGGCCAGCATCGCTGACACGGCCAGCGCCGCCGTGGCCCATGCGCTGTGTTTCACGCTTACCTCCACTGGGCCAGGCGCTACCAGCGCCTGGCCTCGCATTCGTCCTGGGTTGTCCCGCAGGCTATGCCTGGTTGTCTCGCCTGGGAAGGGGACACGCGTCGATCTGGCCTGCTCGTTGCCGAATCGGAACCCGAATATGATGCCATTCCTGGCATGCCAGACATATGGCGGCCGTTCCTGCCGGGCGTCTTAGTGGTTTCCTACAGGCTGACCGCTGTCCTGGACGGGAGCGGGAGCATTGCCATTAGGCGCCGGGACGCCGGGGAAGTCAAGGGTGACGGTCAGGCCGCCGCCGGGCGTCTCGTCCAGCTGGGCGGTGCCGCCGTTGGAGACGACCAGCCGGTGCACGATGGCCAGGCCCAGACCGGTGCCGTTCGGGCTCGAGGTGGTGAACCGCAGGAAGGCCCGCTCGCGGTCCTCGGCGCTCATGCCCGGGCCGTTGTCGCTGACCGTGATCCGCGCCCCGGTCGCCGTGGCCGCCGTGGTGAGCCGCACCAGGTGGCCCGGGCTCAGCGCGTCGAGCGCGTTGGCGATCAGGTTGTCCAGGATCTGCTCCAGGTGCCCCTCGCCGATCCAGGCCAGCGCCGGCGCGCCCAGGGACCGGCCCGCCCCGAGCACGCTGCCGGTGCCCGCCGTGGTGGCGGCCAGGACGATGCTGCGGTCGTCGGCCACCGGATGCCAGGCCACCACCCGCTCCCTGGCCACCTCGGCGACGTCCACCGCCACCGGCACCGGCACCACGTTCTCCGCGCGGGCCACGGCCAGCAGGCCGTCCACCAGCCGGGACAGCCGGGCCAGCTCGTCCAGCGCCCCGGCCAGCTCGTGGGCGGTCTCCGGGTCGGAGTGGGCGGTGTCGGCGGCGAGCAGGTCGAGCCGTAGCCGCAGCGCGGCCAGCGGCGTGCGCAGCTGGTGCGACACGTCCGCGATGACCGCCCGGTTCCCGTGCACCAGCGCCTCGAGCCGCCCGGCCATGGTGTTGAACGTCGTGCCCAGGCGGCGCAGCTCCGGCGGGCCCGAGGACACCTTGGCCCTGATCGCCAGGTCGCCGTCGGCCAGCCTGCGGGCCGCGGCGTCCAGGCCCTTCAGCGGCCTGCTCACCCACCGGGCCAGGCCGAACCCCAGCAGCGCCGCGGCGATCATCGCCGCGGCGGCGATCGACCCCAGGATGACCCACAGCTCGAGGATCTCGTGGTCCAGCGACTGGGTCGACCTGGCCAGGATCACCGTGCCGACCCACCGCGCCCTGGCTGAAGACGGGCATCGCGGCGATCACCTGCGAGCCCTCGATCTCGGTGATCGGCTGGACCGTCTGGCCGGTCCCGAGCGCGAGCTGAGCCTGGTCAGCCGCCTGCATGGCGAGCTGATCCCAGCTGCCGGCCGGCATGCCCGCACGGGCGACCTGCTGGCTGCCGCTGGACGAGCTGGTCACGCTGGTCAGCACGAGCAGGCCGTCACCGGCCTGCCGCGCTTCCAGGACCGCCGTGAGTATGGCCGACATGGCCTGCGCGGTCGCGAGGGCCGAACCTGCGCTGGTGCTCCGGCTCGGCGAGCTGGTCAAGCCGGGGCTGGGCGACGGCCGCGTCGGTGCGGGCGGTGCCCGCCGCCGCCTGGATGAACGAGGTCCGGTCGTGCGAGGTCGCGTTGAGGGTGAGCGGCACCACCGCGCCGACCAGCACGATGGCGGTGAAGCCGATCAGCATGAACAGGATGCGCCTGGTCACGGGGCGCCGTCCGGGTCGGCGAGCCGGAAGCCGTGACCGTACACGGTCTCGATGATGCCCGGGTCGCCCAGCTTGCGCCGCAGCGCCGCCATGTGCACGTCGAGCACCTTGGTGGGGCCGTACCAGTGCTCATCCCAGGCCCGCTCGAGCATCTCCTGGCGGCTGACCACCCGTCCGGGGTCGCTGGCCAGGCACTCCAGGATGGCGAACTCCTTCGGCGTCACCGCGATCTGCTGCCCGGACACGGTGACCTTGTGCGTGCGCAGGTCCACGGTGAGCGCGCCGTGCTGCAGCACCTGGCCCGCGGGCTGCCGGCTGCGGCGCAGCACGGCCCGGATCCTGGCCAGCAGCTCCTTCAGCCCGAACGGCTTGACCAGGTAGTCGTCGGCTCCCTCGTCCAGGGCCAGCACCCGGTCGGATTCCTCGCCGCGCGCGGTCACCACGATGATCGCCGCGTCGCAGGCCTGGCGGAGCCGGCGGCAGACCTCGATGCCGTCGATGTCCGGCAGCCCGAGATCGAGCAGCACCACGTCCGGCGCTGGCCAGTCCAGCGCCGCCTGGCCGGTGGTGACGCTGCCGGTTTCGTAGCCGGCCCGGGTCAGGCCGCGGACCAGCTGAGTGGCGATGCCGGGGTCGTCTTCCACGACGAGGACCCGGCCCAGACGCGCGTTCACGACCTCCACGCTAAGCACGAAACCGGCCAACGACTAATCGGGCCGAAGATCTTAACCAAACCTGAACTTCTTCCAGGGTGGGTCCTAGGAAGTCGTTGGGCATGATGTTAGGCAGAGTTCCTTGCTCCAGCGCGGACAGCCTCCCTGCCGCTGCCGCGCGGATGACATGGGAGGGTCCGCGTGGATAAGGCAACCCTGCAGCCTTATCCACGCGGACCCCAGGATCCCGAGGACCCCTTCGACAAGAGCGACCCCTTCGACAAGAGCACTGGCGGTTGAGCAGTATTGGCCCGGGGGACGACCCCCCTAAACCCCCCCCGATCCTGGGGGAGCCTTTCCCCCAGGCCCCCCAGGCCCCCCCGGCCCCCTCGAGCATCGACTGGCCGGCGTTGCGCGCGGCCGCGACCGCGGTCGCGCGCAGGGCCTATGCTCCCTATTCCGGGCTGCGGGTCGGTGCCGCGGGCCTGACCTCCGACGGCGCGATCGTCGTCGGGTGCAACGTGGAGAACGCGTCGTTCGGCCTGACCCTGTGCGCGGAGTGCGGCCTGGTCGCCGCGCTGCACGCGGCCGGGCCCGCGGACCGCGGACCCGCGGACCCCGCGGACCCGCGGACCCGCGGGCCGCGCGGACCCCGCGGGCCGCGCGGAGCCTCCGGTGCTGCGAGCCGTGGCCGTGGTCGCGGGCGACGGTGAGCCGCTGCTGCCGTGCGGCCGCTGCCGCCAGCTCCTGCTCGAAGCCGGCGGCGGCGGCCTGCTGGTCGACACCGCGGACGGCCCGGTGGAGCTGAAGGTCCTGCTCCCCGCCGCCTTCACCACCGTCGACCTCACGCAGCGGCGGGAGGCGCGGTGACGGACGCGGTCACGCTGATCCGGGCCAAACGGGACGGGCACCGGCTTTCCGGCGACGACATCCGCTGGCTGTTCGGGGCGTACGCGAAGGGCGAGGTCGCCGACGAGCAGATGTCCGCGCTGCTGATGGCGATCTACTTCCAGGGCCTGGACGGCGCCGAGCTGCGGACGTGGACCGCGGAGATGATCGCGTCCGGCGACCGCCTGGACCTGGCGCCGATCAAGAAGCCGACCGTCGACAAGCACTCCACCGGCGGGGTGGGGGACAAGGTCAGCCTGATCCTCGCGCCGCTGGTCGCGGCCTGCGGCGCCGCCGTCCCGCAGCTGTCCGGGCGCGGCCTCGGCCATACCGGCGGCACACTGGACAAGCTGGAGTCGATCCCCGGATTCCGCACCGCGCTGAGCCCCGCGGAGACGGTCAGCACGCTGAAAGCCGTGGGCTGCGTCATCTGTGCCGCGGGCTCGGGCCTGGCGCCGGCCGACCGCCGGCTGTACGCGCTGCGGGACGTGACCGGGACGGTCGAGTCCATCCCGCTCATCGCCAGCTCGATCATGTCGAAGAAGATCGCCGAGGGCACGAGCGCGCTGGTGCTGGACGTCAAGGTCGGCACCGGCGCGTTCATGAAGAGCCACGACCGGGCGCGCGAGCTGGCCCGGACCATGGTCGCGCTGGGCGAGGAGCACGGCGTCAGGACCAGGGCCCTGCTGACCAGGATGGACGTCCCGCTGGGCCGCGCGGTGGGCAACGCCGTCGAGGTGGAAGAATCTGTCGCAGCACTAAAAGGCGTGGGCCCCCCCGACTTGATGGCGGTCACCCTCGCGCTGGCCGCCCAGATGCTGGAGCTGGCCGGGATCGAGGCCGACCCCGCCGCCGCGATCGCGGACGGCCGTGCCCATGAGACGTTCCGCGCGATGGTCCGCGCCCAGGGCGGTGATCCGGACGCCCCGCTGCCGCGGGCCCCGCACGTCACGCCGGCCCTCCCGGCGCCCGCCGACGGCTGGCTGACCCGCCTCGACGCCCTCAAGGTGGGCACCGCCGCCTGGCGGCTCGGCGCGGGCCGGGCCAGGAAGGAGGACGCCGTCAGCGCGGCCGCGGGCGTGATCTGCCTGGCCAAGCCCGGCGACCCGGTACGGGCAGGACAGCCGCTGCTGGAGTTGCACGCCGACGACGAACTGCGCTTCGGCCCGGCCCTGGCCGCCCTGGACGGCGCCATCGACGTCAGCCCGCAGCCGCCCCCGCCGCTCCCGTCCCCGGTGATCGAATACGTGTAGCCCTCGGGGGGACGAGCCCCCCAGACCCCCCCAGACCGGGGGGACCCATCCCCCCGGACCCCCCTTGGCGTGACAATAGGTGGATGCCCACCCTTGCTGAGATCCGGGCCGTCCCGAAGGTCCTGCTGCACGACCACCTGGACGGGGGCCTGCGCCCGCAGACCGTGCTCGAACTGGCCCGCGAGACCGGTTACCGGGACCTGCCCGGCGATAACGTCGAGGAGCTGACCCGCCGGCTGACCGAGGGCGCGCACCGCGGTCACCTCGAGGTCTACCTGGACGCGTTCCGGCACACGGTCGCGGTCATGCAGACCCCGGATGCGCTGCGGCGGGTCGCGGCCGAGTGCGCCGAGGACCTGGCCGCCGACGGGGTGGTCTACGCCGAGGTCAGGTTCGCGCCGGAACTGCACACCGAACGCGGGCTGAGCCTGGACGAGGTGGTCGAGGCGGTGCTCGAGGGCTTCCGCCAAGGCTCCGAAGGCCGCGGGATCACGGTGTACGCCCTGCTCACCGCGATGCGCACGGCGGCCAGGTCGCTGGAGATCGCGGAGCTGGCCGTCCGGCACCGGGACGAGGGCGTGGTCGGCTTCGACATCGCGGGCGCCGAGGCGGGCTGGCCGCCGAGCAGGCACCTGGACGCGTTCCAGTACCTCAAGCGGGAGGACTTCCACATCACGATCCACGCGGGCGAGGCGTTCGGGCTGCCGTCGATCTGGGAGGCGGTGCAGTGGTGCGGCACCGAGCGGCTCGGCCACGGCGTCCGCATCGTGGACGACATCGAGATCAGCCCGGAGGGCAACGTCCGGCTCGGCCGGCTGGCCGCCTACATCCGGGACCGCCGGATCCCGCTCGAGATGTGCCCGACCTCGAACGTCCAGACCGGCGCCGCGCGGTCCATCGCCGAGCACCCGATCCGGGTGCTGCGCCGGCTGCAGTTCCGGGTGACGGTGAACACCGACAACCGCCTGATGAGCCAGGTCACGCTGAGCTCGGAGTTCCACCGCCTGGCCGAGGAGTTCGGTTACGGCTGGACGGACGTGGAGTGGCTGACGATCAACGCGATGAAGAGCGCCTTCGCCAGTTTCGACGAGCGGCTGCGCCTGATCAATACGGTCATCAAGCCGGGCTTCGCCACCGCCCGGGCCCTCAGCGATGCCGTGGTTCCCGTCAGTATCCTGGGACCCCGTCACACCGGGTAATTCACTTTTTTACCGAACGAATCGTGGTATCTCTCCCCACCCACCTGCAACGCTCCGAGCGGACGCGTCGCATTCACTAACTGCGATTCGGCATTATGGAATCTGCACGCGGGATCTGAGAGGGTTGGGCGTTAGGGAGGCAGATGACGGAATCAAAGTCGGGGGTAAGGGATGGGGCTGCCGGGGGGCAGCCGCTGCGCAGGTGGGATCCGGAGCGTATCGGGCCGTACGTGATCCTCGGCCGCCTCGGGGCCGGGGCGATGGGCCAGGTGTACCTGGGCCGCTCGGCGGCCGGCGGCTGGTCGCGGTGAAGACGATCAAGGTGGAACTGGCCGAGGAAGCCGGGTTCCGGACCCGGTTCGCGCAGGAGGTGGCGGCCGCGCGCAAGGTGAGCGGGTTCTTCACCGCCGCCGTCGCCGACGCCGATCCGGATGCCGACCTGCCCTGGCTGGCCACGGCCTACGTGCCGGCCCCGTCGCTGGCCCGGCTGGTGACCGCGTGCGGCCCGCTGCCGCTGCCCTCGGTCCGGTGGCTCGCCGCGGGATGCGCGGAGGCGCTGGAGTCGATCCACGGCGTCGGGCTGGTCCACCGGGACCTGAAGCCGTCGAACGTGCTGGTCGCGCCGGACGGACCGCGGGTGATCGACTTCGGCGTGGCCCGGGCCGCCGAACGGATGGGCCTGGCCCCCTTGCGCGGCGCGGTCGGCACGCCAGCGTACATGGCGCCGGAGCAGGCCAGGGACACCCACCAGGCCTCGGCGGCGAGCGACGTGTACGCGCTCGGCGCCACGCTGCTGTTCGCGGCGACCGGGCACCCGCCCTATCAGGGCGACTCGGCCTCGGACGTGCTGTCCCGGCTGGCCACCGAGGAGCCCGACCTGACCGGGCTGCCCGGCGAGCTCACCGGCCTGATAACCGCCTGCCTGCAGCGTGTCCCGCGGGAGCGCCCGACCTCGTCCGCGATGCTGGCCCGGCTCGGGCAGTTCACCGAGACCCGGCCCGGTGCGGCCGGGGAGCACTCCTACCTGCCCGACGCGGCCATGACCCTGATCGCCCAGTACCAGCGGAACCCCCTGCTGGCCGGCGCCCAGGCCGGCTCGTCCGGCCAGGACGACAGCGGGGACCCCACCTCCGCCTCGCTCAGCGAACTTCCCGCCTCCTACCAGCCCAAGCCCCGGCGCGCGGCGTCCCGTCCCCGCCGGCCGGCTGGCTGGCGGCGGTGGGTCCGGACGCACCTGGCCTGGGTCGGCTGGGTCTCGGTCGGCGCCGCCCTGGTCGTGGGCGGCGTCATCCTCGGCGCGTCGCTGACCAGCTCGAGCTCTCCGCTGCCGATACCGCCGCCGCCGCCGACGACCGTGTGCGGGACGTACCAGGCCGCGCCAGGAGCGGACCTGTGTATGGTGAAGCAGAGCCAGGGCCTGTCCGGCACCGCGTTCGTTGTCCGGGGAGACCGCTTTGACCCGGGGACCCAGGTGACGTTCAAGCTCAACGAGGTCGGCCCGCCGCCCAGTCAGAAGACCGTGTTCGCCATGACGTCACCGGTCCACGCCGTGGCCCGCGCGGACGGGACGTTCAGCGTCCCGGTCAGCCAGCTCTACGCGGGCCCGCTGCCGCCGGGACTGGTCACCGTCACCGCGTCCGAACCCGGCGGCCGCACGGCCAGCACGCAGTTCGCGGTGGTCCCGCCGCAGCCGCCGTCCGGGGGCGCGCCGTCGCCCGGCCAGTAATCCGCGCGGGTCCCCTCCGTGGCCGCGGCGGCCTCAGGCCTCGGTCCACCACAGGTCCTCCTGGCGGGAGCGCCACGCCGGGTCGGCCAGCCGGTTGAGGTCGGCCGAGGTGATGATGCCGTGCTCGATCAGGATCCGGACCGCCACCTCGTCCGACAGCCGGACATCCGGGCCCGCCAGCCCCCGGTCGCTGATCTTCCGCCGCAGCACCTTGATGTGCTCGGCCACCCGGGCCGAGATCAGGTCGCGGAACTCGGCGTCGGTCTCGAACCGCTCCAGCTCGTGATACGCGCCGGTCACCTCCAGGGCGCCCCGGGCGATTTCCGGCGTCCGCGGCAGCGGCGTCGTGGCGCTCGGGTCCAGCAGCCAGGGCCGGCACCAGATCAGCGCGACGAGGAAGATCTTGGTCATCGGGTCCAGGTAGAGCGGCAGGACCGTGCCCTCTCCGTCCGGCTGGATCTCGGCCGCGGAGTCGGGGTTCCCGTCTCCGGCCCACTGGCCCGTGACCGTCACCTCGAGCGGGAGACCCTCGTCGAGCATGGCGCGCGAGCCGACGCGCGCCGTGCCCCAGTGCAGCAGCCAGCCGCCGGCGGGCTCGCCGCCGTCCTCCAGCCGGGGCAGCCTGATCCGGTAGCCTTCGCCCTCCACGTACAGCGCATGCGTGTGGCTGATGTTGGTGATCCACGCTCCGGCGGCCAACGCGGCCACGATGCCCGCCCGCCGGGACAGGCCCCGCCCGGCCGCCACGGCCAGGTCGACCTCGGCCCCCGGCCGAAGATCAGCTGACTCCCCTCGGTGATCCGCATCTCCTGGCCCGATGCGGTGCACACCCGCGCGCTCAGTGCCATGATCAAGGCTCTCACAGATCCCCGAGGCCCGCGCCGCGCCGGCCGAACCCCGGATTCGGGGATACCGCCGCGTGAGGTGCCCTGATTGGCTACAAGTGGCAGGGTGCCGGGCTCTGCTCGCGGTGGTCCCGGCCAGTCTGCGGGTATGGGGGGGCCTAAACCCGCGGATTGGCCGAGGCCGGATTGTCTCCCGCGGCAGGCCCGGCGCCCTGTCCGGACATTGAACGGGCTAGAACGGGTTTTTACGGGGCCGGTCAGATCTTGCCGAACAGGCGGTCGCCCGCGTCGCCCAGCCCGGGCACGATGTACCCGCGCTCGTTCAGCCGCTCGTCCACGGCCGCGGTGACCACTCGCACCCACGGCGCTCGCCCTCGGCGAACACCTCCTCCACGTGGCGCAGGCCCTCCGGCGCCGCGAGCAGGCAGATCGCGGTCACCGAGGCGGCGCCCCGGTCGGCCAGCATGCTGATCGCGGTGGCCAGGGTCCCGCCGGTGGCCAGCATGGGGTCGAGCACGAACGTGTCCCGGTCGGTGAGATCGGCGGGCAGCCGGTCCGCGTAGGTGGACGCGACGAGCGACTCCTCGTCCCGGCGCAGCCCGACGAAGCCGACGTCGGCCATGGGCAGCAGCCGGGTCATCCCGTCCAGCATGCCGATCCCGGCCCGCAGCACGGGCACGATGAGCGGGACCGGCCGGGCCAGCTTGACGCCGCGGGCGACGCCGACCGGCGTGGTGACGGACACCGGCTGCACCCGCATCTCGCGGGTCGCCTCGTAGGCCAGCAGTGTCACCAGCTCGGCGGTCAGGCTGCGGAAGGTCGCGGTGTCGCTGGCGGCGTCGCGCAGCGCGGTGAGCTTGTGGGTGACCAGGGGATGATCGACGACGAGCGTGCGCATAGCAAGCTAGTGTGGCAGGATTTTCCCCCGCTCGCGGGGCCTAGGCGTCGGGGCGGGCCCGGGCCGTGGCGCGGATCGAGCGGGCCAGGTCCCGCTCGATCCGGCGCGCGGTGGTGAGCAGGGGCTGCAGGAACTCTTCCACGATGGTGTTCAGGCTGCGCCGGCCGGCGTGCGTGGAGATGTTGATGGCCGCGATGACCTGGCCGTCCGCGTCGCGGATCGGGGCGGCGATGGACCGCAGCCCCTCCTCGAGCTCCTGGTCCACCAGCGCCCAGCCCTGGGTCCGTATCTTGCGCAGCTCCCGGCGCAGCGCGGTCGCGCTGGTGATGGTGTGCCCGGTCAGGCCGCGCAGGCTGGTCGAGGTCAGGTACTCATCCAGCCGCTCGTCGGGCTGCGCGGCCAGCAGCACCCGGCCCATCGAGGTGGCGTAGGCGGGGAACCTGGTCCCGACGCTGATCGTCACGGTCATGATCCGCTTGGTCGGGACCCGGGCGATGTAGACCACGTCGTCCCCGTCCAGCTCGGAGACCGAGGACGACTCGTGCACCTGCTCCACCAGCTGCTCCAGGTGCGGCATCGCGACCTCGGGCAGGGTCAGGCTGGACAGGTACGCGTAGCCGAGCTCGAGGATCTTCGGGCGCAGCGCGAACCGGCTGCCGTCGCTGCGCATGTAGCCGAGCTGCACCAGCGTGCGCAGGAACCGGCGGGCGGCGGCCCGGCTCAGGCCGGTGCTCGCGGCCACCTCGCTCAGGGTCAGTTTCGGGTGTTCCGCGTCGAAGGCGCGGATGACGGACAAGCCGCGCTCGAGTGACTGCACGAAGTCCCCGTCGTGACCCTGTTCCTGGCTGTCAGTCAATCGGGCCTCCTGCTCGGTCGATGACATCATAGACCTGGGCACCGCGCGTTCGCTTTCTGAACTATCGTTCGTCTTACGTACGTCTGGAGCGCAAGGAGCGGTCATGGCACTCATGGCCCGGGCTGGATATCGTCGGCTTCACGATGAGCACTAGCCCGCGCACGCAGGTCGGCATCGTCGGGGCCGGGCCGGCCTGCTGCTGTCTCACCTGCTGGCCCTGCGCGGCATCGACTCGATCGTGGTGGAGAACCGCAGCCGGGCCTACTGCGAGGCCCGGCAGCGCGCCGGGCTGCTGGAGGCCGGCACGGTCGAGCTGCTCCGCGCGGTCGGCCTGGGGAAGCGGATGGACGCCGAGGGTCTCGAGCACGGCGGGATCTACCTGCAGTTCGCGGGGGAGCGGCACCACCTCGACTTCCGCGACCTGACCGGCGGCCGCTGGGTGACGATCTACGCGCAGACCGAGATCGTCAAGGACCTGATCCAGGCCCGGCTGGCGGCCGGGGCCCAGCTCGAGTTCGAGGTGTCCGGCACCGAGGTGGCGGACCTCGACGAGGACCGGCCCATGCTGCGCTACACCGACGCGGCGGGGACGCGGCACGAGGTCCGCTGCGACGTGATCGCCGGCTGCGACGGATTCCACGGCATCTGCCGCGAATCCATGCCGCCCGGCCTGGTCCAGGTGGCCGAGCGCGGCTACCCGTACTCCTGGCTCGGCATCCTGGCCACGGTGCCGCCGTCCACCGACGAGCTCATCTACTCGCGGCACCAGGACGGGTTCGCGCTGCACACCATGCGCACCCCGCAGGTCAGCCGGCTGTACCTGCAGGTAAGCGCGGACGAGGACATCGAGCGCTGGCCGGACGACCGGATCTGGGCCGAGCTGCGGCACCGGCTGGAGATCCCGGGCTGGGAGCTGAAGGACGGCCCGATCACCGAGAAGGCCATCTCGCCGATGCGCAGCTTCGTCGCCTCGCCCATGCGTTACCGGCGGCTGTTCCTGGCCGGGGACGCGGCGCACATCGTGCCGCCCACCGGGGCCAAGGGCCTCAACCTGGCCATCGCCGACGTGACCGTGCTGGCCGAGGCGCTGACCGGCCTGCTGCGCGACGGGGACCCGGGCCCGGCCGACGCCTACTCCGACGCCAGCCTGCGCCGGGTCTGGCGGGCCACGCATTTCTCCTGGTGGATGACGTCCATGCTGCACGTGGACCCGGGCCCGGACCCGTTCGGCGCCGAGCTGCAGCTCGCCCAGCTGCGCTACGTCGTCTCCTCCCGCGCCGCCGCCACCACGCTGGCCGAGAACTACACCGGCTACTACCCCCTGCGCTGGTCCTAGCCCAGCGTGAAACGGGCGCGCGGACCTGGTGCCCGGGCAAGGAGGGTGCCTGAGGAGGGTGCCTGAGGAGGGTGATGGCCAAGGACCCAGCCGCGGGCAGCGGCGATCGCTACCGATGGGTGGCGCTGGCGAACACGACCGCCGCCATGTTCATGGCCGCGCTCGACGGCTCGATCGTCATCATCGCCCTCCCGGCCATCTTCCGCGGGATCGGGCTGGATCCGCTCGCGCCGGGCAGCATCTTCTATCTGCTGTGGATGATCATGGGATACCGGCTCGTCCAGGCTGTGCTCGTGGTCAGCCTCGGCCGGCTCGGCGACATGTACGGCCGGGTGAAGATCTACAACGCGGGTTTCGTCGTCTTCACCTTCGCCTCGATCCTGCTCTCGTTCGACCCATTCCGCGGTGGTGCCGGGGCGATGTGGCTGATCGGCTGGCGGGTGCTCCAGGCCGTCGGCGGGTCGATGCTGATGGCGAACTCGGCCGCGATCCTGACCGACGCGTTCCCGGCCGACCGGCGCGGTTTCGCGCTCGGCACCAATCAGATCGCCGGCCTGGCCGGCCAGTTCGTCGGCCTGGTTGCTGGGGGCCTGCTGGCCGCCATCGACTGGCGCGCGGTGTTCTGGATCAACGTGCCGGTCGGGGTGTTCGGCACGCTGTGGGCCTACCTCAGGCTCAGGGAGACCGGGGAGCGGCACCGCGCCCGCATCGACTGGTGGGGCAATGTCACCTTCGCGGTTGGCCTCGGTGCGATCCTGGTCGGCATCACCGAGGGCATCCAGCCGTACCACGGCCACAGCATGGGCTGGGCCAACCCCACGGTGATCGGCCTGCTCGCGGGGGGCCTGATCCTGCTCCTCGCGTTCGGCGTCATCGAGAGCAGGATCGCCGAGCCGATGTTCCAGCTCAGCTTGTTCCGGATCAGGGCGTTCACCGTCGGCAGCATCGCCGGCCTGGTCGTGGCCATTGCCCGAGGTGGTCAGCAGTTCATGCTGATCATCTGGCTGCAGGGGATCTGGCTGCCGCTGCACGGCTATAGCTTCAGCGACACCCCACTGTGGGCGGGCATCTTCCTGCTGCCGCTGACCGCTGGATTCCTCATATCGGGCCCGACCTCCGGGATCCTGTCCGACCGGTTCGGCTCCCGGGGCATCGCCACCGCCGGGATGACGGTGTTCGCCGGCAGCTTCATCGGCCTGATGCTGCTGCCGGCCAACTTCTCTTACTGGGCGTTCGCGCTGCTCATCGCCGTGAACGGAATCGGCAGCGGCATGTTCGCCGCACCCAACTCCTCCTCGATCATGGGTAGCGTCCCGGCCAGGCACCGCGGCGCGGCCTCGGGCATGCGCTCCACGTTCCAGAACTCCGGCACCGCCTTGTCGATCGGCGTGTTCTTCTCGCTGATGATCGCGGGGCTGGCCGAGAGCTTGCCGAAGACGCTGACCGGCGGCCTGGAGCAGCACGGCGTCCCGCACGCGGTCGCCCACCAGATCGGTTCGCTGCCCCCGGTGTCCTCGCTGTTCGCCGCCGTGCTGGGGGTCAATCCCGTGCAGCACCTGCTGGCGTCGCGCCATGTGCTGGCCACTCTCCCGGCCGCCAGCCAGCGGGCGCTTACCGGCCGGGAATTCTTCCCCGAACTCATCTCGGCGCCGTTCCACCAGGGCCTGGTCGTGGTGTTCGCGGTGGCCGCCGGGCTGGCGGCGGTGGCGGCATTCGCGTCTCTGCTGCGCGGCGGCCGCTATGTCCCGCCGGAGACCGGGCCCCGGCAGGGCGCCGAGGCGCCCGCCGAGGGCACGACAACCTCATCCTTACCGAACCCGCGGCTTGTGCACTGCTTCACAAAGCGCTTCCGCGGAAACGCCGGGTGCGGCGGGGGAGCCCGGTACGGCGGCCAGCTGGAGCCGGGCCACCTGCGGCGCTCTGGCTTGGGTGGTCAGCCGAGGCCGAGGTGGTGGCGGGGACGCAGCGCGCGGGCGAGCAGGGCGGACAGGGCGGCGGCGACACCGGTCTCGGTGAGGGAGAGCGGCGCGGTGAAACTGCGCTCGCTGCCCAGCAGGTGCAGCGCCCACAGGCGGTGCCGGAGGGTATACAGCTCGGTGCGCACCGCGCTGGCCAGGCCGGTGCTGCTGCCCGCGGCCCAGCCTTCCACGCCGTGGATGTCGGTCAGCAGCCTGGTCAGGTCGTCGTACCCGGTGGGCCCGCTGGTCAGGATGACGAGCAGCGCGGCCTCGCGGACCGCGGCCGAGAAATCCGGCTGCGGTCCGTCGTCGGGGCCGATCAGCGCGGCCGTGCCGATGTGCCACCTGGCGGCCGGGTCAGCCGCCATCAGCTTGCCCGTCTTGGTCAGCACCAGGTTGGTCCGGCTGCGGCGGATGGCTCCCATCTCGGCTTGCGCCATCCCGCGCAGGGTGTGCAGCGGGAACACGTCCAGTTCCTGGCGCAAGGTGCCGACGAGCTGGTCGCGCCAGCCGAACGTGTCGACCGCCTCGGTGACCAGCGCGGGCGCGATGTAGTGCCGGGCGGTGAGCCGCAGTCCCTCGTCCGCGTGACCGAGCAGCCAGCGCAGGGTGGGCAGCGGGTCGTCGGGGAGCGCCGGCGGCTCGAGCAGGCGGGGGATGAGCGCCCGGGCCAGCCGGGAGCGCTCTCCGGGGCGGCCGTGCGCCCACGCGTCGATGCGCTCGGCGCTGATGCGGCCGAGCCAGGTGTCCGTGCCCGCTCGGGGTCGGGGGGGTATGGGGGGGCGGATGGCCCCCCCATGATCGGGGGGGGTCTGGGGGGGGTCGTCCCCCCCGGGATAAACAGCACAACCGGTCAGCCAGCGGTCGACCAGATCAGCGCGCCTGGTCCGCCAGCCGCGGGCCCCCACGCACAGCTCGCCGGAGGCGAAGGCCAGCTCCAGCGCGGCCGCGCAGGCGTCATAGGCCGCGCGCTCCTGCGGTCCCATCACCGAACCCCAGGCCAGCAGCTCGGTGTCCGGCGGTGCCGCGTTCGACGCCTCGATGGCCTCGGTATACGCGGCGATACCGTCCTCATGCCGGGCCGCATAGGCCGTGATGATCCGCTCGGTCTCCGCCGACGAACAGACCCGGGCGTAACGGTCCAGACCAGCCAGGATCAGCAGGCGGCCGAGCGCCTTGGCCACCCCGACGCGGCCCGGCGTGGACATCGGCCACTTGACCGGGAGCGCGTACCAGAGGAACTCCTGCAGGCGCAGCAGTGAGATGGTCTCCAGGCCCTCGTCGCCGGTCAGCCAGGCCAGGGCCGCCTTCGCGTCTCCGGCGGCCTCCGGATCCTCGCGCGTCAGGGTCTCCAGCGCCTGGCTCTCTGTCATCATGACGGACAGTCTGCCGCAGCCCCGCTCCGTGCGGCTAGTGCGCGTTCAACAGTGCTCACCGCGAAGTCAGCCTGGCTCGGGGCCGTCCGGGCAGGTGACCGGCACCACGGTCGGCGCCGTTCGGGCATCATTGTTCGGGTGCCCGGAATCTACGACGAACCTGAGCTCTACGAGGCCGCCTGCGCCTACCGCGACGTCCCAGGCGAGGTGGACGCGCTGCTCCGCTGGTCCGGCCGGCACCGGGACCCGGATGCCGGCCCGCTGCGCTCGGTCCTGGAGCTCGCGGCCGGACCGGCCGAGCACGCCCGCGAACTGGCCCGCCGCGGCCTGGACGCCACCACTGTGGACCTCAGCGCGGCGATGTGCGCGCGAGCTACCCGGCTGGCGGCGGCCGGCGCGACCCGCCTGACCGTCGTCCAGGGCGACATGCGGGACTTCAGCCTGGGCCGCACGTTCGATCTCGCCATCACCATGCTCAACTCGCTGTGCCACCTGCTGACGCTCGACGACCTGCTCCGGCACCTGGTCTCGGTGGCGCGGCACCTGGACCCGGGCAGCCTGTACATCGCCGAGCTCGCCCATCCGGCCGACTTCTTCGCCGGCGAGCGCAGGACCAGCAGCGAGTGGAGCAGCGAGGTCGACGGCGGCACGGTCAGCGTGCGCTGGGGCGGCGGGACGGACGAGATCGACCCGATCACCCAGATCACCAGGGAACACGTCAGCGTCACCTATCACAAACGGGGCGGCGCCGTGCGCACGGTCACCGACGTCGTGCCCAACCGGTTCTGGACCGCCACCGAGCTGACCGCCGCGATCCGGCTGGCCGGCGGGTTCGCCGTCGTGGCCAGCTACGGGGACTTCGACGCCGGCACGCCCGTGGAGGCGGCGGGCGCCTGGCGGATGATCCTGGTGCTGCGCCGCGAGGAAGGGGCCTGCGAACCCGCGGGGCCCGCGCCGCTCACCGCGGCTCAGGGCCTGAACCCGGCCCAGGGGTCGTAGTCGACTTCCAGTGGTTCCTGCGGCGGGCGCTCGGCCTCTGGGACGTGCTGCAGGTTGACCCGGATCCGGTACCAGAGCGAGCTGCGCCCGCGCATCGCGTCGACCAGCACGTCGCGCGGCTCGAGCAACGGCCAGACCGACGGATGCCTGGCCTTCCAGCGCTCCAGGCCCGCCATGGCCTCGTCCTTGGTCTGCGCCCGGGCGATCTCGATCAGCGGCATCGTGCTGCGCCGCCGCCCCGTCGGACCGGCAGCACCGGCCCGCGAAACCGGGGAAGCCCGCGAAACCGGAGAAGCCGGGGAAACCGGGGAAGCCGGGGAAACCGGGGAAGCCGGGGAAACCGGGGAAACCGCAGGGTCATCACGGCGTTTGGACGGCTGGACCCGGGGCGCCTCCCCGGTCTGCTTCTCGTAGTGCGGCGGCCACGGCGCGTCGGGCAGGCCCGCCGCCTCGTCCATCGCCGCCTGCTCGAGCAGCGCGTCCAGGGACCCGGCCGCCTCGTCCATGCCCGCCCAGGGATCGCCCAGCGCGGCGAACCGGGCCGGCACGGTGGTGATCGTGTACGAAGCCGGATCGCACGTCGGCACCTCGTCCCAGGTCAGCGGGGCCGAGACCCGGGCGTCGGGGACCGGGCGGATGGAGTAGGCCGAGGCGACCGTGCGGTCCTTGGCGTTCTGGTTGTAGTCGACGAACACGCCGTGCCGTTCCTCCTTCCACCACTTGGACGTGGCCAGATCCGGTGCGCGCCGCTCGATCTCCCGTGCCACCGCCACCGCCGCGCGCCGCACGTCGCCGAACGGCCAGCGTGGCTCGATCCGCGCGTAGATGTGCATGCCGCGTGACCCCGACGTCTTCGGCCAGCCGGTCAGCCCGAAATCGGCCAGCACGCCGGCGGCCACCAGGGCCACCTCCCTGATCTGCGGCCATTCCACGCCGGGCACCGGGTCCAGGTCGACCCGCAGCTCGTCCGGGTGATCGAGGTCGGAAACCCGGACCGGATGCGGGTTCAGGTCGATGCAGCCCAGATTCACGACCCAGGCCAGCGCGGCCTCGTCGCTGACCACCACCTCGTCGGCGGTCCGGCCGGAGGGGAAGCGCAGCTCGACGGTCTCGATCCAGTCCGGCCGCTTCTCCGGCGCCCGTTTCTGGAAGAACGGCTCATTCTCGGCCCCGTTGACGAACCGCTTCAGCGCCATCGGCCGGCCGCCCACCCCGCCCAGGGCCCCGTCCGCCACGGCCAGGTAGTAGCGCACCATATCCAGCTTGGTGACCCCGGCCCGCGGGAAGAACACCTTGCTCGGATTGCTGACCGCGACCTCACGCCCGGCCAGCGATAGCACGACCTTCGGTTCAGCCATGACACGGCCTTTTTGGGACGTTCGCGTTATTCAGATCTTCGTCGGGGTTCCGGCCGCTCTCCGGCACCGGCCGCTCGTACGGGCCTGAAGGCCCGCACTCGCTAGCCGGTTCTGAATAACGCTCAAGGCCCGGAGAGCGCAGGATCTCGGCCAGGTCGAAGCTGACCGGTTCTTCCAGCTGCGCGTAGGTGCACGAGCGGGGCTCGCGGTCCGGGCGCCACCGGACGAACTGGGCGGTGTGCCGGAACCTCGGCCCCTCCATGTGGTCGTAACGGACCTCGAGCACCCGTTCCGGGCGCAGCGGGACGAACGACAGGTCCTTGTCCGCGTTCCACCGGCTGAACATGGCCGCCCGCGGGGTCCGCTGCCCCGCCTCATGCGAGGCCCAGTTCCACGGATGGCCATCGAACGTGGTGACCAGCGGCTGCAGCTCGGCAAACAGTGTGGCCCGCTGCGACATCGGGAACGCGCCGACCACGCCCACGCTGGCCAGGCGGCCGTCGTCCTTATACAGCCCGAGCAGCAGCGACCCGATGCGGTCCGCGCCGCTTTTGTGCACCCGGTACCCGGCCACCACGCAGTCCGCGGTGCGCTCGTGCTTGATCTTCTTCATCACCCGCTTGTCCGGCTCGTAGACCCCGCCGGCGGGCTTGGCGATCAGCCCGTCCAGCCCCGCTCCCTCGAACTGGCTGAACCAGCCGGCCGCCACCGAACGATCCGTGGTCGTCGGGGTCAGGTGGATGGGCGAGTCAACCCCCGCCAGGACGTCCGCCAAGACAGCCCGGCGCTCGGCGAACGGCCGCTCCATGTAGTCCGAATTCCCCAGCGCGAGCAGGTCGAACGCGATGAAGTGCCCCGGGGTCTGCTCGGCCAGCAGCGAAACCCGGCTGGCCGCCGGGTGGATGCGCAGCTGCAGCGCCTCGAAGTCGAGCCGCCGGCCGGAGGCGTCGGGGACCACGATCTCCCCGTCGATCACGCAGCGCTCGGGCAGTTCCGCGCGAATCGCCGCGACCAGTTCGGGGAAGTACCTGGTCATCGGCCGCTCGTTCCGGCTGCCGATCTCAACCTCGTCGCCGTCGCGGAACACGATCGACCGGAAGCCGTCCCACTTCGGCTCGAATACGTAGTCCCCGTCCGGGATCGCGTCCACCGGCTTGGCCAGCATCGGCGCCACCGGCGGGTTGACGGGAAGATCCATGGCCCCCAGCTTCCCTGATCAAGACGTTGCTGTGTTTTGTAAAAGTTCGCGCTATGCAAAGAACCGGCTCTGGTTGCTGGCCGCTCCATAACGCTCACCGCCTACAAGCTAAGACGATCATGCCGCCCCCGATTCACCGCCCGCCAGGTAGGGGGCGGTCCACGCCTCGCTGCGCTGCCACAGCGACAGGGCCAGCTCGGGGGTCGCCACCTGGCTGGCCGGGCGCGGAGCGCACTTGTCGTAGAACAGCCCGCTGTCCTCGGCCACCTCCGGCGAGGTCGCGCAGTACAGCGACGTCGCGGCGCCGTCCTGCACGCTGAGCATGCGCCTGGTCATCAGCGGGCGCACCGGCCATGGCACCCGCCGCCAGATGTCCGACGCCACCACTCCCGGGTGCAGCGCGTAGGTGGTCACCCCGGTTCCCGCCGTCCGGCGCGCCAGCTCCTGCGAGAACAGCACGTTGCACAGCTTGGAGGTCGCGTACTCGCGCAGCCCGGTGAGGCCCCGCGCCGGCCGCCGCAGCGCGTCGAAGTCGATCCCCTGGGCCGAGTAGTGCGCGTCGCTGGCCACCGTCACCACCCGCGCCGGCGCGCTCGAAGTCAGCCGCCCGAGCAGCAGCTGCGTCAGAAGAAAGTGCCCGAGGTGATTGACCCCGAACGTCAGCTCGAACCCCTGCCGGGTCACCCCCCGCGTGCCCGCGATCCCGGCGTTGTTCACCAGCACGTGCAGCGGCTCCCCCCGGGCCAGGAAAGCATCGGCGCACGCGCGCACTGACGAAAGGTCCGCCAGGTCCAAAGGCAGGAAAAACACCGACCCGGAACCAGCGGCAGCCTTGATGGCAGCCACCGCCGCCTCCCCTTTACCCGCCGACCGCGACGCCACGTACACCCGCCAGCCCTGGCCGGCGAGCGCCAGCGCGGTGGCTTTCCCGATCCCGGTATTGCCCCCCGTCACCACGACCGTGCGCCCCCCGCCCGCACCGCTCATCGCACCCTCCTCACACACGAGCGTGGGCCGTTACCCGCGTCCTGGCCGGGTAACGGCCCACGATAACCACAAACAGCTACTCGACCGGGATTTCCTTGTTGATCAGGCCGAGGTCGATGCCCTGGCGGTGCCGGATGATGCGCGCGGCCACATAGATGACGATGGCCAGCACGTACATGCCGGCCATGTAATACAGCGAGTCGTGGTTGTTGACGAAGTACGTGTCGTTGGACAGCCACTCGTACAGGTTGAACACCAGCAGCCCGATGGTGATGACGCCGGCCACCGGGACGACCGGCACGCCGAGCACCTTGACCTTGCTGGCCGGCGAGGCGAACCACAGATCCGGCTTGCGCAGCGGCAGGATCACCACCGCGATCGCGCTGAACAGGTACGTGACCGCGATGACCAGCGTGGCGTCCAGCGTGTAGGTGGCGAAGGTGGAGTTGTACGCGTACAGCGCGCCCAGCCCCACCGCGGGCAGCAGCATCAGCACCAGCGAGGCCACCGGTACCCGGCGCTTCTCCGACACCTGCGCGGCCGCGTCCGGGAGCACCCGGTCGAACGCGGCGGCGAAGATCACCCGGGTCGAGGACAGGAACAGCGTCCCCACCCAGCCGAAGAACCACAAGCTGAACAGCAGGATCAAGATGGTCTGGAACGCGGCGTTGTGCACCAGCCAGCCGGCCATCATCACCGGGTACGGGAAGACCGGCAGCACGGCCTTACTGACCAGGTTCTGGCCCGAGTTGATGTTCAGGTAGAACGACCAGCCGAACGTCTTGGCGAACAGTGCCAGGAACACGACCGACAGCAGCACGGTGGTCCACAGCCCGATGAACATGCCGCTGAACACCCGGCGGAAGTCGCTGGCCCCGCGGATCTCGCCGTACAGCGTGGTGCCCCAGTTCGGCCACAGCAGGTAGAACATCATGAACGGCAGCAGCAGCAGGCTCTGGCCGAACGTGCCGCCGAAGAACGACGGCGCGACGAAGCCGGCCTTGGCCGCCGACGCGTTGACCTGCTGGTAGGCGTTGTTGAGGCCGAACAGCTTGTGGGTCTCATAGTTGAACGAGGAGACGAAGCTGTTGTGGCTGGATACCAGGAGCAGGATGACCAGGACCAGGGCGCCGAGCAGGCCGCCGTAGAAGCACCACTTCTGCACCCGGGCGTAGCCGCCCATACCGATCGAGACCAGCAGGCCGGCCAGCACGATCGTGATCAGGGTGACCACGAACTTCCCGTTGGAGGTGGTGAACCAGGCTGCCTGGCTCTGCGTGCCGAGCGTGGCGAAGATCGGCTGGAAGAACTCCTCGGACAGCACGGCCCCGTAGATCGGCGCCCAGAGCCACAGGATGAACCACCATCCGGTGGCGGCCATCACGAAGCCGATCCCGCTGCCCAGGATGCGGCTCTGCCACACGTAGTCACCGCCGGCCCGCGGGATGGTCACCACCAGCCCGGTGTAGGCCACGACGAGGAACGAGACCCACACGCCGGAGAGGAGGATCGAGTACAGCAGGTTGCCGTGCGGGAAGGACGACTGCACCGTCCACTCGACCATGCCCAGCGTCACCACGTTGGTGGACAGGCAGGCGTAGATCATCGAGTCCCGGACCGACCAGCCCCGGACCAGGCCCGTCGCGTTGCGGAGGAAGAGAGTCGGTCTCTCTTCGCCCAGTGCTCCTGCCGCCATATGTATCCTCCGGTTATCGTGGTAGAGGGTTACATCTGAGTACGTTTGTGGTTATCCAGGGTCAATATAGGGCTGCGGGACCGTCTGTGGGCCGTGGTTCCGTGAAGTGGCGGGCTCACGTTCTGCCATATCCGCTGGCAGGAAGACTCACCAGGTGAGAACGCGAACCGTCTGCGCTGGTCGACCGCCCACGGCCGGGCTCAAAGGGTCTTAACGGGGCTTAACGGGGCTTAACGGGGCTCAGCCGTTCACGAGGATGTACCTGGTGACCTTTCCCTTCTTCTCGTTCAGGTCCAGCACCGCGCCCTGCAGCACACCGTCGCTGTAGGAACTGCCCGGGTTCATGCTCAGAGTCCGGCCCACCCGCAGGACGCCCTTGCTCTCGTGGATGTGCCCGTGTACGGACAGGATCGGCTGGTACTTGAGGATGGCCGCCTTGACCGCGGTGGACCCCACCGGTTTCATCACCGCGCCGCCGTGAATCGGCCGCATGTTGTCGTCCAGGGCGGGCGCCTCGTCCAGCCCGGTGCCGTAGGGCGGCGCGTGGAAGTTGAACACCGCCCGGCTCATGTCCGGGATCGAGGAGACCACGGCGTCGATCTTCGTCGCGAGCACGTCCTCCGGCGCCTCCCGGAAGGTGTTCCACGGCGTCGGGTTGGTCCAGCCCATCGAGGCCAGGTAGAAGCCGCCGATGTCGAGCACCTTGGATTCGGCGAAGCTGACGCACGGGGACTGCTCGATGATGTCGTCGATCTCCCAGATGTCGTCGTTCCCGCCGTTCAGGATGCAGGGGATCTCGCCGCCGCGCAGCTTGCTGTCGGCCATGTCGAGCCACGTCTCCAGGCCCTTGGTCATCTCCTGGGTGAACCGGCGGTCGACCGAGCCGTCCTCCTCGTTGAGGGAGTCGAGCTCGTCGGTGGACATCACGGCCGGGTAGTACCCGCGGTCGCGGATCTTGCGCTTGATCTCGTCCAGCTCGGCCTGGGTGTCCAGCTGGATTCGCCGGCCGCCGAACGTGACCTCCCAATGGCCGGGGGAAGAGCTGACGATCGGCACCATGATCTTGCCGGTGACGTCCCCGCCGAGGATGACCATGTCGGCTTTGTAGAAGGCGGCGGAATTGAGGAATTTGCGCCAGCAGATCTCGGAGCCGTGGATGTCCGTGGCGAAGAAGACTTTCATCGTGATGCCCGCGCCTTCCGGTAATGACTAGTGGCCGACTTCTTCGGGTAGCTCGTACCAGCGGACCCGGTCGCCCACCTTGGCCCTGGTCTTCCACTTCAGGCCTTTCGGCACGGTATCCGCGATCTCCAGCAGCTGCTTGGCCTGGGTCAGCGGGTCGAATCGCGGGTACGGCGGCGCCAGGCCCGGCTGCTCGGAAAGCAGGTCGGGAAGCTTGTTCAGGCTGCCGGTCACGGTGCGCCACCAGCCCCAGTCGCCGGACAGTACCGAGCCGAACCGGTCGGGGTCGATGAACGGCCGGGGTCCGGGGTTTCCGGGGGTCCCGGGGTTCCCGTCGTGCCCGACCCGCACCCCGGACAGCAGGTGGAAGATGTCGTGCGCGTCCTTGGCGTTGAGCTCGACGATCTGCAGCTTGGACAGCAGCAGGTCGGCGGGGTGGAGGGTCGGTGACGCCGACCCGAACGACGGCCGCAGGTCCAGCGTGTGGCACATCGACAGCCGGTCCACCATGACGTCGATCGGCCGCCCGGACGGGGCGATGAAGTACATCTGCTGGTGACCGTTCAGGCTGTTGAACCGCTTGTCCGGCTCGCAGCCCGCCTCCTCCAGATGGTTGGCCACCTTGCGCCAGCTCTTGCCCTGGCAGGCCAGGTCGATGTCCTGGCCGGCGCGCTGGCGGGGCGGGAAGTCGGGGCACAGCACCCGCACCCCGAGGCCGCCCAGGATCTTCAGCTGGTGGCCCGCGTCCGCCGCGCCCTGGACCAGCGTCATGGCCTCGGGCAGCGGATCGCCCGCGGCAGGCCCGTTTGGTATGGTCATGCCCGCTTCGCTCCTTGCTGTGCGCACCGATGCCGCATGCCACCGGTGCAATTCGATCATGGTGACGTGACGGCCGGTCTGTCTAGTTTCATGGTCAAGAATCCCACGTTGTGGTGCTGGCCGTACACTACGGCCCGTTCGGAATAAATCAATTAATTGTCCGAACGTACCGGCGTTCCCGCGGCCCCGGCCTCTGCGTGCGCGCGGCGGTAGAACGGGGCCGGCTCGGGCGGCAGCGGGGTATTACCGAGGATCAGGTCGGCGGCCTTTTCCGCGGTCATCATGACCGGCGCGTAGATGTTGCCGTTGGTGACGTAGGGCATGACCGACGCGTCGACCACCCGCAGCCCCTCCAGGCCGTGGACCCCAAGTGAACTGGGGGAGGTCACCGCCATCGCGCCGGTCCCCATCCTGGCCGTGCAGGAGGGGTGCAGCGCGGTCTCGGCGTCGCGGGCCACCCAGGCCAGGATCTCCTCGTCGGTCTGGACCCCGGGGCCGGGCGACAGCTCGCCCGCGTTGTACTCGTCGAAGGCCGGCTGGGTCAGGATCGTCCTGGCGATCCGGATCGCCTCGGTCCATTCCCGCCGGTCGGTCGGCGTCGACAGGTAGTTGAACCGCAGCGCGGGGTGCACGTTCGGGTCGCGCGAGGTGATCTTGCAGGTGCCGCGGGAGTCGGAGTACATCGGCCCGATGTGGACCTGGTACCCGTGCCCGCCCGCGGGCTGGGATCCGTCGTAGCGGATCGCGATGGGCAGGAAGTGGAACATCAGGTTCGGGTAGGCCACGTCGTCGTTGCTGCGGGCGAAGCCGCCGCCCTCGAAGTGGTTGGTGGCGCCCGGGCCGCTGCGCAGGAACAGCCATTTCGCGCCGACCATCGGCCGGTTGCGCCACTTCAGCGCGGGCGCGACCGAGACCGGCAGCTTCGAGCCGTACTGAACGTACACCTCCAGGTGGTCCTGCAGGTTCTCGCCCACGCCGGGCAGGTCGGCGACCACGTCGATGCCGAGCCCGGAAAGCTCCGCGGCGTTGCCCACGCCGGACAGCTGGAGCAGCTGCGGGGAGTTGATCGCCCCGCCGGACAGGATGAGCTCGGCGGACCTGACCCGCTTGACCTTGCCGCCGTGCCGGAACTCGACGCCGACCGCGCGCGTGCCCTTGAAGATGATCTTGGTGGCGAAGGCGCGGGTGGCCACGGTGAGGTTCGGCCTGCTCATCACCGGATACAGGTAGGCTCGCGCGGCGGACAGCCGCCGGCCCCGGTGGACGTTCCGGTCGAAGGGGGCGAAGCCCTCCTGCCGGTAGCCGTTGACGTCGTCGGTGAGCTGGTAGCCGGCCTGCTGCACGGCCGCGAAGAACGCGCCGAACAGCGGGTTGGCAGCCGGGCCGCGCTCGAGCACCAGCGGCCCGTTCTTGCCGCGGAACGGATCGCTGTCGTCCGCGGCCAGGCAGTTCTCCATCCGCTTGAAGTAGGGCAGGCAGTGCGCGTAGTCCCAGTCGGCCATCCCCGGGTCGGCGGCCCAGCGCTCGTAGTCCATCGGGTTGCCGCGCTGGAAGATCATCCCGTTGATGCTGCTCGACCCGCCCAGTACCTTGCCCGCGGGCGTGGTAGACGCGCCGCCCACCCAGAGCGGCTCGGGCTCGCTTTCGTACTTCCAGTCGTAGAAGCGGTTGCCGATGGGGAACGTGAGCGCGGCGGGCATGTGGATGAACGGGTCCCAGATGTAGTCCGGTCGGCCGGCCTCGAGCACCAGCACCCGCGCGGCGGGGTCGGCGGACAGCCGGTTGGCCAGCGCGCTGCCCGCGGATCCGCCGCCCACGATGACGAAGTCGTAGGTTCCCATGGGTGCCTCCGTGCTGTGATGCCCTGAATTTCCTGTGATGTTACGCTTGTGTCGCAGCGTCCAGGTTTTCGCGCACGGTCTGGGTCATCTGATGGTCGGGCCCCAGGTGGCGCTCGCAGTCGACCAGGGCGCGCTGCAGGACCGAGACGACGTCCGACAGGCGGCCCACGGTGTAGTACGCGGAGGCGAGGTTGCACCGGGTGGTCAGCGTCTCCATGTCGCCGGCCCCGAGCATCCGCTCGCTGTCGGCCAGCGCCCGCTCGTACTGCGGGATCGCGTCGGGCAGCCGGCGCGCCTGCTGGTAGCAGCCGGCCAGGTTCGAGCGCGCGGTGAGCGTGTCCCGGTGGTCGGCTCCCTGCACCCGTTCCCGGTCGGCGAGCGTGCGCTCGTAGTGCGGGATCGCCTCCCGGAGGCGTCCCGCGCTGCGGTAGGCGTAGGCCAGGTTGGCCCGCGAGGCGATCGTGTCCGGGTGATCGGCGCCCTCGACCCGCTCCCGGTCGGCGAGCACCCGCTCGTACTGCGCGATGGCGTCCTTCAGCTTCCCGGCCGAGCGGTACGCCGAGGCCAGGCTGGCCCGGGCGGCGATGGCGTCGGGATGGTCGCGCCCGTGCATCCGCTCCTGGTCGGTCAGCGCCCGCTCGTACTGCTCGATCGCGGGCTTGTACTGCCCGCTGGCCGCGTAGGCGCCGGCCAGGCTGGCGCGCGCGCTCAGCGTGGTCGGATGGCCGGCGCCGAGCACGCGCTCGGCGTCGCTCAGCAGCAGCTCGTAGCCGGAGATGGCCTCCCGGGGCTGGCCGGCCTTCTGGTAGGCGTCCGCCAGGCTGGCTCTGCTCTGCCAGGTGACCGGGTGGCCGGAGCCGAGCAGCCGTTCGGAGTCGGCCGCCGTGCGCTCGTACAGCGCGACGGCGTCCGCGGGACGCCCGGCGCTCTGGTAGGCGTGGGCCAGGTGGCCGCGGGCCGCGATGGTCTCCGGGTGCTCGGGTCCCTGGTTCCGTTCCCGGTCGGCCAGCGCGGCCTGGAACACCGAGATGGCGTCGGCGGACCGCCCGGCCGATTCGTAGGCCGCGGCGAGCCGGTCCCTGGCCACCACGGCGTTCGCGTGCGCGGGGCCGAGCAGCCGGGTGCTGGTGGCCAGCATGGACTGCCAGTACGCGATGGCGGCGTCGGACAGCCTGCTGTTCTCCAGCGACAGCCCGGCCCGGAACAGCAGCGGATGGGCCTCGGTCTTCCACAGCATGCCGCCGTCGTTGGCCCGCAGCGCCGCGGCGCAGTCCCGCAGGGCCTGATCGAGGTGCGGCCCGCCGGCGCCTTCCGGCCAGGTCTCCAGCAGCGCGTCGGCGGCGGCCAGCACGACCTGCTCGAGGTCGGCCTGGGGCAGCCAGGCCCGCACGGCGGCCTGGACGCTGGCGTGCATCTGCACGGTGCGCACCGGGCTGACCGGATCGACGGTGACCAGGCCCACCGCGGCCAGGTTGTTGATCGCGGCCCGGACCATGTTCTGGTCCGCCCCGCCCGCCGTGCTCGGGCGGCCGGTGATATAGCTGCAGGCGGCCGGGCTGGTCAGCACGGCGCCGGGGATCCCGTGGGGGTCCATCATGGCGGCCAGCACGAGCGTCGGCCAGGCCAGCCCGGACGGCGGCAGCTCGTGCGCGCACTCGGCGGCCAGCGACCAGGTGGCCAGCACCGTGGCCGAGGCCCCGTCCACCCCGGCCATGTGCTGGCGGCGCTCGGCCAGCGCCGCCCGGTACTCCCGGCAGCCCTGCTGGCGGGCGTTGATCACCGCGGTGGCCTGGCCCAGGGCCAGCGGGAGGCCGTCGAGGTCCTCGCCGAGGTCCAGCGCCTCGATCCGCTGGTCGGGATGGTCGGTGAGCCGGGAGCTGAGGTAGGACAGCGCCTCCCGCCGGCTCAGCCCGGGCACCGGGATGACCCTGGCGTCCGTGGTCTCGAATGCCTCGGCCGGCAGCCGGGTGGTGATCAGGGTCCGGCCGGACGCGCCGCCCGGCCACAGGTCCTCCAGGTCGGCCACGTCGTTCAGGTCGTCGATGATCAGTGCCCACGGCCGCCTGGTGTGCGCCAGCCAGGAGACGAAACGGGCCGCGGCCGCCTCGGCGCCCTCGCCCGGGTTGCTGGCGTCGACCGTGTTCGCCGCCTGCGCGAAGCCGGTGATGATCGATTCGGCGTTGGTCGCGGTCACCCAGACCAGGACCTCCACCAGCCGGCCGTTCCACAGCGCGTGGGTGAACTCGACCGCGAGCTGCGTCTTGCCCGTGCCGCCCTGACCGCGGGCACAGACTCGCTCTCGGCGCCGTGCACCAGCACGACGGTCTCCCCGGGCTGCAGGCTGCTGGCCAGATCCGGTCCGGTCTCCGTGCGCGTGTAGTAGGTGTCCGCGAGCGGCGGCACGATCCCGGACAGCAGGATCCCGGGGTGCGCTGACGTTCCGGGTTGCTGCGCGACCACGTTCGACAGCCTCCCTTGCCTGCTTTCTCATCCGTCACGCGGACTCGAGCACCAGCCCGCTTACCGCGCCGGGCCCATATCGATAATAATAAGGATCTTCGCGGCATGAGGCCCGAAAATCATTATGTCGTGATAAGTCACGCTATGCGCTCGGCAACCGGAACGTATCCTTCCGGGTACCGTCCGTACTATGCCTCCCGCGGCCCGAGTCTAGCGGGTATTCGCAGGTCGCGCGGAGTATTGGCGATTCTTAGCCGTTTTCATGGGTTCTCTTGCGGCCTTACCCGGCGCGGCCGTTTCACGGTGAATCCCGGCCGCTCCGGTACCTCACCGGTTTCTTGCGGATTTCAATCATCAGGAGCCGGATCTCAGTTACTGATAAAGGACTGCGGCGAGCGTTTACCGGGGTCTCACGGGTTTCAGGTCCGCGTCGCCGCGTCGAGGTTGTCGCGCACGGTCTTGGTCATCGGGTGGTCGGGGCCGAGGTAGTGCTCGCTGTCGGCCAGCGCGCGCTGCAGAGCCGCGATGGCCTCCATCAGCCGGCCGCTGGCGTACAGGGCAGAGGCCAGGCCGGCGCGGGTGGTCAGCGTTTCCAGATTCCCGGGGCCGACCATGCGCTCGCTGTCGGCCAGCGCGCGCTCGTACTGCTGGACGGCCTCGTTGATCCGGCCGGCCTGCTGGTAGGCGGCGGCCAGGTGACAGCGTGCGGCGCGGGTGTCCGCGTGATCGGGCCCCGCCAGCCGCTCCCGGTCCTCGAGCACCCGCTTGTACGCGGCGATCGCGTCCTTCGGCTTCCCGCTCCGGCGGAACGCCGACGCCAGGCTGGCGCGGGCCGCGATCGTGTCGGGATGATCCCGTCCGCTCATCGCCTCGTGATCGGCCAGCAGGCTCTTGTAGCGGTCGAGCGCCTCCCTGGTCTGGCCGTTGGCCAGGAACGCGGCGGCCAGGCTGTCCCGCGCGGCCAGCGTGGTCGGGTGCCGCGGGCCGAGGAGCCGTTCGGTGTCGACGCTGAGCATCTGGTGGGCGGTGAGCGCCTGGTCGGTCCGGCCGGCGTCGGCGTAGGCGCCGGCCAGGTCGGCCCGCGCGGCCAGGGTGACCGGGTGCCCGAGGCCGAGCTGCCGGCTGGAGTCCGCCACCGTCTGCTCGTAGAGCGCCACCGCGTCGGCCGGCAGGCCCGCGCTGGCGTACGCGTGGGCGAGCCGGCCGCGGGCCGCGATGGTGTCCGGGTGTTCGGGTCCGTGGCTGCGTTGCCGGTCGCCCAGGGCGCCGGCGAACATCGCGATGGCGTCACCGAGGCGCCCCGCCGCTTCGTAGGCCACGGCCAGCCGCTCCTTGGCCGCCAGCGAGTCGGTGTGCACCGGCCCGAGCCGCCGGGTGGCGGCGGCCACCAGGTACTGCCAGTGCGCCGTCGCGGAGTCGCCGAGCCCGCCGTCCTCCAGGCTCCGGCCCAGGCGGAACAGCAGCGGATGGGCCCCCGGCTGCCACAGCGCGTCGTGCGCCGGCGCGGCGTACTGGCTCTGCCGCGCGGAGGCTGATCGCGCAGTCACGCAGGGCCTGATCGAGCCCGGCCGCGCCGCCTCGGCCGCTGCCCGGTTCCGGCCACGCCTGGACCAGGGCGTCCGCGGCGGCGACGAGGACCTGGTCGACGTCGGCCGGCGGCAGGTAGGCGCGCACGGCGGCCTGGACGCAGCGGTGCATCCGGACGGTCCGGACCGCGTTCGTGGCGTCGATGCTGACCAGGCCGGCCCGGGCCAGGTTGGTGATGGCGGTCCGGGCCAGGTTCTGATCCGCGCCCGTGGCGCTGCTCGGCCGGCCCGTGATGAAGCCGCACGCCGCCGGGCTGGTCAGCACGGCCCCGGGGATCCCGTGCGGGTCGAGCACGGCGGTCAGGGCCAGGGCCGGCCAGGCCAGCCCGGCGGGCACGAGCTGGTGCGCGCACTCGGCGGCCAGCGACCAGGTGGCCAGGACCGCCGGGGAGACGCCCTCGACCGGCCGGGCCGACATGTACGTGCGCCGTTCGCCGAACTGCGCGCGGTACTCCTGGCAGCTCAGCCGGTTCGCGTTCATCACCGCGACCGCGTGGGCCAGGCCGATCGGCAGGCCGTCGAGGTCCTCGGCGAGATCGAGAGCCTCGATCCGCTGGTCGGCGTAGTCGGTGAGCCCGGAACTGAGGTAGGACAGAGCCTCCCGGCGGCTGAACCCGCCCACCGGGGCGATCCGCAGGCCGCCGGCCGCCGCGTGCGCGCCCAGGCCGAAGGCCGCGCCGGGCAGCCGGGTCGTGATGACGATCTGGCCGTTCGGGCCGGCCGGCCACAGTCCGTCCAGGTCGGCCACGTCGGCCAGGTCATCGAGGACCAGGGCCCACCGCCGCTCGGTCCGGGCGAGCCAGGCGGCGAAGCGGCCCGCGGCGGCCAGCGCGTCGGCGTCCGGATCGCCCGCGCCGACCGCGCTGGCCGCCTGCGCGAACCCGGCGACGACCGCCTCCCGGCTGGCGGCGCTGATCCAGACCAGGACGTCGGCGGCGCGGGCGTTCCGCAGGGCGTGAGTGAACTCCACGGCGAGCTGCGTCTTGCCGGTGCCTCCCTGAGCCGCCAGGGCCGTCTTCGGTCTCCTCGCCGTGGGTCAGCACCACCGTCTCGCCGGCGAACAGGCTCGCCTTCAGGTCGATCCCGGTCTCCAGGCGCTGGAGGTAGCAGTCGGCGAGCGGCGGGATGTCGCCCGACACCAGCATCTCCGGGGAAGGCGGCGCCCCGGCACGCTGCGCGACCACGCTGACAGCCTCTCCCGTGATACCCGTGCCAACTTCTCCAGGTGGGGGGCGGCCGTTACCCCCCCGGTGATGGCCGCCCGCCCGCCTGCCTCACCCGGCACTCATCGTGTCCGCCAGGTCGCGGCGGGCCACCATTCTGCACGTGCAGCGCAGTCCGGTCCCAAGGGCATGTTAGTGGCGATTCCGGTGTCCGGCTATGCGTTGCGAAAAGTTTAGATAAAGCCGTGAATAGGAAACGGCAAAGGCTCTGCAATCGATTTCCGGACCCGTATCACAAAACCGGGCAAGCCCGGCGCCGGCCTGCCGAATGACCTGCCCGCCATGGTGACGCCGAGCCACTACACTGTGTTGCCGGCTGGCTATTGAGCCAGCGTCCCGGCCCGGCTCCAGCCGGTGCCGCACCGGGCTTCCGGGCCGGGAACTCCGCCCTCCGTCCCGGATTGACGCAATCGATTGCCGCGCGGTCCGGAACGCTCCGGCCGTGCCTAAATTGCCCGCGGCAACTATTACGGCGTCAATGCCATGGATTGCTCTTTACCCATTCGGTCGGCAACGGCGATGGCCTGCAGCGGCACGGCTGCCTTCCGTGGCCCGCCACCGCCGCGGAGCATCTGTTCAATACGGGACGGAAACCGTATGTTTACGGGGACGTGCATGATCGTGGCCCGCAGACATCACCATCCAAACCCCCCAGCCCCCGGAGTGAACGATGAGTGGCGACCTCGTCGCAGGCAGGCATGGCAAACCACGGCAGCCCCCGGAGGAGATTCCTCAGGAGTACGCCGCGTTCAAGATCGAGCAGCGCGGGATCGACCTGATCCCGGACGCCGAGCGGAAGATGCGCCCGTCCGGGTTGTTCTGGCTGTGGTCTGGCGCGGTGTTCAACGTGGAGTTCTTCTTCTACGGCACGCTGATCATGTTCTTCGGCCTGGACGTGCCGCAGGCGGTGGCTGCCATCCTGATCGGCAACCTGTTCTATGCGTTGCTTGGCTTCGCGAGCCTGCAGGGTCCGCAGACGGGTACGACCGCGTTCATGGTCAGCCGGGCGCCGTTCGGGCAGAACGGGAACCGGATGGTGGCGCTGTTCAACTGGGTGACGCAGGTCGGGTTCGAGATCGAGGGCATCTTCTTCGTCGTCGCCACCGTCATCCTGCTGTTCTCCCTGCACGGGACCACCCTGAACGGCCCGGCCAAGATCGTGGTGATCATCCTCGCCGCGCTGCTGCAGATGGTGGTGCCGCTGCTCGGCCACGCTACGATCACCAAACTCCTGCGCTGGCTGGCCTACGTGTTCATCGTGTTCTTCGCGGTGCTGGCCGGATTCACCTTCAACAAGCTGCACCTGTCCACCTTCCACACCAAGCCGGTGTCGTTCGCGGTGTGGACGACGGCACTGGTGCTGCTCATCTCGGTCGGCGGGCTGGGCTGGACCGAGAACGGCAACGACTACTCGCGCTACCTGCCGCGCAGCACGCCGGCCGCGCGGACGTTCTGGGCCGCCACCCTGGGCGGCGCGATCCCGTCGGTCATCCTGGAGTTGCTGGGCGTGTTCGCGTACACGATCACGCAGAAGAAATTTGTCGGCATCACTCAGATCGGCGTGCCGCAGTCCTTCCCGGACTGGTTCGTGACCCCGTTCCTGATCTTCGCCATCTTCCAGCTGCTCGCGATCAATACCATCGACATGTACTCCTCCGGCGTCACGCTGCAGGCACTCGGCGTACCGGTCCGGCGCTGGGGCGCGGTCATCATCGACACCGTGGTGTGCGCGGTGGTCACCGGCTTGATCTTGTTCCACGGGAACTTCAGCAAGGACTTCGCCGGGTTCCTGCTGTACATCGTGGTGTGGCTGGCGCCGTGGTTCGGCATCTTGATCACCGACTGGCTGCTGCGCCGCCGCCGGTACGACTCGCTGTCGCTGCGGTCGTCCCGCGGCGGGCTGTACTGGCGCAACGGCGGCATCCACTGGCCGGCCGTCATCGCCCAGGTGGTCGGCATGGTCGCCGCACTGATGTGGATCAACGCGACCACCGCATACCCGGCCTACACCGGCCCGATCTCCAACCACTTCCCCGGCCTGGCCGGCGGGGACTTCAGCTGGGCGATCGGCATCGCGGTCGGATCCCTGCTCTACTGGGCGCTCGCCGCGCGCGGCGTCCGCCGGGAGGCGGCCCAGACGACCCGTACCTGACCCGCCCCGGGGGTCACGGCCCCCGGGGTCAGGTCACGCAGAACTCGTTGCCCTCCGGGTCGTACAGCGTGACGGAGCGCCCGCGGACGTCGTCGGTCCGCCAGGCCAGGGAGGCACCCGCCTGGACGAGCCGCTCCACGTGCTCGCTGACCAGCCGCCTGCGTTCCTCGCCGCGGACCTCGCGCCCGGCCACCCGGACGTCGAGGTGGACGCGGTTCTTGGCCGTCTTGCCCTCGGGCACGCGCTGGAAGTACAGCCGCGGACCCTCGCCCGCCGGGTCGACCCGGGAGGCCACCTCGCCCCACTGGTCTTCCGGTATCCCGGCCGAACCGGCGAAGTCCTCCCAGCTCCCGAAGCCCTCCGGCGGCGGCTCGACCACGTAGCCCAGGGCCAGCCCCCAGAATTCGGCGAGCTTCTCCGGCTCGGCGGCGTCGAAGGTCACCTGGATCTTGGTGTACATGCTCACGCTCCCGACACGGCGGACGTTTTCGCCCTGTCATACTGCCACAGCGGGCCGGTCCGGCCGTGTGCGGAACTATTCTTCGCGCCGGCCGTCCACATGCGCGGGACGCTTCTCCACAGCCGGACTTGCCGTCCCTGTAAGGCTCGCGCGCGTCGGCGTCCACAGCCCGCGGAGTCGTTTCGCGGCCTCCTCCACAGCTTCGCCGGTCTTGTGCACATGGCGATCCACAAGCCGCCGGAGGTAGCGTGCTCTTTCCTGGGCAGTGCGTATGACAGATGTATGCGCCGGGCAGGGGCCCGGGACTGGCGTTGGGGTGGGCGCAGCGAGGCGATCATTATGGGCAGAGCGGGCGAGAATGTGATCGCCGCCGGCGTATCGCCACGTCGCAGGGTGGTGGTGGACGTCATCCTCCTGCTGACGAGGAACGGGCTGATCCTGCTGCGGGAGCGGGCCAACACCGGCTACGGCGACGGCGCGTACGAGCCGCCGTCGGGTGAACTCGCCGACCGGGAGACGATCGTCGAGACGGCGATCCGGGTGGCCTCGGCCGCCGGGATCGTGATCGGCGCCGAGAACGTGTCGCTCGCCCACGTCATGCACGACGTCTCCGGCAGCGGGCGCATCGCGTTCTTCCTGTCCGCATCCGGCTGGACCGGCCGGCCCACGTCGCCCGACGTGCGCTGGTTCCCGGTCGGGGACCTGCCGACCAACATGCTCGACCGGGCCCGGGTGGCGCTGCGGAACTGCGCCGACGGGATGCGCTTCTCGACCTACCCGGCGTTCCTGCCCGCCGGCGGAACCGGCGGCTTTCACATGGTCGGCGATTCCGTGCAGTCTGACCTGCCCTTCGGGGCTGACGAGTCATTTGGGGGTGAGTCATATGAATCTAATGGGGTTTCTGAGGCGAAAGGATCTCCGTCGCGGAACGGCCGGAACGGCCGGAACGGCTCCCCGGCGCGACGCAAGCAAGCCTGCGGCCGCGTTCTGGGCTGACGGACCGGCCACCCTGCAGCCGTCGCCGTCCGCCGCGGACCTGGCCGTCCCGGACCGCCGGCGAGCCGGCCGGCACGCCCGGCGCAGCACCGGGCACCACGGTGCGCCAGGCCAGCACGCCCGGGCCAGCTTAGCGGCCGTCGCGTTCGGATAGGCTGGCCGGCGATGGCAGAGATCCTGAACGCGCACGGCTCGCAGAACGACATCTTCGTCACCGCGCTGGCGCCGGGTGACTTCGCGTCCGAGACGGACCTGCGCCGGTTCGTCCGGAACCTGTGCGACCGGAACGGCCCGTTCGGCGGCAACGGCGTCTACTTCTACGATGCCACCCCGACCGTGCCCGAGGCCTGGTTCTTCAACCCGGACGGCTCGGCCGCCGAGTTCTGCGGCAACGGCATGCGCTGCCTGGGCCGGGTCATCCTCGACCGGCGCGGAGTCGAGACGGCCGAGATCCGCAGCGGCCCGCGCGACTACACGGTGCGCCGCGGCGTGTCCACCCCCGAGGGCGTGCGCCAGGTCAGGCTCGAGCACCCGGCGGCCGACTTCGAGCCGGAAAACCCGGTGGCGGTCGGCCGCAGCCCGGCGGTCCAGATCCGCCTGCCCGAACTCGACCCCGCCCTGACCTTCACCGCCGTGACCATCCCGAACCCCCACCTGGTCGCGGTGATCGACAAGTACGTCGAATCCAACCTGGTCGCGATGGGGGAGCAGGTGGCCGCCCGGCGCGAGACGTTCCCCGCCGGGGCCAACCTGTCGGTCCTGCTCCCCATGTCCGCACAAGAGGTTTTCGTCCGCACGTTCGAGCGTGGCGCCGGGCTGACCGCCTCCTGCGGTTCCGGCATGGCCGCGGCCCGCGCGGTCTACTCCCGTATCGGCCGCGGCGACCCCGAGCGCGACGTCCTCATCCGCAACGTGGGCGGCATGGCCACCGCGTCCCTGCGCGTGCGGGACGGCCAGTGGTTCCCCGTCCTGGAGGGCAACGCCACCTTCGTCTACCGCGCCGACGTCGATCCGGAAGCGCTGGCCCGGGGGGACGCCCCCGGCCGCGAAGCGGCCAGCCGGGAGCCCTACCCCGCCGAGATCCGCGCCTACTCCGCCCAGGCCAGCCAGAACGCGGCCCGCCTCCGCGCGGCCGGCATCGAGACCGCCTGAACGTGGCGCGTGCCGTCGGCCCGGTCACGTGGGCTGGCGGACCGTGAGCGCACCCGGGCACACCGAGACGGTCAGCGTCCGGCCCGCCCCGATGACCTCGCCGTCGATCTGCCGGGGCAGGTCGGCCGTGGCTGCGATCTCCACCCGCCGGGCCTGGAAGCGTTCCAGCGTCCGGTCCGTGCGGCGGCTCCGGGTCAGGACCCGGGCCGCCGCACGCGGCCAGCCGAGCGCGCCCGCGGGCGCGAGGATGCCGACGTCGAGCCGCCCGTCGTCCAGCCGGGCCTCGGGCAGCAGCACGAAGCCTCCCGGCAGCAGGCCCACGTTCCCGACCACGACACACCGCGCGCGCCGCCGCAGCGGCTCGCCTCCGTCCAGGCGCACGGCGAAGTCGGCCGCGGGCATCCGCAGATGGGCCAGGCCGGAGACGGCGTAGGCGATCCAGCCGAGCCTGCGCTTGTCCGGCGAACGGGCCGCCCCCACCACCGCCGCGTCCAGCCCGATGCCGGCCATGGCGGTAAAGCCGATCCCGCCCGCGCCGTCCCCTCCCTCCGGGCCCGCCCCCAGGTCCGCCCCCACGTCCGCCCCCAGGTCCGCCCCCAGGTCCGCCAGGGCCAGGTCGATCACCCGGTCCCGGCCGCGGAAGCCGGCGTCGATCGCCTGGCCGGCCCGGGCCGGGATCCCCAGCGCCCGCGCGGTCAGGTTCGCGGTGCCGAGCGGGACGATGGCCAGCGGGATCCGGGTCCCGGCCAGGGCCTGCGCGCAGGCCCGTACGGTGCCGTCCCCGCCCGCCGCGAACACCAGCGACGCCCCGGCGGCCACGGCCCGGCGGGTCAGGCCCGAGCCGCCCTCGGCCGGGCTCGTCTCGGCGAACACCGGTTCCCAGCCGGCCGCCCGCGCCGCGGCCCGGCAGCTCCCCAGGAACCGGCGCGGGTCACGGACCAGCGTCCCGTTGATCACGAACGCCACCGACGGCATGGTCCATTGCTGCGCGGGAACAGCTACCTCGATGGCGAGGCCGAGCCTAGTGCTCCGACAGGTGCCAGTGGTTGGGCTCGACCAGCCGGTTGACCGACTCCGGGCCCCATGACCCGACGGCGTACGGCTCGACCGGCGGCGGGTTCTCCAGCAGCGGTTCGGAGATCTCCCACAGCCGCTCGATCGAGTCGGACCGGGTGAACAGCGTCTGGTCGCCGATCATGGCCTGCAGGATCAGGTGCTCGTAGCCCTCGAGCGCATTGGCCTGGACGAACGAGTCCTCGTACTTGAACGTCATCGTGGCGTGGCCCAGGCTCAGCTCCGGGCCGGGGACCTTGGCCAGGAATTCGGTGGTGATCGAGCCCGGGTCGGCGAAGTCGATGACGATCTCGTTCATCCGGCCGGTCGGGATATCCCGGCGGTGCACGTGGAACATCCGGGTCGGCGGCTCGTCGAAGCCGAGCGTGATTACCTGCCGGCCGGCGGCCATGGCCTTTCCCGAACGCAGGTAGAACGGCACTCCGTGCCAGCGCCAGTTTTCCACCTCGGCTCGCACCGCGACCATCGTCTCGGTCTGCGAACCGGCCGCCACCCCCGGCTCGGAGCGGTACCCCTCGTACTGCCCGCGCACGACGTGCCGCACGTCGAGCGGCCGCAGCGACTGGTATACCTTGAACTTCTCGTCTCGCAGCGGCCCGGCGCTCAGCGACACCGGCGGCTCCATGGCCACGAACGCGAGCACCTGGAACAGGTGGGTCACCACCATGTCCCGGTAGGCGCCGGTCGCGTCGTAGAACGCGGCCCGCCCCTCGATCGACAGCGTCTCCGGCACGTCGATCTGCACGTACCGGATGTGCGAGCGATTCCAGACCGGCTCGAACAGCCCGTTGGCGAACCGGAAGGCCAGGATGTTGTCGACCGACTCCTTGCCCAGGAAGTGGTCGATGCGGAAGACCTGCGACTCGTCGAAGACCGCGTGCACCGCCTGGTTCAGCTTGCGCGCCGAGTCCAGGTCGGTGCCGAACGGCTTCTCGATGATGACCCGTGCTCGGCTGGCCAGGCCGGACTCGCCGAGCATGCCCACCACCGAGGTGAACGCGATCGGCGGTATGGCCAGGTGGTACAGCCGCTCGGGGGTGCCGCCGATCTCCTTCTCGGCCCGCTGGACCGCCGCGACCAGGTCCCCGGTAGTTGCCGGTGTCGGCGGCCGCGAACGACAGGTTCTTCACGAAGTCCGGCCAGCGCGGATCGGTGGGCTTGGTGATGCAGAAGTCGGCGCACGACTGGCGGGCGTGCTCGCGGAACTGCTCGTCGGTCATCGCCGAGCCCGGCGGCGCCGATCCGATCAGGCGGAACTCCCTGGGCAGCAGGCCCGCCGCGTACAGGTGGAACCACCCCGGCAGCAGCTTGCGCTTGGCCAGGTCGCCGGTCGCGCCGAAGATCACGACGACGTGGTTCTCCGGCCGCTCGTATCCGTGGTTGCTCATGGCCGGGTCAGGCCTTGCTGTTCTGGCCGCCTGCGACGGCGGGCTTCTCCGCGTGCCCGCCGAACTCCGAGCGCAGCGCGGACAGGATCTTCCAGGTGAACTCGCCGTTGTCGCGGGAGTCGAACCGCTCGTACAGCGAGGCGGCGATGACCGAGGCGGGCACGCCCTCGTCCACCGCGGCCAGCACCGTCCACCGGCCCTCACCGGAATCGGACACGCGCCCGCTGAATTCCTCCAGGTCCGGCGACTTGGCGAATGCGGCGGCGGTCAGGTCGATCAGCCAGGAGCTGATGACCGAGCCCCGCCGCCACACCTCGGCCACCTCGCCGACGTCGATCTCGTACTGGTAGGCCCAGGGGTCGCGCAGCGGCGCGGTCTCCGCGTCGATCTCGTCCATGGTGCAGGCCCGACGTCCGCGCCCTTGATGATCGACAGGCCCTCGGCGATCGCGGCCATCATGCCGTACTCGATGCCGTTGTGCACCATCTTGACGAAGTGGCCCGCCCCGGACGGCCCGCAGTGCAGGTACCCCTGCTCGGCGGTGCCCCCGGGCTGCCAGGCCCGGGGTGGGCTCGGCGCTGCCCTTACCGGGCGCGATGGTCAGGAAGATGGGGTTCAGGCGCCGCACCGGCTCGTCCTCGCCGCCGATCATCAGGCAGTAGCCCCGCTCCAGGCCCCACACGCCGCCGCTGGTGCCGACGTCGATGAAGTGGATGCCGTCCCGCTTCAGCGCGGCCGCCCGGGGGATGTCGTCCCGGTAGTAGGAGTTCCCGCCGTCGATCACGATGTCGTCGGCCTCGAGCAGCGGGCGCAACTGGTCCAGCGTGGCCGCGACGACGCCGGCCGGCACCATGATCCAGATGGCGCGCGGCGCCTCCAGCTTGGCCACGAAGTCGGCCAGGCTATCCGCGCCGGTCGCGCCCTCGGCTTCCAGCGCCTTGACCACGTCCGGGTTCCGGTCGTAGGCCACGCACCGGTGCCCGTCGCGCATGAGCCGGCGGACGAGGTTCGCGCCCATCCGGCCGAGTCCGATCATCCCGAGCTGCATCGGCGTGTCAGTTGGCATCGTTGGATCCCTTCACAGCATCAGCGGGCCTTGAGCTCGCGGTACTTGCGGATGAGCGCGTTGGTGGACGAGTCGTGGTCCAGCGCGGGCTCGGCCTCGCTGGTGAGCTCGGGGATCATCGCCGCCGCGAGCACCTTGCCCAGCTCCACGCCCCACTGGTCGAACGAGTCGATGTCCCAGATGGCGCCCTGGGTGAACACGCTGTGCTCGTACAGGGCCACGAGGGTGCCGAGGATCCGCGGCGTCAGGATCTCGGCCAGCAGCACGTTCGAAGGCCGGTTGCCCTCCATCACGCGGTGCGGCACCACGTTGGGCCGGGGTGCCCTCGGCTCGCACCTCGGCCTCGGTCTTCCCGAAGGCCAGCGCCGCGGCCTGCGCGAAGACGTTGGAGGACAGGATGTCGTGGTGGTCGCGCAGCGGGTTCAGCGTCTTGCCGAAGCCGATCAGGTCGACCGGGATCATCGTGGTGCCCTGGTGGATGAGCTGGTAGAAGCTGTGCTGGCCGTTGGTGCCCGGCTCGCCCCAGAACACCGCCCCGGTGTCGTAGGACACATGCTCACCGGTCAGCGTGACGTGCTTGCCGTTGGACTCCATGGTCAGCTGCTGCAGGTAGGCGGGGAACCGCTTCAGGTACTGCTCGTACGGCATGACGCCGTAGCTCTGCAGGCCGAAGAAGTCGCGGTACCAGACCGCGAGCAGGCCCATCAGCACCGGCAGGTTCCGCTCCAGCGGGGCGGTGCGGAAGTGCTCGTCCATCTCGTGGAACCCGGCCAGCATCTCGCCGAACCCCTCGGGCCCGAGCGCCACCATGGTGGACAGGCCGATGGCCGAATCCATCGAGTACCGGCCGCCGACCCAGTCCCAGAACCCGAACATGTTCGCGGTGTCGATGCCGAACTTGGCCACCCGCTCGGCGTTGGTGGACACCGCGACGAAGTGCTTGGCCACCGCGTCCCGGCTTCCCAAAGCGCTCACGACCCAGTCCCGCGCGGACTTCGCGTTGGTCAGCGTCTCCAGCGTGCCGAACGTCTTGGAGGAGATGATGAACAGCGTCTGCGCGGGATCGAGGTCGCGGGTGGCCTCGGCGAAGTCGGTGGAGTCCACGTTGGACACGAACCGGAACGCGATGTCCCGCGTCGCGTAGTGCCGCAGCGCCTCATACGCCATCACCGGGCCTAGGTCCGAGCCGCCGATCCCGATGTTCACCACGTTCCTGATCGGCTTGCCGGTGTGGCCCTTCCACTCTCCGGACCTGACCCGGTTCGCGAAGTCCGCCATCCGGTCCAGGACCTCGTGGACCTGCCGCACCACGTCGGCGCCGTCCACGATGAGCGACGCGGTCCGCGGCATCCGCAGCGCCACGTGCAGGACGGCCCGGTTCTCGGACACGTTGATGTGCTCGCCGCGGAACATGGCGTCCCGCCGTTCCGGCACGCCGGACTCGGCGGCCAGTTCGACCAGCAGCCGCATGGTCTCGTCGGTGACCCGGTTCTTCGAGTAGTCCAGGTAGAGCCCGGCCGCCTCCGCGCGCAGCCGCTCGCCTCGCCCCGGATCCGCGGCGAACAGCTCCCGCAGATGCTGGCCGGCGATCTCCGCGTGGTGCCGCCGCAGCGCCTGCCATGCCTTCCGCTCCGGCAGAGGCGTCAGCCCCAGAGCCGCCATATGCCGTCCTCCTCGCGTCAAGACCTGTCCCCACGGCATCGTTTCATGCCCGCCCGGCGAGCCCCCGCCCACCTCCCCGCCCCTTCACTGCCCGCCCATTCGGCCTGGCCCGCCGGCGCCCGGGTAGGCGGAAGGTGCCACCACCGTTTCGTTCGGTGAAAATCTCTTATACCGAACGGGCCGTGGTTCCCCCCACCCGGCCCGGAACCGCGGCCCGGGCTAGTGCCCGTTCCGGGCCACAAGCTCGGCGGCGTAATCGGGGACATAGGCCTGCATGTCCCGCGGCGTGCGGACGTAACCCCGGGACGGCGGCCGGGGCGGGAGCTTCAGCGACGGCGGCTTGACGTCGGTGTAGGCGACGGTGCTGAGCAGGTGCGTGATCATGTTGATCCGGGCGCTGCGCTTGTCGTCGCTCTCCAGCACGTGCCACGGCGCTTCCGGGATGTCGGTGTGCACGAACATCTCGTCCTTGGCCCGCGAGTAGTCCTCCCAGTGGGTGATCGACTCCAGGTCCATCGGGGACAGCTTCCAGCGGCGCATCGGGTCGTCCAGCCGGTCCCGGAAGCGGCGCTGCTGCTCCTCGTCGCTGACCGAGAACCAGTACTTGCGCAGCAAGATGCCGTCCTCGACCAGCAGCCGCTCGAAGATCGGGCACTGGTGCAGGAACCGCATGTACTCCTGCTGCGTGCAGAACCCCATGACGTGCTCGACGCCGGCCCGGTTGTACCAGCTGCGGTCGAACAGGACCAGTTCGCCCGCGGTCGGCAGGTGGTCGACGTAGCGCTGGAAGTACCACTGCCCGCGCTGCCGCTCGGTCGGCGCGGGCAGGGCCACGATGGGGGCAGTCCGGGGGTTGAGGAACTCGGAGACCCGCTTGATCGTGCCGCCCTTGCCGGCCGCGTCGCGGCCCTCGAAGATCACCACCATCCGGGCGCCCGTCGCCTGCATCCACCGGTGCATCTTGACCAGCTCGCCCTGCAGCCGGCACAGCTCCCGCTCGTAGACCTGCCGGGGTAGCTTCACCGGAACGCCGGCCGGCTTGCGACCTTGATCCTTGTCCTTGCCTGCCACCGCGGTGTTCTCCTTCCGATCGGCCTAGCCTGGGCCTGTTAGCATGACCGGCGTGGGCGACGACGAGCTTTACCGCCAGTATGAGACGGTCAACCTGTACCGCCGGGGGCCGGGTGCGAAAGTCGAGCTGAACCGGCCCGACCGGCTGAACGCCTGGAGCAATCAGTTTTCCCAGGACCTCGCGGCGGCGATCCGGGAGGTCACCGACAACCCGGAGATCCGGGCGGTGACCATCACCGGGGCCGGGCGGGCCTTCTCCAGCGGCGCCGACCTGAAGGAGGCCGCCGAGCAGGCCGGCGACGGCCCGATCGACGTGTACCAGAGGCTGACCGAGCAGTACCACCCGCTGATCACCGGTATCCGGCTGATGCCCAAGCCGGTCATCGCCGCCGTCAACGGCGTCGCGGCCGGGATCGGGCTGTCGCTGGCGCTGGCCTGCGACCTGGTGGTCGCGGCCGAGTCGGCGTTCTTCCAGCTCGCCTTCGTGAACATCGGCCTGGTCCCCGACGGGGGTTCGTCGCTGTTCGTGCCGTCCCGGGTCGGCTTCACCCGGGCCGCGGAGCTGGCCATGCTGGGCGAGCGGCTCGACGCGCGGACCGCGCTGAACTGGGGCCTGATCAACCGGGTCTGGCCGGACGAGGAGTTCGCCGGGCAGGCCGACGCCCTGCTGGACCGGCTCGCCTCGGGCGCCACCCAGTCCTACGCCGGGCACCAAGCGGCAGCTGAACCGGTGGCTGTACGAGCGGATGGACGCCCAGCTGGAGTTCGAGGCCGGGATCCAGCGGGAGATGGCCGCCTCCGGCGACTTCGCCGAGGGCATCGCGGCGTTCGCGGCCAAGCGCCCGCCCCGGTTCAGCGGCGCCTGACGCTGGAGCAGGATCGGTTCGTGGTGGGGGATCTGGTGTCTGGGTATCTGAGCGGGTTGCCGCGCTGGGCAGGCGGAGGAGCTGGCCGGGTGAATGGGCCTGGGCTGGCGGCGCTGCGGGAGTACCTGGACTCGGGTGAGGCGGTGGCGTTTTGGGGGCGGGGGTGTCGGCGCCGCTGTACCCGCTGTGGGACGGGCTGATCGGGGAGCTGGTGGACGCGGCGGCGGGGCGGCTGACTGAGCGAGGAGGCGGCGACGTGCCGGGCGCTGGCGCGGGAGAGCCCGGAGTAGGTGGTGGAGATCGTGCGCGTGGCCTGGGCCGGGCGGTGTACCGGGAGGTGCTGCGGCAGGTGCTGCGGGTGCGGACCGACCCGGAGTCGGGGCGGTCGTGGACGGCGGTGCAGGAGCTGGTGTGCCGGTGCGCGTTCAAGGCGGTGGTGACCACGAACTATGACCCGGGGATCGTGGACGCGCGGATGCGGGTGCGGCCGGGCGCTCGGCGACGGGGTTCACGACCTGGGAGGATGAGCTGGGTCTGGACCGGTGGCGGACCGGGGATGTGTTCGGCGAGGCCGAGCTGCCGGTGCTGTTCGCCACGGCCAGCACAACAGGCCCGACAGCGGTGGTGCTGGCGGCCACGGAGTACCGGCGCGCTTATGCAGGGAAGCTGCCCGAGGTGCTGGCCCGGCTGATGGACGGGCACCTGGTGTGGATCGGGTTCAGCTTCGCGGACCAGCGGATCACCGCGATCTTGCGGGAGATCGCCGACCGGACCGGCACCCGGGTCGGATCCGGGCGGCGCGCCGCGTCATGTGGCGGTGATGGCCTGGGATCCGGCTGGTGAGGGCCACGACCCGCGGATTCTGGCGCAGCGGGCGAGATCGAGTACGGGGCGCAGCTGGTGCTGTACCCGGCGCCTGGCGGTGATCATTCCGCGCTGGGCGCTGCTGCTGGCGGCGTTGGCCGATGACCGGTTCCCGCCGGCTGCTGACCTGCCCGCCCGCGCCGGGCCGCCGGTGACGGCGGCCGGCCGGCCGGGCCGCCGCGGTGCGGCCCGGGCGTGCCGGTGAGGTGGGTGCCGCCGGCGGAGCGGGTGGAGCATTTCACCGGGCGGGCTGAGGAGCTGGCCCGGCTGGACCGGTGGGCCGCCGACCCGCAGGTCGCCCTGGTCGGGGTGACGCGCGTGGGGCGGGGCGGGCAAGACCGCGCTGGTCACCCGCTGGGTCCAGGAGGCGGGCGGGATGGCCCGGCGGCCCGGGGTGCGGGGGGTGTTCGGGTGGAGTTTTTACGCCGACCCGTCGGCCGAGCACTGGGCCGAAGCGCTGCTGGAGTGGGCGCGGCAGGATCTCGGGGTCGCGGTGGCCGGGACCGGCGGGCTGGCGGGGGCGGTGCTGGGGTTGCTGCGGGTGGTGCCGCTGCTGCTGGTGCTGGATGGGCTGGAGGTGGCGCAGGAGGGCCCGGCGGGGGATGGGTTCGGGCGGCTGCTGGATGGCACGCTGCGGGAGGTGCTGGCCGGCGCCTGCCAGCAGCCCCATGGCGGGCTGGTGGTGCTGACCAGCCGGTTCCCGTTCGCCGACCTGGAGGGCTTCGACGGCGGCAGCGCCCGGATGCTGGAGGTGCCGCCGTTCACCGCGGCCGAGGGGTCGGCGCTGCTGGCCGCGGCCGGCGGCGGCTGGCTGGCTGAGGACGAGCGGCGGGCCCTGGTGCGCGGCGGTGGACGGGCACGCGCTGGCGACCGGGGTGCTGGCCGGGCTGCTGGCCGACCGCCCGCCCGATGCCGACCTGGCCGCCCTGCGCGCCGAGCTGGCCGCGGCGGCGCGCACCGATGCCCGGGTGGGCAAGGTGCTGGGGTTCTACGCCGCCCGGCTGGCCGAGGCGGACCGGTACCTGCTGGCCGCGGTGTCGCTGTTCGCCCGGCCGGTCCCGGCGCGAGGCGGTGCTGGCGGTGGCCGCCATGAGGTGTTCGGTGACCGGCTGGCCGGGTGGACCCCGGCCATGGTGCAGGCCGCGGTGCGCGACCGGCTGGGCGGGCTGGCGTCCTGGCACCCGGACGGGACCATCTCCGCGCATCCGCTGGTCCGCGACACCTTCCGGCCGCCTGGTGATGGGCGCCGCCGGGACCGCCGCCGAGACCGCCCTGGCCGGGATGCCGGCCGGGAAGGTGACCAGCCGGGCGGACGCGCTGCGGGTGGTCGAGGTCATCGAGCTGCTGCTGGACGCCGGCCAGTGGCAGCCCGCCGACGACATGTACCGGAACCGTGCCGGCACCCTGAGGTGTGGATGACTCTGCCGGCGGCCCGGCTCGGGCAGCGCGCCGCCACCGCGTTCGTGGCCACCCCCGCCCGCCGCGCCGCCTGCGCCACCCAGCTCAGCCCCCGCGTCTGGGCTTCTACCTGAGCGAGGTCGGCCTGTTCGCGATGAACGCGGGTGACCTGGCCGCGGCACGCGAGTACCTGCCCCATGGCCGTCCGCCACGACCGTGACGCCGGGGACATGACGAACCTGGCGATCGGCTTGCAGAACCTGGCCGAGTGCCTCGGCCATCTCGGGCAGATCGGCCCGGCCCGGGACGCCGCGGCCGAGGCGCTCACCTGCGCCGAAGCCGCCGGCGACCGGGAGAAGATCCGCGACTCGCACGCGTTCCTGGGGTGGCTGGCGGGCCTGGCCGGTGACGCGGCGCAGGCCGAGCAGCAGTTCACCGCCGCCGACCAGATCGAGGTCGCCGACGACCCGGACGGGATCACCTGTACTCGCTTCGCGGGACCTGGTGGGCGGAATGGCTGGCCCGCACCGGGCGGACCGGCCCGGCCCGGGCACTGACCGGCCGCAACGCCGACATCTGCCGGAGGAACGGCTGGAACGACGACGTGGCCCGGTGCGACCGGATGCTGGGCCGCCTGGCCCTGGCCGCCGGGGACACCGCGGCGGCCGGGGAGCACCTGGCGGCGGCGGCCGGGTGCTTCCGCGACGGCGACTACCTGACCGAGCTCGCCACCACCCTGGCCGACCTGGCCGGCAGCCCAGGCGGCCGGGGACCTGGAGGCCGCCGACCGGCACGCGGCTGAGGCGATCGCCATCGCCGCCGCCCGCGGCCTGGTGCCCGCCCACTGCGCCGCGCTGGCCGCCGCGCCCGCATCCGCGCCGCCAGGCCACGCCACGCGCCCCGGACCTGATGCTACCAGGGCCGCGACGCGCCGACGCCGCGCTGCGGCTGGCTACCCGCCACACCTGGCCTGGCACGAACTCGGACGCCCTGCGCGCCCACGCCGCCCTCGACCAGGCCGAGGGCATCGACCGCGGTGGGCCGCCAAAGCCGAGCCCGGCACGCGCGGCTGGTCCCGGCGGGCCTGGACCCCGACCCGCTGGCCACCGTCGAGCGGCTCGTCGCCGCGCAGAAAGCAGGCGCACGCGGAGATGAGAGTGATGGCTCGCACCGCGAGCAACGTGGGGGATCGACAAAGTAGCACCACGTGGCCCGCCGGAAAGAACGTTGGACGCGGCGCAGCTCGAGCGGGTCTACCACGAGGAGGCGACCCGGATCAGGGCCGCCCTGGCCGCGCGGCTCGGCGACGTGGGGCTCGCCGAAGATGCCGTCCAGGACGCGTTCATCGAGGCCATCGAGCACTGGCGGGACGGCGGGATCCCGGCCAACTGCGGCGGCTGGCTGGCGACCACCGCCCGCCGCAAGGCCATCGACCGGCTGCGCCGGGCCCGGGCCGGCCAGGAGAAGCTGGCGCTGCTCGCCGCGACCATGACCGACAGCTGGGACGGCACCGACGCCGAAGACGACGAGCTGCTCGGGATGGTCTTCGCCTGCTGCCACCCCGCGCTGCCCCGCGAGTCGCAGATCGCGCTCACCCTGCGCGCCGTCTGCGGCCTGACCACCGCCCAGATCGCCGCCGCCTTCCTGGTCGCCGAACCCGCCATGACCCAGCGGCTGCTGCGGGCCCGCAAGACGCTGCGCGCGGCGCACGCCGACGTGCGCGTCCCCGATCCCGACCAGCTGGCCGGACGGCTCGCCGAGGTGCTGGCCGTCGTGTACCTGGTCTTCAACGAGGGCTACCTGGCCAGCGCGGGCCGCCAGCCCGCCCGGCGCGACCTCGCCGCCCAGGCGGTGACCCTGACCAGGCTGCTGCACCGGCTGATGCCGCGCGAGCCCGAGGTCCTCGGCCTGCTCGCGCTGCTCCTGCTGCACGAGTCCCGGGCCGCGACCCGGTTCGACGGCTGGGGCCGGCTGGTCCGGCTCGCCGACCAGGACCGGACCCGCTGGGACCAGCAGCTGATCGCCGAGGCCACCCGGCTGCTCGACCAGGCCCTCGCGATGCGCGCGTCCGGCCCCTACCAGGTCCAGGCGGCCATCGCCGCGCTGCACGCCGAGGCCCCGGACTACGAGCACACCGACTGGCGCCAGATCCGGCTGCTCTACGACCGGCTGCAGGAGCTGACCCCGTCCCCGGTGGTGCTGCTCAACCGGGCCGTGGCCACCCGCTACGTCCTCGGTCCCCAAGCCGCGCTGGCGGAGATCGAGCCACTGGCCCCGGAACTGGACGGCTACCGGCTGTTCCACGCGCTGCGGGCCGGCCTGCTGACCGGGCTCGGCCGCGACGACGAGGCCCGCGAGGCCAGCGAGCGGGCGCTCGCGCTGGCCGGCAACCCGGCCGAGCGCGAGCTGCTCGCCCGCCGCCTGTCGTTCTTACGCGCCGTCTTCAGCCGGGCCGGCGTCACATCTCCACGACGGGCCGGACCTCGACCGTCATCCAGCCCTTGTCCACGCCGGGCCAGGTCTTCGCGATCTCGACGGCCTCCTCGATGGTGTCGGTCTCGAGCACCGAGTACCCGCCGAGCGCCTCCTTGGTCTCCATGAACGGGCCGTCGGTGACGCCGCTGGCCCGGACGGTCTTGGCCGTGGCCGGCGGCGCGAGCTGGTGCCCGCCCTCGACCAGCTTGCCCGAACCGCCGCCGCCCTTCTCGTACCAGGCGCCGATCTCCGCGTACCACGGCTGGCCCTCGGCCTCGGACATGCTCCGCGCCGCCTCGGTGTCCAGCAGCAGGATGACGTACTTCACGGTTGCCTCCCAATGCACCTCATAGGGATGCCACGATGGCATCCCCGCACCCGTTCCACGAACGGGCCGGCCCCGTTTCCGACACGGCCGCCAGATTTTTCCGCCGACGCGCCTCCTCCGCTGCGCTCCCCGCTCGCGGTCAGCCTCGACTCCATGGTCAAGATGGCCTCGTAGCGCCGCCGGATGTCGGCCCGGTCGGCGGCCTCGGGCACCGACCGCTCGCTGGCCCGGTCGATCATGGCCGCCTGCTCGAGCAGCACCCGGCGCTGCCCGTCGCTGGTCGTCTCGGTCATGATCCGGGCCAGCGCCTCCAGCTCGCGGATCATGACCGCGGGCATGCCCAGGCTGGACTGCCTGATCTTCTCGAACGAGCGCTGCACCAGCCGGTCGTAGGACGGCTCGGCCGTGATGACCCGGATGTAGCCCTGGGCGTCCCGGTGCACCCGGGCCGGATGCCACCCGGCGACGATCTTGCACAGGTTCTCGCCCAGCCAGTCGATGCAGGTCATCGCCGTGAAGGGGTCGTTGACCGCGGCGGACAGGGCGCGGATGCGCGATCTCGACCAGCTGGTCGATGCCGAACGACACGTCCTGGGTCAGCGTCCGGTGCGGGCCGATGATGTGCGCCCGGCCCATGCGCCTGCCGCACCAGCGGCGCCGCCTCCGGCGGCCAGACCGTGGCGAACCGGTGCCCGCGCACGATGAAGTGGCCGGGCCGGTGCTCCAGGTTGATCACCGCGTCGGCCCGGGTCGCCAGCCGGACCAGGTTCTGGTGCTTGATGAACTGCACGTACCCGCTGACCGGGGCGAGCAGCACGGCCCCGCTGGTCTCGGTCCGGTTCACCAGCTCGACCGCGGCCGGGCCGGTCTGCGGCCCCGGCCGGTCCGGCCCGCTGCCCTGCTCCCGGATCGCCTCGGCCAGGTCGGCCGGCGATGCTCGCGATCACCTGCGGCAGCTGGATGGAGATCGCCGTGTGGTGGATGAAGTAGATGAGCACGGCCAGGTCGATGACCGTCAGGCCGAGCGTCACGGTCACGCTGATGTGCGGCACGAAGTCGCCGTGCGACCCGGTCCCGATCGAGGCCAGCACCAGCACCGAGTAGACGAACGTCGCCACGAACGTGCCCAGCGTCACCTGCGTGCCGCGGTCGCGGATGAAGTTCCGCAGCATCCGCGGCCCGAACTGGGTCGAGGCCAGGGTCAGGGTGACCAGGATGATGGAGAACACCACGCCGACCACGGTGATGATCGCGGCGGCGATGGTGGTCAGGATCTGCCGCGCCGCGTCCGCGCTGCCGCTGATCACCCAGCCCGGGAGCCCGAAGTCGCCGCGGTAGGCGGCCCGGTCGGCGGCCAGCGTGCCGATGAACAGCCCGATCGCGGCCAGGACCTCGAGGGACGGCACGAACCACAGGCTGGTGCGCAGCACCTCGCGCCGCCAGTGCGACGCTAGCGCCGATGAGAAAAGGCCGCGGTACATGGCCGGCTCCCCGAGCGTGATCCAGTGCCGACCAGACTTCCCGGCTCACCCCAGTAATCGCCCCCCATTATGCCGTGTGCGCCCCGTAAGCCGCACGTGAGCCTCGCGAATGCCGCCCCCGTCCCGCGGCCGCCGCCTGTGGCTGTGCCGGTGGGGCCGCCCGCCTTGCGTTCCGTCATGCAGGCTCTAAAGATCTTGAACAAGATTTCACACGCAATCATTTATGTGCTAAGCTATTCGTACAAGGTTTCCCAATTATCCCGAACGGAGCGTGGTGCATGCCCCAGGACCTGTTCCCCGATCCCGGGCCCGACGAGGAGCCCGACGGCTTCCCGCTGCCCGCCGGGGACGGGGACGGGGCGGAGCAGGGCCTGTTCGTGTGCCTCCCCGCCGAGCAGTTGACCCTGGCCCGGTTCGCGCAGGACGGGGAGGCCGACACGATGGCGCCCGGCCCGCTGCTGGCCACCATCGTCGACGCGGTCACCGGCCCGGACGGCGCCGGGCTGGGCGGGCTGCTCCGATGATCAGCTGATGGGGATCATCTCCGCGGCCGGCGGCATGGAATCCCGGGTCGCCTGGACGCGCTGGCCGCGGTCGCGGAATTCGCCGCCCGGCAGGCCGGGTCGCCGGCGGCCGATGAGTTCGCCGCCGACGAGCTGGCCTGCGAGCTGCACCTGACCCCCGGTCCGCCGCCGTGCAGATGGACTACGCCTCCACCGTCGCCACGCCGGCTGCCGCGCCACCTTCGCCGCGCTGGCACGCCGGGCAGATCCACCCGGTGCACCTGCGGATCATCGAGGACGAGACCAGATCCTGACCGACGAGGACGCCGCCACGGCCGATGCGGTGCTGGCCGAGGCGCGCCGGGCGCTGACGTTCGGGGAGCTGCGGCACGCCGCGCACAAGCTGGTCCTGAAGCTGGACCCCGAGGCGGCCCGCAAGCGGAAGGAGGCCGCCCGGCGGGACGCGCACGTGCGCCGGTTCCGGGAGGCGTCCGGGAACGCCGGGATGGTCGCCCGGGAACTGCCCTCCGATGAGGTGCTCGCGTCCTGGCAGCACATCGAGCAGCGGGCCCTGGACCTGCGCGCCGCCGGGATCCCCGGCACCCTGCAGGAGCTGCGCGTCCGGGCCTACCTCGACCTCCTGCAGGAACGCGACAGCCGCGACCGCGCCCGCCGCCGGCCCGGCCGGCGACAGCCGGCCACGCCCGGCCGCCGTGACCAGCCAGCGCCGGACGGCGAACCACGGCCGGCGGCCGACCCAGCGACCCCGGCCTGCGGGCGGCCCGGATGGCCCCGGACCCGGCGCTACGGTCCCGGCGGCCGGCCCGGGCGGCACCGGCCCCCGCTGCCCGTCCCGGCGCGGATGCCGGGCCGAGCCTGGCCGCGCTGGTCACCATCACCGTCCCCTGGGCCACCCTGCCAGGCCAGTCCGACACCCCCGGCGAGGCCGGCGGGTTCGGCCTCGTCGACGGCGACGACGCCCGCGACCTGGCCGCCGCGGCGGCCCGCCACCCCCGCACCCGGTGGTGCATCACCGCGCTGAACCCCGACGGCACCGCCGCCGCCCACGGCTGCCTACCCGGCCGGCACCCCCCGCCCGGCCCCGCACCCCCCGGCACGCCCCCCCGGCTCCCTGAACCTCACCATGATCCCGGTCACCCGCGGCCCCTGCGACCACGCCCACGCCGAGATCGGCTACCAGCCCAGCCGCAAGCTCCGGCCCACCTGATCCGCGCCCGCAGCGCCCGTGCACCGCGCCGGGCTGCCGCCGGCCCGCCGCCCGCTGCGACCTGGACCACACCGTCCCCTGGGACCAGGGCGGGCTGACCTGCGAATGTGATCTCGCTCCGTTGTGCCGCCGTCACCATCGGTGCAAGCAGGCCGAAGGGTGGCACCTGGAGCAGCCGGAACCGGGCGTCCTGATCTGGCGCGTCCCCTCCGGCCGCAGGTACGCCACCACGCCCACCGTCTATCCCAGGTGACCCCGGACCCGGCTAGGCCATCCGTTAGGTTTCTGCTGTGGAGCAACGCGTCAGCCGTGCCCGACTTCGGCCCGTCATAAGCGTCGTAACCAGTCACCATGGGGAGGAGTCCCGTCGTGCCCGCACCTGTGCGCATCGGCCTGGCCGGCTACGGCCTCGGCGGCCGGTACTTCCACGCGCCGCTGATCGCCTCCGCCCCGGACTGCGAGTTCCTCGGCGTCGTCACCACCTCACGTGAACGCCAAGACCAGGTCGCCGCGGACCTCAGCCGCCCGGCCTTCGCCTCGCTCGAGGATCTGGCCAGCGCGGGAGCCGAAGCGGTGGCGATCTCCACCCCGGCCGCCACCCACGTGACGCTCACCCAGCAGGCGCTGCGCCTGGGCCTGGCCGTCGTCTGCGACAAGCCGTTCGCGCTGGACGCGGAGTCGGCCCGCACCACCGTCCGGCTGGCCGAAGAGCTGAAGCTCCCGCTCACCGTCTACCAGAACCGCCGCTGGGATTCGGACTTCCTGACCCTGCGCCAGCTCCTGGACCAGGGCGTACTCGGCACGCTGACCGCCTTCGAGTCGCGGTTCGAGCGGTTCCGGCCGCAGTCCAGTCCGCCCGCGGCGGGCGGTGGCACCCTGCTGGACTTCGGCAGCCACCTGGCCGACCAGGCCCTGGTCCTGGCCGGCCCGGTCAGCGGCGTGTACGCCGAGATGCATTACCGCACCGACGCGGCCGGGCTCGACGACGACGTGTTCGTCGCCTTGACCCACGAAAGCGGCGTGCGGTCGCATCTGTGGGGCAGCTGGCGGCAGGGCGCTCCCGGCCCGCGGTTCCGCGCCGCCGGGACCGAGGGCGCCTACGTCATCCAGGACGTCGACGGCCAGGAGGCCCGGCTTCGCAGCGGAGAATCGCCCGCGTCAAGCGGCGGTCAGTGGGGTGCCGAGCCACCGGACCGCTGGGGACACCTGTTGCGCGGTGACGTCAAAGAGCCCGTGCCTTCGGCGCACGGCGCCTGGAACCTGTTCTACCCCGCGTTCGCCGCCGCGGTCCGGGGCACCGGGCCGGTGCCGGTGGACCCGTGGGACGCCGTCGCGACCGCGGCCGTGCTGGACGCCGCCCGGACCAGCGCGCGGACCGTCCAGGTGGTACGCCCGGCACAGGCCGGCTGACCGCGGCCCGCCCCGGGGTGCGGGATCGTCGAGGTCATCGTTCTGCGCGTCCTGAGACGCTGGGGAAGCTCACCCCGGTGAGCGCCTCGGAGGCCTGCCAGAGACGGCCGGCGAGCTGCTCATCGCGGGCCGCCCTGGCGTAAGCAACCTTGCGGGGCGAGCCGCGGCCCTCACCGAGACCACTGGGCCCGTAATAATCGCCGCCGCGGGCCTCAGGATCGGTGGCGGCCCGCAGCACCGGGAGCGCGCCTTTCGCCGCGGGCTGGGCGGCCAGCGGGGTGAACACCCCCATGACCCCCGCGAAGATGCCACCGCCGCCCAGCCGCGGCCCGCTGTACTGCAGCGCGGTGTGACTGTAGCCAGGGTGAGCGCCGACACTGATGGTGTCGGCACCGGTTGCGCGCAGCCGCCGGTCCAGCTCCAGGGTGAACAACGCGTTGGCCAGCTTGGACTGGTTGTATGCCCGCCACGGTCCGTAGCCTTGCTCGCCTTGCAGGTCATCCAGCCGGATCGAGCCCAGCCGGTGGTTGAGGCTGCTGACCGTCACCACCCGGCTGCCGGGGCGGGCCAGCATCGCCGGGAGCAGGCGCCCGGTGAGCGCGAAGTGCCCGAGGTGGTTGGTGCCGAACTGCAGCTCAAACCCCGCGGCGGTGGTCAGGCGGCGGGGTACGGCCATCACTCCGGCGTTGTTGACGAGCAGGTCCAGCCCCGCGGGACGGTCCAGGACCTGGTCGGCCAGGCGGGCGATCGAGTCCAGATCGGCCAGGTCCAGGCCGACGAGCTCGATGCTGGCGGCGGGCAGATCCCGCACGATGGCCGCGCGGGCGGCCCGGCCGCGGTCGGCGTCGCGGCTGGCCAGCAGCACGTGCGCGCCCTGGCCGGCCAGTTCGGCCGTTACGTGGAAGCCGATGCCAGAGTTCGCGCCGGTCACCAGCGCTGTGCGGCCATGCTGGTCTGGCATATCAGCGGGAGACCATCCGGTGGGCATGACGTTTCTCCGATCGGGGCCGGCACGATAGACCGATCCTGACAGGCCCGGCGCGGCAGTGACAGGCCCATCGCCGCTGGCGCTCGCCTCGGCGGCCGGGATGCAAGCGCGACACCCGGCGGAATAACCTCGCGGCCCGCGTTGCTTGAAATACATGCAAACGCATATATCTGTCCCGCCGCGGCGGGAAGCGCAGGAGGAACGCCATGCAGTTCGGGATCTTCTCGGTGAGTGACATCACCCGGGATCCGGTGTCGGGTGAGACGCCGAGCGAGGCGGAGCGGATCGACGCGATCGTGCAGATCGCGCAGAAGGCCGAGGAGGTCGGGCTGGATGTGTTCGCGATCGGCGAGCACCACAATCCCCCGTTCTTCTCATCCGCACCCACGACCTTGCTGGCCTATATCGCGGCGACCACGAAGAAGCTGATCGTGACCACGTCCACGACCCTGATCACGACGAACGACCCGGTGCGCATCGCCGAGGAGTACGCGATGCTGCAGCACCTGTCGAAGGGCCGGATGGACCTGATGCTCGGGCGCGGCAACACCGCCCCGGTCTACCCGTGGTTCGGCCAGGACATCCAGCAGAGCCTGCCGCTGGCCCTGGAGAACTACAACCTGCTGCACCGGCTGTGGCGCGAGGACGTCGTGGACTGGCAGGGGAAGTTCCGTACCCCGCTGCAGGGCTTCACGTCGATCCCGCGGCCCCTGGACGACGTGCCGCCGTTCGTGTGGCACGGCTCGATCCGCACCCCGGAGATCGCCGAGCAGGCCGCGTACTACGGCGACGGCTACTTCGCCAACAACATCTTCTGGCCGAAAGAGCACTACATGCGCCTCATCCGGTTCTACCGGCAGCGTTACGCGCACTACGGCCACGGCAGCGAGAAGCAGGCCATCGTCGGGCTCGGCGGCCAGGCCTACATCGCGAAGAACTCGCAGGACGCCAAGCGGGAGTTCCGGCCCTACTTCAGCGAGGCGCCGGTCTACGGCCACGGCCCGAGCCTGGAGGAGTTCTCGGACCTCACCCCGCTCAGCGTGGGCAGCCCGCAGGAGGTCATCGACAAGACCCTGACCTTCCGCGAGCACTTCGGTGACTACCAGCGCCAGCTGTTCCTGATGGACCACGCCGGGCTGCCGCTGAAGACGGTCCTCGACCAGCTCGACCTATTGGGAGAGGAGGTCGTGCCGGTGCTGCGCAAGGAGATCGCCGCCCGGCAGGACCCGGAGACCCCCGAGGCTCCCACCCACGCCAGCCTGGTCCGGGCCAAGTACGGCGACCAGCCCGCGCGCCAGCCGCGCCCGAACGCCAACCGCGGCGACAACACCGCGGGCTCGTCCCCCTACCAGGACCGCGTCCCCGAGACCCCCGAGGGCCCGGAGCTGTGACGAACCTCGCCAACGACGCGTGGGAGGCGCTGCTGTCCGCCCACGCCGTGCTCATGAAGCAGTTCGCCGCCGAGGACATCTGGGCGGATCTTTCCATGCGGGAGTACGACGTGCTGTACACCCTGTCCAAGTGCCGGGACCCCATCAACATGACCGAGCTGAACCGTCACGTCCTGCTCAGCCAGCCGGCCCTGTCCCGCCTGGTGGACCGGCTGGCCGAGCGCGGCCTGGTCGAGCGCTGCTCCGACCCCGCCGACGGGCGCGGCGTCCGCCTGTCGCTCACGCAGGCCGGCCGGGCCCTGCAGCGCCAGGTCGGGCGCGAGCACGCCCGCGGCGTGGCCCGGGCCATGACCGCCGGCCTGGACCCCGGCGAACTGAAGCAGCTGGAAACGATCTGCCTCAAACTAGCGGCCACGAACGAGGACACACATCCATGAACCAGGAATCATTCAAGCTCGTCGTGGTCAGCGCCGGCACCAGTGACCCCTCCTCGACGCGGCTGCTGGCCGACCGCACCGCCGAACGCGCCGTCGCCCTGGCGGCCCGGCGCGGGAACGCGGTGACGGTCCGCGTCATCGACCTGCGCGAGCTCTCCGCCGACATCTCGACCGCGCTGACCTCCCAGCTGGTCACGCCGAAGCTGCAGCGGGCCATCACGGTCCTCGGCGAGGCCGACGGCATCATCGCCGCCGCCCCGGTCTACAAGGCCGGCCCCAGCGGCCTGTTCACCTCGTTCTTCCAGGTGCTGGACAACGACCTGCTCATCGCCAAGCCGGTCGTGCTGGCCGCCACGGCCGGTACCGCCCGGCACGCCCTGGTCGCGGACCAGGCGATGCGCCCGATGTTCGCCTACCTGCGCACCATGACCGCGCCGACCTCCCTGTTCGCCGCCCCCGAAGACTGGAGTGACCCGGCCCTGGCCACGCGCATCGACCGGGCCGCGCTCGAGCTCGTGCTGCTGATGGAAAGCGGATTCGCCCGCGCGATCAAGGACCAGTCCTGGCCGAGCTACCAGCACGAGTACGGCAGCGCAGGCGGCACCGAGACCGCCATCGACCTCGACACCGACCTCATGCGCCTGGCCGCCGGCGGCTCGGCTGAGGCATAAGCCCGCTCCGGCCAACCGGTGCGATGAATGCCCCAGGCGCGCAGGCTCAGAGCGGCAGGCCGGCTTCCAGCAGGGCGAGCGCCTCGTCGATGCGCCCGAACCGGTCCTCGAAGTCGTACCCTTCGGACCAGTCCTCCCACGGGAGCATGATCGACATGATCACGCCGATGACCGCCCCGGCCACCGTGCGGACGGCCAGGTCGCCCGCCGGGCGCCCGGCGCGCTTGCCCACGGCCTCGGCGATCGCCGCGATGCTCCGGGCGAACTCATCCAGCGCCCGCGACCGGATCTCGGGCACGGTCATGGTGAGCCTGGTGGTCTCGCGGAGGACGTCCAGGTCGGCGGCGGTATACGAGCCGAACACCTCCCGGGTCGCGGCGCGCGCGGCGGCGATCACGCTGAGCCCGGGCGACTGCTGCTCGAACGCCTCGATCATCCGGACGTCCATGTCGTCCTGCAGGACCAGGTTTTCCTTGGTCGGGAAGTACCGGAAGAACGTGCTCGGCGAGACCTCGGCCGCCGCGGCGATCTGCTCCACGGTGGTGGCCTGGTACCCCTGGAGGCGGAACAGCCGGAGCGCGTGCTCCCGGAGGGAGGCACGCGTCCTGGCCTTCTTCCGCTCGCGCAAGCCGGCCTGCGGAACAGAGCGGTGCGGGCTGGTCTGTGTCGAGCATGTCTGTCACACCTCCAATTGTGCCCGCTCCGCGACGTTTTCACCGGCGGCCGGCCAGGCCGCGCCGCCCCGAGGCGCCCGCGAGATCCGCGGGTTACGAACTTTGCAGCCTGCTCAGCAGCGCCGTGCCGTCCGGGACGCCGAGGCCGGAGCAGGCGTCCCAGCCCGGGCCGGCCGCGTAGGCGCCGTTGTTCCCGCTGGTGATGTCGCGGAAGCCGGCCACGTCCGTGCCAGGCGACACGCCCGCGTACACGAGCGGCTGGAGCAGGCCGAACCGCTGCCCGGTCGCCTCAGCGAACCGGGCGATCAGCGCCGACCACAGCGGCGCGACCGCGCTGGTCCCGCCCACCACCTGGGCCTTGCCGCCCTGGTAGATCTGGTATCCGGTCACCGGGTCGGCGTTGCCCGCCACGTCCGGCACGCCGCGCCCGCCCGCGCTCCGGCGACGGCCGGCCGCGCCGGCCCGGGCCGGGACCCCGGCGCTGGCCTGCCAGGTGGGCAGCGGGAACTGGTCGCTGACCCCGCCGCCGCCGGCCCCCTCCTTGGCGGCCAGCTCGTTCCAGACCACCTCCGAGCTCACCTGGCCGGTGGCCGGGTCCGCGATCAGCTTGGTCCCGCCGCAGGCCAGCGCGTACGGGCTGGATGCGGGGAAGTCGACATGCACCTGGCCGTCGCTGACGCCGTCGCTGCTGCCGTTGTCGCCCGCGGCCACGCACACGGTGATGCCCAGCGCCGCCGCGTCGGACATCGCCTGGTTCATCGCCGACAGGCCCTGCGCGGTCCACGAGTCCTCGGACTGCCCCCAGCTGATCGAGATGGCGATCGGCGCCGGGGTGGCCTGCGCCGCGTCGGAGATCGCGTCCACGAAGCCCTGGTCGCCGTTGTTCGGCGCGAAGTACACCACCTGCGCCGCGCCGGGCGCGGCGGCGCCGATCACGTCGATGTCCAGGTTGACCTCCACGGAGGCCCCGCTGGTGTCCCCGGGGTTGTTGGACGCCCCGTCCACGCTGGCCGCGGTGATGGACGGCACCGCGAGGCCCAGGCTGGCGAAGTACGCGTCAAGGTCGCTGGCCGTGAAGCCGCCGCCCAGTTCGATGACCGCGACCGTCTGCCCGGCGCCGGTGGTCCCGGCCGGGAAGCTGTAGATGTCCGCCACCTGGTTCGGCGTGGTACGAGGTGCCCTGGGCGGCCGCTGCGTCCCCCCTGGTGCGGAAGTGCGGCTGGGCCTGCGGCCGGGTGTCCAGCCCGAGCACGGCGGTCACTACCTCGTCCAGCGCGGCCGGCAGGAACAGCGGGCCCTCGCGGTAGCGGTGGGTGACCCGCCCCCGGCCCCGCGGGTCCGGGCTGCTGACCTGCCGCAGCGTCGTGCCGAACGCGCTGGACAGGTCGCCCAGGGTACCCGCCACCTTGACCCGGCGGGTGACCGCGTGGACGGCGGTGACCTCCAGGCCGCGGCGGCCCAGCTCCCGGGAGACCAGGTCCACGTCGGCGGGGTCGGCGCCGTACCGCTCGGCCAGCTCATCTCTGCTCAGCACGGTGGGCCCGACGACGATCTCCTCCGGAAGCTCGGCTCGCCGCCGCAGCACCAGGGTGATTTCGGCCCGCTCCTGGGTGTTCAGCGGCGCGGTGTCCGTGACGTCGGGCAGCGACCCGCGCTCGCTGCCGGCCAGCCGCACCGAAGATCCAGATTCATCCGGCATCGTAAGCTCCGCTCAGTAGATACCAGGGAAGCTCCATCGACCCCCCGGGCGAATTCTTCCGCCCGCGGCGGTGAGCCACGGCCCGTTCGGAAAGAATTGTTATTTGACCTAACGGAACGTGGTGACAGCGGTCGTGATACGGCCATGAAAATGGCGCCAGCCCGCGGTGCTCGCGTCCCGTCCCAGCACCCGCAGCGGCACCGGCAGGCCCTTGTCGAAGCCGACGTCGCGGCGGCCCGGCCAATGCGCGCCATTCCCGGTGACCGATTCCGCACTACTTGTTGCGATTTACACCATCGCTAGGTGATGATGACGAGGTAGACAGCCAGAACGGGGCAAGGGGCCCGGGCAGAAGGGTCACGGTGAAAGGGCGGGCCGCCGCGGGCCACGTTCCGCGACGTGTTCGCGGTGCGCGAGTTCCGGGTCCTGTGGACGTCCGTCATCCTTTCCACCGCGGGTGACCGGCTGGCCTTGGTCGCCCTCACCCTGCTGGTCTACGGCCGGACCCACTCGCCGCTGCTCGCGGCTGCGGTCTACGCGGCCGGGTACCTGCCCTGGGTGATCGGCGGCTTGTTCCTGGCCGAGCTGGCCGACCGGCGCCCGCGGCGCTCGGTGATGGTGTTCTGCGATGCGGCCCGCGCGGTCCTGGTCGCGGCCATGGTGATCCCGCACATGCCGGTCGGGGCGCTGGTGGCGCTGCTGTTCGCGGCCTACATGTTCGCGCCTCCGTTCGAATCGGCGCGGGCCGCCATCACCCCCGACATCCTGCGGGGCGAACTTTACGTGCTGGGCACCGCGATGCTGCAGACGACGCTCCTGACCGCTCAGGTGCTCGGCGCGGTCGGCGGGGGAGTGGCGGTCGCACTTCATCGGCGTGCGGCGCTCGCTGGCCGTCGACGCCGCCACGTTCGTGCTCTCCGGCTTGTTAATAGCTCTGGGCATCCGGGCCCGGCCGGCCGCCGCCCGGCCGGAAACCGTCCAGCCGTCACCGCTGGCCCGGATGCGAGGCGGATTCCAGCTGGTCTTCGGCGACCCGGCGCTCCGCACGCTGCTGCTGTTCGGCTGGCTGGTGGTCTTCTACACGATTCCCGAGGGAATCGCCGCCCCGTACGCGGCCAGGCTCGGCGGAGGGCCGATCGCCGACCGGCCTGGTCATCGCGTCGACGACGTTCGGCACGACGATCGCCATCCCGCTGTTCACGCGGTTCGTCCGGCCGCGTCAGCGGACCAACCTGATGGGCCCGCTGGCCGTGCTGACCTGCGGCTCGCTCGTCCTGACGGCCCTCCGCCCGAGTCTTGCTGCCTCACTGGTGATCTTCTCGTTGTCGGCTGCGTTCGGCGTCTATCAGATCGCGGCTAACACCGCGTTCGTGGTCAGGGTGCCAAACGAACGGCGGGCTCAGGCCTTCGGCATCGCCAGCATGGGCGTCATCGTCGGCCAGGGGGTGGCCTTCGTGGCGGCCGGGGCCGCCGCGGTGGTGTTTACTCCGGCGGCGGTCATCGCGGTGGGGGGCGGGATCGGTGCGGTGGTTGCCTTTGTACTGACGCTCAGGTGGCGTCACGTGTCACCACCCGGCGGGCGTCATGCGGCGGGACGGCGTCCCGGTCGCGCCGCAGCCCCAGGTTCGGTGCCGCTGCAATGATCTGGCTAGCAGCGGCCGCGGGCTTCGGTCAAGTCCAGGTGTCGCGCATCGCGAGTCCTCCCCTCGGTCGCGTCGGCTTGGTGCGAAGTGTGCGCTCAGGTCCAGACGGCGCCGCGCATGGCCTATCTCCCTTCGGATGCGATATCGAGCCGTGCGATAGCCTTCCCGGCGCCAATACGCCAGGTAATCATGGCTTGTCAATCACCATTTAGCCCCTCTTTATCCGGCGATGTCGGCGAATCGGCCGCAATAGTGCATAAGAGGAGCAAGATGAGTTAAGGTAGCTATACGGAGCTAGTCCTTTACGGTGAGCTGCCGACTAGACAGGATGCCTGACTCGTCCCATCAGGAACGGTGGAGCATGGAAGCCTCGTCCCTCACGCGCCGCGTGCTGACGCGCACGCGGACGTCCGGGGCTGGGCCTGGTGGCAGCTCCCCTGGTGCTGCGGTGCTACGTCGGGGCGGTGCCGCTGACGGCGCTGGCGCTGACCTCCTTCGCGGCCGTCCCAGACGACCTGGAGCGCCGCGGACCTGTGGAAGTACGCTCTGCTGCTGGGCTGCGGCATGGTCTCGGTCGCGGCGACGCCGCGGGTGGCCTACCTCAAGGGCGGGATCACCAGGGACTTCATCACCGTGTGGGTGCTGCCGATCGCGGTCTTGCTGCCGCCCGTCTACGCCATGGTGACGCCGATCCCGCTGTTCCTGCTCACGCAATGGCTGGTGTCCCGGGGTCTGGTCTACCGCAGGGTGTTCACCGTCGCCGCGACCGGCCTGGCCTACGGCGCGGCGTCAGTGGTCTTCCACGCTTTCCCCGACGTCCTTCGCCGGCCCCGCGATCGGGACCGGCACGCACGCGCTGACCTGGGCCGTGGCCGTGGCCGTCTGTGAGATCATCGGCGGCAGGGGGAACCACGTCATGATCGCCGCCGCGATCAAGATCTCCGATCCCGCGGTCCGGCTGGCCGACATGGAGTTCAATCGCGACGCGATACAAAGCTGACGTCGCGGAGCTGGACCTCAGCGTGCTGATCAGCGTCGTAGTGGCGGTCAACCCGGTGCTGGCGGTCTTGGGGGTCCCCACCGTGCTGCTGGTCCGGCGCTTCATGATGCACGCCCAGCTGCTGGCCCAGGCGCGGGTCGACACCAAGACCGGGCTGCTCAACGCGTCGACCTGGGAGCAGGAGGCCGACGATCGAGATCGCCCGCGCCGTCCGGACCGGCAGCCCGCTAGCCGTGGCGCTGGTCGACATCGATCACTTCAAGGCGGTCAACGACACCCACGGCCACCTGGTCGGAGACAAGGCGCTGCGCGCGGTCACCGACGGCCTGCAAAGCCAGCTGCGGGCCTACGACCTGGCCGGGCGGTTCGGCGGTGAGGAGTTCGCGATCCTGCTGCCGCACGCGCGCGAGGTCGACGCGCTCAACGTCGCCGAGCGCCTGCGCGCGCATATCGCCGCGATGTCCATTCCGGTAGGCGACGACCTCGAGCACGGGCCGGCCGTCCAGGTCACGATCTCGGTCGGCGTCGCCTCGTTGGACGGCGCGAGCCAGGAGCTGACCGACATCCTCGCCGCTGCGGACGCCGCGCTGTACTACGCCAAGGAAACCGGCCGCAACAAGACCCACGTCCTCCCGGCGTCGGCCCAGGCCTCCTAGGCTTTCTCCGTATTTAGGTACAAATTCGCCAATTCCTGCCCGGAATCGGGCAGGAATGTTGCCTTAACCGGTCCTCGTCGCGTAAGAAGTGAGCATGCCCGACCCGTTCCCACAGGACCTCGCGCGCTACCTGGCCGCCTCCACCGGCCTGCCGCAGTCCACCGCGATGCGGGTCATCGCCGATGTCACCACGTACTTCAGCGAGACGATCGAGGAGTTCGTCCAGCGGCGGCACGCTGAACTGCAGCGAGCTCAGCGCAAGAACGACGAGATCTGGCCCGTGATCGCGGCCGAGCTCAGGCAGCGCAGGTTTCCCGCGCCCGGCCTGTCGGACCGCCAGCTCCGGCGCCTGGTCTACGGATAGCCCGTGAGCGCTATGGAGCGGTCAGCAACCGCAGCGGGTTCTTTGCATAACGCGAACTCTTGCAGAGAACACCGCGCCAACCGAACAGGAGATCCTGCATGTGCGGAATAGTCGGCTACGTCGGCCGCAGAGATGCCGTCCCGGTCCTGCTCGAGGGCCTGCGGAGCCTGGAGTACCGGGGCTATGACTCGGCCGGGCTGGCCGTCATCTCCCGGAACAAGCTGCAGATCGTCAAGACCGCGGGCCGGGTCCAGGACCTCAGGGACCGGGTCGGGGACCGGATGAAGGGCACGATCGGCATCGGCCACACCCGGTGGGCCACCCACGGCGAGCCGACCGAGGTCAACGCGCATCCGCACACCGACTCCACCGGGCGCATCGCGGTCGTGCACAACGGCATCATCGAGAACGCCGAGCAGCTCCGCGATGCCCTCACCGACCGCGGCGTGAGGCTGGTCAGCGACACCGACACCGAGGCTCTCGCGCACATGATCGCCGCCGAGGCGACGGACGAGGTCAGCCTGGAGGACGCGGTGCGCCGGGTGCTGCGCCACGTGGACGGCACCTACGGCCTGGTCGTGCTGGACACCAGGAATCCGACCGAGCTCGTGGTGGCCCGCAACGGCAGCCCCATCGTGCTGGGCATCGGCGCGTCGGAGATGTTCGTGGCCTCCGACGTCGCCGCCCTGGTGCGCTACACCAAGCAGGTGGTGTACCTCGACGACGCCGAGGTGGCCACGGTGCACGCCAGCGACTACCGCGTCGTGTCGCTCGACGAGGGCGGCGGCCGCCGCAACGCGGACGGCGGCAAGGTGCCCACCACCGTGGAGGCCGAGGCGGACGACTACGAGCTCGGCCCGTACGAGGACTACATGCGCAAGGAGATCCACGAGCAGCCCGAGGCCCTGCGCCGTGCCCTGCGCGGCCGGCTCGACGACCGGTTCTCCACCGCGAGGCTGGGCGGCATCAACCTGGACGCGCGCCAGCTCAGGGCGATCAGGCAGGTCAAGTTCCTCGGCTGCGGCTCGGCCTACTACGCCGGCCAGATGGGCGCGGTCCTGGTCGAGGAACTGGCTCGCATCCCGTCCGACGCCGAGCCGGCCTCGGAGTTCAGGTACCGCAACCCGGTGGTGGACCCGGACACGCTCTACGTGGCGGTCAGCCAGTCCGGCGAGACCCTGGACACGCTGATGGCGGTGCAGGAACTGCGGCGCAAGGGCGGCCAGGTCATCGGGGCGGTCAACGTGGTGGGCAGCGCGATCGGGCGCGAGTGCGGCAGCGGGGTCTTCCTGCACGCGGGCCCGGAGATCGCGGTTGCCTCGACCAAGGCGCTGACCAATATGGCGGGTTCTTTCGCTATGCTCGCGCTGCTGCTCGGCCGGGTCCGTGACCTGTCGGCGGCCTCCGGCCTGCGGATCGTGGCCGGCCTGCGCGCGCTGCCGGGGCACATGGAGGAGGTCCTGGCCGGCGAGGAGCAGGTCGCCGAGATCGCCCGCCGGTTCGCCGCCGCCGAGCACATGTTCTTCATCGGCCGCGTCCGCGGCTGGCCGGTGGCCCGCGAGGGCGCCCAGAAGCTCAAGGAGATCTCCTACGTGCACGCCGAGGCCTACCAGGCGGCCGAGCTGAAACACGGCCCGCTCGCCCTGATCAACGCCTCGATGCCGAGCGTGGTCGTGGTGCCGGACGATGAGCTGCTGTCGAAGAACATCTCCACCATCGAGCAGATCAAGGCGCGCGGCGGCCCGGTCATCACGGTCACCAGCGCCGACCTGCCCGCCTCCCTCTCCGACGCGGTCATCCGGGTGCCCCGCGGCGAGCCGGAGCTGGAGCCGCTGCTGCTCAACGTGCCGCTCCAGATGCTCGCCTATCACATCGCCGCCAAACTCGGCCGCGACATCGACAAGCCCCGCAATCTGGCCAAGAGCGTCACCGTCGAATAGCGCCACTTCCCGGCCCATTACTCCTATCCGCTTTCCCGGCCTCTCCGACCTTTCCCAGGAATACGGCCCAACCGGAGCGAAGCTCCGTACCGGCCCAGCGAACCCGGGCCTTGTGCCCGGGTGAGCGGCCGGTGTATCGGCGAGCACCGCAACCGGGGCGCGGAGCGCAGCGGGGGGTTCCAGGGGGGTCGTCCCCCCTGGGCCAACTCAGTGCAGCGGCTGCCAGTCCTCGGACGGGCCAGGCACGCCCGGCAGCGGCTGCTCACACCAGACGACCTTGCCGCTCGGCGTGCGCCGTGCGCCCCAGCGCTTGGAGAGCTGGCGGACGACCTGCAGGCCGCGGCCGCTTTCGTCCTCGCCGTTGGTCTGGCGGAGTCTCGGCAACGCGGCCGAATTGTCCAGCACCTCACAGACCAGCGCCTTCTCGTTGACCAGGCGCAGCGTGACGTCGCCGCGGGAGTACCGGACCGCGTTGGTCACCAGCTCCGAGACGAGCAGTTCGGTGGTGGGGAGCAGGTCCTCGAGCCCCCAGCGCTTCATCGGCTCGGTGATCATCGACCGCGCCTCCCGCACCGCGGTCAGCTTGGGTGCGAACGTCCAGGTGGCGTAGTTCTCCTCGGGCAGCCGCCGCAGCCGCGCGATCAGCACCGCGATGTCGTCGCGCTGATGATCGGAGTACACCCCGTCCAGCGTGGCCTTGCACAGGTCCTCCAGCGGCCGGGTCGGCGAGCCGGGGCCGAAGATGCCGCGCAGCCGGGCCAGCCCGTCGCTGATGTCCTGGCCCTTGTTCTCCACCAGGCCGTCGGTGTACAGGACGAACAGGCTGCCGTCCTCCACCTTGAACTGGCGGCTCTCCACGTCGCCGTCACCGATGCCCAGCGGCGGCGCGGGCGGGACGTCGAGCAGCTCGTTGCTGCCGTCCGGGTGCACCAGCAGCGGCGGCAGGTGGCCGGCCACCGCGACCTCGCAATCGCCGCTCACCGCGTCGTAGACCGCGTAGGCGCACGTGGCGAAGTGCGGCTCGCGCTCGCCGAGGGTGTGCATGAGCTCGTCGAGCTGCTGCAGTGATTCGGCCGGCGGCAGCTCCAGCATGGCCAGGGTCTGGATGGCGGTGCGCAGCCGGCCCATGGTGACCGCGGCGCGCACGCCGTGCCCGGCCACATCCCCGACCACCAGCGCGACCCGCCCCCCGGGCAGCGCGATGGACTCGTACCAGTCTCCGCCGACCTCGATGAGCTTGCTGCCGGGCAGGTAGCGATGCCGGACCTCGACCGAGGACGGCGCGGACAGCCCGGTCGGCAGCATGCTCCGCTGCAGGGTCAGCGCGGTCGCGTGCTCCCGGCTGAAGCGGCGGGCGTTGTCGATGAACATCGCGGCGCGGGACGCGAAGTCCATGCCGATCTCGATGTCGTAGGCGTCGAACCGGCGGAACCCCTCCTGCCTGGTGCAGGCGAAGAACCCCAGCATGGTGCCCCGGGCGACCAGCGGCAGCATCAGCATGGAGGCGCCCGACAGCAGCTTGCTCACCGGCTTGCGCCGCCAGGCCTTGGCGATCTCGCCCGCCTGGCTCTTGCTGACGGTCGTCTCGAGCACCGGCTTGGCCGTGTCCATGCAGTTGTAGTACGGCGTGTTGGCCGGGTAGCGCAGGATCTCCCCGGTGGGGAAGGCCGCCTCCCAGGCCGGGTCCTTCCCGTCATGCCGCAGCGCGATCCGGCGCAGCGGCAGCGATCCCTCGGGTCCGTGCGCGGGCAGCTCGTCGTCGCCGGCCAGGCTCTCCAGCAGCAGCAGGTCGGCCGCGTTGCAGAACGGCGGGACGAGCGCGCCCAGCAGCTCGCTGGCCACCTGCTCGATGTCGAGCGTGTCGCCGATCCTGGTGAGGGTGTCGTCCAGCATCTGCTTGCGCATGACGGCGGGATCGACGAAGCGCTCGGCCCTCGGCACGGGAATCCGGAGCAGCGCGAGGGCGGCCAGGCTGGTGCCGCCCGCCCGCATCGGGTGGACCGTCACCACCGCCTCGGCCGGACGCCCGTCGCGGGTCTCGATGGTCAGTATCGCGGTGCCCTCGCGATCGGAACGGATCGCCTCGAGCAGGCCGCTGACCGCGGCGACGCCGTCCACCGGCCGGGCCGCGTGCGAGTTGGCCTGGGCGCCGCGGACAGTCAGCTCGCTCAGCTGAGCGCCGAGCAACTCGTCGGGCTCGCGCGCCAGAATCCGCGGCGCGTTGCGGTCGTGCTGCACAATGCGCCCGTCGTAATCGATCCCGAGAATCAGGGTGCGTACCGACGAGGAGAGCGCGGGCGGTTCGCTCTCGGCGCCGATGGTCCCGGTGAAGGCTCCCTGGGTTTCGCCTGTGCCGCCCTCCTGGGAGTCCACGGGGTCTTCCGGGCCCGCGGCGATCTGGGCTTCGCGGCCTGGCCCGTCGCCGTTGCCTGCGCTTTCAGCGGTTCGCGGGGCCGGGGCGCGGTTCGACGCGACACCGCTCTCGGGGACACCCGCCCCAAGAGCGCTGCCCTTCGCCGACATGCCCGATGTCATGTGCTGTCTCCTGATGGCATCGCTGGCTGCGCTCTTGTCAATTATGGGCCACGGACGGCACGTTCAGACAGGACTTCCGATGACTCACCTTAATCCGTAAATGTAAGGTTTATGCCCGATTGACGGAATTTGCCGGAGAAGCACGCGGGCGGGGCTGTCTACCTCAAGTAACGCTGAGGTCACTGGGCCCGCCTGACCGGGTGCATCGGCTGCGGCCGCCTGTCGCTGACCGACTGCCAGCTGGCCAACCGGGACGACATGCTCGGCGCCTCCGGACCCAGGGGGCTATCCGGTCAGCCGGGCCACGGCCAGGGCGGCAGCCAGCAGGACGATGCCCCATGACGCGGCCCGCAGGGCTTCCTCCAGCGGCCTGAGCAGGCCGTCGGCGGTAATCGGTACGACCCGGCCGTCGCCGAAGGCGATGCTGCCCTCGACCCGTACCGCCCGGCGCCGGATGTCCCGGGCCGGGGTACTCAGCCGCCGCTGGGCCGCGGACAGGGCGAACGCGCCGACCGCGGCCAGCACCGGGGCCAGGGCCAGCGTGCCGGTCTGCGCCACGTAGGCGGTCAGCACCGGGAACGCACCCCAGGCGGCGGCGAAGCCGAAATCGGTATGCATCGCGCCGCCGAACAGCTCCGCGTTGTACGCGATGACCAGCACGGGGCCGGCCACCATGAACGGGATCAGGGTCCAGCCGACCTGATACACGCCGGCCACGCCCAGGGCCAGCGCGCCGGCCAGGCCCACGGTGACCACCGCGACCAGGACGGGCGACGGGATCCGGGTCCGCAGCGGCCGGCCGCGGAGTTCGTCGAGCGCGTGCGCGGCGAGCCCCACCGCGAGGAAGAACGCCAGCACGGTCGCGATCAGGCGGCTGGCCTGCACCTGCGGCGCGAGCGCGGCGCCGATGACCGCGTAGGACAGGTGCCACGCGGTGTACGGCGGATGCAGCAGCGTCCACCAGTCACGCCATCTGCCCGGCCGGGCCGCGTAGTACGCCGGCCGTTCGGTCGGCCCGTCCTGTGTTTCCTCGGGGGGGACGACCCACCCCAGACCCCCCCCGCTCACGGAGGGGCTGCCCGCCCCCCCGACCCCCCGGGGCCCTCCCCGCTCAGGGGTCGGCACGCTTGCCCCACATGACCAGCCCGCCGCCCAGGCTCATGACACGGGCGCCCACCTCGGCGAACCCCGCCTTCTGCCAGGCCTGCACGGTCCAGGAGACCGGGTACCGGCGGTAGTGAGCCGAGATGTTCGGGCCGAGGAAACGCCCGACCCGGTACCACTCCCGCCCGCCCAGCGCCAAGCCGCCGGCCGGCAGCAGCAGCCTCGTGTACGCCCACCAGGCGGGCCGCCACACCACGCCGGTCGGGACGCAGAACTCCAGGCTGGCCATGGTGCCGCCGGGCCGCAGGACGCGGGCCAGCTCGGCCAGCGTCGCCTGCGGATCGTGGACATACCTCAGCAGGTAGGTGAATGTCAGCGCGTCGAAGTGGCCATCGGGGAAGGGCAGTTGCTCCGCCCGCCCGGCCACCAGCCCGATCCGGCGTCCCCTCCCGGCCGCCGCCACCCGTCGGCGCCCTTGCCGCAGCATCTCCTCGGTCAGGTCCACCCCCACCACCCTGACCCCGCCGCGCCCCTCGAGCTGCAGCGCGACCCCCGCGGTCCCGGACGCGACGTCAAGGATCACGCCGTCCGCCGTCCGCGCCCCGCCCCCCGCCGTCCGCGCCCCGTCGCCGTCCGCCGCCCCGCCCCCCGCCGTCCGCGCCCCGTCGCCGTCCGCCGCCCCGCCCCCCGCCGTCCGCGCCCCGTCGCCGTCCGCCGCCCCGCCCCCCGCCGGCAGAACATGATCGACCATGGCCGAACGCCATCGTCCGTTCTGCCCGAAGGACAGGATCTCGGCCAGCCGGTCGTACCGGGCGGGCAGCGGACCGAACAGGTCACGCGCGAAGCGGTTGGGACCCGAAAAGTCTGCGGGCATGACGGACCTCTCCGGCGTGGCACGAAAGGGAAAAACGGGACGGTGCCTGAGTACCCACGGTACGCCGCCGACATGCACGGGGCAGGCGGGAAGGCGCGGGCCGCTGATCCAGGTGCTAAGCCGGGGGAAGGGCGGCCCTGATCCGTTCCGCGAAGGCCTCGGCCGGGGACGCCGCGTCGTAACGCTTCCGCGGCCCGAGCCAGAACCGCAGGCCGTCGCGCTTGTTCCTGGGGATGACGTGCATGTGCAGATGCGGCACCGACTGGCTGATCACGTTGTTGATCAGGATCATCGAGCCGTCGGCTGGCAGGCCGTCCTCGATCGCGCGCTCCAGCCGCTGAGCCGTGCCGAAGAACTCGGGCACCTGGTCGGTGGGCAGGTCGCTGAGCAGGACAACATGCTGTTTCGGCACGACCAGGGTGTGGCCCAGGAACAGCGGCCGGTGATCGAGGAACGCGATCAGCCGCTCCGTCTCGAGGATGATCACCGCCTTCTCCTCGCCGCGGATGATGGCGCAGAAGGCGCACGTGGCCGGCATGACGCGTGAGCCTATCCGCCGCAGTACAGGACCCGGGCCAGCAACTCGGCGGTCAGGTCCTTCCCTGGGCTCAGGGCACGATTTCGAACCAGACGCACGTGCCGGATCGCTCGCGGAGAAATCCCCAGCGTTCGGCGAGCGTGTCGACCAACTGGAAGCCCCGCCCGCCCTCGTCGTGCCCGTCGGCCTCACGCCAGTGCGGCAGGCCGATGCTCCCGTCATCGATGACATCCACGTGCACCGCCGCGCCGCGGAGAATCACGGCCACCGTAACCCGGGCCGCATCGGTGGCGTGCTGCACCGCGTTGGTCACGAGTTCGCACGTCAGTAGCTCGGCATCGCAGCAAGCCGGATGGTCGGCCAGGACGTCCCTGACGAACCGCCGGGCCGCCGGCACCTCCTCGGCGCAGCGCGCGAACATCCGCGCCGCGACGGTAGGCGTCGCGTGGATCGCGCTCCGCGGGCCCGGTGGAGCAGGGACAGTAAAGGACGCACCCGGCATATCGGCCTCCGCGATCGTTCTAACTACTGTCCGTACGCATAATGTAACTCCTTGCTGACAATAGTTCATTCATCCGCAGCCCGCTGCGCCACGTGAGTTGTTGATCAAAAGGAGACCATGCGGGATGTCGCCCCTGCTGCGCGTCGGCGCGGTGATCAAGCCTGGAGGCCGGGTCCGGTTACGAGTTCTGGCTCAGCGTGGTGTCGTGGCCGGTAATGGTGACCTGGACGCCCTGCTGGGTGACGCTGACGCTCTGGATCGTCACTCCCGGGGGCAGCTTGGGGATGCTGATGGTGAAGTCGCCGAAGTTCCCGAGCTGGTCCGCCGGTATCCCGTTGAAGTTGGTGACATGGACGCGGATCTGGTTTGGTCCGGACTGGGTGACCTGGGCCACGGCCGAGGCACTGAGCGGGCCGAGGCTGACGGTCGCCTTGACCTGGTTCGGCCCGTCCGGGGTCAGGGTCACACCCTGCGGGACGCCGCCCACGTTCCCCAGCGCCGTCAACGTGATCAGCGCCGTGGCGTTGAACTGGTCGACGGTCGCGCTGTTGCTGCTGAACCCTTGAAAGTGCAGCCCGTGCAGCGTGGCGTTCAGGCTGGCGATCTCCAGCGCCCCGCCGCCGGCGTTGACCGAGTTGATGGTCTCGTTGCTGGCCGTGATGTCAACCTGGTTGAAGTCGTGCGCGATCAGCTGGGTCCAGAACGGGAACCCCTGGATGGTCACGTGCGGCTTGCCCGACAGGCCCAGGGACGACTGAAACTGGCTGGCCATCTGGTTCTCGGCGTACGCGTTGGCCACCCGGTCGCTGACCACCAGCAGGACGAGGAGCACGATCACCGTGATCAGCGCGATGAGCGGCCCTCTCCGGCGCCGCTTGCGGACCGCGAAGGTCGGCGGCTCCGTGGGCGGGGGACCTGGCGTCTGCCACCATTCGGGCAGTGGACGGGTGGGATCGGCGCTCATGACAGGCCTGCCGGCGTCGAGACCACGGTAGCGACATCCTCAGAATGCGTATTCACGAGGATCATTTTCCCAACCCCTGTAGTGTCCTTGAGCAACGGTGGGTAACAGTGACTCACAAGTCGCGGCAAAGCGACGAGTGGGCTGGATCGAGGTTCCGGACATTCCAGTATCAAGGGTGTCCGCGACCCAATATGCCAAAACACTCCCCGGGTCCGAAAGGTTCGGCCGATTCCCGTTTAGGGCGAGCGGCTCTACACTCTGAGACATGCCACCCGAGCACTCCGATTGGCCCGGCCAGCAGCAACCTCAGGCCGGGTCATTGGGTCCAGCGCCCGCCGGGTTCGCCCAGGCCGGGCTCGCCGAGGCGCCAGCCGTCGGCGCCTCCGCCGTGCCCGCTCTCGTCGTGCGGACCCGGAGCGCGGAGCACACGCTGCACGGCGGGACCACCTACCGCATCGGCCGCGACCCCAAGTCCGACATCGTGGTGGAAGACTCGCGTGTTTCGTGGCGGCATGGCGCGCTGCGCGTCGACGGTGACGGATGGCTCCTGGAGGACATCGGCAGCACCAACGGGACCTTCATCGGGCTGCAGCGGATCGATCGGGTCCCGATCGCCGCCGACTGCGTGGTGCGCCTCGGCAACCCCGACGACGGTCCGGTCCTGCGCTGCATGCTCGAGGCCCCCGCGGCCCCGCCACCCGGCGTAGATGCGCGCCGGGACAGTCCGGTCGCTCCCTTCGAGGCCGCTCCGCCCTTCGAGGCCGCCCCGCCCTTCGAGCCGGCCGCCCCGCCGCGCCAGGCCCCGCCACCGCAGCCCGCACCGCCGCAGCCCGCACCGCCGCAGGCTCCGCCGCCGCAGGCCCCCCGCCGCGAGGCGGCCGCCGCCGTCCCGCGCGAGCTGCGCCCCAGCGTCGACATCCGTCCGACCTCGCGGATGGCGCTGCCGGCCAAGGCAGCCCTGCGCATCGGGCGCATCCCCGACAACGACCTGGTCCTCCCCGACCTGGACGTGTCGCGCCACCACGCCGAACTCCGCAAGTCACCCACCGGCAACTACGAGATCGTCGACCTCGGCAGTCACAACGGCACCTACGTCAACGGCCGCCGGGTCTCCTCCGCGGTGATCGGCGAGGACGACATCGTCAGCATCGGGCGCTCCACGTTCCGGCTGGCAGGCGGCGAGCTGCGGCAGTTCGTCGACGACGGCGAGGTCACCTTCAGCGCGCAGGACCTGGTGGTGAAGGTCGGCGGCGGCAAGGTGCTGCTGAACCACGTGACGTTCCCGATCCCGGAGAAGAGCCTGGTCGGCGTCATCGGCCCCAGCGGCGCGGGTAAGTCGACCCTGCTCGGCGCGCTGACCGGCATGCGCCCCGCGGACACCGGCACCGTGCTGTACGACAACCGTGACCTGTACCGCAACTACGCCGAACTGCGGTACCGCATCGGCCTGGTCCCGCAGGAGAGCGTCCTGCACACCCAGCTCACCGCGCGGCGCGCGCTGCAGTACTCCGCCGAACTCCGGTTCCCGGCCGACACCGGGGCCCACGAGCGGGACGCCCGGGTGGACGAGGTGATGGGCGAACTCGGCCTGACCAAGCACGCCAGCACCCGCGCGGACCGCCTGTCCGGCGGCCAGCTCAAGCGGGTCAACGTCGCGCAGGAGCTGCTGACCAAGCCGTCGCTGCTGTTCCTCGACGAGCCGACCTCGGGCCTGGACCCCGGCCTGGACAAGTCCGTCATGGAGCAGATGCGGGACTTGGCCCACGACGGCCGTACCGTCATCGTCGTCACGCACAGCGTCGCCAACCTGGACACCTGCGACCGGCTGCTGGTGCTGGTCCCCGGCGGGAAGGTCGCCTACTACGGGCCGCCGGACGAGGGACTCAAGTATTTCGGCCTGATCGGCTGGGCCGAGGTGTTCCAGGCCTTCGAGCGCTACCCGGATCGCGACTGGGCCGCGGAGTACGCCGCCTCCCAGGCCCACGCCCAGTACGTCCTGGGCCAGCGCCCGAAGCCGCCTCCCGCGCCCCAGGGCCCCGACGACATGCCCGACGCGGTGCCTCACCCGCGCGGTGCGCTGAAGCAGATGGGCACGCTGACCCGCCGCTACGTCCGGGTGATCTCCGCCGACCGCGGCTACCTGCTGTTCATGGGCCTGCTGCCCGTCATCCTCGGCGTGCTGATCCGCCTGGTCGGCTCGAGTCAGGGCCTGGCCGGGCCGCCAGGCAGCAACGAGAACGCCAGCGAGACCCTGCTCCTGCTCGTGGTCTGCGCCTGCCTGGCCGGCACCGCGAGCTCGGTCCGTGAGCTGGTCAAGGAACGCACGATCTACATCAGGGAACGCGCGGCCGGCCTGTCGTCGGGCGCCTATCTGTCGTCCAAACTGCTGGTCCTCGGCGTCATCGCCGTGGTGCAGTCGGTCGTCCTGGTCCTGCTCGGGCTCGCCGCGGCCGATGCCGCCGCAGGGTTCGTTCCTCAAGAGCTTCCCGCTGGTCGAGATCCTGCTCGCCATCGCGGTCCTCGCCCTGGCCTCGATGTGTCTCGGCCTGCTGGTGTCCGCCCTGGTCAGCACGTCGGAAAAGGCCATGCCGTTCCTGGTCCTGCTGACCATGATCCAGGTCATCCTGTCCGGCGGCGTGATCTCGCTGGCCCACAAGGCCGGGCTGTCCCAGCTGGCCATGGTCGCGCCGTCCCGCTGGGGGTTCGGCGCGGTGGCGTCCACCGCGAACCTCAACGTCATCTCGCCCAGCGCCGGAGGTAACTTCACCGACCCGCTGTGGAACCACACCGCCGGGACCTGGCTGCGTGACATGGGCGGCCAGGCCGCGCTCGCGATCATCTTCACGCTGCTCGCCTGGATCTGGCTGCGCCGCCTCGGCCCCCGCCGCCGCAAGGGCTGACGCCAGGCCTGAAATCGCCCAACAGCGCAAACCGCGCTCACGGCACCGGCTCACGGCCCCCTAGGCTGGCAGGGTGAGTGAGGCCATGCTTCGGGCGCGGGGCCTGCTGCGCCGCTTCCCGCTGATCGACGGGCACAACGACCTGCCCTGGGCGCTGCGCGAGCGGGGTGCCCCGGTCGCCCTGGCCGAGCCGGTACCGGGTATCCACACCGACCTGCCGCGGCTGGAGGCCGGCGGCGTCGGCGTTTGCACCATGCGCTGGACCTGGCCCAGGCCCCGGTGATCTTCTCGCACTCCAGCGCCCGCGCGCTCTGCGACTCCCCGCGCAACGTGCCCGACGACGTGCTTACCCGGCTGGCCGACAACGGCGGCGTCTGCATGGTGACGTTCGTGCCCGCCTTCGTCTCCCAGCAGTGCGCGGACTGGCTGGCCGGCCTCAAGGCCGAGGCGGCGCGACGCGGGCTGGACCCGAAGAGCCTGGACCAGCTGCGGAGCATCGAGCCCGACTGGGAGGCCGCCCACCCGCGCCCGCAGGCCACCCTCTCCCAGGTCGCGGACCACATCGGCCACGTCCGCCGGGTCGCCGGCGTCGAGCACGTCGGCCTCGGCGGCGACTTCGACGGCACGACGAACGTCACCGTCGGCCTGGAGGACGTGTCCACCTACCCGGCCCTGTTCGCCGAGCTGCTGGCCCGCGGCTGGACCGAGCCCGACTGCGCCGCCCTGGCCGGCGGCAACGTCCTGCGCGCCCTGCGCGCCGCCGAATCCGCCGCCGCAAAGCAGCAGGCATGAGCCGCTAGGATCGCAGCCGATGACAGCCCACGCCCGGCCGCTCCCGGCCAGCGCCGTTCCGGCCGGCCCGGCCAAGCTCCGCGCGGCCGGGGCGCTGAGCCTGCTGACCTGGCCGGCCCTGGACGCGTCCGGAGTGGACGCCGCCGTCACGGCCCGCGACGGCGGGGTCTCGTCCGGGCCGTACGCCACGCTGAACCTGAGCCTGAGCGTCGGCGACGACCCGGCCCTGGTCCTGGAGAACCGGCGCCGGCTCGCGACCGCCCTCGGCGCCCGCCCGGCCGATTTCGTCTTCGCCCGCCAGATCCACGGCGCCGGCGTGCGGATCGTCGGCGAAGCGGACCGGGGAAGCGGCGCGTTCCGGATGGACGACGCGATCGCGGACACCGACGCGCTGGTCACCAGGGCACCCGGCGTGGTGCTGGCCATCTTGACCGCGGACTGCGTGCCGGTCGTGCTGCACGACCCGGTGGCCGGCGTGCTGGCCTGCGTGCACGCGGGCTGGCGCGGTACCGTCGCCCGGGTGTGCGCCGCGGCCGTGGCCGCCATGACCTGCCTCGGCGCCCGCCCCTCGTCTGTGATCGCCGGCCTCGGCCCCGCCGCGTCGCCCGCCCGCTACCAGGTCGGCCCCGACGTCCACCACGCCGTCACCCGGGCCTTCGGCCCCGGCGCCTCAAGTTTCATCCGTCCCGACCCGGCCACCCCCGGCCGCTGGCTCCTCGATCTGTGGGCCGCCAACCGCCACGCCCTCCGCGAAGCCGGCCTCCCCGCCTCCCAGATCCACGCCACCGACCTCCCCACCGGCCCCGTAGATCCCACCGGCCCCGGCTACTTCTTCAGTGACCGAGCCGCGCGCCCATGCGGCCGCCTGGCCCTGGTCGCCCGCCTCCAGCAACCAATGGATGTGACATCGTTATGTCTCTTCACGGTAGGGTGCCACATCCACCGGCTCGCGGGCGGATGTTCCGGTACGGGTCGTGGGCCGTGGACGCGGAGCGCGGGGTGCTGAGCTGCGAATACTCGCTGGACGGGCGGGAGTTCACCGAACGCCTCACGCTGGCGCCCGGCCCGCGGTGGCACACCGAAGCCGCCCGGGCGGCCGCGCGCCTGGTGTTCCTGCTGGCCGGCGTGTCCTACTACAAGACCGCGGCGCCGCCGGTCATCGACCTCGGCCCGACCGCGCTGAGCAGTACCGAGCTGGCCTTCCTCCGCGAGTTCTACCTGCAGGGCCTCGGCGAGTTCGCCTACCGCAACAACCTGGACCTCACCCCCCTCCGTATCGAAGCGGGTCGCGCCGGCCACAGTGCTCCTGGCCCGCGGGAAGCCACCGTCAGCCAGCGCGCGCTCATCCCGTTCGGCGGCGGGATCGACTCGATCGTGGTGGTGGAGCGGGTCCGGCGGCTGGCCGATGCCGCGTTGTTCGTCGTGAGCAGGCCGGCCGACCGGTTCGCGGCGATCGAGGAGCCGGCCGCGGTCACCGGGCTGCCGGTGGTGCGGGCCGAGCGGGAGATCGATCCGCAGTTGCTGCGCTCCGCCGAGCTCGGCTTCCTCAACGGGCACGTCCCGGTGACCGGGATCCTGTCCGCGATCGCGGTCCTGGCCGCGGTGCTCGACGACCGGGACGCGGTCGTCATGTCCAACGAGTGGTCGGCGTCCGTCCCGACGCTCCAGTACCGGGGCCGCCCGGTGAACCACCAGTACTCCAAGAGCGCCGGCTTCGAGGCGGCCTACCGCGGCGTGCTCGCCGGAACCCGGGCCCCGCTGCCGGAGTACTTCTCCTGGCTGCGGGACCGGACCGAGCTGTGGGTCGGACAGGAGTTCGCGGCGCTCGGTCCGTATCACGCATCCTTCCGCAGCTGCAACAAGGCTTTTTATGCCGAACGGGCCAGAAGGCTCGACCACTGGTGTGGTGAGTGCGACAAGTGCTGCTTCATCGACCTGATCCTCGCGCCGTTCCTGCCCGCCGAGGCGCTGCGGCGGATTTTCGGGCAGGCCGGCGAGCCGCTGGAGGATCCGGGACTGGCCGGGAAGTTCCGGGCCCTGCTCGGCGCGGGCGCCAAGCCGTTCGAGTGCGTCGGCGAGGTCAGCGAGTGCCGGGCGGCGGTCCTGCTGGCCGCGCGGCGGGACGACCGGGTCGGCGGCCGCCTGCTGCAGGAGCTGGCCGCCGAGGTGGCCGGCTGGCCCGACGCGCCGTCGGCCGCGGACGCCGCCGCCATGCTGCCGGCCGGCCGGAAATGAGCAGGGCGAGAACTTCATCCCGGCCGGGTACCGATGACCGATCCGCGCCCGAAACTCTCCTGGTCCGACCTGCCCGGCGCCCGGGTCGGTGTCTGGGGCCTCGGCCGCGAGGGCCACGCCAACCTGCGCAAGCTGCGGGCCCTCGGGGCCGAACCCGTCCTCGTGGACGACCACCCGGACGGCCCGGACGTGCTCGCCACCGCCCAAGGCGGGCTGGCCGCCCTGGAGCGGTGCGACGTGGTGGTCAAGACCCCGGGTCTGAGCCGGTACCGGCCCGAGGTGGCCCGCCTGACCGGGCTGGGCATCCCGGTGGTCGGCGGCCTGGGTTTGTGGCTAGCCGAGACCGACCTGCAAAGGGTCCTGTGCGTGACCGGCACGAAGGGCAAGAGCACCACCGCGTCGGTCACCGGGCATCTGCTCACCGGGCTGGGCTTCCAGTGCCTGGTCGCGGGCAACATCGGCGTGGTGCCCTACGACCCGGCCGAGAAGACCGACGTCGACTACTGGGTCATCGAGGTGTCCAGCTACCAGGCCACCGACCTGCCGTGCACGCCGCCGGTGACCGCGGTCACCTCGCTGCACCCCGATCACCTCGACTGGCACGGGGGAGTGGAGCAGTACTACCGGGACAAGCTGTCCATGTGTACCCAGCCGGGGGCCGACCTGACCGTGGCCAACGGCGACAGCGACCTGCTGCGGCAGCACGCGGGCCTGCTCGGGCCCCGGGTGGAGTGGGTGTCGCAGGACGACGAACCCGGCGCGGACTGGATGGCGCCGCTCGGCCTGCTCGGGCGGCACAACCGGCGCAACGCGCTGATCGCCCGGCGGTGCCTGGCCGCCCTCGGCGTGCCCGGCAGCGGTGACGAAGAAGCGCTGCGCGCGGCCGCCGCGGGTTACCGGGGCCTGCCCAGCCGGCTCGCGCCGGTCGGGACGATCGCCGGGGTCACGTTCGTCGACGACAGCCTGTCCACCAACGTGCTGCCCACGCTGGCCGCGCTGGACGCGTTCCCGGACCGGAGAATCGCGCTGATCGTGGGCGGGCACGACCGGGGCATCGACTACGCCCCGCTGGCCGCGGGCGTGCTGGCCCGGGACGCGCCGACGTACGTGCTGACCCTTCCGGACAGCGGGCCCCGCATCCGCGCCGAGATCGAGCGGGCGGCCGCGGGCGTAAGCGTGACCGACTGCCCCGGCCTCGAAGAAGCCGTGGCGGCGGGGTTCCGGTGGGCCCGGCCGGACGGGGTGGTGCTGCTGTCCCCGGCCGCGCCGAGCTTCGGGAGGTTCCGCGACTACCGGGACCGCAGCGAGGCCTTCGCCCACGCGGTGCGGGCGATTTCCTAGGGTCAGCTCCTGACTGCGGTCACGGCGCGCATCCCGGCTGGCCGCTCCGCCTCGCCGAACCACGACCCCACCGGTGCCTTTCAGTCGGCCACCGTGATGCCGAGGTGGCGGGCCAGGTAGGGGGCGAGGGCCACGAGCTGGCCGCTGTCGATGGTGACGCCGCGCAGCGACTCGTATCCGGCGGTGATCCCGAGCCGGGCGCCCCGCAGGTCCACCTCCGTGCAGGCCGCCTTCGTGAAGTCTGCGCCGGTCAGCGTGCAGCCGGCGAAGCTGACCCGCAGCAGGGTGGCGCCGCCGAAGTCCGCGTCGCGCAGCACGCAGTCCTCGAAGGTCACGTCGGTGAGCACGGCGCTGCGGAAGTTCACCGAGTCGAGCTTGCCGCCGGTGAACACCACGCGGCGCAGCGCGGCCGAGAAGGCCTGCACCCCGGCCAGCGCGCAGTCGGCCAGGGTCGTGTCCTGCCAGCCGGATTCGGCCAGGTCGGTGGCGACGAACCGGACCTCCCGCATCGCGACGTCGGTGAACCGGCTCTTCCGCAGCCGCCCGCCGCCGAACGACACGCTGCCGAACTCGCAGTCCAGGAAGTGGCAGCCGCCCGCCGCGGCTTCGCCGAACGTGACCTCGGCGAAGCGCAGGCCCTCGTAGTCCTCGTCCGGCTCCAGATCGCCCTCGAACCGGGTGCGCTCGGCCATGCGGTCGACTGTATCGCCTGACGCCCGTAATCCCCCTCATCGCCCGACTCGCCCGCGACCGCGGCGCGATTCCCGCCGCGGCGCGCGGTAGCCTCGCTCCTGGCGGCCTAAGCGGCCATAAGGTCCGTATCCCAGCAAACGCGGCAAGGGGTGCCCATGGATGTCACCGAGCCCGTCGTCCGCACGGCCAGCGGCCTGGTCCGCGGCCAGCGCGACGCGGCAGGCATCGCCGCCTTCCGCGGGATCCCGTTCGCCCGGCCACCAGTGGGTGACCTGCGGTTCGCCGCGCCGCGCCCGGTGCGGGGATGGGACGGCGTGCGGGCGGCGGTCGCGTTCGGCCCGCCGCCGCCGCAGTCCGCCTACGCGCTGACTCCGGCCCCGGCGGCGGCGCCGGGCGCCGATCCGGACGACTGGCTCACGGTCAACGTGTTCACGCCCGACCCGGGCGCGGCCGGGCTGCCGGTGCTGGTGTGGATCTACGGCGGCGCGTACCGCGCCGGCTCCTCCAGCCTGCCGGGCTACGACGGGACGCCGCTGGCCCGGCAGAACCTGGTCCTGGTCACCTTCAACCACCGGGTCGGCGTGGAGGGCTATGCGCACCTGCCCGGCGTGCCGGCCAACCGCGGGCTGCTGGACCAGGTGGCGGCGCTGCGCTGGGTCCGGGAGAACGTGGCCGCCTTCGGCGGCGACCCGGATCGCGTGACCGTCTTCGGCGAGTCCGCCGGGGCCGGCGCGATCGCTGCCCTGCTGGTCATGCCGGACGCCGCTGGCCTGTTCCGCCGGGCGATCGCGCAGAGCGTGCCCGGCACGTTCTTCTCGCCCGCGCTGGCCGCCGACATCACCGCGGCGATCGCCGCCCGGGCCGGGCTGCCGCCGACCGCGGAGGCCTTCAAGACCGCCGACCCGGCCCGGCTGACCGCCGCCGCCGACGCGGTGCGGCCCGGCGACTACGCCGGGCGCTGGGGACCGGTCGCATACACCTCCACACCGTTCTCGCCGGTGGTCGACGGCGAGGTGCTGCCCGCCGCGCCGTGGCGGCCGGTGGCCACCGGGATCGGCCGGGACGTCGACCTGATCACCGGGCACACCCGTGACGAGTACCGGCTGTTCATGCACGTCTACGGGCTCCGCGGGCAGGTGACCGCCGAGATGGCCAGCGCCGCGCTGGCCGGGCTCGGTCCCGACGGGCCGGCGGACGCCGAGGCGGCGTACCGGACCGCCTACCCGGGCGCGGACCCGGAGACGCTGTTCGAACTGGTCCACTCCGACTGGCTGTTCCGGATGCCCACCCTGCACCTGGCCCAGGCGCACGCCGCGGCCGGCGGCCGGACCTTCCTGTACGAGTTGCGCTACCCGGCCCCGGTCGGGGGGCTCGGCGCCTGCCATGCGATCGACGTGCCGCTGGTGTTCGGGTCCTACCTGGCGCTCGGGCAGATGCTGTTCGGTCCCGAACCGCCCGCCGGTGCCGTGGCCCTGGGCCAGGCCATGCGGGAGAACTGGGCGGCGTTCGCCGCGGCCGGCGACCCCGGCTGGCCGGCCTACGCGCCCGGCCGCCGGCTGGCCCGCATCTTCGACGACCCGCCGGGCGTCGCCAGCTACCCGGAAGAAGCGTCCCTGCACCTGTGGGACCAGCACCGCTTCGATGCCCTCGACCTGAGCGCCGAACCCGCACGGTAGGGTTTGCTGGTGCCGATCTACGCCCTGGGCGACCTGGAGCCGGACATCGACGAAACGGCCTTCGTGCACCCCGACGCCGTCGTCATCGGCCGGGTGCGGATCGGCCCGGAGGCGTCGGTGTGGCCCGGCGCGGTGCTGCGCGGCGATCACGGCCGGATCGAGATCGGGGCGCGGACCTCGGTGCAGGACGGAACCATCGTCCACTGCACGCATGACTGGCCGACGCTGATCGGGGCCGAGTGCGTGGTCGGCCACAACGCGCACCTGGAGGGCTGCGTGGTGGAGGACAGGTGCCTGATCGGCTCCGGATCGGTGACGCTGAACCGGGCCCGGGTCGGGACCGGCGCGATCGTGGCCGCCGCCGCCCTGATCCCCGAGGGCTTCGAGGTGCCGCCCCGCGCCCTGGCCGTCGGCGTCCCGGCGACGATCAAGAGGACCGGCGTACCCGGCGACGTGGCCGCCAGGGCCATGCAGACCTACCTCGAGTCGGCCCGCAGGTACCGGACCGGGCTGCGCCGCCTGAGCCCATGATCGACGGCCTGGCGGTGGTCGACGCCCACGTGCACGTGCCCAGGCTGAGCACCGTGACGCCCGCGTGGCTGGAGTGGGCGGCCGACTTCAGCCAGGGCTCCCGGTGGCGGGACGCCTTCGACGCCGCGGGCGACCCGGACCCGGCCCGGCTGGACGCGCTGCTCGACGCCGAGGGCGTGGACACCGTGCTGCTGTTCGCCGAGTACAGCCCCGCCTCGACCGGCATCCAGCCGGTCGAGGACCTGCTGCCGCTCATCGCCTACAACCCCCGGCGGTACCGCCTGGTGGCCAACGTCAACCCGCGGCTGCACATCCCACCCGCCGCCGAGGCCGAACGCCAGCTGGACCTGGGCGCCGTCGCGGTCAAGATACACCCGGTACACGGCGCGTTCCGGGTCGACCGCGACGACATGTACCCGGTCTACGACCTGTGCGCCGAACGCGGCGTGCCGGTGATCGTGCACACCGGGCCGAGCATCTTCCCCGGCTCGCAGGCCGAAGCGGGGGATCCCAAGCTGATGGACACGATCGCCGGCGCCTATCCCGCCGTCCAGTTCATCCTGGCTCACGGCGGCCGCGGCGGCTGGTACGCCGACGCCGCCCGGATGGCGCTGGCCCGGGACAACGTGTGGATGGACCTGGCCGGGCTGCCGCCCAAGCGCCTGCCGGACTACTACGCCGACTTCGACCTGCCCGCCCTGGCCACCAGGTGGATCTTCGGGACCGACTGGCCCGGCGTTCCCGGCGTGGCCCAGAACGTGCGCGCCGTAGCCGCCCTGGGCCTGCCCGACGACACCCTCGCTGCCGTCCTCGCCGGCAACGCCCGCCGCGTCTACCCGACCCTCACCGTCCCGTAGCCCGCTCACCCGGTCGACTCGGTCGCCTCGGACCAGGCAATGTTGATGATGTACGCTGATGATGTACATCATCAATCTCCCCGAGGGAGCGGCCGTGGCGCTGACGCAGATTGACATCGATGAGGACGCGCTCGCCGAGGCCATGCGCCTGTCCGGGGCGAAGACGAAAAAGGAGACCGTCAACCTGGCGTTGCGGGAGTTCGCGGCCCGGCACCGGCGGGTCGCGGCGTTGGAGCGCTACGCGCAGTTGGCGGCGGGGTGGGACTTCGAAGGATGGGAGCAGCGCCGGGCGGCTGAGAAAGACCCGGCCGCGTGATCCGCTATCTGCTCGACTCGTCCGCCTTGTGGCGGATCCTGCGGGACACCGCGCTGCGGTCGGCCTGGATCGAGGTCGTCTCCCTGGGCGTGGTCGGTTCCTGTCATCCCCAGCGGGTGGAATTCCGCCGTTCGGCCCGCACCATCGACGAGTACGAGCAGATGTCAGGGATGTTCGGCGCGCTGTATCCCGATGCCGCGGTCCCCAAGGGCGCGTGGCGGTGGATCGAGTCCGCGCAATATCGCCTGCTGCGCCACGGCGCCCACCGCGCGTTGTCGGCCGTGGACCTGTTGATCTGCGCCACCGCGACGCACCATGACCTCACTGTCCTGCACGACGACCACGATTTCGCCGTCGCCGCCCGGCACCTGCCCGATCTGCGGGAACGCTCGGTCCGCGCCACGCCCGAAGCCCGCGAGCCCTAGATGAGCGGGTCCTTATGTGCAGGCGCCGACGGTGCGCCGGTCCCGGCCCCCAAGTGACTGTACGTGGCTGATGACAGCTGAGGGCGTCGTGGTGCACCCGGGCGCGAGGTACTGCTAGATCATGATCAGCAGCATGAACGCCATGGTGACGCCCATCGCGATCCGGCAGCTGGTCGCCACCCGCGGGGCGAGGACGCCCCGGCCCGTGCCGTCCGCCGGGCCGCAGGCACCGGCGGGCACGGGCTTGGCTGGCCACGGCCGACCCGGCAGCCACGGCGGGGCCTAGTTGGCTGCTGGCCGGGGCGGCGACGGCGGCGGACCCCGGCCCGACCCCGGACATGGCCGCGACGCCTGCCAGCACGGCGCCGGACGGCACCGGACGGGCGGCGGCGAGGCTGTAGTGCCCGCTGGCACCGGGGCCGGAGAGCTGGTCCAGGTCCCAGATGCCGTAGCCGATCAGCAGCAGCGCGAAGATGAACGCCAGCAACGGCAGGCTCAGGGTCCCCATCGTGCCGGCAGCCCCGCCCATGCCGCTCATCCCGGAGCCGTGCGCCAGGGGGACGGTCAGGGCCGACGAACATGTACAACATGGCCCCAGCGTGGATCAGGTGCGGCGCGCAGTGCCCGCCCGCCAGCGCGCGTACGCCGCTGACCTTGGCGTCTCGCGCCACCCGGTAGGCGAACCAGACCGTCATCGCGGCGAAGATGACCTCCCACGCGCCGTTGGGCAGGGTCTGCAGGCTCGCGACCAGCGTGCCCGCCATCGCGATCGCCATCAGCAGGTGCGCGACGTCGATGTCGGCCAGGGCCGCCCGCTGCGCCCCCTGCTGCCACGGCCGCGCCGCGACCAGCCGGGACGCGCTCGACCGCCGCGACGACGAGCATGATCGCGGCGAAGGTGTCCAAGATCCAGGCGGGAATCATGATCCGACCGTCCCTTCGTCGACGTCGGCCGGGGCCGCGGCGATGCGCGCCGGCGCTGTGATCGTGGACCGGACCGGCCAGTAGGTGAGCGCCAGCAGGATGAGCAGCGGCCCGGAGTTCGGGTCCGTGGCCCCGCCGGCCAAGATGGCCCCGAAGGCCTCGCCGAACACCCAGATCACCGCGGCTACCACGATGGCCAGGACCAGGGTGGCCTTGGCAGCCGGGCGCGGCAGGTACACGCCGACCGCGATGATCACCAGCGCGGTCGCCAGCACGATCGAGGCGGCCAGGCCCTGGTGGGCCACCAGCGAGGCGGCGTCCCGGTCCAGGGCGGCCAGCCAGCCGGGCTCGCCGCTTTCCATGCCCGCGATCATGCCGTTCAGCGCCTGCGGCGCCCGGTTCCCGGGCAGCAGCGCGAAATAGGCCAGGCTGAGCCACAGCACCAGCCACAGCGCCCGCGCGACCGGGACCCCCACCGCGCGCGCCGCGGTGAACGGCGCCGGCTCCTGGCGGTCGGTCGGCCACAGCAGCACCGCGAGCAGCGCGTAGATGATCACTGCGCCGGGGGCACCGTTGACCGGGCTGGCGCTGCCGGTCAGCACCATCCCGAGCCCCTCGCCGAACCACCACACGCCGAGCGACCAGGCGATGGAGGCGGCCAGCGCCAGCCGTACCGTCGGCCGCCACGCGATCCCGATCGCCAGCAGCACCTGGATCGTGGCGAAGATCGCGTTCAGCAGCACGGCGTGATGCGCGACGAGCGTGGCGTCCCAGGTGATCGGGCTGGCCACGACGCCCGGGTTGCCGGACGCCGTCCCCCTATCATCTGGCTGAACGCCTTGGAGAACATGAAGGCCTGGTACTGCAGCAGGGCGTCGAGCAGCCATATCCCGGCCAGACCCAGTTGCAGCAGCCGCCTGACGTCCGGCGCTGCCCGGGACACCTCGGCCCCAGCGCCCTGCCCGCTCCGCCTCGCGGGACGGGCTCCCGCGGCGGCGATCTCACTCATCCGGCTCTCCTCGCATGCCCGGCCCGGACGCCCACACCCAGATCGCAGTCATCCGGAAACAGTTATCAAGGGACCCGGACCGCCGGAGTACGCCTCGCCGCTCCTGGCCCGCCGGGAATGCCGCAAATACTAGAGGCCGGGTTCCCTGTGGTTCAAGGGTTAGCGGCAAGAAAGGCTTTTAAACTTTGCTTATTACAGGAAACCTGCAGGTAGAATAGGCTATGTTTAGCAGCCTCCGCAGGACAGGGAAAACCCCGTAGTAGTATTCGATAAACCTAGGGAGGGTATTCAGAGAACCCCGCCGGGGTATTAGTTTCAATCTAATGAAAGCCCGGCCATGGTGCACAGATAGCACTGCGCCAGCGCGCAGAAGGGATGGCTGGCTACCGCGGTGCCATGCTGGGGCATGTGTTGCTGGTAGTCATGAGATGAACTGACGAGGAAGGATCTAGTCATGAGCACGGCTACCACCTGCGAGAACCCTGGTGTGTACCTGTGATCCGTGCACCTGCGTGGGTTGCAGCTGCGGCGACACTGCGCGCAGTTGCGGCAATCCTAGCTGCACCTGCGCGAACTGCACCTGCGTCGACTGCAAGTGCGGCCAGTAGGACGCCCGCCAGGCTCGCCGCGTCGTGCCCGGCCTAACCGGCGAACTCGTACCCGGCTTCCTCGATGGCTTCGCGCAGCGGAGCGTCGCCGGGAAGCAGGTCGCCGGTGATGCGGACCGTGCCTGCTGCGACGTCGACGTCCACGTCGGTGATGCCGGGGAGCTTGCTGATCTCGGCGCGGACGGCGCTGGCGCAGTGGCCGCAGGTCATCCCCGTGACCGCAAGGGAGCGAGTTGACACGGTTATGATCGTAGCCCTGATGACCGTCCTCCGAAGAAGCGAGATGACTTTTAGCTCATGTTCTGGCCGGTGCCTCGCGGCCGCCGGTGTCGTCCCGGTACCATTCCGTTATCGTGGTGACCAGCCGTTTCGCAAGGTGATCTGGTGATTCGCGAGGCCAAGCTCGTGGGGTTCGTGATACTGCTCGCGGCGATCTTCCTGGGCGCCCACGTGGCCGGATCTCACCTGGGCCCGGTGACGACTACTCATTCCCAGGTCAGTTTCCCGGGCATGGGCGGCGGCGGCATGGGCGGCATGAACATGGGCGGCTCTGGCGGCTCCGGCGGCCAGCAGGTCCCGCCCGCGGTCCGGCTGCGGGGCGGCCATAGGTGAGCGACACCGGGACCGTCGAGGCCGAGCTTGTCGTCGGCGGGATGACCTGCGGATCGTGCGCCGCGCGGATCGAACGGCGGCTCAACCGGCTGGATGGCGTGGCGGCTACCGTCAACTACGCGACCGGGCGGGCCTACTTCGCCAGCACCGGCGGGCGTGGCATCGGCGAACTCATCGGCGTGATCGAGTCGGTCGGCTACACAGCGACCCGGCTGGCCCGCCCGGCGCATGATGAGAGGGCGGGTGCCGACCCGGCGACTCGGGCGCTGGCCCGCCGGCTCGCGGTCTGCGTCCCGCTGGCTGTGGCGGTCATCGTGCTGGCCATGGTACCGGCCGCGCAGTTCCCGGGCTGGCAGTGGGTGAGCCTGCTGCTGGCCACGCCGGTCGCGACCTGGGGGGCATGGCCGCTGCACCGGGCCGCGTGGTACGGGCTCGGTCACGGGGCCGCGACGATGGACACCCTGGTCAGCCTCGGGGTCGCTGCGTCGTTCGGCTGGTCGGTGTACGCGCTGCTGTTCGGCGGCGCGGGCATGACCGGGATGAAGATGTCGTTCGCCTTCACCTTCGGGCAGGCCAGCGGGCAGACCCTCTACCTGGAGGCCGCCGCCGGGGTGACCACGGCGGTGCTGGCCGGGCGGTATCTGGAGGCCCGAGCCCGGGACCGGTCGGGCTCGGCCCTGACCGCGCTGGCCGCCCTGGGCGCCAAGACGGTGGCGGTGCTCCGCGACGGCGCCGAGCAGCGGGTCCCGGTCGACGATCTCGCCGCGGGAGACCTGTTCGTGGTCCGCCCGGGGGAGAAGATCGCCACCGACGGGGTCGTGGCCGAAGGGAGCTCGGCCATCGACACGTCACTGGTCACCGGCGAGTCGATGCCCGCCGAGGTCGGCCCAGGCGACCCGGTGACCGGTGCCACGGTGAACATGAGCGGACGGCTGGTGGTCTGCGCTACCCAGGTAGGGTCCGGTACGCTGCTCGCGCAGATCACCCGGCTGGTCAGACAGGCGCAGGCCACCAAGGCCAGCGCACAGCGTCTGGCGGACCGGATCGCCGCCGTGTTCGTGCCCTGCGTGATCGCCCTGGCCGTCGCCACCCTCGGCTTCTGGCTGGGGACGGGGCTGCCCGCCGCGGCGGCGTGGAGCGCGGCGGTCGCCGTCTTGGTGGTCGCGTGCCCGTGCGCGCTCGGGCTGGCCACGCCGACCGCCCTGCTGGCCGCCGTGGGCCGCGGCGCGGAGCTGGGCATCCTGGTCAGGAGCGCCCAGGCGCTGGAGTCGGCGGGCCGGATCCGCCGCCTGGCGCTGGACAAGACCGGCACGCTGACGACCGGCACCATGACCCTGCAGGACGTCATCCCGGCCGCCGCCGTCCCGGATGCCGGGTCCGGCCCGGTCGGCGATGCCGCCGAGCGCGGCCCGGCCGGGGAAGCCCTCCGGCTGGCCGGGGCGGTGGAGGACGCCTCCGAGCACCCGGTCGGCCAGGCCATCGCCCGGGCCGCCGCCGCCCGCCCGGGCGCGCTGCCCCCGGTGGCCGGTTTCGCCGCCCTGCCGGGCGCCGGAGTGCGCGGCACCGTCGACGGCCGCGAGGTCACGGTCGGCAGCCCGCGGCTGTTCGCCGAGCTGTCGCTCACCGTGCCCCCGTTGCTGCGGCAGGCTGTGCGGGCCGCCGAGGAGGCGGGCCGGACCGCGGTCCTGGCCGGCTGGGACGGCCAGGCACGGGCCGCGATCGTGGTCGCCGACCAGCTCAAGCCGCACGCGGCCGAAGCCGTGGCCCGCGCTCCGCGACCTGGGCCTGCGGCCGGTGCTGCTCACCGGCGACAACGGCCGCGCCGCCCGGTCGGTCGCGGCCCAGCTCGGCATCCCGGCCGCCGATGTCTGCGCCGAGGTCCGCCCGGAAGGGAAGGCCGACGCCGTCCGGCGCCTGCAGTCGGCGGCGGGAGGCGGTCGCCCTGGTCGGTGACGGGGTGAACGACGCCGCCGCGCTGGCCCAGGCCGACCTGGGGATGGCCGTCGGCGCCGGCGCCGACGCCGCTATCGGCGCTGCCGACCTGACCCTGGTCAGCGGTGACCCGCTGAGCATTGTGTCGGCCATCGAGCTGGCCCGCGCCACCATGGCCGTGATCCGCGGCAACCTCGCCTGGGCGTCCGGCTACAACCTGGTCGCGATCCCGCTCGCCGCCCTCGGCTACCTCAACCCGCTGTTCGCCGGGATCGCGATGTCGGCCAGCTCGCTGATCGTCGTCGGCAACAGCCTGCGGCTGCGCCACTTCCACGCCCGCCGGCAACCGGGCGGGCCACGGCGGGCTCAGCCGAGCCGCAGCCGCAGCCGTTGCTGGCGAGGCCGTCCGGTGACCGCCACGGCGCCCCGATCTCGCCGGGCCCGGCGGCCCGGACCTGGGCACGTGACCTGCTCCGGGCCGTGGCGGGCCCGGTCATCTGCGCCGTCGTGCTGACCGGGCTGCTCGCCGCCTGGGTGGCCGCCGGCGGGGCCGGCACCCTCACCCGGGTCAGGCTCCAGGTCACCCTGGCCGCCGTCCCCATGCGCGCCTTCACCCCGCAGGGCGGCGGCCGCCGTCGGCGCCGCGACCACCTTCCTGACCATCAAGAACCTCAGCGGCACCGCCCGACGAGCTCGTCGCCGCCAGCAGCCCGATCGCCGGCCGCGTCATCCTGACCGGACGCGGCGGCCCGGCCGCGCCCCGGACGGTCATCGCCGATCTGGTCGTCCCCGCCCACGGGACGCTGACCCTGAGCCCGTTCGGTGATGACCTGGTCCTCCAGGACCCGGCGCCGTTCGAGACCAGCACGGCCGTGCCTCTCACCCTGACCTTCCGGCACGCCGGCACCGTTACCATCGATGCCCCCGTCACCGCCCCGGGCACTCCGTGACGGGGTAGGGTGCCGCTGCGGGCGTGGTCGCTGGCGCCGCCTTCGAGACAACCGAGGTCGAGCTGGTCATCGGCGGGATGACCTGCGCCGCCTGCGCGGCCCGGGTCCAGGCCAAGCTGAACAAGGTCGACGGTGTCACCGCGGCGGTCAACCTTTCGACCGAACGCGCGTACGTCACCGCCCCGGCCCGGGTATCCGCGCCGGACCTGATCGGCGTGGTCGAGGCGGCCGGCTATTCCGCCAAGCTGGCCGCCCCGGCTGAGGCCGATGCCGGGGCCGCGGCCGACGAGGCCGCGGTACGGCGGCTGCGCCGCAGGCTGATCTTGGCGCTGGTGTTCTTCGTCCCGCTGACCGACCTGTCCCTGGTCCTGTCGATCCTCCCGTGGACGAGGTTTCCCGGCTGGCAGTGGTTCCTGGTGGCGCTGGCCGCACCGGTCGCGATCTGGGCCGCGTGGCCGTTCCACCAGGCCGCGCTGAAGCAGGCCAGGCATTTCTCGTCGTCGATGGACACCCTGGTGTCACTGGGCATCGTGGCCGCCTGCGGCTGGTCGGTGTACGCGATGTTCGTCCTGGACCGCGGCCGGACCGGCCTGAGCGGCCTGCAGCTGATCCTGCATGGTTCGGGTGGCGGCATCTACCTCGAGGTCGCTGCCTCGGTGACCACATTCCTGCTGGCCGGCAGGCTGTATGAGGCCCGGGCCCGGCGGACCGCGGGCCAGGCCATGCGCGACCTGGCGGCCGCCGGCGCCAAGGACGTCTGCGTGCTTGACCCCGACGACGCCGAGCAGCGAATCCCGGCCCGCCTGCTGCAGCCCGGCCAGCGCTTCGTGGTCCGGCCGGGGGAGCGGCTCGCCGCCGACGGCGAGGTGCTGTCTGGCCGGTCCGCCGTGGACCGCAGCATGATGACCGGCGAGTCGGTCCCGGTTGACGCCGGCCCCGGCGACACCGTGACCGGCGGCACCATCGCCCTGACCGGCCGCCTGGTCGTCCGCGCCAACAAGGTCGGTTCTGACACCCAGCTCGCGCACCTGATCCGCCTGGTCGAGCAGGCCCAGGCCGGCAAGGCCAGCATCCAGCGCCTGGCCGACCGCATCTGCGCCGTCTTCGTCCCCACTGTCCTGGCCTGCTCGGCGCTGACCCTGGCCGGCTGGCTGCTGGCCGGCAGCCCCGCGAGCCACGCCTTCAGCGCCGCCCTGGCCGTGCTGATCATCGCCTGCCCGTGCGCGCTGGGCCTGGCCACCCCCGCCGCCCTGGTGGTCGCCTCCGGGAGAGGCGCCCAGCTCGGCATCTTCATCAAGAGCTACCAGGCGTTGGAGTCCTCCCGCGCCATCGACACGGTCGTCCTGGACAAGACCGGCACCATCACCACCGGCCAGATGACGGTGACCGGGGTGCAGGCCGTTCCCGGGACCTCGCGTGCTGACCTGCTCCGCTACGCCGGCTCGGTCGAGGAGGCCTCCGAACACGCCGTGGCCGCCGCCATCACCGCCCTGGCCGCCGCCGAGGCGGGCCCGCTGGCCCCGGCCGACGACTTCGCCGCCCTCCCCGGCCTAGGCGCCCGCGGCACCGTCGAAGGCCACCAGGTCACCCTCGGCCGCGCCCAGCTGTTCGCCGACCTCGGCGTCGAGGCCGTTCCCGGCCTCGCCTCCTGGTGCCGTTCCCAGGAAGAAGCCGGCTGTACCACCGTGCTCGTGAGCTGGGACGACCAGATCCGCGGCGCCCTGGCCGTGACGGATACGGTGAAGCCTTCCGCCCCCGCCGCCGTTAGCCGTTTGCGCACCCTGGGCCTGCGCCCGGTCCTCCTCACCGGCGACAACGCCGCCACCGCCGAAGCCGTCGCGACCGCCGCCGGGATCGACGAGGTCATCAGCGGTGCCCTCCCCGCGGCCAAGGCCCAGCTCATCGTCGGCCTGCAAGCCGCAGGCCGCCCAGCCGCCATGGTCGGCGACGGAGTTAACGACGCCCCCGCGCTAGCCGCCGCCCAGCTCGGCCTGGCCCTCGGCACCGGCACCGACGTCGCCATCTGCGCCGCCGACATGATCCTGCTCCGCGACGACCTGGCGGCCGTCCCCGACGCCATCAGCCTGGCCCGCGCCACGTTCCGGACCATCCGCCGCAACCTGGCCTGGGCCTTCTGCTACAACGTCCTGGCCCTGCCGCTGGCCGCTTTGGGCTTCCTCAACCCCCTGATCGCCGCCGCCACCATGACCCTCTCCTCCGTCTTCGTCGTCTGGAACAGCCTCCGCCTACGGCGTTGGCCAGGGCGAACGCGGATAACCTGACGCCCTTCGCGTTCCAGTCCTAGGCCCCCAGGGGCCGGGCCTCCTCCCAGTCGGCCGTGTTCCCGGCTGGGGCCAGCAGCTTCACCTCGGCGCTGTTCGGGGCGGCGGCGACGGGCAGCCTGCGCAGGCTCTCCTGGGCCAGCGCCAGCGACTGCCGCGCGGCCCGGAGCTGCTCGCGCAGCCGGGCGTTCTCCTCGGCGAGCTTGCCGTACTTGGTCCACGCGCTGGCCAGCTCGGTCTCCAGGCCGGCCACCGTTTCCCGCAGCGCGGCGGAGCTCGCGTCCGCGCCCGTCCCGGCCGGCTCCGCGCCTGCCAGCCGCCGAACGATCTGGGCCAGCAGCCGCCGGGCCAGCTCGTCGTAGTCGAACCCGGCCGTCACCGCTCCGGCCTGCAGCCCGGCGTGCGGCCCGGCATCCGGCGCGAGCATCCCCGCGAGCCCGTTGACCCCGGCGGCTTCGGCCGCGGCCGGGCCCAGCCGGATCCGGTAGGTCCGCTTGCCGCGCACGTCGCGCTCGACCAGCCCGGACCGCTCCATGCCGGACAGGAGCTGTGCGAAGGCCACGCTGGAGCCTGGGTAGCCGACCGCGGCGGCCAGCCGCGTGCTCGCCATCCCGCCCTGGTCGAAGAGCTCGCGGGTGCCGGTCAGGTACGCGATGATGTGCTCACGGGTCCCGACGGCCCGTTTCCTGGAAGCCTTCCTACGGTCCCCCAACGTCAGCACCCTCTCCCATGGCAATCACGCCTGCCGACGATCTCATGATAGTACGGCGGTCCCGGCCGCCGTCGGCGACGGGCAACCGCCAGGCCCGCAGGGTAACGGATTGATGCCAATCACGTCGGGCCGGCGTCTGTGATGTTCAGCCCGCCGGTGCGGCGGCAGTAGTAGGGAAGACGGTTAGCGTACGATCGAAGCGTCGCCACACCCCTGGGCCACGCGGCCAAGCTGGGACGAGCCGAAACTAGCCGTCAGTAATGCACGTTGTGTTTGTTAACCGTACGTACCTTTCCCCTAGTGAAGACAGAGCACCGTGGATCTGGATGTGGCCTACGCGACCTGCCTGGTGGCTGCACTCCTGCTCGGCGTCGGGTTCGTCCTCCAGCAGTACGCCGCCGAGCAGGAGCCCGACTCGCGGTTCCTCCGCCTGCGCATCCTGACTGACCTGCTGCACAAGCCCCGGTGGCTGCTGGGCATCGGCTGCATGATCGCGGGCTACCTGTTCGCGGCCTGGTCGATCGACCACCTCGAGCTGACCCTGGTCGAGCCGCTTGCTGACCACCTACCTGGTGTGGGCCCTGGTGCTGGCCGTCCCGCTGTCCCGGCAGCCGGTCAAGGTCGCCGAGGTGGCCGGCGCCCTCATCCTGATCACCGGCGTCGGCCTGGTGTCGGCGTCCCGCTCGATCACGCCCATCGGCCTGGATTTCGGCTCGCTCTCGCACTGGTACGCGGCGGCGATCATCGCGGGCATCGCGTTCCTCGCCGTGGTGATCGGGCACCGCCGCACGGGGCAGGTCCGGGCCACCCTCACCGGCCTCGGGGCCGGCCTGGTGTTCGGCATCCAGGACGCGCTGACCCGGCAGACGCTGACCGGCCTGCAGGGCAACTCGTGGACCGTGCTGTTCACCACCTGGTCGGTCTACGCCCTGATCGGCGCGGGGATCGTCGGCATCTGGCTGATGCAGAACGCGTTCAGCGCGGCGCCGCTGCACGCCTCGCTGCCCGCCATCGCGGCCGGCGAGCCGCTGGCCGGGATCGCGCTGGGGATCGTGGTGTTCGGCGACCGGGTCCAGATCACGCCGGGCTTGCTGGCCATCGAGGCGGGCGGGATCGCCGCGCTGATCATCGGGGTCATCGCGGTGGCGCGCTCGTCGGCCTTCAGCGGGCTGCGGAAGATCACCGACGTGATCAAGCCGGGGACTGACTCCGGCGGCCCCCAGGCCCCGGACCAGCCGGACGGCCGGACGCCCCCCGTCGGCTCACCCGGCCGCAAACCCGCGAACGGTTCCGCACCGGACGGGTGGTTCCCGGTGGCGCGGAGGTTCTCCCGGCCCGCCCACCGGCGTCAGGTTCACGACTCCGCGTCCGGCGGCGAGGGGCGCTGAGCCGGCCCGGCGCTCAGCACGCCCGCGCCCGGCCGCCCGGTGGCCCAGCCGCCCCCTACCGAACCGCGGCTCAGTAGCCGGTCCAGCGCCGCGGTGATGCTCCCGTCGGTGACGATCAGCCGCCGGACGACAACGATCATCGTCGGCAGGGCCCAGAAGTCGCCGCAGACCCACAAGATCGCCGCGCCGATCTGCTGGTCGGCGAACGGGGGCAGGGTGACGCCGGGAATGTGATCGTAGACCGGGTACACCGAACCGCTGACGAAGATGCTCAGCGCCATCGCGATGCCGATCATGATCGCGTTGGTTACCAGCAGCGCGGCCGCCTGCGACGCCAGCGGCATCCGCCGGCGGAACGGCGGCGACGGGATGAACTGCAGCCAGAACAGCACCCCGGCGGCGAAGAAGCTGCCGTCCATCAGCCAGACGTGCACGGTCCGGTTGCTGTCGGCCAGGTCGAACGGGCCCGGCAGGTGCCAGGCGATCATCGCGGCGTTGAACAGCGCCACCGAGACCCACGGCCGCAGCACGAACCCGCCGGCCGCCCGCAGCGGCCGGGACCAGCCGCCCGCCTGCACGCCCCGGGTCGCGCTGCGCCCGGACCGGCTGGGCAGCGCTTCCAGCAGCGGCCGCCACGGCGCGCCCGCCACGATCAGCGTCGGCGCGGCGAACATGAGCAGCAGGTGCTGGACCATGTGCATGATGAAGTAGTCGTAGGACCAGTAGTCGATCGGCGAGCACACCGCGATCAGCAGAACCGCGAGCCCGGCGTAGAACCACAGCGACCGCAGCCGCCGCTCCCGGGTCCGCTCCGGCCGGGACCGCCGGGCCAGCCGCCACAGCCCGGCCTCGTGCCACCCCGCGACCACCATGGCCAGGATGAGGAACGGGTCGAACGACCAGTGCTGCGTGAGGTAGTTCATAGCCGGCCTAGCTCGAGGAGCCGTACTGGATCGGCACGTTGATCACCTGCACCTTGGCCCAGGCCGTTCCGGCCAGCCGCCAGACGGCCAGGCGCGACCCTGACACCGCCAGCGCGTCATAGCCGCCGGAACCGGAACCTGGCGCCAGCGTCGCAACACCCGCCGGCAGGGCGGGCAGCGCCTGCCAGGCGGATCCGGGCCCGCTGATCGTCTCCGCGCGCCCCCCGCCGAGCAGCACCCACACGCTCCCGCCCGGCCCGAACCCCGCCGCGCGCACGCCCCCCGCCGCCGCGACCGGGCCCGAGACGGTCCAGCGTCCCCCGGCCGACCAGGCGGCGAGCAGGCCGGTCCCGGCCAGCAGCAGCGCCGCGTTGCCGCCCCCTGTGTTAGCTTGCACCGTGGCGGCCAGCCCTAGCACCTGCACCTGATCCCCGCCGAACCCGCCGGGCAGCACCGGCCCGGCCGCCTGCCACGCACCGCCGGTCTCAGCGAAAACCCCCGCCACACCCCGCCGTGCGCAGCTTCCCGCCGCCATCGGGACATTATCTGGGCCGAACGCAACGGCGTTCACCGCCACCAGCCCACACCCGCGTCCCGGTGCCGTCGCCGCGAGCGCGGACAGCGACGTCAGCGGCGACCACTGCCCGGCGGTCGCCGCGCCGGAGGTGGCCGCTGCCTCGATGCTGCCGCCTCTCAGCAGGGCCAGGGTCTGTCCGGACGGGGCGACGGCCATCGCGTCCGGGACGTCGGCCAGGCCGGCGCCGAGCAGGCCCGCCGTCCAGTTCTTGCCCGTGTCGCTGCTGCTGGCCAGGGGCGAGAAGGCCAGCCCCTGGCTGGGCCGGAACCCGACCAGGAGCGAGGTGCCGCCTGCGCCGCTCGCCGCGACCAGCCCGCCGTTGTCGGCCACGCCCTCCGGGGTGACCAGGGACCAGCGGCTGGCGCCTGCGGGCCGGACGAACAGCTGCCAGAAGTTGTTCTCCGACGCCGCCGAACCGCCCATGACCGTGACCGCCCAGGCGCCCTGCGGGGTGACCAGCGAGGTGGACAGCGGCGCGGTCTGCACCTGCAGGCTGGGAGTAGCGGCCGGGGCGGTCTGGGATCCACATCCCGCGGCCAGGAAGACCAGGCCCGCGCTCAGTAGCGCGAGGCCGGCGCCCCGCCGGATCATGACTCGGCCAGCGCGTTACGGGCGTACTGGCTCAGCAGCACGGAGAACGAGGACTGGGTGCTGGCCGTGCCGGGCCCGGGGTCGGCGCCCACCTCCTCACGAATGTGCCCGGTCGGGTCGATGACCAGGGCCAGGTCGCTGTGGTCGATCATCGCGCCCGCGGGCAGGATCTCCGCGGCGACCCCATAGTGCTGCCAGACCTGAGTGAGCTGGCTGAGCGATCCGGTCAGGTACAGCCAGTTCGGCACGGTGTTCAGCCCCTCCTCGCGGTCGAAGGCCTGGGTGAACGCGACCGACCGGTAGATCGGGTTGGCCACGACCGCGACCAGTTCCACGTCCTTGTCCGCCGAGCCGAGCAGCACCCCCGCTTCCTTCATCTCGGCCCCGATGATCGGGCAGTCGGACGTGCACACCGGGTCCAGGAACGTCATCAGCACGACCTTGCCGCGCAGGCTGGCCAGTGACACCGGCTGGCCGTTCTGGTCGGTGAGCTGGAAGGCGGGCGCCGGGTAGTGCTCTGGGGAGCTGTTCCCGGCGATGGCCAGGGCCAGGATCGGATCCGCGGTCCGGTTCGCCGCCGCTGCGGCCATCGGCGCGGCCCCGATCAGGATGATGCCCAGCGCCGCCACCGCCGCGACCGACCGGGCGCTAGCCGTCGCGACCACTGTTCCCAGCGCCGAAGGCGCTGGCACCCGCAGCCGCTCACGCCACCCGTGAACCTCTGCCGCGACCGTCGGCGCAGTGCTCATCTCCGGGCTCATCTCCGGGCTCATCTCCGGGCTCATCTCCGGGCTCATCTCCGGGCTCATCTCCGGCTGCGGCGTCGGCGTGAGGGCCAGGTAGCCCGCCGTGAACAGCAGGATCCAGGGGATCATGCTGTTCGGGTCGGTGCCCAGCCCGCCGAGGAAGCCGAGGTCCTCGACCAGCACCCAGTCCGCCAGGCAGAACACGATGCCGAACCACACGGCGTACCGGACCAGCCGGGGTCGGCCGGTCAGGAACATCCCGCCCATCGCCGCGAGCGCGATCACTACCACCAGGTTCACCGCGAAGCCATTGCTGGCGGCGAACGAGCCGAAGCGCGCCAGCAGCGCGGACAGGAAGTGCGGCTGCGAGGTCGAGGACATCTGCTGGACCATGCCGGCCAGGGTGCCCGGCTGGCCGCCGATGGTGCCCTTCCAGTAGCCGCGGCCCGGCCAGGCCTGCAGCACGGCCATGCCGAGGAAGAACAGTCCTACCCCGCCGAGCAGCAGGCGCCCGAGCCGTGGGCTCCGCCAGGCGTCCTCCGGCAGCGCGATGAGCGCCCCGGCGACCACGTAGATCAGCACGGCGCCGGGCGCCCCGGTGAGCCAGCTCAGGCCCGGCGCGAAGATCCCGCCGAACGACTCCCCGAACACCCACACCACCAGGCCCCAGGCCACGCTGGCCAGCCCGGCCAGCCTGGACCACGGTCCGCTCTTGGCCACCAGCAGCCAGACGCCGATCCCGACCTGGATCCACACCGAGGCCGCGCCGGCCTGGATGGGGTGGAAGGACCAGATCGTCCCGCCCCAGTTGACCAGGTGCTGCACCCAGGCCGACGACGACGCCGCGATCGGCTCGATGACCTGCGAGGCCAGCCCACCCGCCATCTTGGGCTGCGCCTGCAAGATCCCGTCCAGGATCCAGATCAGCCCGAACCCGACCCGCAGCAGCCACCGCCCCCTGGCTTCCCGCGCCCCGCCGCGTCCCGCCCAAGGCCCGCCGGCGAGCCGCGTCCCGCGTCTCGCCGAGGTCCCGCCGCCCGCCCAGGTCCCGCTCGCCGCCGAAGCCCCGCCCGCCGCCGAAGTCCCGCCCGCCGCCGAAGTCCCGCCCGTCTCCGAAGTCCCGCCCGTCTCCGAAGTCTCGGTCCCGTCTCACTGGCCGCTACGGCACCACTGGCCCCGGACGTAGCGGCAGGCGCGGGTACGGTGAGCCGCCAGACCCGGGCCGTGGCCCACAGCAGCCCGAGGAAGACGATGATGAGCAGCGCGATCGCGCCCTGGTGCAGCAGCGCGGACCTGAACGCGGCGACCAGCGTCGGGTCGGCCGGGCTCAGGCCTGAGTTCATGCCGGGCACTGAATCCGCTCCTTTCGCACGCGGCCAGGCCAGATATCCCTTCAGCGTAATGCGTACGGCCGCCGCGGAACCCGCACCGGTGCCAACATGAGGAAGATGTAATGACCTGGAGATTCACCCCCAGGTGAGGAACTCAGCCGTGCTGGCGCTTGGGTATGCCCCAGGCCGCGGCGGCGAAGACGGTCAGCCCGAACAGGACGAACGTGATCGCGTGCACGCTGGTGCAGTACAGGCAGATGCTCCCGATGATGAACAGCTCGGCGTACAGCAGGTAGAGCACGAAGCCGATGCCGGCCACCATCGCGGCCAGCCGGATCAGGTAGACCTCGCGCCGGGCCCAGCGCCAGGCCCACGGGCTCATGATCGCCACCGCGAACACGTAGAAGACCAGCCCGAGCACGGCCACCGGGATCCCGAACACGTAGGACTGCGGGCTGGTCGTCACCTTGGTGCAGTTCACCAGCCCGCTTTCCGAGCACCCGAGCAGCGCCGACTCGGTGAAGTGCGCGATGGTCAGGTAGATCGACACGCCCAGGCCGGCCAGGGCCAGCGCGAAGGTGGCCAGCTGCATCCACAGCGGGGCCGTCGCGGTGCTCGGCGCCTCGGCGGTGGCTTCCTGCGTGGCCGGCCGCGCGGGCCGCGGCGGCCGGGCGCGCCGTCCCGCGTCGCCACCGTCCGCGGCGTGCTGCCCGCCTTGACCGGGGTGCCGGCCTTGACCGGGGTGCCGGCTTCACGGCGGTGCCGGCCTTCACGGCGGTGCCGTTCCCGCTGGCGCGGCCCGCCGCGCCGCCGTTCCTGGCCGCGTTGGCCTGCGCCCGCTGGGCCCTGGCGCGGCTCGACTTTGACGCTGTCATCCGGGCTTCGCCTCCGGTGGTGTCACGGCTGCTGGCGGGATTGTACCGTGCCAGTGCTAAGCCAACCTTAGATCTGGCTCTCCAGGGACTGGACGGTCGAGGTGCACGCGCTGGCGGGCTGGTTGCCGGTCATCTTGCAGATCGCGGCCGTGATGTAGTTCGCCGTCCCGTCGATCGACTGGGCCACCGCGCTGTTCGGGTTGCTCAGGTCGGTCGCGATCGTGCTCCAGCTCAGTCCGGCCAGCACGCCCGGGTCGTAAGGGGACCCGATGGTCACGTACTTGTTGCCGAAATCGAGGAACGGTATCGCCCCGGTCTCGGTCGGTGTAGGGCGCGACGTCGTACTTGTTGAGCAGCGCCAGCTGGGCCGAGGTGGCGGTCTGCAGGGTGGTGTATGTCGCCGTTGGACGGGTCCGGGATGTTGGTCGTCTGCTCGACCGAGGTGAAGTTCAGGTACGGGCTGGAGTAGCTGGCGTGCAGGAAGGTCCAGGTCGGCGTGTCCGGGTCCGGTTCCTGCTCGCCGGCGCCGTTGCTGACCGCGGAGTGGACCGTGGCCAGCCCCGTGAACGTGCCGAACCGGCTCAGGGCCACGATCATGGCCCAGCGCATGGCCCCGCAGTACGGGCAGAACTCGGCGCCCATGTAGAGCAGCTCGGGCTTGCCGCTGGCGGTCAGCGGCGGCTGCTTCCCGGTGATGGTCTGGATCTTCCCGGTGAACCCGCCCTTCCCGACCGTGTCCAGGGTGCTGGCGGGCACCGAGGTCACCTTGGCCACCACCGGGGCCAGCGCGGAGCCGGTCGGACCGTTCGACAGCCCCTGGGGCGACGCCGACGCCGACGGCGTCGCCGCCGCGGCCGCCGGCTTGTTGTTCAGCTTGATGATGACGAAGGTCAGCACGATCGCCAGCACGACGACCACGGCGCCCGACGCCATGAGGATCCGCCGACGCTGCTCGGCGCGGCGCTCGGCCACCCGCTGCGCGGCGATCTTCTCCCGCCGGGTGGCTTCGACCTTTGTTCTGCTTGCCTTGCCCATGCTCGCTTCGTCCAACCCTCTGTCAGCGTCGTCCCGCGGTACCGCGCTCTATCGTAGGCGGTTCGCCGCCCTGGCGGGGCCCGGCGCGGGGACTCAGAGCCAACGCTCAGCGAGCGGCCAGCCGACACTCAGCCAGGGCCGGGTGCGGGGGGATTCCCCGGGTTAATCCTTCGGCCACGCGAACACCGGACCCCGGGTGCGCAGGGTCACCCGTGAGCCGGCCGGCAGCGGGTTGCCGCCCGCCATCCGTGCGATGACGGCCGTGCCGTCGGCGTCGCGCTCGGGCCGCAGATACACCACGACATCGTGACCGTGGTAGTCAGATGAGATCACCCGGGCCGTTATGCCGCCTTCGTCCGGCCCGAGGCCGATCTGCTCGGGCCGGATCAGGACGGTAACCTTGCCCTCTGCGGCGGCTGCGGCGGGGTCAACCCGAAGGCAGCCCAGGAGCGTCTCCACCACCCCCCCGGCCAGTACGCCATCGAGCAGGTTCGCCTCTCCGATGAAACTGGCCAGCTCGGCGTCAACCGGCCGGCTGTACAGGTCTTCGGGTGCCGCACACTGCGCGATCCTCCCATCGCGCAAGGCTGCGACCCGGTCGGCCATCGACAGCGCCTCGTCCTGGTCGTGAGTCACCAGCACCGCCGTGGTACCGGCGCGGCGGAAGAGCTCCTGGACGTCGGCGCGGACGGAAGCCCTGAGGTGGGCGTCCAGCGAGGCGAAGGGTTCGTCGAGCAGGACCACCGTCGGCTCAATGGCCAGCGCCCGGGCCAGCGCGACCCGCTGCTGCTGGCCGCCGGACAGCTGATGCGGATACCGCTGGCCGAGCCCGCCCAGGCCCACCGCCTCCAGCATGCTCGCCACCTTGCCGCCGCGCCGCTTCCGGGCGGGAAGCCCGAAACCGACGTTGGCCTCCACCGTCAGATGCGGGAACAGGCTGCCTTCCTGCGGGACGTACCCGATGCGGCGCCGTTCCGGCGCGACGTACGCCTCCGGGCCGTCGACCAGCCGATCGCCGATCCTGATCGTGCCGGCGTCCGCCCGCTCGAAACCGGCCAGCAGCCGCAGCAGGGTGGTCTTCCCGCTGCCGGACGGGCCGAGGATCGCGGTCAGGGATCCGGTCGACACCTCCAGGTCCACCCCCGCCAGCACCCGATGCGAACCGAAGGCCTTATGCACGCCTGTCACCGCCACATCCCGCATGCCGTCATCCTTGCGTGTGAACCGGGCGAGTGAAAAACCGGCCGAGGACATAGCTGGGCACGGCGGCGACGACGATCATCACCAGGGCGAACGGCGCAGCCTGGCTGTAGGAGAGGTTGGACTCGTAGGACCAGAACTGCGTGGCCAGCGTCTGCGTTCCGGTCGGGATCAGCAGCAAGGTGGCCGTGAGCTCGGTGACGGCGGACAGGAAGACCAGGCAGAACGCGGCGACCAGGCCCGGCCCGGCCAGCCGCAGCGTGACCCGGCCCAGCACCTCCAGCCTGCGCCGGCCCAGCGACCTGGCCATCTCGTCGAGGCTGGCCGGCGCCCTGGCCAGCGACGCCTTGACCCCGACCAGCGCCAGCGGGAAGAACATGATCGCATAGCACGCGATGAGCAGCATGGACGACCCATAGCCGAACCCGGCCGCGTAGCGCTCGGTGAAGTACGACAAGGCGAAGGCGATGACCACGCCCGGCATGCCCAGGACCAGGTAGGTGCTGCGCTCGAGGAAAAGCCGCATCCGCCCGCTGTGCCGGACGGCCAGCAGGGCCACCGGGATGGCCATGACCGTGGCCAGGGCCGCGGCGCCGCCGCTGTACGCTGCCGTGTGCCCGGCCGCGTCGAGCAGGGAGACGTTGGCCCCGCCCGACAGCGCCGGGGGAAGGCCGGCGGCCATCCAGTAGAGGGCCGCCGCGACCGGGACACCCAGCGCGAGCAGCACGAGCGCGGCGAACAGGGCCAGCACCGGCCAGCGCGCCCAGCCCAGCCGCTGGGGCGGGCTGATCCGCTGCGTCATCGGGCCCGGCCTGCTTACCCTGCCCCGGCCGCGGAGCATGCCTTCCCCGGCTAGGACGAGCAGGCTGAGCAGGACCAGCACCAGGGACAGCGCGCATGAGGCGGCGAAGCTGTACCCGTTGAACTCGGTGAAGATCTCAGTGGTGAAGGTCTGGTAGCCGACGATCTCGAACGCGCCGTACTCGGCCAGCAAGACCAGCGCGACCAGCAGGCACCCGCCGCCGATGGCGCCCTTGGCCTGACCGAGGGTGATCCGGACGAAGGTGCGGACCCGGCCCGAGCCCAGGCTCCGCGCGACCTCCTCCTGGCCGGGATCCGCGCTGCGCAGGCTGGCCGCGACCGGCAGGTACACCAGCGGGTACACGGCCAGGGTCATCACGATCACCGCGCCCCGGAAGCCGTGCGCCCAGGACCACAGGGAGTTCCAGCCGAAGCTCACCACGAAGTCGGGGATCGCCAGCGGCACCACCACCAGCACGGCCCACGCCCGCCGGCCCGGCAGGTCGGTCCGCTCGACGCACCACGCCGCGGCCGTTCCGATCACCGCGCACGCCAGCGTGACCACGACCGTGAGCCGGACGGTGTTCCACAGCAGGGTGGCGGTCAGCGGCCGGAAGATGAGGTGCGCGACCTCGGCGGCTCCGGCGCCGTGGGCCTCGATCAGCAGGAAGACCAGCGGCAGCTCCAGGACCGCGGCCACCAGCCAGCTGAGCGTGAGCAGAGCCACTGGACGGTGGGTGCGCCGTGGGGTGAGACCGGCCTTCGTGCCCGGGCGATCGGTCAGCGTTCCCGTGGTCATGAGCCCGTGGTCATGAGCATGCGCCGGAGCGGCTCACAGCAGCCCCGCCTGGCGGAGCAGGGCGATGGCCGCCGAACCGTCACCGAGATCGGCGATCGTGATCGGGTTCGGCTCGAGCTGGCCGAAGGGCGTCTCCGGCGCCGAGGTCGTCACCCCGGCCGCCAGCGGGTACTCGTAGCTCTGCTCGTTGCCCGCCGCCCGCGCGATGATGTCCTGGCCCTGCTGGCTGACCAGGAACGCGAGGAACTTCTGCGCCGCCGCCTGGTGCCTGCTCGACTTCAGCACCGCCGCGCCGGAGACGTCGATCACGTACCCGGGATCACGCGGGGCGAAGTAGGCGAGCCTCGAGTGCATCGCCGAGGCGCCGATCTCGGCCTTCAGCCGGTACCAGTAGTACTGGTTGATGACGCCGAAGGCGACCTGGCCGCGGTTCACCTCGTCGGTGATCGTCTCGTTGTCCGGGACGATGTGGCTGGCGGCGTTGGACTTTATCCCCTGGAGCCAGCGCAGCGCGGCCGCCTGGCCGTAGGTCTTGATCACCGAGGTGACGATCGGCTGGAAGTCGGTCTCCCCGGCCGCGAAGGCGAACTTGCCCTGGTACCGCGGGTCGGCGAGTTGCAGGACGGACGTCGGAAGCTGGCTGGCGGCGATGAGCGAGGGATTGTAGATCAGCACGCTGACCCGCGCGGACACGCCCACCCAGTCCCCGTCGGGCGAACTGTACTGGGCCGGGACACGAGCCAGCGTGCCCGGGTCCACCGGGGACAGCAGGCCCTTTCCCTGCAGGAACTCAAGGGCGGGGGAGTTCTCGGTGTAGAAGACGTCGGCCGGCGAGTGCGGTCCCTGCACGGCGATCAGATTAGCGAGCGTGTCCTCGTCGTCGTTGCGGACGTTGACGGTGATGCCGGTCTGCTTCTCGAACGCGGTCACGAGCCCGTCGGTGGTCTGTTCGTGCTGGCCGCTGTAGAGCGTGATCGACGGCCCGGCCGAGTCCGACGACCCGCAGCCCGCGAGCAACCCGCAGGCGGCCAGCGCACCACAGGCCACGGCGAACGAGGCGGCGGCTCGCCACCGCATCATGAAGCGGGTTCCGGGCGGGCCACGCGTGCCGCCAGCCTGCCCCGCACGCCGAGGTAGACGACCACCACGACGGCCAGGTAGCCGGCGTAGATGAGCAGTTGGAGCGGCGTGGGGGCGTCGCTGTAACCGAAGAAGCTGTGCAGCACGTCCCCCAGTGCGCTCTCCTCCGACAGCAGCCGGGCCGAGTGCCACATCGGCGCGTCGAGCACCGGCAGCCAGCCGAGTTGCTGCAGGTTCTCCACCGAGTCGGCCAGCAGGCCCGCGGCGAATACCATCAGCAGCACGCCGATCACGGTGAAGAACCGGGCCAGGTTGAGCTTGTGCCCGAGCCGGTAGATCACGAACGCGACGCCCAGCGATCCGGCCAGCCCGATCACCGCCCCGCTCAGGGCGCTGGTCGCGGAGGTGGAGAAGACGATGGCCAGGGTGAAGACCACCGTCTCCAGCCCCTCGCGGCCGACGGCCTGGAAAGCCAGCAGGCCCAGGCCCCACCGCGCCCGCCCGTCCAGCGCGGCGTCGGCGCGGGCCCGCAGTTCCTTCGACAGCGACCGGGCGTGCTTACGCATCCAGAACGTCATGTACGTCAGCACGGTCGCGGCGACCAGGTAGGTGACGGTCTCGAAGATCGTCTGCACCCGCGAGCCGCTGTAGCTGCGGATGGTGTAGTACGCCGCGACCCCGCCCGCGGCCGCGAGCAGGAGCGCGGCGCCAACTCCGATGAACACGTCGCGGAAGTGCTGCCGCTGGCCGATCCGGTTGAGGTAGGCCAGCAGGATGGCGACGATCATGCTCGCTTCCACGCCCTCACGCAGGAAGATGACGAGCGTAGCGAGCATGCGCGGCCTCCAACCGTAGCTGCCTGAGCTGCCGGACCGAACTTAGATTAGGCTAACCTTACCTGGTGAGGCTGCCGGGCGACAGGACAACTTCGCTACCCGATCCGGTTTGCCCGGCCTCGGGCCGACAGTGCGCAAAGTGACATATCGGGCAAGATAGCCCGACGGTTCAGTAAAGGCCGCCTGCCGGGCCCGGCCCGGTACGGCTAGAACGAGGGTGCCGACCCTCACGACAGGTAGTGAGGGGGGTGCCGTGAGGGTCGGCCACTCCGGGTAACGCAGTGCCCGGAGGCTTCAGGGGCCGCGCCGCCGCTTCGCCGCCCTCCTCGAGGCCCGCTCGGTCGCGGGAACGCGGCCGGGGCCGGTGGCACGGCCGTTCGCCGTCATCTGCGACCTCCCCCTAGCTGAGCCGCCCGCACGACCGAGCTGTGCTGTCCCAAGCCACCCAAGCAGGCACCGGACCCCGGGCATGGCGACCGACGCGACAGTGGACGCGGATCAACTATTAACGGGAAGTCTCTAGGTGATCTAGATTTTTTCTGGAGGAGCGGCCCAAATCGCGGTAACCTCGGTGAAGACGCTTCTGCCCGGGGTGGGGGGCGGCGTCCGGTTTGGTGGGGTGGGACGGAAGACGGAAGGTCAGCGAAACCGTGGTATTGCGCGTCGGCGTGCTCGGTCCGGTAACTGTATGGAACGGCAACGAGGAACTGCGCGTGGGTCAGCCCAGGCAGCAGGCCGTCCTCGGCATCCTCGCGATGCGCGCCAACCGGGTGATCTCCCGCGGCGAGCTCGTCAACGCGGTCTGGGGGCAGGATCCGCCCGCCAGCGCCGAGGGCGGCATCTATACCTACGTGGCCGGGCTTCGCCGCATCATCGAGCCCACCAGGTCGGCCCGCGGGCCGGGCCGGGTGCTGGTCTCCTCCGGGGCCGGATACGTCCTGCACCTGGTGCCGGGCCAGCCCGACGCCGTGGCCTTCGAGCAGCATCTGGCCCGGGCCCGGCAGCTGCGCAAGAACGGTGACCCGGTCGGCGCGGTCGACGCGCTGGAGAGCGCGCTCGGCCTGTGGCGAGGCGTCGCGTTCGCCGGAGTGCCGGGTCCGTTCGCCGAGACCGAGCGGGTGCGGCTGGCCGAACTGCGCTCCGGCGCCGCCGAGGAACGGGCCGATGTCCTGCTCTCGCTTGGCCGTCACGAGGAGGTCGTGCCCGACCTGACCGCGCTGGTGACCGACCATCCGCTGCGGGAGCGCATGCGGGGGCTGCTGATGATCGCGCTGTACCGCTGCGGGCGGCCCGCGGAGGCGCTGCGGGTGTTCCAGGACGGAAGGCGGGTGCTCGCCGAGGAACTCGGCATCGATCCCGGCACCGACCTGTCCCGCATTCACCAGCAGGTGCTGACCTCTGATCCCGCGCTGAACCCGACCGTCGGCCCCGCCGCGGCCAGCGGCCAAGCCAACACCGCCGCGGCCAGCGGCCCAGCCAACACCGCCGCGGCTGGCGGCCCAGCCGGCACGGCCGCGGACGGCGACCCGGCCGAGACGGCCGGATCGCCTGGGTCCCGGCGGAAGGACGCCGGGATGGGGCCGCGCGGATCCGACGGATCCGTCCTGCCCAGCGGGGCCACCGCGCCGGACCGGGCCCTGCCGTGGGCCGCCGGGTCCTCCGGCGTCCCCGTCCCGGCGCAGCTGCCGCTGGACGCCCCGGGTTTCTCCGGCCGCCACGACGAGCTCCGCGCGCTGCACGCCATGCTGCCGTCGGCCCGGTCCGCCGGGACGGACGAGTCGGTCCCGGTCGCGGTCATATCCGGGACGGCCGGGGTGGGCAAGACCGCGCTGGCCATCCGCTTCGGGCGCCAGGTGGCCAAGCGCTTCCCCGACGGCCAGCTGTACGTCAACCTGTGCGGTCCGGACCCGGGCACGCCCATGGAACCGGACGTGGCGCTGCGGTTCTTCCTCGACGCCTTCGGCGTCCCGCCGCACCGCATCGCCGCTCCCCTCGAGGAACGCGCGGCCCTGTTCCGCAGCCTGGTGGACGGCAAGCGGGTGCTGATCGTGCTCGACAACGCGAGCAGCGCGGCCCAGGTGCGGCCGCTGCTGCCCGGCTCGCCGGGCTGCCTGGTCGTCGTGACCAGCCGCAACCAGATGGCCGGGCTGGTGGCCACGGAGGGGGCCGCGCTCATCACGCTCGACGTGCTCGGCGACGACGAAGCCCACGAGATGCTGGCCCGCAGGCTGGGCCAGGAGCGCGTCGCGGCCGAGCCGCGGGTGGCGGACGAGATCGTCGCGGCCTGCGCGCGCCTGCCGCTGGCCCTGTCCATCGCGGTCGGCCGGGCCGTCGGCCGGCCGAAGCGCCCGCTGGCGGAACTGGCGGCCGAACTGCGTGACGCCCGGGGCAGGCTGGACGCTCTGGAGGCGGGCGACGCGGCCACCGACGTACGGGCCGTGCTGTCCTGGTCCTACGACCAGCTCAGCCCGGCGGCCGCGCGGATGTTCCGCCTGCTCGGCCTGCACCCCGGCCCGGACATCTCGCTGCCGGCGGCGGCCAGCCTGGCCGGGATCTCCCGCGCCGAGGCGGCCGCCGCGCTGCGCGAGCTCACCCGGACCCACATGGCGGCCGAGCAGCTGCCCGGCCGGTTCGCGTTTCACGACCTGCTGCGCGCCTACGCGGCCGAAGCGGCCGAGCAGCACGACGCCGAGGAGGACCGCAGCGCCGCCGTCCGCCGGATGCTGGACCACTACCTGCACACGGCTATGGCGGCCTCGCAGCGGTTCAGCCCGTTCCGGTCGCCGCTGCGGCTGGCCGCGCCGGCTCCCGGGGTGGTACCCGCCGAAATGGCCGACAAGGACCAGGCCATGTCCTGGTTCGAGGCCGAGGTCCCGGGGCTGCTCACGCTGATCGGCTTCGCCGAGGCCCAGCGGTTCGATACCTACGCCTGGAGGCTTCCCTGGGCGCTCGGCCCGTTCTTCCACCGCCGCGGGTGGCTGCAGTCCTACGCGGCCATCCAGCGGACCGCGCTGGCCGCCGCGCAGCGGCTGGACGACCCGCTCGCCCTCGCGCACGCCCATCACCTGCTGGGCCACGCCCAGTTGCAGATGAACGAGTACGAGGCGGCCGAGCCGAACTTCCGGCGGGCGCTGGACCTGTTCCGCGAGCTGGGCGACCGGGCCAACGAGGCGGTGGTGCTCAACGGCCTGGCCGGCATGCTGGAGAAGCAGGAGCGCTACCCGGAGGCGCTGGCCGTCGCGCTGGACGCGCTGCGGATGCTCAAGGCCGCCGGGCACTGGTGGACGCAGGCCACGCTGGAGAACGGCGTCGGCTGGCTCTACGCCCACCTGGGCCAGTACGACGACGCGCTGACCCACTGCCAGCGGGCGCTGAGCCTGCACCGGGAATCGGGCCACCGTGGGGGCGCGGCCGACACCCTGGACAGCATCGGCTTCGTCTACCTGCACCTGGGCGACCTCGCCCAGGCCCAGGCCCACTACGAGCAGGCCATCGACGCCTACCGCGAGATCGGCGCGCCGTTCGGCGAGGGTAACTCGCTGGCCGGGCTGGGCGACGTCCTGCTCCGCGGCGGCGACCTCGCGGCCGCCCGGTCCCGTTACCTCCAGGCCGCCGCGATCCTGGACGCCCTGCCGCACCCGCTGGCCGATGTGGTCCGCGGCAAGCTCCGCGACCTGGACGAGGACCCGGACCGCTGACCCCCTGCCCGGCGACGGCCACGCGGACCGTGACCCCCTGCCCGGGACAGCCACCACGGCCCGTTCGGTATAAAGGAAAGGATTACGGGGCTTAATCCGTGCCCACCTACCGGACCTGGGGAGTGCGCGCGCTTCATGACGACTAGGGCACTGCTGGTCGAGAACATCCACCCCGACGCGTCGGCGCGGCTGGCCAAGGAGGGTTACGAGGTCGCTACGCTGCCGCGCGCGCTCGGCGAGGACGAGCTCATCGACGCCCTGCGCGGCGTGCGCCTGCTCGGCATCAGGTCCGGGACCCAGGTCACCGCGCGGGTCCTGGACGCCGCCCCGGACCTGGTGGCGATCGGCGCGTTCTGCATCGGCGTCAACCAGATCGACCTCGCCGCGGCCAGCAGGCACGGGGTGGCGGTGTTCAACGCGCCGTTCTCCAACACGCGCAGCGTGGTCGAGCTCGCGCTGGCCGAGATCATCGCCATGGCCCGGCGGCTGCCGGAGAAGAACAGCCAGATGCACGCGGGGCTGTGGGACAAGTCGGCCGTCGGCAGCCACGAGGTGCGCGGCCGGCGGCTCGGCATCGTCGGCTACGGCAACATCGGCACCCAGCTGTCCGTGCTGGCCGAGAGCCTGGGCATGTCCGTGTACTTCTACGACATCGCCGACAAGCTGGCCATCGGCAACGCGCGGCGCTGCTCGACCCTGGCCGAGCTGCTGGAGTCGGTGGAGACCGTCACCCTGCACGTGGACGGGCGGGACGGCAACCGCGGCTTCTTCGGCGAGGCCGAGTTCGCCGCGATGCGGCCGCGGTCGCTGTTCCTCAACCTGTCCCGCGGGTTCGTGGTGGATCACGCCGCGCTGGCGCGCCACATCGCCTCCGGGCACATCGCCGGGGCGGCCATCGACGTCTTCCCCGACGAGCCGAAGGGCCGCGGCGATGAGTTCGTCTCCGAGCTGCGCGAGCTGCCCAACGTCATCCTCACCCCGCACATCGGCGGCTCGACCGAGGAGGCCCAGCAGGACATCGGCGAGTTCGTCGCCGGGAAGCTGGCCGACTACATGACCTCCGGCGCCACCTCGCTCAGCGTCAACCTGCCGGAGATCGCGCTGGGCCCCACCAGCGGCGCGCACCGCCTCGCCCACCTGCACCGCAACGTGCCCGGCGTGCTGGCCGCGATCAACGGCGTGCTCGCCCAGCACGGCGTCAACGTCGAGGGACAGCTGCTGCGGACCAGGGACGAGCTCGGCTACGTGCTGACCGACATCGGCTGCCAGTACAGCGAGGACGTCCTGGCCGAGCTCCGCGCCATGCCCGTCACCATCCG
>CAWDEB010000023.1:0-204269 GCA_963801155.1 uncultured Actinomycetes bacterium
TGCGTTGTTGTTCTGCCACAGATCCATCGCTGCGACGTCGGAGCCGGCACGGCGCGCTACTCCGACGCTTACGAGGGTCCCTCTGTAGGCAAGAGCCCGGATGCTTTTGACCAGGTTCTCGCCGCCGACGGAATCGAGGATCACGTCCACGCCGCGCCCGTCGGTCAGCTCGCGCACGCGCGAGACGAAGTCCTCGCGCGCGTAGTTGATCCCATGGTCAAGCCCGAGTTCGGTAAGGCGTTCGAGTTTATTCTGGCTGGACGCGGTTGAGATGACGGTTGCGCCGGCGTGTTTCGCGAGCTGGATCGCGGCCATGCCGACGCCTCCTGCGCCGGCGTGAATCAATGCCGTCTGCCCTGCCTTCAGGTTGCCGGCGGTGAAGAGGCACTCCTGGGCCGTCCCGAACGCGACCGGAACACATGCCGCAGTCGCTGCATCCAGCCCATCGGCGATGGGCCAGGTGGATATCGCTGGAACCGCCCGTTTTGAGGCGTGCGAACCCGTCGGGTTGAGTGTCACGACGCGATCGCCGACGGCGCGATCCTCGATACCATCGCCGACCTCGATGACCGTGCCCGCGGCGAGGTACCCCACGATGTGCGGGACCGACCGTGGCGTGGAGTCGGCCCGGGCGAGAAGATCCCCGCCCTCGATGCTGATCGCCTCCACGTCGATCAGCACCCAACCGTCGCGGCATTCGGGATCGCGGGCGTCCTCGTATCGAAGGACGGCCGGATCACCGTTCTCGTAGATCACCGCCGCTTTCATGCGTTCTGCCCTTCGGGTGTCATCGGAAGAGGTGGATGTTGTCGGTGATCCAGTCCGGCACCGAGCGGGGAGGGCGGCGCACAGCGACGCCATGCGCCGCGAGTGACCGGGTCAGTTCGGCCGCTACGCGACCGGTGGCGCCTGCGATGGCGACGACACCGATCGACTGGGGTGTCGTGCTGTCCAAGGAAGCGAGCTCCTCATCGTTGGCGGATCGGCTGGGGTAGAGCCTCCGCCGGGACCGGACTCCTCCACACCCGCATCTGGCACAGGCAAGGGGCCCGCCCCAACGTGTTCGAACTCCGGCCGCTAGCTGTCTTTGCGCGTGATGGCTGATCTCGAGGAGTACCAAATGGTGCGGAGATTGCCCCAGTCGGGGTAAATCTCGACCATGCGGGCGACGATCGCGGCTGCGGTGGTCTCCTCGGCCACGATGCGGGAGAAGTCCCGAAGGTACTGTTGTGATTCCGCGATGATCTTCGGGTCGTTGCCGTTCTCGGCCTTCTTGTGACCGGCGACGACAACGGTGGGATTGAGAGCGGCAACCTCGTCGAGGTTGGCGATCCACTGTGCCCGTTCGGCATCGCCGGTCTCGGCGGTCATCATATGCACCTCGTTGTACGCCAGATCCCCGGTGACCACGGCGGCAAGCGACGGAACATGCAGGACCGTGGATTCGGCGGTGTCGGCCTGGCCGATCCGGATGACCCGCAGCTCGTTGCCCTCCAGATCGATGGTGTCGTTCGGCAAGAGCTGCGGTAGCACCTTGTCCGCTCCCGTGGGGACCTCGCCGGGGAAGATTGCCTCCCAGTACCCGGCCATGCCCGGCCCGGCTTCGAATTCCACGCGGGCCAGCACCTCAGCCGTTGCCAGACCCGTCGCGCCGGGGAAGCGCTGGATCATTCTGGCCAGGCCGAGCCAGTGATCACCGTGCCCATGGGTGATGTAAATGCGCGTCAGCCGCCGCCCCTTGGACTCGACCCAGTCAGCCAGCGCATCCGTCTGGTCGAAGGTGGCGGGCACGTCCACGAGGACCGCGTCGTGCTCGCCGTAGATCAGCGTGGCCGACGAAGGAGACCACATCGGGATGTCACCCGGGCCCTCGGACTTGGTCGCGCTCACGATCGGTCGCCCCGGGGTCGTGTAGACCTGGAGCGTGAGCTGAGCCGGGGTGGGCGTCGCGTCTTCGGATGTCATCGTTCCGCCTGTCTCGAGGGGCGAACGGCCAGCGGCTGTCGGCCGGTCGTAGATGCATATCTAGCGGATGGCTGTCATCCACATCTGATGAGGATGACGGATGCAATCCTGTTAGTCAACCCGGCATTCCACCGTTAGTGGATCAATTAGTCCGCGAATGTTGGGGTAAGCCATGCTCGGCATCGCTCGCCTGCACAACCTCCTCCAGGTCGCGTAGGCGGGCTGTCGCCCGGACGCCGGGCGCATACGTCGGCACACCCGAAGATCGATTACGGGCAGCGCTTAGTTCAGGATGCACTGTTTCAATGCGGCGGTGGCGTGGGTCAGTATCTGTTCGGACAGGTCGGGGTCGTCGACTGCCCGGGCGATGGAGATCGCGCCGACGAGGGCGCTGAGGGTGAGGACCGCTTCGCGTTCCCCAGCTTGGCGGTCGGGGTTGCCGGTGAGGTCGGCTATCACGGCGAGGCATTCATTCACCTGGCGGGTGTAGCTGGCCCGGGCCGGGCCGCCGGCGCGGGCGGCATCCGCGGCGACGCCGGCCACCCCGCAGCCGGACTCGGGATGATCCCGGTGCCAGGTGCTGAGGTAACCGTCGACGAGCGCGGTGAATCCGCGCCGCCCGCCGAGCTTGCCGGACGCGATCGTCCATTCGCTGCCCTGGCTCAGTGCCCGCTGCGCGGCTTCGGCGACGAGCTGCTCTCGGGAGTCGAAGTGCCGGTAGAAACCGCCGTGGGTCAGCCCGGCCTCCTTCATGAGCTCGGCGACGGCGAGGCTGCCGATGCCGTCGCGGCGGATGCGCGCCGCGGCGATGTCGAGGATGCGGTCATGGCTGGCCGCCTTGGCCGCTTGAGACGTGCCCACGGTGGATCCTCCAGGTGCTCTCGACTTGCTTACCCAAGAAGATGATACCTATCATCCTTATACGGCAAGGATGACGATCGTCATCTTGAAATGAACCCACGCGACAGGCCGAAGCCCCATGGCCTCCAGCATCGAGACAGGCGGAAATCGTGACCTCCTACGACACAGCGCAAACCCGGGCCGACCTCACGATCGAGGTCTACACGACCCCGGCCCGAACGTTCGTGGGCGCGACGCCACCCCAGGCCCCGGATGACGAACCCACGTGGTCCCCGACGTCGGCCACGCTGACTCAATTCACGATCACCGGGCAGGCGACCGGATACTGGCGGGCGACCTTCAGCAACCCGCCCATCAATTTGATCGACCCGGACACCATCCTGGAACTGCAGCAGCTCATCGGGCCGGACTTCCTGTCCTAGATGGCTCTCCGGATGGCGGCTCGGTCCGGAAACGGGCCGGGTCGGAGCCCAGCGTCCGCCAGCTGTACTCGCACTACGCCAGCGCCCTGCACGCCTACGTCGAGCAGTTCTGCCCGGACCGGGCGAGCGCGGATGACATCGTCACCGGGTCCAGATCAGCGACCGGCAGATGGATGCCCTGCCCAGCGCGGCCGGGCAGCTACGAGTCGCCGGATTCGCCGTCCGAGCCGTCGCCGCCGCTGGGCAGCTCCGCGGGATCGCCGCCACCGGTGCCCACCGCGGCCTCCACCTCACCAGGCCCGTGCCCGTTGCCGTGACCGTTGCCGTGCCCGTTGGTCTCGATCACCACCGTCTCGGCGAAGGCGCGGTTGGCGATCGCCCGGGCCCGGCCCAGGGCGCCGTGCACCTGCGGCGCGGGCACGCCGTTCTCGTCCTCCGACCCGGGTGCGGGCATGAGGGCGGGCACCTTCTTGGCCTCGAGCGGCGCGCGTTCCTCCTCGTTCAGCTGCCGGTGCACCTCGATGAACTCGCCGTCGGGCAGCTGCCTGATGATGCCGGTCTCGAGCCCGTGCTCGAGCAGCTCCTTGTCCTGACGCTGCAGACCCAGGCAGATACGTCTGGTGACGTAGAACGCGATCGCCGGTCCCACGAAGATCAGCACCCGGGCGATCCAGGTGATCGTGTACAGCGGGATCTGCAGCTTGTCGGCGATGACGTCGTTCGCGCCCTCGGCCCACAGCACCCCGTAGAACACCACCGCCGCCATGCCGGTGGCGGTGCGGATGGGCGCGTTCCTGGGCCGGTCGAGGACATTGTGCCAGGACCGGTCCCCGGTCGCCCACTGCTCGAAGAACGGCCACAGCGACGCGCCGCCCAGGACCACGGTCAGCGGCACGATGAACGGGATGAGCACGCTGAAGCTGAGCGTATGCCCGAGGAAGTTCCATTCCCAGGCGGGCATGATGCGCAGCGAGCCCTCCAGGATGCCCATGTAGAAGTCGGGCTGCGAGGCCGACGAGATGGCCAGCGGCGTGTACGGCCCGTACAGCCAGATCGGGTTGATCTGGGCGAACGTGGCCAGAAGGGCCAGCGCCGCGAAGATGAAGAAGAACCACGCGCCGCCCTTGGCCATGAAGTACGGGAAGAACGGCTGGCCGACCACATTCTTCTCGGTGCGCCCCAGGCCCGGCATCTGGGTGTGCTTCTGGTGCACCATGATGAACAGGTGCGCGGTGATCAGCGCCAGCAGCAGGCCCGGGATCAGCAGCACGTGGATGATGTACATCCTCGGTATGATCGAGTCACCCGGGAACGGCCCGCCGAACAGGAAGAACGCCAGGTACGTGCCGACGATCGGGATGCCCTGCAGCACGCCCTCGAAGATCCGCAGGCCCGCGCCGGACAACTGGTCATCGGGCAGCGAGTAGCCGAACAGGCCCTCGATCAGGCCCAGCGAGAACAGCGCGATCCCGATCAGCCAGTTGACCTCGCGGGGCTTGCGGTAGGCGCCGGTGAAGAACACCCGCAGCATGTGGATGGTGAGCGCGGCCATGAACAGGTCGGCCGCCCAGTGGTGGATCTGCCGCATCAGCAGCCCGGCCCGGACGTCGAAGCTGATGTTCAGCGTCGAGGCGTAGGCCTGGCTCATCGAGAGGCCGTCCAGCTTGACGTACGAGCCGTGGTAGACGACCGGGGCCGAGGACGGGATGAAGAAGAACGCCAGGAACGTCCCGGTCAGCAGCAGGATGACGAACGACCACAGTGCGATCTCGCCGAGCATGAACGACCAGTGGTCGGGAAAGACCTTCCGCATGAACACGCGGAGCCCGCGGGCCCCGTGGAATCTGTCGTCCAGCCACGAGCCGGTCCCGCTCAGCGCCTTGGGAACGTTCAGGTCGTCGCTCATCCGCGCTCCCAGAAACTCGGGCCAACGGGCTGGGTGAAGTCGCTCTTGGCCACCAGGTAACCCTGCGCGTCGGTGGTCAGCGGGAGCTGCGGCAGCGGCCGCGGCGCCGGGCCGAAGATCACGGTCGCGCCGGTCGGGGCGTCGAACGTCGACTGATGGCAGGGGCACAGGATGTGGTGCGTGGTCTGCTCGTACAGCGCCACCGGGCAGCCGACGTGGGTGCAGATCTTGGAGTAGGCGACGATGTTGTCGACCGTCCAGTTCATCGTGCCGATCAGCGTGTTGCCGTTGTACCTGGTCGGGATCTGCAGCTCACCGGGCCGGAACTTGATGATGATGACGGCCGCCTTGGCCAGCGCGTCCAGGTCGTCGGTGTAGCCCTCGGGCACGATGGTGATCATGCCGCCCGGCGCGCTGAACTCGGCCGGGGTGATCGGCTGGTTGGTGCCGTAGACCAGCAGCCGCCGTCCCGGGGTCCACACCGTGTGCCGCAGGCTGGTCCCGGGCAGCGGGCCCATGTCGCGGAGCACCACGATCGGGATGGCGGCCAGCGGCAGCGTGGCCAGCATCAGCGTGCGCCGTACCATCGGCCGCTTGACGAACTGGCTCGCGCCCGTGGCTTCCGCGAAGTACTCGGCGAAGGCGGCCCGCTCGGCGTCCGTCGAGCGCATCTCGTGCCGTTCCTCGATCACCTCCGCGTCCGGCATGATGTGCCGGACCCAGATAATCGCGCCGAACCCCAGGCCGAGCAGCGCCACGGACAGCGACAGGCCCAGCGCCAGGTTGGACCGGAAGACGCTGTCGACCGAACCGACCTCGAGGCCGATGTATGCGGCGATGAACCCGCAGCCCGCGATGAACGCGAGCAGGAAGCTGAACGCGACGATCTTCTCGGCGCGTTTGGCGTGCGCGGGGTAGTCCGGCTCAGACGGCAGCTTCTCCTCGGTCGGCTCCACCTCGGCGCCGTGGCCGTCAGCCCCGCCGTCCCGCCGCCATCCCCGCCGCCATCCCCGGCCCCGGAGCCGAGCAGCCGCGGAGTCGGCGGGGGAGTCCCGATCACCCGGTGCGGGGGCACCGGGCCCTGCGGGCCTTCGACCTCTTCCATGTCGCTCATCAGTGCTCCGTCCCCGACGTCCCCGAACTCCCCGACCTCCAGACTGTGCCGCATCCCAGGGCTCACGCCGCTTGGCCGTGAGCCACATCGCGATCAGCACCAGGAACCCCATCCCGCCCAGGAAGATGACCAGGCCTTCGGTGATGGGCCCGGTCCGGCCGAGCGAGAGCCCGCCCGGGTTGGGCTCGGTCCGCGTGTCCACGATGTAGGCGATGATGTCGCGCTTGGCCTGCGGGCTGAGCGCCCCGTCGGAGAACACCGGCATTGCCTCGGGCCCGGTCAGCATGGCGGTATAGATCTGCGTGGGGGTGGACTGGGTCATCGCCGGCGCGTACTTGCCGTAGGTCAGCGCGCCGCCGGCCCCGGCGAAGCCGTGGCACTGCGCGCAGTTGGCGCTGAACAGCTGCGACCCGAGCCCGGTGTTCGCTCCCTCGGTGGAGACCTGCTCGGCGGTCGGGATCTCGGGACCACCGCCGATGGACTGGATATAGGCGGCGATGTCGAGGATCTCCTGCTCGGTGAACAACGTCGGCTTGCGCTCGTTCTCCGCGCCGACCTCCTCGGCCGGCATGCGGCCGGTGGACATCTGGAAGTAGACGGCGGCCGCGCCCGAGCCGATCAGGCTGGGCGCCTGCGCGGTGCCCTGGGCGTCGAGACCGTGGCAGCTCGAGCACGTCGCTTCGAACAAGGCCTGGCCGTTCGCGATGTCCTGCTGCGCCGTGGTGGGAGCCGCTTGCGCGCTGGTACGGGTCAGGGCCCCGTACAGCAGCCCGACGACGACGAGCCCGAGCAGCAGTGCCGCGTAGCCGGCGACCGGGCGCCTGCGCCTGGCGTTGATCCAGCCCACTCGCTGTCCCCTGACTAGTGGATGAGGTAGATGGTGGTGAACAGGCCGATCCACACAACGTCGACGAAGTGCCAGTAGTACGACACGACGATCGCGCTGACCTGCTGTTCATGGGTGAATCTCTTGGCCGCGTAGGTGCGGCCGAGGAGGAAGATGAAGGCGATGAGGCCACCGGTCACGTGCAGCCCGTGGAACCCGGTGGTCAGGTAGAACACCGAGCCGTACGCGCTGGAGGACAGCGTGAGGCCCTGGTTCCTGATCAGGTCCAGGTACTCATAGCCCTGCCCGCAGACGAAGTACAGCCCCATCAGGAACGAGAGCACGTACCATTCGCGCAGGCCCCAGCTCATCGGGTGGAACAGCCCCCTGGTGCGCTTGATCTGGCCGCGCTCGACCGCGAACACGCCCATCTGGCAGGTGACGCTGGACAGCAGGAGCACGGTGGTGTTGACCGACCCGAGCGCGATGTCCAGGTGGGCGCCCGGCCAGGGCAGCCCCTGGCCCTTGTCCACCGACCTGATGGTGAAGTACATCGCGAACAGGGCCGCGAAGAACATCAGCTCGGAGGAGAGCCAGACGATGGTGCCCACGCTGACCAGGTTCGGTCTGCTGGCCGGCGTGCGGGGGCTCGTCTGCACGGTTGCTGTCGCCACGAGGCCATTATTACGACAACCTGTAGGCGATCGCTACGCGACCCCCCGCCTTGCTCCCGGCTCGGTAGCATGCCTGTCATGAAGGTCGTTGTGTACAGCCACGACGCGGATGTCCGGGCCCAGATCAGGCTCGCCATCGGGCGTCGTCCCGCGATGGACGTGCCGGACGCGGAAATTATCGAGGTCGCCACCGAGCCTGCCCTGTTCCGGCTGCTCGACGCGGGCGGCGCCGACGTGATGGTGCTCGACGGGGAGGCGCAGCCGGCCGGCGGGATGGGCGTGTGCCGGCAGGCGAAGGACGAGATCTACAACTGCCCGCCGGTGCTGCTGGTCGTCGGCCGCGCCGACGACGGCTGGCTCGCCACCTGGTCGCGCGCCGACGCCGTGATCAGCCATCCGATCGACCCCATCGCGCTGGCCCACGAACTGGCCGGCCTGATGCGCGAACGCGCCGTAACCAGCTTAGGGAGCCGCCATGGACGCCCGCACGACGTGGCCCGCGCTGCTCGGCGCGCTGATCCGCGGCGACTCGCTGACCGCGGACGAGAGCGAGTGGGCCATGAACGAGATCATGGACGGGGCGGCGACGCCCTCCCAGATCGCGGGGTTCGGTATCGCGCTGCGGATCAAGGGCACGTCGGTGGCCGAGATGACCGGGCTGGCCCGGGCCATGCTCGCGCACGCCACGCCCATCCACGTGACCGGTCACCTGACCGATCTGGTGGGCACCGGCGGCGACGGGGCGCGCACGGTCAACGTATCGACGATGGGCACGATCGTGGCCGCCGCGGCGGGCGTGCGGATGGTCAAGCACGGCAACCGGGCCGCGTCGTCCGCGTGCGGGGCCGCGGACGTGCTGGAGGCGCTCGGCGTGATCATCGACCTGCCGCCCGCCGCGACCGCGGAACTGGCCGACGAGGTGGGGGTGGCGTTCCTGTTCGCGCCGCTGTACCACCCGGCGCTGCGGTACGCGGGCCCGACCCGCAGTGAGCTCGGCGTGCCTACCGTATTCAACTTCCTCGGCCCGGTGGCCAACCCAGCCCGGCCCTCGGCCCAGGCGGTAGGGGTGTTCGACCCGCTGATGGGCGGGGTCATCGCGGGCGTGCTGGCCGGGCGCGGTTGTTCGGCCCTGGTCTTCCACGGCTCCGACGGGCTGGACGAACTGACCACCACGGGCCCGTCCTCGGTGTGGGTGGTGCATGACGGTGAGGTGGCCAAGACGGACTTCTCGCCCGCCGCGCTCGGGCTGGCCCCGGCGTCGCCCTCCGACCTGCGCGGCGGTGACGCCGCGCACAACGCGTCGGTGGCCCGGGCGGTGCTGGACGGCGAGCACGGCCCGGTGCGGGACATCGTGCTGCTCAACGCGGCGGCCGCGCTGGCCGCGGCCGCTGGCGTGCCGAGCCCGGAGGCGGTCACCTCGGCACTGGCCGACGGCTACGCCCGCGCCGCCGAAGCCGTGGACTGCGGCGCCGCCCGCGCCCTGCTAGACCGCTGGATAGCGACGAGCCGCCGCCTGGATCCCAAGGGCCGCCAACCCCTCCCGCCCAGGCCCCGCCCCGCATCCGGCGCCCGCCTGAGGCCCCGGCCCCGCATCCGGCGCCGGGCTCCGTTGACCCCTCGCGGCCCGTCAGGCGTCGGCGCCGAGGCCCAGGGAGAACGCTGCCTCCAGGTCGTGGCGGGAATAGGTGCGGAACGCGATGTGGGTCTCGGTGTGCGACACGCCGGGAACCTTGTTCAGCCCTCCGGGGATGACGTCGGCGAGTTCCTCATGGCTGCGGACCCGGACCATGGCCACCAGGTCGAACTCCCCGGTGACCGAGTACACCTCGCTGACCTCGGGGATCTGGGCGATCATCTCGGCCACCTCGGGAATGCGCTGGATTTCGGCTCGCACCAGGACGATCGCGGTGACCACTGGATGCCTCCCAGGTTCTCTCGGCTGGCGCTTACGTTACCGAAAAGACCGTCAGCACGTGGGCTTCAGCCTGGTGGTGGATGCTGCGGGTTCCGTTCAGATACCGCGAGGCTGGCCGGTTCCCCGCGACCCCGGGCCGGACGGCGACCCGTCCGGCGTGCCCGCGGGACCCGGTGACCACCCCTGGCTCGGGTCCCCGGACTGGCGGCTGGTGCCGCAGAGCCCGGACTGGGACCAGGCCTGGCTGGCGGCGCGGGCCGAGGATGAGGATCCCGGTGACCCGGACGAGTACGACGACCCCGACAACGCCGCCGGGCCTGGATGACGACCAGCTCGCGGAACTGATCGCCGAGGCCCGCGAGATCACCGCCGGCCAGGCCCGGACCGCAGAGACCCGGGCCCGGCTAGGGCATACCGCGGCGCTGGCCGCGGCCGGGCCATATCGGCCGGGCGACGGGGCCCCGCGGATGCCCGGGGTGGTCGAGCATGCCGATGAGCATGGTCGGCACGCCGCCTAGGGTGTCGGGCCGCTCAGCGGCGATGAGCTCGAGCATCAGGGCGGGGTCGAAGTAGGGCGGCAGGATGAGCGTCCGCGGGTGACGACCGCGCCGAGCACGGACATCACGCACCCGGCGGTGTGGAACAGCGGCATGGCGCTGAGCTGGACGCTGCCGGGACCGACGCCCAGGCGGGCGGTGTGCAGCCGGGCGTTGTTGACGATCCCCCGGTGGTGCAGCACGGCGCCCTTGGGAAAGCCGGTCGTGCCGGAGGTGTACTGGATCTGCGCCGGCGCGTGCGGGCTCACCTCCGGCAGCGCCCGGTCCGGCGCGGCCTCGGCGCAGAACGCCTCCCAGTCGGCGAACGAGACCACCTCGCGCAGCGCGGGCAGGTCACTGCGCACCTGCTGCATCATCTCGGCCATCGGGCTTCCGCGGTAGGCCGGGATCAGGAAAATGCCGTCGGCCTGCGAGGGGTTGCCGGCGAGCGCGGTGACGACATAGCTGTGCCCGGTCCGGGTGGTGGCTAGGTCAGGGTCAGGACGCCGGGTTCGGATCCGCCCTTGAACCAGGTTGTCTTCCACCGGGCCGGGTCGAGAGCCAGGCCGCCGTCGTTGAGCGAAAGCACCTGGCCGATCGGGGACTAGGCCCGGCCGGCAGGCGAGGGGTGGCCAGGGAGGCGTAGACGCGGCAGATGTCATTCGCCGAGGCGAACCATTCCAGGCTGTTGATGTCGCGTGGCGTGGTGCACGCTGCTGCGGCCGCCACGTCGGGCGGGGGTGCTCGGCGATGGCGGCTGGCCGGGATCATCCTGACCGGCAAAGCGCTGGGCCGCCGTGCCGGGCTCATGTGGTCCCCCGGATCGGCCGCTGGTCGCCCGAAACCGCCGCGGCCGCATGGGTGTTCCCGTTTACAGCCCGATGAGATCGGCCATCACCTCCATCTGCAGGTCGAAGAATTCAGCCCTGGCCTCGATCACGTTGTTGAACTGGCCGGATAGTTCGAAGCTGACCATGCCGAATAGCTGAACCCAGCCGGTGATCCCGGCCAGCATCAGCTCGTCGGGCAGTTCCGGGGCGATGTCGCCGCGGGCCCGGCTTAGGTCCGCTCGTACCGCGTCGGCAAGTCGTGCGGCGATGCCCGCTGCCTGCGGTCGCCTGGCTGGGCCGGCTGCGGCCAGCGCGCCGGGGCCGTCGGCCGGAGCGCCGATGCGGAGGGCCGATTCGCCGACAAGCGCATCCGAGGCGAATCCGTCGGCCAGGATCCGGATCAGCACGACCGGGGTCCGCGCGGCTGCGGTGATCGTCTCGGCCGGTGCGGCATATCCGGGCACCGGAGTGCCGAACAGCAGGGCGTACTCGGCGGGCGTTCGCAGCGCCCAGCCCCGGATCCCGCGCGCAGTGGCCAGCCACCGGGCTCGCAACTGGCTGCGGTCGGTCACTGCCGCGTCCGCTGCCTCGGCCGCTTCGCCGAGCGCGTTATAGGCGTCCAGGATGAGCGCGGTGAGCAGGTCGTCGCGGCTGGCGAAATAGCGGTACAAGGCCGACGACACCATGCCCATGTCCCTGGCCACGGCCCGGAGCGACAGGTTCGCCCCGTCCGTCTCCAGGTGAGAGCGCGCGACCGCCTTGATCTCGGCAATCATCTCGGCGCGGACGCGCGCCCGGATGGACCGTGCTGGCATGAAGAGATTATCGCACACAAACGAGAGCACTGCTCTTGCGATGCCAGGCCGACTATGCAAGACTCATGCTTACAAGAGAGAGCAATGCTCTCGGAGAGCGGGATCACGGGCCACCAGGTGGCCAGAAAGCCCCATGACATAAGGGAGCAGGAAATGTCCGAGCACGTCATCGTCGGAGCGGGAGCCGTGGGTTCAGCCGCGGCGCTGCTGCTGGCCGAGCGGGGCGAGCACGTCCGCATCGTCAGCCGGCGCGGCAGCGGACCCGAGCACCCGGCGATCGAGCGGGTCGCCGCGGATGCAACCGATGCCGAGCGGCTGACAGAGCTCGCTGCCGGCGCTGCGGCCCTGTACAACTGCGCGAGCCCGCTCTATCACCAGTGGTTCACCGACTGGCCGCCGCTGGCCCGGGCATTCCTGGCCGCGGCCGAGCGCAGCGGTGCGGTACTGGCCTCGATGAGCAACCTGTACGGCTACGGGCCGGTGGACGGTCCGATTACCCACAAGACCCCGCTCGCCGCGACTGACCCCAAGCTCCGGCTGCGGGCCGAGATGTGGAACGATCAGCTCGCCGCGCAGGAGGCAGGGCGGATCCGCACCACCGAGGTCCGGGCCAGCGACTACATCGAGGCGAACTCGATCCTGTCCACGGTGATCGGCAAGCCGCTGCTGGCTGGGAAGCGGGCGTACGCGCCCTCACCGCTGGACGTGCCGCACAGCTGGACCTCGATCCACGACTGCGCTCGGACCCTGGTCACGGCCGCCGCCGACGAGCTGGCCTACGGCCAGGCCTGGCTGGTGCCGGCCAACCCGCCGCTGACCGTGCGCCAGCTAGCGGCCAGGTTCGCGGAGGTCAACGGCGCGCCCCGGGCCAAGGTAACGCAGATCCCGTACCCGGTGATGTGGGTGAGCGGCCTGTTCTCCCCGCTGATCAAGGAGCTGCGGACGACGCGATACCAGTTCACCAGGCCGTTCGTGCTCGACGCCAGTGCGACTACCGACATGTTCGGGCTGCAGCCGATCGCGATGGACGAGGCGTTGCGGGATGCTGCTGCCCGGCTCCGTGCTTGATCCGGGACGGAGACGGCAATCCGGTCCCGGGCCTGAATGGCTTTGGGACCGGTTACCGGTCTGCATCAGGCCGCGGCGGACCAGAGCCAGCGGGCGACCGGGGCTGCGTATTTGTCAGGCTGCTTGTGCGGTGGGGGTACCGGATGTCGGTGCGGGGAATCCGGGCTGGATGCCGGTGCCGGGGAGGGGGTCGCCGAGAATGCGGAGCATGACGCGGGGGCCGGTGTAGTTGTCGCGGCCGTGGAGCCAGCGGGTGTTGCTGACCAGCAGGCCCTGCCCGGCGTCGAGGTGGATGGTCTGCTGGTGCTCGATGATGACGGCGCGCAGCAGGGGGATCAGGGGGGTGGCGTCGGCGGAGAACATGGCCAGGTCGTCGAGGCGGAGCCGGACGCGTGCCCGTCCACGGCCGGCCGGTTCGCAGACGGGGCCGAGGTGGCCGCCCGCGGCGCCGAAGTAGGCGGCGCGGGGTGCAGAGAGGGCTCGCAGGGCGGCGGGGTGCTGCCCGGCGAGGGTCGCGGTGATATGGGCGGCGTCGGCCAGCAGGGTGTTCCCGCCGCGGCTGGCGGGCTGCTGGCAGGTGAGCAGGAGCAGGCCGGGCGGGTCGGGGATGCGTGGAGGTGCTGGGCGGCGCGGAGGGCGGCGGCCTGCTGCTGGCTGCCCCGGAGTTCGGCGACGGCTTCGGCGACCCGGATCCCGGAGCAAATACATAGGATCGTTACCAGACCGGGACATCAGCCCAGCCGATCCGCGCCACGTTCACGGGCCGGGCGGCGGGGTGAAGATGGCGTGGGTTCCGATGCGGCGCCAGATGATGTGCGGCTGGCCGGGCACACGCTCGGCTCCGTAGCTGAAGGTGGCGCGGCCGTCGTTGTCCCACGTCATCTCGAACACGCCAGGGTGGGCCTTCACCCCTTTGACGCGCAAGCCTGGCCGGAACGGCCGGTCCGGGGCCGTCAGGTCGGGCACGAAAGCCTCCAGGACGACCTTGCGGAACATGGCGCGCTGCCCCGGCGTGAGATCCTTCCAGTCTCTCTCGAAACGCGGGAGCGTCTCGAACGTCGGCATCAGGGGTCCGCGGCGAGCGCGTCGAGGTGGGCGAACATGTCATCGGCAGATTCGTGCACCGTCCCCCGCCCGGCCGCGATCTCCTCCTCCGCCTCGCGTTCCCCGGCCAGCCACTGCGGGGTGAAGAACCAGGCCTGGTCGGTCGGGATGGACACGTAGCCGCGCACAGTGATCGTCCCGTCGTCATGAACAGAAAACTCAACCTCGTCGCCCTCACTGATGTGCAGCGCCCGCCTGATCTCCTCGGGCAATGTCAGCTGCGCTTTGGACCGCACCTTCACCCTGGCGCTGATGCGGGGCGGCGGTTCGATCTTGGCGGCAGGCACCCCCACGGCACCTCATCCCCTTCCAGTCGGATTTTCCGACAATCCAACTTTATCACCCAGGGCACCTTGTCGGAGATATCGGCGCTGTAGTCGTGCGCGGCCCTGGCCCGCTCGCGGAACGAGCGGATCTCCTCACGGGTGCCGCCCCGGATGACCCCAATCCTGGAGCAAATACATCCGATCGTCACCGGACCTTGACCCCAGGGCCCCGGCGTACCTTGACCGAGGGCACCGCGTTCGTGACTGCCAGATGCCAACACCTGCCTCTGGTAGTCGTTAGTGCGGCATGCTGCTCGGGATCTCCACTGTTCCAGACTCCCCGACGCCACCCGACCACCGGGACGCTACCGGACGCCGCCGCGGCACAGGCTCGGTTTCCAGCGGACCACTTATTAGATCAAAACGGTCTGTGGTGCTTCGACCCGGGTTTACAAGCCTTCGTCCAGCGCTTCCCAGGTGAGTCTGAGCGGGAATGGGCTGATGGTGTCGATGGCGTGGAAGTCACGGCCACGGATCGCGAGCCCTTCCCTGGTGTACTCGCCGTCCGATGTGAGCAGGAGCCGTTCTACGGAGATCGCGGGGCCGTCGTTGTCGGTCATCCGGACGATCCAGTAGTGCGGGATGCCGGCGGCGGCGTACTCCGCGCGCTTGTCCCGGATGTCGGTGGTGATGGAGTCGGCCGACACGATCTCCACTGCGATCAGGCAATCGGCGGCGATCGGCTTGCGTCCCCATCGCCCCCGGTCGTCGTCGATGCACCGGTAGACGATCACGTCGGGACGACGGAAGTGCAGTTTCGGACTGTCCGCGATCAGGACGTCCATGTCGCCGAGCACTCGGTGGCAGCTCTGCTTGGCCCGGTCCCTGATCCGGGCAGCCTCCCGGATGGCGATGAGGAGGTTCAACTGGATCGCCTGATGGCTTGGCTCGGCAGACTCACACCGGACGATCCAGCCATCGACGACCTCAATCAGCTTGCTGGCGTCTTCCGGGAATGCCAGGTACATGTCAAGGGTCATCTGCGGCGCGTACGCCGCCGCCTTGTGATCGCTGAAGTCGAACGCTGAGGCCACGAACACAAGGCTACGCGTCGGCGTTGCCCGAGCGGAGCCGCCACGCCCGCCCTTCCCGCTCGCGCCGGCCCGCGGCGGGAATCCGGGCAACCGGACGTATCACCACCGTACGTTGTGATGAAGTGAGCAATATCCTCGGCTAAAGACCCTGGCGGCGACGACAGTACCGAGGACGACAAGGACGGGAACGATAGCGGCAGCGGCGGGCGGCCCCCGGCCGGACCGTGCCCGGCCTGCGGCCGCGACGGCCGCACCAGCGGCCGGACTGGCGGGCTCGCGATCGGGATGCACCTTACTGCCCCTGCCGCCGCCCTCACCGAACGCGCCGGGCGCCCCCTCTACCCACACGGCACCGGGCCCATCGACCCGGATCCCGGAGCAAATACGCGCGATCGTTACCAATCAGGGCATCAGTCGACCCCGGGTATCTAACACATCAACGTGCCGGACCGTTGCCCGGCAGGGTCGGTAACTGGTGTGTCACCTCACTGAAACGCTGCCGGTCTGCTCGCGCCCGGCGCCTGCGGTTGCTTCAGCGTCCGCCGTGCTGTCGAGCTGACGCTGCCAGGCCGACCAGGTGCCGCTGGCCCGACATGACCCGGGAATCGCTGATCACGTGGCGTCTTCGGCGATCACGAACATCAGGTCCGCCAGCACCCGCCCGGGGCGTGCCTTAGCATTTGCACCAAGTGAGCGCCCGCAGCCGGTCAGATCGCCCCTATAGGACAGGTGCCGCAACAGCGCCAGCCCGGCCTGCGGCACCGCAGCCTAATCTCCGCCGATGACTTCCAGCTCAGGGCGTCTGCTCGCCCGGGCCGGGTGGCCCGGTGAGACCTTGCTGCTGGAGTCGTGTCACGAACTGGGCGGCCGAGACGATGGGAATTCCCCGGAAGGAACCGAGTTCCTGCATGGCCTTATCACCGGTCACGATCAGGTCGGCCCGCCCGGCTGCCGCTGCTTCAAGCACGCGGTTGTCTGGTTCGTCGGCCAGCACCGTCACGTGCTCCGCAGGATCGACGGTGTCGGCGGCTTGGGCAACTGCAGCGACGAGCACAGCGGGGTCATCGAAGACGGCGGCGAGTTTGGGATAGGCCAGCACGCGGGCAAGCTCGCCGAGCAGCGCAGGGCTGATGACCAAGGTCACCTGGCCGCTCAGCACCGTATCGACGACCTGGCCTGGCGGCCCGCCCCAGCCGAACCCCGACACGAGCGTGTTGGTGTCCGCGACGATCCGCATCAGGCGCTGCGGCGGGCCGCCTCGACCGCCTCATCCACGATCGCCGGATCGAGCCCTGCCTCGGCTACCTTGCGGCGGGCCTCGGCGACCCGGGCCGCCAGCTCTTCCCGGCCGGCCCGCGCCGCGGCCTGCCGGAGCTGAAGGTACGCTTCACGGCTCAGCAGGACGGCCATAGGCTTGCCATGTTTGGTCAGCCACACCTCAGCGCCGGCGGCCGCCTCCTCAGCTAGCTGCCCGAGGACCGGCCGGGCCTCTTCCAGCCCCACGAACCGTTCCACCATCACCATCACCTTAAGGTAGTCCTTAAGGAAAAGCATAAGCCATCTGCGGCTCGGCTGCCATCTCCGCCGTGCCGGGCCTGCCACGCTGGTGGCAGCGCAGGGCAACTGCCGGCCATCGGCGACCTTGACACGCCGCACGCCCCGGCGCTCGCGATCGCCAGCGCGACGCCATCTCTCACGTCGCGGAACGACCGTGAGACTGCCGGGCTGTCGGTTCGACAGAGTATGACGGCCAGGCTGCCGTCAGCCAGTGCCACGGTTTACCTGGCGGCACCGACCAGCGCCTGAGTCAGACCGTATGCAAGTGATCCGCACTCTGGGCGGCATGACCGGACCTTCACCTGGCCCCGGGCGCGGATTTATCCAGTACCGGTGTCAGCTGCCTGATGGCCGGAAATGGCGCAGAATGCGGCGCGTGTAGTAGACCTCCCAGGATTCGCCTGGAGCCTCGGCCGTGTATTGCTTGTCGAGGCTGACGAGCAGGTAGATCAGTTCGCTGCGCACCGGCCTGGCACCCAGCAGGTCCGGCAGTTCCGACAGGTCGATGAGCCACTGCGCGTACCACGAGGCCCAGTCGTCGTCAGCACCGTCGACGATCCGGAAAACACGGTGGTGCGTCTCGCCTGCCTCGTGCAGCAGGGCGCTGATCTGCTCCAGCGTGTCGGTCATCTGGTCCCTCCTGCACGATGATGATGGGCCGCCGTGCTGGGCGCGCCGCCCCAGCCGCCGTCGGCGGCATCAAGGCCATCATGGCAGGCCACAGTATGCGGCGGCGAGCCTGTGGCCGTAACGGCAGCTACATCGCGCTCCCAGCGTCAAATAAGTACGTGCGCCCATACCATGCTCACGTGATCATCTGGCTAAATGGGACCTTTGGCTGCGGCAAGACCAGCACCGCCGCCGAGCTGCATTCCCTGGTCCCGTCCAGCCGCGTGTTCGACCCGGAGACAGTGGGATACATGCTCCAGCCGAATCTGGCCGACCACCCGGTGTCCGATTTCCAGCACTGGCCGCCATGGCGTCCACTCGTGGTGGCTACCGCCACTGAACTAGCCCGCTTCACCGGCCAGCACCTCATCGCTCCCCAGACGATCCTGGTCCGCGCTTACCTGGAGCAGATATTTGCTGGCCTGCGCGACGCCGGACTGGATGTCTTCCATATCGTGCTTGACGCCGGCGAAGAAGTACTGCGGCAGCGCATCCAGGGCTCCGCCGAAGCACAGGCCTGGCGCCTGGACCATCTGGCCGAATACCGGTCATCACGTGCCTGGATGGTCCAGGCAGCCAACCTTGCCGTGGATACCGGCTGCCGGACTCCCGCTGAGATCGCGCACCAGATCGCCGCCGCTCTGCCCGAACCCATTAGAACCGAACGCCGTAGACTGCGCGACCAGCGGCAAAAGCGGACGTTCTTTGTGTGCAGTGGCGACGTATAAACATGCGGCCTGGCCTACTGGCTGTCACGCTGTAACCCGTACGGCAGATGAGGTGACGAGCCGCTGATAACCACGGGTTACCCGGCAACCGTCGGCTCCGAAGCGAGACGCGGCAGCGCTTCGGCGCTTCTTTGCTGAGCGGAGGGACCCTGGCAGTCCGCTCTTCCGGGTGCGCCCATCTCGGTGTACCGCTCGCCATCGCTGTCCGCACGCGGAGAACGCCGCCGGGGCGATGGCGGCACGAGCACGTAGCCGGCCATCCCGCCTGGCGATCGCTACGCCCGATGAGAACGGCCCGGCGGCTTGATCACCATGGTGAGGCGACGGGTCGATCCGGGAGCGAAGCTCGCGGCCACTTGATTGACAGATAACTTGGATACAAGTATCTTGGAACCAAGCTATCCCGCTGGGGTAGGCAGAGGAAGGAATGCACATGACCACGTTCTTCATCCGCCACCGCGTCGCCGATGCAGGCAAGTGGCGCACCAGGTATGCGGAGGCCGCGCCTCTCCAGAAGAGCGCCGGGGTTCTCCAGGAGGCGCTCTACCAGTCGGCCGAGGACCCGAATACGCTGCTGATCATGCATCGCTTCGCCGACGCTGAGACCGGCCACGCCTTCTTCGCCAACCCGGATCACCAGGCGATCATGGCCGACATGGGCGTCGACGCTTCCTCCGTGCGCATCGAGGTCTACCAGGACTGATGCCGCACGGAAGTCCGCCTGACCGAGTACGAGGAGGCAGCCCCCGACGTTTGCCGGCTGCCTCCCCGCCGCGCCCGAAAAGACCCGCGCAGCCGCCCGAGGCGGTGGCGTTCGAGCATGAGTACCCGGGCGGGTCCTGGCTCGTGAGCCAGGCCTTCCGTCAGCTGATCATGACCGGAACCAAGGCAGAAGAACTGGTCTCTCGCCTGGCGCGCCGGTACGGCCTGACCCACGCCTCCCTGAACGCCCTGGCGGCGATCGAGGCGGCCGGCGGACCGCTGCCGGCGGGCGAGATCAGCGCTCGCATGCACTACACCACCGGGACGATGACCGGAATCCTCGACACCCTCGAACGGAAGGGCTACGTACGCCGCATCGCCGACCCGTCCGACCGCCGGCGCGTCCTGGTCGACATCACGCCCCAAGCCCAGCACCTGCTCAACGACGTCCTCCCGACCGTACTGCAGGCCGGGGTGCATGCCCTCACGGCGTTCGACGACACCGCGCTCCGGGCGTTGCTGGAAACCCTCGATGCCATCAGCAAGGGCATCGACGCCGTACCGGACGACCTGCCCCCGCCGCCACCGCGCCGGACACCGCCGCAGTTCCGGCGCGACGGCTGACGGGGACAGGCCTCGCCACCCGCACCGGGTGGCGACCTTGGCGGCTAATTAGGTTGCCGACCATTGGGCGGATATCGCGCGCCATGTCTCGAGTCGGCCGCTACCGTCCGTGACGCGAGCCGGATAGCCGCGAGTCGCCTGTAGCCGCCATCTCGGGCATCTCGGCGCCATCCCGGCGAGATAGACGGAATTGGCCTCATCGACCCGGATCCCGGAGCAAATACGCAGGATCGTTACCAAACTGGGCATCAGCCGAACCCGGCACTCGGCCGCATCAGCGTACCGGACCGTTGCCCCCGCACGGCCGTAGCTGATGGCCGTCATGCCCGCTGACACGCGGCAGGCAATCTGCTGAGGGATGACAGGCAGATGCGCGCCGCACGGTTGCCGAGCTTGTCCTATCTGATCCGGCGCGCATACCTGGGTGCTACGCATGACTCCGCGCGACTCGCCATGAGCACTCGCGCCACCGATCGTGACCACGGTCATAGCCGCGCCGGCCGATTCGGAGGTCAGGCCGGGAACCAGGCCCCCGACACTACGCCCGCACCAGTCCAAAACCACCGAAGCAGGGCGGAAGCGGAGAAGCAGGGCCGGAAGCACTATCCACATCCTCCCTGCCGATTCCGCGCGCGCGTCGGAGCCGAGTCGCTTGGGTGAATGGGCGTGCAGATCAGCCAGTTCGGGGCGAGGACCGAAGGCCGGATGGGGGGAAGGTCGCCGCCTGTCCCAAGGCTGCTGTGTCCGCCGTGGCGGCAGGCAGTCGATCCCGGCTGATGGCTGGTGACTGCGAGCGCGCCGATCGTCCGGCCCTGCGGTTCCGTTGTTATCCTGAAGGCGACAGGGAATCGTCACCGTGAGGTGGGAAAGTTGGCTGACCAGGTGTCCAGGCCGCTGCGCGTGCTGGTCGAGTCCAGGCGCGAGCTCGGCGCACCAGGCTAGGTAACACCGCAGGCCGGATTCGGTGCTGGCGGGAGGAACCCTTAAACCGGGCCAGGAAGGCAGCCACTGCCAGCCGCAGCCGGTCAGTGAACGACGTAAGAATACCGGGGGCCACGAAGGCCAGGTCGGTGAAGGTCATTATGATCTGACACTGCGCCGGATTCGGCCGTCCATGAATCTCGTCGTCAGATCATGTCGCCAATCCGGTAGACCAGCTATTTTGACATGGCCGTGCTCTACGGTGCTGGGCATGGCCAAAGCGGCGCGGGTGCTGGCGGCACTGAAGCGGGACGGGTGGATCGAGACCAGGCGGTCGGGTTCGCACCGAGTGCTCACCAAGGGCGACCAGCAGCGCATCTGGGCCTACCATGATGGCGTGGACCTGGGCGGCCCGGCGATGGCCAGGATCGCCCGTGACTACGGCTACACCCTTGCTGAGCTGCGGAAGCTATAGGACGATCTAGTGATGAGCGCACTGCGGGTCGAGCTGTTCTTCGACGAGGAAGCCGGCAACTGGCACTACCGCGTTCCAGCCCTGCACATCAACGGCGGCGGCACACCCACCCGCGAGGATGCTGAGCGCGACTGCCTGTCCGCCATCGCGTTCGCCTTGGAGGGCGATCCCAGGGACTACGACACCGACGCTGAACCGCTCACCTTCGACGTGAACGTGGCACCAGCAGCCTGAGGAACACGACTCTGCCGTCACCTCCAGCTGCAGTCCGAATCCTCGAACCCACCATCAAACTCAAAGTACTCGCCGCGGCATGACCGGGCACTCGACCATCAAGGCACCGCTTCCGTCACAGTGGTGCCGGGTATGCAAGCTGTGATGGCCAGGCTATGACCCGTGACGGCCGCCGACCTGCTCCGCAGCCCGTTCGCGCAACACTTCGAGCGGGATAGATTCGTCATTAAGATGGGTGAACCAGTAGCTCCAGCCGTCTTCCGCGTCAGAGCCGTGTTCGTGAGCTGCCCGGTCGGGACTGCTGTAGGCGAAATCACCAACTACGAGTTGGCCATCCTCGGTGATCTCCCCAATCAACTCGTCATCGGAATCGACTGCGGTGACGAGCGTTCCTGCTGGTAGCACGCCACCACTAACCAGCTCGGAGAGCGACGGTAGGGCCAACTCAGCAGCGGTTGGTTCTTCGGGCGGACGGGTGAGATCCGGAACATAGTTCGGGTCTGTCTCCTGGGCTGGTTCCATTTCCGGCCGCGCCCGGACGCTGTCCCGGGCCAGGTCGAGCTCGGTTACCGGCTGCGCAAGTCAGCTTGGGGCAAGGGGTATGCCGCCGAGGGGTCGTGCGCGCTGATCTGCAAGGGCTTCGCCGAGTTCGGCGTGCAGCGCGTGGTCGCGGAGGCGATGGCGGTCAATATGGCCTCGCGGCGGGTGATGGAGAAGGCAGGCCTGAAGCTGGTGCGGACCTTCCATCAGCCCTGGCCGTATCCGATGGAGGGCGACCAGTTCGGGGACGTGGAGTATGCGCTGGACAAGGCCGATTGGCAGCACGACCAGGCCGGCACTTCCGGCTGCCCGCCGGCGTAGGTCGACCGCGGCGGGGCCGCCGGTATTCTCCTGAGTTCACGGGCCTGCAGCAATCTCCTCATAGGCAGGCCAGATACTGGCGGTCACTGTGTCAGCAGCTCCATTGAATGACAATCATCGCGGCATGAGAGTAGCCCGCTATAGATACCGGCTGATCACCCGGTTAACGCCCGGAAAGCCCTCGTGATTGCAGCCGCCGTCACCAATCTGGCCATATGGATCTGGGATCGTCGCGGCTAGCCACGTCAAGGGTCAGCCTGCCGAACGTTGCCCCAGCTATCAGCTCGCCCAGTTGAGTCCACTGCAAATGATCGAGGGCTCGCGAGTCGGCCACATAATGAGGCTTCCCGGCCGCAGCCCATGCGTACAGAGCGATGACAGAATCGTGACTGCCAATAGAGAATCCCAGGCCCGTCACCGCAGACCAGCGTATCCGGAGACGCTCCTCCCAGACATCCCCTGCCGGCGTCTTCCGTTTCCCCCGGACCTTCATCCCGGCATTATCGACAATGAACTGGATGTCCTGAGTCAGGACCGTTCCGTCCCGCACGTGCATGTCCCCGGCATGCGGCGTTGACCGTCCGGTAACCTCGGGCCGTTCCGGCAGCTCGCCGCCGCGTGCGCCGGACCGCGCAGCTGGCCCTGCGAGCACGTCGCGCGGCTGAGCACCGATCTGTCGGCCCAGGCCGTCTGGCTTAGCATGCGCGGACCGGAGGTGCTGCACACGCGGGCGTTCAGGGCGCGTCGCCCTCGCCGTCAGCCCGAAGACCACGATGGCCAGGACACCAGCCGCCGCAGATGATCCGCCGGCGCCAAGATCAGCAAGCTGATCGCACAAAATCCAGGCCACGGCGAAGAGGGCAGCCGCCACCACCGCCGCCAGGCTCCACCTGTAACCCATGACTGCCAGCCCTCTGGGATCGATCCGGAGGCAACGCCGACTGACTGGTAGATCACCCTCCATAATCAGAGTCCGAGCTGAAGACCGCAACAGCGCTCGTGGAAGCCAAGGCTTACGGGCTTGCCTGGCGGTGCCCAATGTTCGTCATCGCGGCATGTGCGGACATTCATCTCAAGGGGTGCGCTGCATAAAAATACAGGTTGGGCCGGTCGCGCTGGGCAACAACTGGGCTGCCAACGACGCCAGGTCCGCTGGATAACCGCGCACGTACCCGCCGTTATGATCGGCCTCAAGGCATCCGTTGTTCGTCGATGGAGGCATGCAGAACTGGTCGATCGGGTGCGTCAGTTCCATTTCAGCTCTCCGAACTGGCATCCTGCCCGGCGATCGAGCGGAGCGCCAGGAGCCAGCCATCACCTGGCCGGACAGGCCATCAAGGCCGGGCTGGCCGACGAGGTGCGGCTATTCCTGGTTCCTGTTGTCGTCGGAGGTAGCAAGCGAGCGCTTCCCGGCGGCGTCCGCTGAGATCTGGAGCTACTGGATACGCAGCGGTTCGCCAGCGGTGCTGTCTACCTCAGGTACTGCCTCCAGTCAGCCTGAGCGATGGTGCCGATCTGGGCGACCCTGGCCTTGAACACCCGGCCCGCGCAGGCCGGCGTGACGTGCCCACGGGACTGGCGCGCGGAAGCGGGCTGGGAAACAGCCACCGGTCCAGCGCCGGGGCACGCGCAGCCGGGCCGGTCAGACAGGAGGCTGACCCCGGCCTCTCGCAAGGGGCCGGGGTCTGCTTAAGGCCTTCGCGGGCCGTCAGGGCGATCCCGGTGGCCCGGTAATCGCAGCCCGGCCCTGAGGATCATGACCGTCAGCGTCACGGGCCTTCTGCGGAGCCGTGGTGCGCCGCGTGAGCTGCGGGGCTGCCCGGAGCGGGCGCTACGGCGTAGGTTGCGGCGGGGTCGTTGCCATGGCCGCGCGCGGACCGTTCGCGGACGAGGCTAACGGCGACCAGGGCGAGGTTGCCTGCCGCGGCAGCTCCGATCGTGGTGGTGACGAGCGCGGACAGCCCGGATGTCGCGGTGAACCCGAGCCACCCTCCGAGCAGGGCGCCGGCGGTCGCGGCCAGGAGCCCGAGTGACTTGGTGGCACGGTCCCAGTCGCGGTGAGTCCAGGCCAGGTAGAGGCCCAGCGCGATCGGCACGCTGGGGGCGAGAATCCCGAGCAGTTCGCTGGTCAGGGCCAGCGCGGGCCAGAGCGTCAGGACGACCAGGGCTGCTCCGAGCCAGCCGCCGAGCCCGAGCACGAGCGGGACGATGGTGCGGGTCGCGACGCTGGTCTTGCGCCCTGCGGCACCGTGCTTGCGTACCCGGCGCGCTACCCAGAGCAGCCACAGGGCAGCCAGGAAGGCGAAGCCGATCATTGCCGCAAGGAGGTCCTTGGCAATCGCTGCCTGCGTGGGCGATGTGGCGAAGCTGACCTTGTTCGGGGTGTAGCGGGACGTGTCGACCCGGCCGGTGTCGTAGAACGCGGTCAGCAGCTGCGTGCTGGCGCTCGGCTCGTAGGACCAGAAGTCGTCCACGTGCCCGAGCCCGGACAGGATGACCTGATGCCCGTTGGGGAGGTGCGGCAGCAGCTCCTTCGTGGCGTTCTGGGCCGGCGTTGCGAAGTCGAGCGTCCCGCCGATGAGCAGCGTCGGGACGTTCGAGTTCTGCACGCTGGTGTACTGGTTCTCGCCCGGGTTGGCCGGCCAGGCGTGCACGAGGCCTCCTGCCCCCCACAAGAACTCCGTGAAGGGATTGCCGATGATCGAGCCCCCGCCCCCGCCGGAGCTGAAATAGCGCTCGGCGGGCTGCGCGTCGGCCATCGCGATGCTTGCAAACTCGCCCCAGGTAAACGCCTGGGGGAGGGCGAGACCGGCCATCAGCGAGAGCAGCCACAGGCCGCTCGGGTCGCCGTGCGCGGCGGAGATCCACGAGTTGAGGGTCATCGGCCCAGACAGTGGCGACCCATCCACCGAGGTCGCCTCCTGGAGCCCGAGGAGCGTCGCGACCAGGACGTTGCCCGGCTTGATCGGCAGGAAGTACCACCGGCTCGGCATGTCTGCCGCCGTGTGCTGCATGCTCGCGGCGAGGTTGCCGGTCCGGGCGCGGCAGGCAGGCTGCTGCGCGCACAGCGCCGAGTAACGCTCGATCCCCTGATCGATCTCGGCTCCGCTGAACAGGAAGTTCCCGGGCGGGTTGACCCCGATCATCACCGAGCGGTCGACACTGTTCGGGTACCGCCACGCGTAGATCATCGCGAGACGGGTCCCGGCGCTCTCGCTGAGCAGGTCGATGCGCTGGTAGCCGAGCGCGACGCGAGCGGCCTCGATGTCGTCGGCCTGCTCCGCCAGCGTGTAGCCGGCGAGGTCAACGCCGGATCGCTCAAGCCGCTGCGCGCACGAGGCGAAGGCCTTGGAGTACGCACTCAGCGACGCTTTGCCGAGGTAGTCTGCGGAGTTCTCCAGCGCCGCCGTCACCTCGGGACAGTTCAGCACCGAAGAACCGTCGACGCCGCGGTAGCCGACCATGACGACATCGTGCTGGGCGGCCAGGCGGTTCGCTTGGGGAAACGTCATGTTGGTCGTGCCAGGGCCGCCGTTGAGATGGAAGATTGGCGCCAGCGGGTGGGATGAGCGAGCCAGGATCCGGGTCACCGGCAGCGCGATCAGGCGCGACCGGGGGTCTGCCCGGTCCTCGGGCACGACAAGCGTTCCGCAGTCGGCGCGGTAGCCGCCGTTCTCGGTGGGATAGGTGCACGGGTGCATGGTCAGCTGGCCGGCGTGCGCCCCCTGCGAGACCGAGACCGTTTCCGGGCTGGACGAGACTCGCAGGTAGGTAAGTCCCGTCAACAGGACGATGGTCACCAGCAGGGCAGCGATTCGTGCCCAGGTGTTTCGCCTGGCTGTCGCGGTTCCCAGGGTGGTGGTCATTTCGGGGTCCTTCGCGGATGCGGGTTATCGGATGTCGGTGTTGAGCATTTCTGGCTGGTCAGGCTTCTCGGTGGTGGCAGTGATCGGGTCATGTCAAAGTCCTGTCGTCACGCCGGTCAGCTGGGTGGCGTGGTAGTCGGTTTCGTCTCGGGGTCAGGTCGAAGAAGGCCTCCTCGAGCGTGGTCGACTTGCCGGCCCCGTTCGGGCCGAGGAAGCCGGTTACCCGGCCGGGCCGGACGGCGAAGCAGGCGTCGTCGACGGCCACGATCTGGCCGTAGCGCTTGGTGAGGTGCCGCGCCTCGATCATCATTCGTCCTTCCCTCGATCTGAATGGTTCTGGCTGGTTCTTCTAGATGGCAGCCTGCGCCCGGCGGCTGAGGCGGCACTGCCGTGGCGCTGAGGTCGGGACCTCAGCGCGGTCGGAGGCTGCTGCTCAGGTGCGGGCGTGTCCGGTGGTCGTAGGGTGGACGTGTGCAGGTGAGGTGGCTCGTGATCCGGGGCCGCCGCATCACAGTGAGTCGGCCGGCGCTCCGCGCCGAGCCGGACGGGGCAGCGCGATGACCGCCGTGACGCCCGCGACGCCCGCTGCGGGGACTATGACGGCAGTCGTCCAGGACGACTACGGCACCGCCCCCGAGGACGTGCTCCGGCTCGCCGGGATTGCCAGGCCCGCGATCGCAGACGACGAGATCCTGGTGCAGGTGGCTGCGGCCAGCGTGGACCGGGGCACCTGGCACCTGATGGCAGGCCTGCCCTATCCCATGCGGCTGGCGGGCTTCGGGCTGCGCAGGCCCAAGGCCCCCAACCCGGGCCGCAGCCTGGCCGGGACGGTCGAGTCCGCCGGCCAGCAGGTGACCGGGTTCGTTCCGGGCGATGAGGTCTACGGCACCTGCGACGGCTCCTTCGCCCCGTACGCCCGCACCCGGGCGGGACGGCTCGCACCCAAGCCCGCGAACCTGTCCTTCGCGCAGGCCGCGGCGGCAACGGCCTGGCCCATCTGCGCCGGGCCCTCACCCCTCGCGGCAGGCTCGTCCTGGTCGGCGGCGAGACCGGTGGCCGGTGGCTCGGCGGCATGGACCGCCTGCTCCGCGCCCACCTGCTCTTCGCTCTGGTAAGCCAGAAGCTGAGCACGTTCATCGCGTCGGAGAACGCCGCGGACCTGAGGGTCCTGCGGGATCTCATCGAGTCCGGGAAGATCACACCCGCCATCGACCGGACCTATCCGCTCAGCCAGACCCCGGCGGCCATCCGGCACGTCCAGGAAGGCCGCGCCCGCGGCAAGGTCGTCATCACCCTCTGACGCGGTTGCCTGCCGCGCCTGGCCAGGACTCCCGCGTCACTTCATGATCATCGGGTCTTGCCGGGCCCGCCGCTGGCGGGGGCAGCGCACGAGATGGCCCGGTTGCGGCGCCCCCTTGCGGCCAGTGCCGATGACCGCGGCCGGGACCAGTCCCGGCAGACAACCGACGGGAGCAGGAACACCCGGCACGTCACCGCGGACGGGCTGGAGCGCACCTTCGCCCTGAACCATCTCGCGCCGTTCCTGCTCACTAACCTGCTCCTAGCTCGGCTGAAGCACAGCGCGCCGGTCCGCGTGGTCACGGTCTCTTCCAACGTGAGTCCCGCCGACCTGCGTCGTTCATGGTTCAGCGGTCTGATCGTTGGCGTCCGTACCGAATGGTTAATCTGGGTGCAGTCGGTGTCCCTGACAATTGGCGAGCCATCAGCGCCTATTCGGCGTTATACGGGTGATCTTGTCAAGCGCATGGTGTGTCATCTCGGTGTTGTTGATCATGGTGTCGGCTCGCCGAAGAGTTCTTCGCCGTCGCTGACGCCGAGGAGGAAGACAAACCGGTGCAGGTCAGCGCAGAGGGTGCCGGTGGTGTAGGCGGAGTGGCCGACGAAGGCGGTCAGGCTGCCGGCGAGGGTCTGTTTCTGGCTGCCGGATAGCCAGTCGGCGACGAAGGTGAGCGTCTCGGCGAGCTCGACGGCGTCGCTGAGGTCGAGGGTGATGCGGGGCATGGCGGTCAGCTCCGTTCGGTGGTGGCGGGTCCGGCTTCGGCGCGTTGGATGAGCCCGTCGAACAGGGCGGCCCGGTCGGGCTGGCCGTGGTCGCGGGCGTGGTCGCGCTGGCGGACCAGGATGGGGAGGAACTCGGTGCCGGTGCGGAAGTAGGCGCAGGTCTCGCAGGCGGATTCCAGACGGCAGTCCAGCTCGGCGGGCCGGGTGCACAGTCCGTTGCCGAGCATGCGGGCGTGCGTTTCGCGGCGCAGCCGGGTCATGCCGGTGGTCTCGTAGTCGGCGGGCAGTTCGGGCGGCTGCCCGTAGAGGGCGGTTCCTCCGAGAACTGGCCGCCGCCGAACTGTGGCTCCGTGGTGAGGGCATCCCGCATGTACTCATCGGGAGCCTGGCTTGCTGGGCACACGCTGGCCACGGCGTCGCGCCCGTGTTCGGCCGGCTGGAGGCGTTCAGTGCGGTGCAGCGCTGCCCGGATATCGACGTACTGGTACCGCGCGCCGCGCTGGATGCCGTCAGGGAGTATGCACGGGCTGCCAGGAGCGGCCCGTTCCCGGTGGCGATCGATGCATCCGGCGCGGCGTGCTTCATCGACTTGCGCCCGCGCAGCGAGCACTCATACCTGACCCATCGCCGGCTGCGGTTCCCTGTACCGAGCGATCTGTTCGCACCGCAGCCGACGTGGCTCGAGGGGGTCGAGATCACCACGATTGACCCCCGGGTGCTGCTGCATACCTTCGGCACCATCGGGGGGATCGTCCGGCGCAAGGACGTGCCGAAGATCACGGCGCTGGAGGGCGCGCTGGAATCCGGCGCGGCGGTGAGCAGATTCAGCGAGGACGACTGCACTGTGTTCGCGGGCTATGCCGAGGAACGCGACAGCAGGTATCCGCACTACCGGGCTTTCGTGCGGCTGGTGGACGAGATGCTGGAGGCGCTGCCCCCGGCGGCATCCAGCGGCGTCAGGTACTGGCTGATGCCAGCCGCGAAGAGAACGCTGGCGCGGCTGAACGGGTGAGGCGCCCAGGATGGGCATCAACTACCAGCGGCTTTACGATTACCGGCTGAGCGGCGTGGACCAGGCGCTCCGCAGGCCGTCTGGGCGGAGATCGCCGTCTACTAGAAGGGCAAGACCGGCTGGCCTGCCCGGGTCCTCGACGCGGGCGCGCGACAGGTGTGAGTTCATCAACACGGTTCCCGCTGCTGAGCGGCGGGCGGTGGACATACTGGGGGTTAAGCCCGGTTGGGCACCGAGGCAGTCCAGCCGGGCGAGCAGTCCGAGATGATCGGAGACGTATCCCGTTCCGCTGCGCAGAACCTGCCTGCCGGTGAACAACACCTCGGTGTCTTGGGCCTTGATCTCCCCGGCCGTCAAGATGAAATCGATGCAATGCGGCATCTTCCCGGTGGGGAGGTATTCGGCCCGGAACGTTGCCGGGCAGCCCCCCTCGAACGCGTCGTCCAGCGCGGTGCCCGCAATGAAGTCGCCGAACAGGGCACTGTCGCGGTCGACATTGAAATCCCCGCACACCACAGCCGGGACCGGGACGCTGCGCACGACACAGGCCAGAGCAGCGAGCTGGGCACGGTGAACCGGGCTGAACCGGTTCGCCGGCGACCAGTCGCCGTCGGTGTTGGCCACCGGATGGGTGTTGACCACAGATATTGCGGGGTCGGCCAGCCGGGTTACCAGTGCGCCCTTCATCCGCGCTCTGAGCCGGGTCAGCGAAGGGATGCCTGGCGCGTGAGGAGATGCCCCGAATCCGTGGTATGCCGTCGCGGACATGGGCAGCCGCGAGAAGGTCACCACGTCTCCTGCCGGGCCGGGCAGCGTCCGCCGGAAGCTGGCATACCGGAATGACGGCATCTGCCGGGCTAGCTGGCGAAGGTGGTAATAGGTATGGACCTCCTGGAAGCAGACCACATCGGCCTCGCTCGCCTCAAAGAAGGCACCGATTGCCTGGCAGCGAGCCGTAAGGGGTGATCCGGTCAGCGGGACACCCCTGATGTTCAGGGAGGCCACCGTCACCGACGTGCGCATCATCGTGCCTCTCAGCCTGGCAGGAAGTTCACCCAGGCTACGCGGTCGATCCACGGCAAGCGGCAATCTCCAGAATCCGCGATGGCCGGGCCGGGACGGAGCCCGGCGACCCCGACCTGGCCCGGGACCTGGCCGCCGCCGCCACGCGCAGCGCCCGGTCGACCTGGTGTGTGACGGTGACCGACCGCCAGGGGCACGCCATCGGCCACGGCTGCGCCCGGCCCGCACCAGCCAGCTCCACCAAACGGGCAAAACCGACGCGCCGGGCCGCCCTGACCCGCCCGGAAGACCATCGTTCACTTTCACCCCGGCCGATCAGCTCGGCCCACCCGGCGGATACGGGACGTGGCGATTCACCACCGGAATCCCCGGGCAGCGGGACCTGCTCATAAAGATCGGGCCGATCCCCACGGACGGCTGTGATCACCGGCATCAGGCGAACGGCCATGATCCCGGGGTGATGCTGCGGCACCTGACCCAGGTCCGGCACGCCACGTGCACCGGTCCCGGCTGCCGCAGACCGGCCGTGAACTGCGACTTTGAGCACAACGTTCCGTATGGGGCCGGTAGCAGAACGTGTAACGGCAACCCCAAGTGCCGCCGCGACCACCGGCTCAAGCAGGACCCGCGGTGATCGGCCGAGCAGCTGCCCAGCGGCGAGATCCGGTGGACCACGCCGTCGGGACGGCAGCACGTCACCGAACCAACCCGCTACCCGATTTAGGGGATCTTCGCCGCTCAGGGCCAAGAGGAAGTCAATACGTTGGGCCAGCCGCGGAGCTGATCCAGGGTCCGGATGCCACGGTGCGTCAGCCGCCTGATCAGCCAGCCGAGTACATCGGCGGTGGCGCGCGCGTCGGCGAGCGCGCGGTGCGACGGCGCCGTGCGGGCCCGGAAGAACCCGGCCAGCGTGCCCAGCTTGCAGTCCGGCACCTCGTCCGGGTCCAGCACCTGCCTGGCCAGCATGACCGTGTCCAGCACGGTGAAGCGCGGCCAGGCCAGGCCGCACTCGGCGCACGCGGCCCGCAGGAAGCCGACGTCGAACGGCGCGTTGTGCGCGACCAGGACGCCGCCGCCGGCGAAGTCCAGCAGGCTCGGCAGGACCGCGGGGAGCCTGGGCGCCGCGGCCAGCATCGAGTCGCTGATCCCGGTCAGGTCCTCGATGCCCGGCGGCACCGGGACACCCGGATTGACCAGCGAGGCGAACTCCCCCTGGCGCCGTCCGTTGCGTACCCTGACCGCGGCGATCTCCGTGATCGCCGCCGCCCCCGGCGACCACCCCGTCGTCTCCAGGTCGATCACCGAGAACTCGAGCTGCGCCAACTCCCGCTCGGTGGGCGCGGGGTGCGCAGAATCCCGGTCCCGGGGCTCCGGCTCGGCCGGCCGCGCGATCAGGGTCGGCCTCGTCACGGAAACCACGGTAGGGCCACCCACTGACATTTCCGCCGCAGGCGCGCCAGGTCGGTAGCCCACGGACCCACGGTCCATCCCGCCCTGTGCCGGCCCGTCCCGTCCGGGTCCCGGTGCCCCGGGAAATGTCAGAGGGCGCCCTTAACGTGTGTCTGTCCAATTCACCGAATACGTAGGGAGACGTGACGATGATTGATTGCAGCCGTTGCGTGATGTACACGACCCGCTGCCGTGATTGCGTAATTGCGGTCACCGAAACACAAAACGTGACGGCGCACCTCGGGCCGGCCGAACTGCGGGCCCTCCGGGTTCTCGCGGACGCGGGCCTGGTGCCGCCGCTGGCCCGTATGATTACCAGCTCAGGTACCCCGAGCTGGGTCTTTCCCGACACCAAAGCATCGTGATGATAGCGGCTCGGTCCCGTTCCTGCCAGTGAATCACGACATCCGTAATGGAGCAGTTGGAGTTAAGGGAATCGGTTGAATCGCCCATTTGCCTTCACTACGCTGGCCCCAAATGTGGCCTGGCCAGCGATCGGGCTGAGGACCTGGACGAACACGCAATGACGCGAGGGACGACAAGGAGCGTGGTAGGCACGTGGGCACGCGGCCAGCTGGCAGCGAATCCCGGTTTCGCCGCGGTGTCGCCATCGCGGCCGGGTTGGTGGCGATCGGCGGACTCACCGTCTTCGCCTCCGTGGCCGGCGCCTCTCCGCAGCCGACCGTAGCCCAGGTCCAGGCCAAGGTGAATCAGCTCACGTCCCAGTACGACAAGGTCACCGAGCAACTCGATCAGGTCGGCGAGCAGCTTTCCGGCGCGCAGACCAGGCTGGCCCAGGTGCACGCGGACGTGGATCACGCCAACGCCCAGTTCCAGGCGGCGCGTACGACGGTGGCCCAGATCGCCGCGGCCACCTTCGAGGACACCGATGCGACCTCGATTGCGGGCGTGCTGACCTCGGCCGATCCGTCGGTCGTCCTCCAGCAGGGCTCGCTGCTGATGGAGCTGTCCGGCAGCCGGAACGCGCAGACGGCGCAGCTGCTCACCGACGCCAGCCAGCTGGCCGGCATCGAGCAGGAGCTGCAGCGTACCGAGGACGGGATCGCGGCGCTCAAGACCCAGCTCGCCGACCACAAGAACTCTCTGGGCAAGCTCATCGCCACCGAGCAGGCCACGCTGGACAGCCTGACCGTGCCGCAGCAGCAGGCGGTCAAGAGCAACACGATCGGCGCCAACGGCAGCACCGTGCACGTCACGTACAGCGGGCCAACCACGACGCAGGCGGACAAGGCCGTCGCGTTCGCTTACGCGCAGGTCGGCTGCCCCTACGTCTACGGCGGCACCGGGCCGTGCCAGCTGGGCTTCGACTGCTCCGGACTGGCCCTGGCCGCGTGGGCGGCCGCCGGCGTAGCCATACCGCGCGACAGCTACGAGCAGTGGGCCGGGCTGCCGCACGTCTCCCTCTCCGCGATCGAGCCAGGTGACCTGCTGATCTACAACGGCGAGGGCCACGTCGCCATCTACGTGGGTGACGGCTACATCATCGATGCGCCGCAAACCGGCATGGACGTGGAACGGATCCCGATGAACACGCCCTGGTACGCCGATAACCTCGACGGAGCGGTGCGCCCGTAACCCACGGCCCGCGGTGTCCTGCAGGCCTATACACTCGTCCGGTGCGCCGGACGCTGATCGTCACCAACGACTTCCCGCCCCGGCAGGGCGGGATCCAGTCGTTCGTGCACGGGCTGGCCACCCGGCTTCCGCCGGGCACGGTGATCGTGTACGCGTCGGCCTGGGATGGCGCGGCCTCCTTCGACGCCCAGCAGCCGTTCCCGGTGATCCGCCATCCGACGTCGCTCATGCTGCCGGTGCCGTCCGTGTCCCGCCGGGCCGCGGCCATCGCCCGTGAGCATGGCTGTGACACGGTCCTGTTCGGGGCGGCGGCGCCCCTCGGGCTGATCACCCCCGCGCTGCGCCGGGCGGGGGTAACCCGCGCGATCGCGCTGACGCATGGTCACGAGACGGGCTGGGCGGCGCTGCCGGTCGCCCGCGGCCTGCTCCGCCGCATCGGCAACGAGGTCGACGTGGTGACCTACCTGGGCGAATACTTCAGGGTCCGGCTGGCCCGCGCGCTGTCCCCGGAGGCGGCCGAGCGGATGGTGCGGCTGACGCCCGGTGTCGACGTGACGTTCTTCCGCCCCGGGGCGGGCGGCGCCGCGGTCAGGGACCGGCTGGGATTGGGCGGCCGGCCCGTGGTGGTCTGCGTATCCCGGCTGGTCCGGCGCAAGGGCCAGGACACCTTGATCCGAGCCTGGCCGCAGGTGCGGGCCGAGGTGGGCGACGCGGTGCTCCTGCTCGTCGGCGATGGTCCCTACGCCGGGCGCCTGCGGCGGCTGGCGGCCCGGCTCGGCGTCAGCAACGCGGTCCGGTTCACCGGACCGGTCCCCTGGCCCGAACTCCCCGGCTACTACGACGCGGCCGACGTGTTCGCGATGCCGTGCCGGACCCGGCGGGCCGGGCTCGACGTCGAGGGTCTCGGCATCGTCTACCTGGAGGCGTCGGCCACCGGCCTGCCGGTGATCGGCGGTGATTCGGGCGGAGCTCCCGACGCCATCCTTGAGGGTGAATCCGGCTACGTCGTCCGGGACGTGGCCGGCGCCGCGGCCCGCGTCGTCGAACTGCTCACCGATCCGGCCAAGGCCCGGGCCATGGGGGAGAAGGGCCTGGCCTGGACCGACCGGGAATGGCGCTGGGAAGTGGCCGCGGCGCGCCTGACCGCGATCTTGACCGCTAAGACCCGCTGATACCTCCGGCTAAGCCGGGTCCAGGCCCGGACGTGTACCTGGCCGACGGGGACCAGGCACCCGACAACTACGCAGAGTTCCTGTCCCGGACCTCGAGCGTGCTGCTGCACAGGCAGGCCGTGGCCGGCGGAGGCCACGGTCGGCCAGCCGGCTACAACCCGTCAAGCCCCTACGAGTACAGCGTGTCGATGTCGGCGGCGAAGTCCTTGGCCAGGACGCTCCTGCGAATGCCCAGCTTGGCGCTGAGCTGGCCGCTTGCGATCGTGAAGTCGCCGTCGAGGATGCGGAAGCGCCTGATGGACTCGGCCCGGGACACGGCCCGGTTGGCGTCGTCCACCGCGGCCTGCACGTCTGCGAGCAGATCCGGGTCGTCGCGCAGCGACACGCTCGTCGCGTCGGCCGGCTTGCCGTGCCGGGCCTTCCACAGACCGAGTGTCTCGGGGTCCAGCGTGATCAGCGCGCCGATGTACGGCCTGCCGTCCCCGACCACCATGGCCTGGCTGATCAGGGCGTGGCTGCGCAGCCGGTCCTCGAGCACCGCGGGTGCGACGTTCTTGCCGCCGGCGGTGACGATGATCGCCTGCCGTCCAGATCGCGTAGTCGATCAGCGTCCACTCGTACCGGGTGTGCGACATCAGGGCAACCCGGTCCCCGGCCTCGATGCCGGTCGCGATCAGGCCCTTGGCCAGCGCGGTGACCTCGTCCCTGAACTGGCGGGCCGTCACGTCCACCCACTCCGCGGACGGGCCCGCGGGTCCATGGGGTCCCGGGCGGCGCAGCATCACCGCCTGCGGCTGCTCGGCTGCCCGGCGGAAGACAGCCCGGGTGAGATTCGCGGTGGCGGGGATCTGGGCCAGGGCCGGGATGCTGTACTCGTGCACGGCACCTCCATCAAGGTCGATACTCGGCAGTGCCCTCTTTCAGAAGCTCGCGCGCTGACAGGCCAAGCTTAAATCGCCGGCCGGCCGTCGCCGCTGGGCCATCACGCGCTGGTCATCCGCAGTCCAGCGGGCCTTACCGTGGTGGCATGCGAGTTCACGTGGTGAGCGACGTGCACGGGCGGGCGGACGCGCTGGCCCACGCCGGCCGCGGCGCCGACGCGGTGATCTGCCTGGGCGACCTGCTGCTGTTCCTCGACTACGCCGACTACGGGCAGGGCATCTTCGCCGACCTGTTCGGGGCCGAGGCGACCCGGGTTTACGTCGAACTGCGCACCGCCGGGAGGTTCGACGAGGCCAGGGAACTGTCGGCCCGGCTGCTGGCCCAGAAAAGCGAGAGCCGGGCCGTCCTGTTCGAGAGGGCGGTGGCCCGGCAGTACGCCGACCTGTTCGGCGCCCTCCCGGAGCCCGCCTACCTGACCTATGGCAATGTGGACGTCCCCCGGATGTGGGAAAGGTACGTCAAACCCGGGCACCACGTCCTGGACGGCGGCACGGTCAACCTGGATGGATGGACGTTCGGCTTCGTGGGCGGCGGGCTCAAATCGGCCTACCGGACTCCGAACGAGATGACCGAGGAGGAGTTCCGGGCCAAACTCGAGGCGGTCGGCGAGGTCGACGTGCTGTGCACGCATATCCCGCCCGCCGTTCCCGAACTCCTGTACGACACCGCGGCCAGGCGCCTGGAGAAGGGTAGCGTAGGCCTGCTGGAGATGATTAGGGCCACCCGGCCGAGGTACTCGATCTTCGGGCACGTGCATCAGCCGCTGGCGCGCAGGACGAGGATCGGCGTCACCGAATGCCTGAACGTGGGGCACTTCCGCGCCACCGGCGCCCCCTTTGTCCTGCAGTGGTAGCGGTACGATCATGGGTAGGAGGCATCGGTGTCGGAATCGGTGGATGATGGCCAGCCTGAAGGCAGCGGCCAGCCCAGAACCAGTGACCAGCGCAGCAGCGGCGGTCAGTCTAGAACCAACGGCCAGTCGGGCGGTGGCGGCCAGTCACGCCGGGGCAACGACCCCCTCGCCGATTTCCAGCGCTGGCTGATGCGCGCCGGCGCGCGCAGCATGGCTAACCAGGTCGCCAACCAAGTCCGCAGGACGATGGGCCAGGAGCGGCGCGACCGCGGTGACGTCTGGGACACGGCCACCAACGAGCTGCCGCCCGACGAGCCGCCCGAGTGCCAGTGGTGCCCGGTCTGCCAGGCGGCCCGCGCGGCCCGGCTGTCCGGTCCCGGCCTGATGTCCAGCGTCGCCGACGTCGGCGGAGCCCTGGCGTCCATGGCCCAGGACGCCTTTTCCGCCTTCGAGCAGATCATGAAAACCCAAGATCAAAATCGTTCTACGGAACGGACCGGGGTAAGACCACCCGCGCCCAAGCCGGACAGCGGAGACTCCGGCCAGTGAACCTAGCCATCGGCATCGATGTCGGTGGTACCAAGGTCGCGGCCGGAGTGGTCGACGAGAACGGCCGGATCATCGCGAAGCTGAAGCGGTCCACCCCGGCCGCCAGCCCGCCACTGACCGAACAGGCGATCGCCGACGTGGTGACCGAACTGCTGGCGGACCACCAGGTCACCGCCATCGGCCTCGGTGCCGCCGGGTTCGTCGACGGCGCGCGCGCCACCATGCTGTTCGCGCCGAACCTGGCCTGGCGCGACGAGCCGCTCAAGCAGCGGGTGGAGGAGCGCCTCGGTCGCGCGGTCGTGGTGGAGAACGACGCGAACGCCTCGGCCTGGGCCGAGGCGCGGTTCGGCGCGGCCCGCGGCTACCGTGACGTGATGCTGGTGGCGGTCGGGACCGGGATCGGGGCTGCGATCATCATCGGCGGCGAGCTGTACCGCGGCCGCTGGGGGATCGCAGGCGAGCCAGGCCACGTCCGGGTGGTTCCCGACGGCCGACTGTGCGGCTGCGGGAACCGGGGCTGCTGGGAGCAGTACGCCAGCGGCAATGCCCTGGTCGCCGAGGCGCGCGAGTTCGCCAGGCGCACCCCCAAGGGCGCCATGAGGCTGCTCCAGCTGGGCGGGGGAGTACCCGAGGGCATTTCCGGCCCGGAGATCACCCAGGCCGCGACCGAGGGCGACCCGGCCGCAGTGCGCTGCTTCCAGACCGTGGGCGGCTGGCTCGGCCAGGGCCTGGCCGACCTCGCCGCGGTGCTCGATCCAGCCTGCTTCGTGATCGGCGGCGGCGTGTCCGAGGCGGGTGAGCTACTGCTCGACCCGGCTCGGGCGGCCTTCGAACGGGCCCTGACCGGACGCGGTCACCGGCCGTTCGCTGAGATCAGGGTCGCGCAGCTCGGTCAGGACGCGGGCATCGTCGGCGCCGCCGACCTCGCCCGGGAGGCAGGCCACGTCCCTGTGCCGCAAGTTCCCGTGACCGCCGTCTCGTAGAACTCTCAGACCACCGCGCCGTCGTCCCCGTCATCCGGGCCCCCGGGGCCGGGCTCGTGCATGCGCAGCACGAGGATGGCGAACCCGGCCACGAACGCCGCGACCGCGCAGAACGCCGCCAGTCCCGACACCGACCAGCCTGCCGCGGTGGCCACGATCAGGTAACCCGGCCCGCCGAACAGCGCCGCCCAGGCCCCCTTGGCCATCGGGTCCAGCTTGGGCAGCGGCGGCGGGGCCGGCGGGATGAAGTGCTCTTCCTCGTCCGCCGGCGCCCCGTTCACCGGGACGCCGCGCGCCGCGGGCCCGCGGATCGTGCGCGGTACCTGTATCACCTCGGGGTCAAGCGGCCCGTCAGCTCCCAGCCTTCCGTGCCGCCCGACGGCCCCGCCTATCCCACCCGGCTCACCACGGAGCCCATCCGCCCCGTGTCTACCGTTCGGCTCGGCCTCGCCGCGGTCCCCGCCGGCTCGCCGGACTCGCCGCGGTCCCCGTCGACCTCGCCGGACTCGCCGCGGTCCCCGCGGCGTGGCGTCCGGTCTCGCCGTCGGCCGCGTGCCGTCCGTGCTCTTCGGCCAGGCCGTCGATGTCAGGCGCCCGGTGCTTCCCGTCGGACCCACGTGCTTCCTCAGCCCCGCTAGCAACGTCGGTCTCGCACGCTGGCTCGGTCGGCATGTCCTCGCGGGCCGGCCAGGGAGCGGGCTGCTGCGCGGCCAAGGGCGCATCGAACCGGGCCACAAGGTCACGCCATGCGGCGTCCTCGTCGCGCTCTCTGCTGTCGGTATTATCCCAGTCCGGCACGTCCCCACCGCTGCGTATCGAAGCCTGCCCTCCACGATAGCCGCCCGCGGTCCGCTGCCGGGAGGATAAATCCTGGGATGGGACCACCTATCCGGCGTGATCCTGCACGAACTTGACGCTGCCCTCGAAGATCGTCTCCGCGTCGTTATCGAGGGTCGCGACGTGATAGCTGTCGGCGCATCCGCGCACCGTGACCTGGTCCGCGGGCAGGCCCGCGAGTAGCACCTTCATGCTGGCCGGCCCTACCACATGGTCGACCGCGCTGCGGTAGACAAGTACCGGCTGCGTGACGTCACCCAGTCGCCGGGTGGTAGCTTCCCACAGCTGCGGCAGCGTGGCCGCCGCGCGGACCGGTACCCGGTCGTAGCCGATCTCGTGCGCGTCCGGCTTCTTGATGTCGCTGGCGACGCCGGGCAGCGATCGCAGCACGTGCTTGAGCACCGGAGCGAGCAGGAACAGCTTGGTGTCGGGAGCCAGCGACGGGTTGACCAGGACCAGGCCGTGTACCGCGCTGCCGTGGACTTCGGCCAGGCGCAGCGCGAGGCAGCCGCCCATCGACAGTCCGAACACGAAGGTCTGCTCGCACCGGCTCGCCAGCGCGCCGAACGCCCGGTCCACCTCGCCGTACCAGTCCTGCCAGCTCGTCCGGGCCAGATCCTGCCAGGTTGTGCCGTGCCCGGGCAGCCGGGGCAGGCTGACCGTGAAGCCGTGGCGGGCCAGATACGCCGCCCACGAGCGCAGCGTCTGCGGGCTGCCTGTGAAGCCATGGCACAGCAGCACACCTACCGGACCGCCGGCGTGCTCGAACGGCTCCGTGCCGGGAAGCGGTGACGACATGCAGTCAACGTCCTTTATGTTCAATCGGTACTGTTCTGGCAGTTCAACATACTCGGGCCAGGAGCCATGCAGGCCAGGGGCCCAACTGGGCGGAAGTCCTCCCTAGAGGCGACGAAGGACCCTTGCGCGGGCCACACGGTGCTGGAGTGTAATGGCCTGGGCGTTGCCGATCTATGAGGAGGATGTTGTGGTCATCCCGTCGGCCGATGACAGTCGGCGGAGCCAGGGGACTCGGGCGGGTGCCGCCGGGGTCAGCGGCCCGGCCGGATGAGACCACCGCAACGCGCCAGCGGGTCCGTACCAGACGCCGATCAGGGCACGCTGCTGGCGGGCCGGTACCGCCTTGCGGAGCGGCTGCGCGAGCAGGACGGCTCAGCCGAATGGCGGGCGACCGATGAGATGCTGGCCCGCACGGTGGTGGTACGCGTCTTGACGCCTGGTTCTCCTCACGTGGCCCAGGTCATGGCGGCCGCACGCGCCGCGGGCCGGGTCAGCGATCCGCGGCTGGCCCGGATCTTCGATGCCGATGACCGCGTTGAGCCCTCGTTCATCGTCACCGGATGGCCATCTGACGCCTGCCTGGCCGACTTGCTCGAGGCGGGCCCGCTCGATCCCTGGCAGGCGGCCCGCGTGATCGCCGAGGCCGCTGACGCGCTGGCCGTCGCGCACAAGGCCGGGCTCGCGCACCTGTGCCTCAGCCCGGCCTCCCTTTGGTGCGGCCCGGGCGGCGAGGTCACGGTCACCGGCCTGGGGATTCTCGCGGCGCTCACCGGGGCGCAGGATGGCGACCCAGGGCTGGCGGACACCCGCGGCCTGGCCCGAGTGCTGTATGCCGCGCTCACCGGATACTGGCCGGGCGGAGGATCGGGCACGCTCCCGCCCGCGCCGCGCCCGGACGGCCGAACAGCCCGGCCCGGCCAGCTCCGGCCCGGCATACCGGAGGGCATCGAGTCGGTGACCTGCCGGGCCCTATCCGGGCCAGCCGGCGAAGGCGGGCCGCCGATCCTCGACCTGGCCCAGCTGGCGATCGAGCTAGCCGCGGTTGCCCGGCCAGGCCCGCCGTCCCGGTCCTCGCCTGGCGCGGCGCCAGCGCCCACGCTGCCGTCCAGGACGGCATGGCTGCCGCCCAGATCACGGTCGGTCCGGCGGCTTACCCGGCTGACCGCGGTCATCATCGTCCTAGCCGTGCTGGCTGCCGGAGGCTGGCTTGCCGTCCGCGAGATGACCGCGCCGCACCGCCTGTCCGGCGCGCCTCCCGCCGTCGCGGCTGCGGCGCTCACCCCGGCCAGCGCGACCGCGTTCGGCCCCCTGGGGGAGAGCGACGGCGACAACCCCGAACTCGCGCGGCTCGCTATCGACGCCAGCCCCGCGACGGCGTGGCATACGCAGTGGTATGCCACCGCCGCCTTCGGGAACCTTAAACCGGGCACCGGCTTGCTGCTGGACATGGGCCGGCCCGTCACGATCACATCGGCGCAGATCATGCTCGGCGCGACGACTGGCGCGGAGTTCCAGCTGCGCGCGGGAAGCGAGCCCGTGCTGGCCGACCTTCGGCCGGTCGCGCAGGCTACGGTCGTCGGCGGCGTCGTTATCATGCGGCCTGCCAGGCCGGCGAAGGCTCGTTACCTGCTCCTCTGGTTCACCCAGCTGCCGCTGGACTCCTCCGGCACGTTCGAGGCCATCGTTTACAACGTGCGGCTGCACGGCATCGCGTGAGGGGCGGCAGCGCACAGTAGGGCGATGGTTTCCCGCCGCGGCCCGGCCCGTAGCGCAAACCAGGGCGATGACGGCGAGCGGGGTCGTACGGGGTCGTACGGGGTCGTACAGGCCGGTAACGGTGCAGCCTGAACGGTGTCCGGGCCTAGTTTTTCCTCTGCTAGAGCCGCATCCATCCGCGCGAGCCTCTCGCCCACTAAGGTTATTGCCATGCGAGTGGGAGTCCTTACCGGCGGCGGCGACTGCCCCGGCTTGAACGCAGTTATCCGTGCCGTGGTCCGCAAGGGCGTACAGGAATACGGTCTCGAATTCGTCGGGTTCCGCGACGGGTGGCGTGGGCCGCTCGAAGGCGACACCATGCCGCTGGACGTCCAGGCCGTACGGGGCATCCTGCCGCGCGGCGGCACGATCCTCGGTTCATCCCGCACCAACCCGCTGAAGAGCACGACCAGCAGCGGCCGCAACGGCGTCGAGCGGATCAAGGACAATCTGGCTGGCCTCGGCGTCGACGCGCTGATCGCCATCGGCGGCGAGGATACGCTCGGCGTGGCGACCAAGCTCGGCGAGCAGGGCGTTCCCGTCGTCGGGGTACCCAAGACGATCGACAACGACCTCGGTGCCACCGACTACACCTTCGGCTTCGATACGGCCGTGAACATCGCCATGGAGGCGATCGACCGGCTGCACACCACGGCGGAGAGCCATCACCGGGCGCTGATCGTGGAGGTGATGGGCCGGCACGCCGGCTGGATCGCGCTGCACGCGGGCCTCGCGGGCGGCGCGAACGTGATCCTCATCCCGGAGCGGCCGTTCGACATCGAGCGGGTCTGCGCTTACGTGCAGCACCGGTTCCAGACCAGGTTCGCGCCGATCGTGGTCGTCGCCGAGGGAGCCCACCCGCTCAGTGAGGAGCTCGCCACCTCCACGGAGCAGCTCGACTCGTTCGGGCACGTGCGGCTGGGCGGAGTCGGGCAGATGCTGGCCGACGAGATCGAGAAGCGGACCGGCAAGGAAGCCCGCTGCACGGTGCTCGGCCACATCCAGCGCGGCGGCACGCCGACCGCGTTCGACCGGGTGCTCGCCACCAGGTTCGGCGTGCACGCGGTCCAGGCGGTGCACGAGGAGGCGTTCGGCGTGATGATGGCGCTGCGCGGCACCGACATCATCCGCGTGCCCCTGGCCGAGGCCACCAGCCAGCTCAAGCTGGTCCCGCCTCAGCGCTACGCCGAGGCCGAGGTCTTCTTCGGCTAGCTCGGCACCTGGTCCCCAGCGGTCCGGTACCTCCGCGACTCCCGCATCTGCCGCAGCAGGATCCTCCATGGCTGATGCTCCCGGCTACCAGACGAGCGGGACGAGGCGCTTGTGCTGCGCGGCGTAGGCGCGGTACCGGTCGCCGAGCGTGGCCATCAGCGCGCTCTCCTCGATGCGGATGCGCCAGAGCAGGGCGGTAATGCTCAGCAGCATCAGGCCCGCCAGGCCGGCCCAGTTCGCGGAGGCCAGGCCGACCCCGAGCCCGGCCAGGATGAGCCCGGCGTAGCTGGGGTGGCGCAGCACGCGGTACGGCCCGGTGGCGATCACCGGCTGGTCGGAGCTGACCATGACGGTGTGGGTGAAGTACTGGCCGAGGGTCTTGAACGACCAGCCTCGCAGCACGAGCCCGGCCAGCAGGACGACCATGCCGGCCGCGAAGGCGACGGCACCGGGCCGGATCGTGGCCGCCGGGACCACGTGCGGGGCCAGGTTGACCACCGCGGCCGTGGCGATCAGGCAGGCCAAGACGACGATCCGCCCGCCGACGCCGGCGACCGCGGTGGCTCCGGTCCGCCGCGGCTGGGCGGAACGCTGGCTGACCTCCATCATGACCCAGGCCGCCAGGGTGACCGTGAACAGCAGGCCGGCCACATGGTTGGTGCTGAAGTAGGCGTTCATGTCTTCCTCCACTGACTACTTCACCGGTGGTGCGGTCCCGGGATGGTTTTCCCTGGGACGGACGGCGTCCTGGAACAGGTCCGCCAGTTCGCGGCCGTAGCGGCCGATGTCGAGTTCGGGATCGCGGGCGAGCCGGGGCGGGGACCGCGTCGAGGGCGGCGCGGATCGCCATCGCCATGACGTCCGGGTCGAAGTCGGCCCGGAACTCACCGGTCCCCTGGAAGTGGGCGAGCAGCTGCCGGAGCGCGGTGACCCCCGCCTCACGGATGGAGAAGTCGTACAGCGGGCTGCCGTCAGCGCTGCGGGCGTTGAGCGCGATCTCGACGACCGCGAGGACATGGTTGCGGTTCTCGCGCACAAAGGACAGGTTGGACTCGATGTAGGCCCTGAGCATGCCCGCGCCGGTCGGCTCCGCCTCGAGCCGGGGCCCGAGGTACGCCCGGCCCTTCGCGGACAGCTCGGCGACCAGCTCCCGGACCAGCTCGTCCTTGCCGCCGAAGTGATAGATGATCACGCCCTTGCTGGTGCCGGCCGTCTCGGCGATGCGGGCCAGCGAGGACTGCCCGTAGCCCAGCTCGGCGATGGTGTCGATGGCGGCCGCCATGATCTGCGCCCGCCGCGCGGTCTCGATGAAAGTCCGCTCGGTTTTTTGACCGCTCGTTCCCTTTTCTGACCGCATGGTTAAAAAATAGTTCCAACTGGTCAGTAAATGTCAATCCGCACCCGCGGGCTGACTCGGAGGCGGACCCAGGCCCTATCCCGGGCCCGGGATTCACCCACTTTCCCCGATCCCGGGGTTGCGCGGCGGGTATCGACGCTCGTATACTCGTCTACGAGTACTTGAGAACGAGTCCTCGTGAACGATGACTCGGAGACGAGGTGGTGCGGGATGGCCAAGCGGCGCAAGGTCAGCAACCTGCTGGCGCTGTCGCTGCTCACCCTGCTGACAGAGCGGCCGATGTACCCGTATGAGATGGCGACCATGCTGCGGGAACGCGGTAAGGACAACGCCATCAAGATCAACTGGGGATCGTTCTACACGGTGGTGCAGAACCTGGAGAAGTACGGCTTCATCGAGGCCGTCGAGGTCGCCCGCGAGGGCAGGCAGCCGGAGCGGACCACGTACCAGATCACCGACGAGGGCCGCGAGGAGCTGAAGGACTGGATGCGGGAGCTGCTCAGCATGCCGGAACGGGAGAACAGCAGTTTCGAGGCGGCGCTCGGTGAGTCCGCCGTTCTGCCGCCCGACGAGCTGATCGGCCTGCTCCAGCGAACGGCTGGCCGTGCTGGAGGAGGCCAATGGCCGCCTCCAGGGTCGAGCTGGAGGTGCTGTTCACCCAGGTGCCCCGGCTCTTCCTCATCGAGACGGAGTATTACCTGTCGCAGCGCCGGGCCGAGGAGGAGTGGGTGCGCGGGCTGCTGAAGGAGTTCACCGGCGGCACGTTCCCCGGCCTGGACGCCTGGCGGCGCTTCCACGCGACCGGCGAGGTCCCGGACTACATCCAGGCGCTCGTCGAGCAGCAGGAGAGGGGGAGGAAGGCGGACACCTGATCAAACGACCCCGGCCTGGTGCGGCAACACCGGCGGCCGGGGCCGTCAACCTCAAACCGATCCCGCGAGCGCGCGGAACCCGAGGTCCCACCATCAAGAGTAGCCGGGTTTCTCCTCGCGGGGCTGGATCGTCGCGATCCGTAACCGTAGGAGACAACCGTGAGTTCAACCGACTGCGCCATCGAGGCGCGTCAGCTAGTCAAGACCTACGCCGTGCACGGCGATAAGCACGGCATCCGGGCGCTGGACGGGCTCGACCTCAGCGTCCCGCGCGGCATGATCTACGGCCTGCTCGGCCCGAACGGAGCAGGCAAGAGCACCACCGTCAAGATCCTCACCTCGCTGGCCCGGCCGGACGCCGGCTCGGCCCGCGTGGCGGGCATCGACGTGCTCGCCCAGCCGGGCCGGGTGCGGCACGTGATCGGCGTGGTGGCCCAGCGCTCCGGCGCCGACCCGACCGCGACCGGCCGGGAGAACCTGATCCTGCAGGGCCGGCTGTACGGGCTGCGCGGCGGTTCGGTACGGGCCCGCGCGGACGAACTGCTCGATCACTTCGGGCTGACCGAGGCGGCGAGGCGCCTGGTCAAGACATACTCCGGCGGCATGCAGCGCCGGCTGGATGTCGCGCTCGGCCTGATGCACCGGCCCGAGGTGCTGTTCCTGGACGAGCCGACCACCGGCCTGGACCCGGAGGCCAGGGCCGCCATGTGGCAGGAGATCGCGCGACTGGCGGGCCACGAGGGGATGACCGTCCTGCTGACCACGCACTACCTGGAGGAAGCTGACCGGCTGGCCAGCCAGCTCGCGATCGTCGACCGCGGCCGGGTGGTGGCGACCGGAACCCCGGATGGGCTCAAGGGCCAGCTGCGCGGCGACGCGGTGCAGGTGGAACTGCCCGCCGACGCCGATCCGGGCCTGGTCCGTGGCGTGCTGGGCGGCCTGCCGCAGGTGCGGGACGTGGTCATCGCCGGGCGCAACGTGTCGGCGCGCAGCGACGACGGCGCGGCCGCGGTCCCGGTCGTGCTCGGGGCGCTGCAACGAGCCGGGATCCACGCCGCGTCGGTGGCGGTGGCCAGGCCCTCGCTCGACGACGTGTACCTGCGGCACACCGGACGCCGCTACAGCGAGTCAGAGACTCTGGACCGCAGCGGATCCCAAGACGACCGGGAACTGGTGGAGGCGAGCAAGTAATGGCTACCGCGCAACTTGAGTCCGTGCCGTCGAGCACGGCATTCCCGACCGCACCGTCCAACACCGTGCCGTTCCGCACGACCCTGGTACACACCTGGTATCTGACCGGCCGGAAGCTGCACGCCCTGGTGCGGCAGCCCTGGGTGCTCGCGTTCAGCGTCGTGCAGCCGGTGATCTGGCTGTTCCTGTTCGGGCAGCTGTTCCGGAAGGTCATCGACATCCCCGGCTTCGCCTTCGGCGGTACGTACCTGGACTACCTGGTGCCCGGCCTGATCGCGATGAACGCCATGGCCAACAACATGTGGGCCGGCATGACGATGATCGAGGAGATCGACCGGGGCACGCTGAACCGGTTCCTCGCCGCCCCGGCCAGCCGGGTCGGGATCATGAACGCCACCGTGGCCGAACAGGCCGTCAGTACGACCGTCCAGTCCCTGATCATCATCGGCCTCGGCCTGGCCGGCGGGGCCCGCTACCACGGCGGGGTCGCCGGAGTGGCCGTGATGGTCGCGGCGTCGGTCCTGGTCGGCGTGGTGTTCGGGGCGCTGTCCAACACGGTCGGCATGCTGCTGCGGTCGCGTGAGGCGATCATCGGGGTCTACACGTTCTTCATGCTGCCGCTGATGTTCCTGTCCTCGGCGTTCATGCCGACCCAGCTGATGCCGGGGTGGATGCAGGCCATCGCGTCACGCAACCCGCTCAACTGGGTGGTCCAGATCGGCCGCTCCGCGGTTTCGACCCACCCCGACTGGGGCGCGATCGGGGTCCGCTGCGCTGGCCTGCTGGTCCTCGCGGTGGCCTGCGTCGCGGTTTCGGTGGTGACGTTCCGCTCGTACCAGAAGAACGTCTGAGCGCGGACAGCCAGCGCGGCGGACCCACGGGGGCGTCCGCCGCGCTGGCCCATGCCGCCGGATTGGTTAGCTGACCGCGGCTTCCAGTTCTGCCCCCGGTTCCTCGGAAACCGGGGGCAGAGCGGGGTCGCCGCTGCGCATGGTCCGGATGTCGCGGGGGATGAGCGCCAGCGCGGAGGCCACGACGATCGCGGCCGCGGCCGCGTACTGTGCCGAGGAGATCCCGATCGTGGTGCCGAGCGGGCCCGCGATCAGCGCTCCCGCGGGCATGGCCATCACCGAGCCGAGGACGTCGTAGGACGAGACCCGGGCCAGCTTGGCCGGCGGGATGTTCCGGGCCATGGCCACCGTCCACTGCACCATCATCATCTCGACGAACACCCCGAGGCTGAACGACGCGACGCACACGGCGGGCAGCGGCAGGACCATGGCCAGCGAGAGCGGAGAGATCGCTATCGCCGCCCCGGTGAGCACCACGAACAGCATGGGACGACGAGGCGTAACCCGTAGCGACACCAGGCCGCCGGCGATCAGGCCGAACGCATCGGCGGCGGTGATCGCGCCCCAGGCCGCCGGGCCGCCCAGATGTTCCCTGGCCACCACCGGGCCGAGCACGGAGAAGGCCCCGAACCAGGCCATCAGCACGACGCAGAACTGGGCCACGATCACCCACAGCCAGGTGTGCGAACGGAACTCCGACCAGCCTTCCCGCAGCTCGCGGAACAACCCGGGCGCCGCTGGCTCGGCCCCGCCGGATCCGAGGGCCGAGCCCCGGATGGCCAGCAGCATGGGCACGGTGCCCGTCATGCCGATCCCGCACAGCACCAGAGCCCAGCCTGGGCCGGCCGCGGCTACCAGCAGGCCGCCAGCGGCCGCGCCGGACATCTGGCCGGTGTTCATGGCCAGCCGGCTGATCGCGCTGGCCTCCTGCAGCATCCCGCGGGACACCACGCGGGGGAGCAGCGCCTGGGAAGCCGGGTAGAACACCGCTATCCCGCTGCCGGTCAGCGCCTCCAGCCCGATCATCGCCCACAGCGGCGGCCGGCCGGTCAGCACCAGCACGCCGAACGTCCCCTCGCCGACCGCCATGAGCAGGTTGGCCGCGATGATCACCCGCTGTGGCCGGAACCGGTCGGCCGCCACCCCGCCGATGAGCGCGAACACCAGCGCCGGCGCGATCTGGGCGGCGAGCACGTAGGACAGGTCCGTGACCGAGCCCGTGGCCCGGAGCACCGCGAACGAGACGCCCACCATGGAGAACCCGACCGAGGCGGGCGCGAGCAGCCGTTCGGCGAGCAGCAGCCGGAAGTCCCGGATCGCCAGCACGGGGAACCGGCGGACGAAGCCACGCCGTGACATCGGCTTGATCCTTCCCATCAGGGTGCGGCCACTCCGGCGTGCCCAGCTGTTCGACGGTAGTCAGTCCAACAACCAAGGGGCAATTTGTTTTCCCAGCTGAACCGGCGGTACCCCGCGCTGCCCGCCGGGTCAGCACAACTGGTCGATCCGCGTCCAGACTCCGGGCGGGTGGTCTTCGCGGGGCATCCACAGCATCGGCTGCCTGCCCTCGTACCGGGACTGGAAGCCCGGATCCCCGGGGTAGCGGCCCCTGCGGTCGGGCCAGACCACCTGCAGGCAGGTCGGCCTGATGTAGCCGTAGTACCGGTCGGAGACGGCGAACAGGCTGGTCGATCGCCAGCTCGAGCGGACCGGCCGGACCGCGAGCGAGCACGGGCAGATCCCGTCGAGCTGATCTCCGGCTTCGATCACCGCGCCGTTCGCGATGCGCTCTCCGATCGTGTTCAGGATGATCGTCATGTGCTCGACGGGGAGGCCGAACATGGTCAGCTCCGGGCCCTGATGAGAGAGCCACAGGCCGATGGTGTACGCCCAGGGCGGCGCGATCTCGTCGCCGAGCACCGCGGACACCGACCAGCCGACGGTACGGATGTCGTCGGCGACGGCCTGCATGCAGGCCTCCGGGTCGAGGTCGATCCCCTCGGCCAGCGCGTCACATTCCGCGCACCGGCACCGCTGCTCGGGCGGGTTGGCGCGGCGTCTCCGTGGAGGGTTCATGCCCCCACGTTACGAGGGGGGTATGACATTTCGGACTGCCGTCGTGCCCCTTCCGCTACATCCGCCGGACGGGCTAGCCGGCCGCGGCGGGAGGCTCCCGCGGTTCATCCGGATCGATACCGTGTTCGCGCAGCAAGGCTTCGAGGCGAGCTATCCGGGCCTGCTGCCGGCTGAGCTCATCGGCCTCCCCGCCGGCGCCGTCAACGGGCTCGGCGCCGTCAGCCGGCTCGGCGCTTTCGCCGGGCTCCGCGTCCTGGCCCGCTGCGGCGGCGGCCGCGAGATCCTGCTCGACCCGCGCCTGTTCCTCGATCAGCCGTTTCTCCGCGTCACGCAGCGCCGCGGCCTTACCGAAGTCCTGTACGTCGACGGCCGCTTCCTTGTCCCGCCGGACCTGGGCGATCCGCTCGTCCAGACTGCGCAGCGCGGCGGAAACCGGCCGGGAGATGCCCAGTTGCCGCTCGATCGCGCTCAGCCGGTCATCGATCGTGTCCAGCAGCCCCTGGACGTCGTTGCGCAGGAACAGCCTGAGCTGCAGTCGCTCGCGCTCGGCCGGAGGCATATCGCGCTCCGCCTCCGGGTGATCCTGCAGTTCCCGGGTCACCCGGGTGCGGAGGTCTTTCAGGTCCGCGCCGAGCTTGTCCAGCATCTTGAGGGCCATGTTGTCGCCCTGGTGGATCAGCCCCAGCAGGAGATGCCCGGTGCCGATGTAGCCGTTGCCGAGCTGCAGGGCTTCCCGCAGCGACAGCTCCAGCGACTTCTTCGCGCGGGGCGTGAACGGGATATGCCCGGATGGCTGTTCCTGGCCACGGCCGACGATCGCGACGACCTGGTCCCGGGCCGCGGCGAGGGTGACGTCCATGGCCATCAGGACCTGGGCCGCCGTACCCCTGCCCTCGTGCAGCAGGCCCAGCAGCAGGTGCTCGGTGCCGATGTAGTTGTGGTTGAGCATGCGTGCTTCCTCTTGGGCGAGGACCACGACGCGTCGCGACTGGTTCGTGAACCGCTCGAACATGGCTGTGTCTCCGCTTCCGGCCGGCCCCCGCCGCAGGACCGGCGGGCCCAAAGGGGTCCCGACTCCTCTAGTGTGCACCCATCGCGGGGTCAGCCCAGCCGGGCCCGGAACGCCGCGGCTCGTGCCGCAGCCGGCCGCCCGCCGTCCGGCAGCGACCTAGATTAGCCAGTAACGAATCCGATCAGGGAGGCACGGCGTGCCGGAGCTTGACCGCGACACCGCACGGGACTGGATCGAACGTTGGGATCGCCAGCAGGAGGAGAGCCTGCCCGATCGCGAGGACAGGTTCACCGCCCTGATCGACGCGGTCGAAGAGGGAACCGGGCGCCCGGATCCGCTGGTACTCGACCTCGGCTGCGGTCCCGGCTCGCTGGCCGTCAGGCTGCTCGACCGGATGCCGCACGCCACCGTCATCGGCATCGACGCCGACCCGGTGTCACTGGCGCTGGGCCAGGCGGCCTACCGCGGGCATCCCGAGAGCTGGTCTGCCTGGTGGGAGGCGGCCGCGGCCGACCCGCTGCTCCGCGGGCACGTCGCGGAGCGCAGCCGCCGCCGCGTGGACGCCGGTCACCACGGAACCGAGTCGACGCAGCTCGCCACCCACGTCGAGGCGCTGATCCAGGCCGGCTTCGCCGAGGTCGGCACGCTCTGGCAGCGCGGTGACAACCGCCTGCTGTGCGCCGTCCTGCCCGGCGCTAGCCCGGGCCGCCAGCCCCGGCGGTCGCGTCCCTGAGCCTGCGCTCGATCACGGCCAGCCGGTCAGCCACGGAGGCCAGCTGGGCCCTGAGGTCGGCGGCGATGGCCGCCGCGTCCTGCGGCTCGGCCCGGCCGGCGATGAGCTGGATCACCTGCTGGCGGGCGCGGTTGAGATCCACGCCCACGCTGACGAGGACCTGCGCGGCTACGCCCTCGCCCTCTCGGATCAGGCCGAGCAGGATGTGCTCGGTGCCGATGTAGGTGTGGCCGAGCTGCAGCGCCTCGCGCAGCGACAGCTCGAGCACCTTCTTGGCCCGCGGGGTGAACGGGATGTGCCCCGACGGCGGCTGCTGCTGGCCGCGGCCGATGATCTCCTCTACCTGCTGCCGGACCACGGCCAGGCTGATCCCCAGCGACTCCAGCGCCTTGGCCGCGAGTCCGTGGCCCTCGTGGATGAGGCCGAGCAGGATGTGCTCGGTGCCGATGTAGTTGTGATCGAGCATCCTGGCCTCGTCCTGCGCCAGGACGACGACCCGCCGGGCCCGATCGGTGAAACGCTCGAACATGGTTCCGCTCCCGGATTAGCGGCCTCGGATGGGTCAGCAGCGCCGGGCGTAGGCGATGTTGACGATCGCGATGGCCGCCCAGATCAGCAGGACCATCACCGCCTGCCCGCCGCCGTTCGGGGCGTGCGCCACGATCGCCGTGGCCGCGACGCCGAGCGTCATCGACCCGAGGGCGATGACGGTCATCGCCACGCTGTGCTGTCCGGCGGACCGTGAGGTCGGTCGCGCCTGTGGTACTTGCGCCTGGTAACCGGGCACCAGCATGGGTGCCGGGTAACCCGGGTACCCCGGATATCCGCCCGGCAGGTAGCCGGGCGGCGTGGGGTAGCCCTGCGGAGCCGCGGACTCCACCGGCTCGGCAGTCTCAGGTGCCGCAGGAGCCTGCGCCGTCCCGGGAACCCCGAACGGCGGCCCGAAAGGCGCCCCGTACCGCCGAAGCTGTGCCTCTATCCGCTTGTCGATCTCCGCGCCGATCCGCTCGACAAGCCCTTCGGCCACCGCATCGTCGTATTCGGGTCCCAGGTCGTGGTGCGCGCCCACGGAGGCGCGGATCTCCGCCTCGTGGTCGCTGTCCATGAGCGCACGGTACAACCTGCGGCGGGCCGCTTCAAATGTCAGTGGCGTCGGGCGTAGGCGACGTTGACCGCCCCGATGACGATCCAGATCAGCGCGACGAGCACCGTCTGCCGCCGTCGATGTTCGGGCCCTGGTCGTTGCCCGGATGGAGCACGACGGCCGTGGCCCCGATGGCCAGCGCCATCGAGCCCAGGGCCAGGAACACCGACCCTACGCCGACCCGGCCAGGCACCGGGGCGCGGCGCGGCTTCTGCGGCGGCGGAGCCTGCAGTTGGCCGAACAGCCGGGCGTCCACCCGCCGGTCGATCTCCTCGCCGATCCGCTCGACGAGGCCCTCGGCCACGGCCGTGTCGTAGCCCGGGCCGAGATCACGATGGGCCGCCGCCGAGGCCTGCACTTCATCCCTGATGCTCACGTGCCCTCCAGGTCGCTTATGCCGTCACGCTAGCCGCCGCCCGCGCGGAAGGCACTGGGGCTACCACCCGATTCCAGGCTCGGGATGACCCCAGGAAAGCAGGCACCACGATCCGTTCGGGATAGGGATTTCTGCTGGCACACTAGGGGGGTGCCAGTGATCCAGGACGAGCCGTGCGTGCTGCTCAAGCTGGGCGAGATCGTGCTCAAGGGGCGGAACCGGCAGCAGTTCGAGCGCATCCTGCACGGCAACATCCGCGCCGCGCTGCGCGAGACCGGCGTGCCGGTCGACATGCGGCAGCGGGAAGGGGTCATCCTGCTGCGCGTCGCCGACGGCGAGCGCCGCGGGCCGGACGGCTGGGCGGCGGCCGCGGGCCAGATCGCCGAGCGGGTGCGGGACGTCCCGGGCATCGTCACGGTGGCCCAGCCGCTGCGCGTGGCGAAGACGCCCGAGGCGGTCGTCGCCGCCGCGGTGGCACTGACCGCGAGCAAGCCGGGACGTTCGCCGTGCGCCCGCGCCGCCGGGACAAGCGCTTCCCGCTGACCTCCGCGGAGCTGGCCGTGCTGGTCGGCCGCGAGATCCAGGAGGCGCACGGCCTGGAAGTCAACCTTCCCGAACCCGGACACCAAGGTCTTCATCGAGGTGGACACCGACGAGGTCTTCGTGTTCACCGAAGGCCTGCCCGGGCAGGGCGGCCTGCCGGTCGGGATGAGCGGCCGCGGCGTCGCGCTCATGTCCGGCGGCATCGACTCGCCGGTGGCGGCGTACCGGATGATGCGCCGTGGCCTGCGCTGCTTCTTCCTGCATTTCTCCGGCATGCCGCTGACCGGCCCCGAGTCGATCTACAAGGCCTACGCGCTGGCCCGCGGGCTGGACCGGTTCCAGGGCGGCTCGCGGCTGTTCGTCGTGCCGTTCGGCAAGGCTCAGCAGGCGCTGGCCTCCTCCGGCGCGGACCGGCTGCAGATCGTGGCCCAGCGGCGGCTGATGCTCAAGACCGGCGAGGCGCTCGCCCGGCGCCTGGGCAGCACCGCGCTGATCACCGGCGACTCGCTCGGCCAGGTGAGCAGCCAGACGCTGGCCAACCTCACCGCCCTCGACGACGCGGTGAAGCTGCCGATCCTGCGCCCGCTGATCGGCTGGGACAAGAGCGAGATCATGGCCGAGGCCCGGCGCATCCGCACCCTGTCCATCTCCGAACTGCCCGACCAGGACTGCTGCACCCTGCTCACCCCGCGCCGGGTCGAGACGCGGGCCCGCATCGACGACCTGCGCCGGATCGAAGGCCGGCTGGACGCCGACGACCTGGCCGAGGAACTGGCCCTGAGCGCGCAGGAGTACCGCCAGTAAAATCTTTATACGGAACGGAACGTGGTGCGCGCACCCGCCCCCGTCCACGCCGCGAATGCGGCAAGATCAGATCCATGGGCGGGGATCGTGCCGATGACTACCTTGCCGGGTTGCCCGCGGACAGCGGGCCGAGCTGACCCGGGTGAACGAGCCCGGGTTAATCGCGCTCCGCGAGTACCTGGCCTCCGGCCAGGCCGTAGCGTTCCTCGGCGCCGGAGTGTCGGCGCCGCTGTACCCGCTGTGGACCGGCCTGATCGGGGAGCTGGTCGACGCGGCGGCCGGGCCGCATGTCCGACGAGGAGGCCGCGACGTGCCGGGCCCTGGCGCGGGAGAGCCCGGAGGAAGTCGTCGAGATCATCCGCCAGCAGCTCGGCGTGCCGGCCTACCGGGAGGTCCTGCGCCAGGTACTGCGGGCCCGCACCGACCCGGAGACCGGCCGGTCCTGGACCCCGGTCCAGGAACTGGTCTGCCGCTGCGCGTTCAAGGCCGTGGTGACCACCAACTACGACCCGGGCATCACCGACGCCCGGATCCGGGTCCGGCCCGGCGCCTCGTCGACCGGGTTCACCACGTGGGAAGACGAGCTGGGCCTGGACGGGTGGCGGACCGGTGACGTGTTCGGCGAGGCCGAACTCCCGGTGCTGTTCGCCCACGGCCAGCACAACCGCCCCGACAGCATCGTCCTGGCCACCACCGAGTACCGCCGCGCCTACGCCGGCAAGCTGCCCCACGTCCTGGCCCGGCTGATGGACGGCCACCTGGTCTGGCTCGGGTTCAGCTTCGCCGACCAGCGGATCGCCGCGATCCTGCGCGAGATCGCCGACCGGACCGGCACCCGGATCGACCCGGGCGCCGCGCCGCGTCATGTCGCCGTGATGGCCTGGGATCCGGCCGCCGAGGCCAGCGCCCCGGGGATCCTGGCCCGCCGCGCGGAGATCGCCTACGGCGCCCAGCTGGTGCTGTACCCCGCGCCCGGCGGCGATCATTCCGCGCTGGGGCGCCTGCTGGCCGGCCTGACCGACGACCGGTTCCCGCCCGCCGCCGACCTGCCCGCCCGCGCCGCCCGGCCGCTGCCGGCCCGCCGGTGCCGTCCGGGCATCCCGGTGCGGTGGGTGCCCGGCCCGGAGCCCGTGGAGCATTTCACCGGGCGGGCCGAGGAGCTGGCCCGGCTGGACCGCTGGGCCGCCGACCCGCAGGTCGCCCTGGTCGGCGTGACCGCCTGGGGCGGCGCGGGCAAGACCGCGCTGGTCACCCACTGGGTGCAGGAGGCGGCGGGCATCCGCGGCCGATGCGTGGCGTGTTCGGCTGGAGCTTCTACGCCGACCCGTCCGCCGAGCACTGGGCCGAGAGCCTGCTGGACGTGGGTGCGGCAGGAGTTCGGGATCGCGGTGGCTGGACCGGCCGGCCAGCGGCAGCGATCCTGGGCCTGTTGCGCACGATGCCGCTGCTGCTGGTGCTGGACGGGCTGGAGAGGGTGCAGGAGGGCCCGGCGGGGGGCGGGTTCGGCCGACTGCTGGATGGCACGCTGCGCGAGGTACTGGTCGGCGCCTGCCAGCTGCACCATGCCGGACTGGTGCTGCTGACATCCCGGTTCCCGTTCGCCGACCTGGAAACCTTCGACGGCGGCACGCGCCCGGATGCTGGAGGTGCCGCCGTTCACCCCGGCCGAGGGGTCGGCACTGCTGGCCGCGGCCGGCGGCGGCTGGCTGCCCGAGGACGAGCGGCAGGACCTGGTCGCGGCGGTGGACGGGCACGCCCTGGCCACCGGGGTACTGGCCGGGCTGCTGGCCGCCCGCCCGCCCGCCAGCCGACCTGGCCGCGCTGCGCGCCGAGCTGACCGCGGCGGCGCGCACCGATGCGCGGGTCGGCAAGGTACTGGAGTTCTACGCCGATCGGCTGGCCGAGCCGGACCGGTATCTGCTGGCCGCGGTGTCGCTGTTCGCCCGGCCCGTCCCGCCCGAGGCCGTGCTCGCGGTGGCCGCCCATGAGGTGTTCGGAGGCCGGCTGGCCGGGTGGACCTCGGCCATGGTCCAGGCCGCGGTGCGCGACCGGCTGGGCGGGCTGGCCTCCTGGCATCCGGACGGGACCATCTCCGCCCATCCCCTGGTCCGTGACACCTTCCGGCCGCTGGTCATGGCCGCCGCTGGGACCGCCGCCGAGACCTCCCTGGCCGGGCTGCCGACCGGGACGGTGGCCAGCCGGGCGGACGCGCTGCGGGTGGTCGAGGCCATCGAGCTTCTGCTGGACGCCGGCCAGTGGCAGCCCGCCGACGACATGTACCGGAACCGTTTCGGCAACGGCGAGGTGTGGATGAACCTGCCGGCGGCCCGGCTCGGGCAGCGCGCCGCCACCGCGTTCGTGGCCACCCCAGCCCGCCGCGCCGCCTGCGCCGCCCACCTCAGCCCCCGCCGTCTGGGCTTCTACCTGAACGAGCGTCGGCCTGTTCGCGATGTATGCGGGCGACCTGGCCACGGCACGGGAATACCTGCCCCATGGCCGTCCGCCACGCCCGTGACGCCGGGGACATGCGGAACCTTTCGATCGACTTGCGGAACCTGACCGAGTGCCTCGGTCATCTCGGGCAGATTGGCCCGGCCCGGGACGCCGCACCGAGGCGCTCACCTGCGCCGAGACCGTCGGCGACCGGGAGGTAATCCGCAAGTCGCACGCCTTCTTGGGGTGGGTGGCTGGCCTGACCGGCGACACGGCGAGGCCGAGCAGCAGTTCACCGCCGCCGACCAGATCGAGGTCGCCGACGACCCGGACGGTGACCACCTGTACTCGACTATGCGGGACCTGGTGGGCGGAGTGGCTGGCCCGGACCGGGCGGCCCGGCCCGGCCCGGACGCTGACCGTCCGCAACGCCGACATCTGCCGGAGAATATGGCTGGAACGCGATGTGGCCCGGTGCGACCGGATGCTGGGCCGCTTCGCCCTGGCCGATGGGGATACCGCCGCGGCCGGGGAGCACCTGGCGGCGGCGGCCGCGTGCTTCCGCGACGGCGACTACCTCATCGAGCTCGCCGTCACCCTGACCGACCTGGCCGACCACGCCCTGGCCACGGGAGACCTGGACGCCGCCGACCGGCACGTGACCGAGGCGATCACCATCGCCGCGCCCCGCGGCCTGGTGCCCGCCCAGTCCGCCGCGCTGGCCGCCCGGGCGCGCATCCGCGCCGCCCAGGTCGCCGCCGCCGCCGACCAGAACCTGCTGTACCAGGGCCGCGACGCCGCCGACGCCGCGCTGCGGCTGGCGGTCCGCCACCAGCTGGCCTGGCACGAACTGGACGCGCTGCGCGCCCACGCGCCCTCGACCAGGCCGAGGGCATCGACCGCGGCTGGGCCGCCAAGGCCGACGCCCTGCACGCCCGGCTGGTCCCGCCCGGCCTGGACCCCGACCCGCTGGCCACCGTCGAGCGGCTCGTCGCCGCCCAGAAGCGCCGGAGCGGCGACGGCCAGGAGGAAGTGACGCTGATGGCGGACTCGTGGACCAGCGTGCAGATCGTCACCGTGGTCGTGGAGGCCCTGACCCCGCTGACCGTGGCCGGGCTCGGGTTTTACGTGGCCCGGGCCAGCCGCCGGATCGAGCAGGTCCAGTGGGCCAACCAGACCGTGGTCACCCGCCGCCTGGATATCTTCGCCCGGCTGGCTCCGGGCCTGAACCAGCTACTGTGCTTCGCCACGTTCGTTGGCGCCTGGAAGGAAATCGAGCCCCGCCAGGCCATCGCCACCAAGCGCCAGGCTGGACGAGACCATGTACGCCAACCGGGTGCTGTTCTCCGACGAGCTGTTCGCCGCCTACCACCAGTTCATGACCGCCCTGTTCGCCATGTACGCCACCACCGGCGCCGACGCCCTGCTGCGCGCCCCGATCGACTCCAAGTGGGGCGACCGCCGCAAACTGCACTGGTGGGACGAATCCATGACCGTCCTGTTTGCGACCCCCGCCAACGAAATCGGTGACATCCAGGCCGCTCACGACCAGCTCACCGAGCGGTTCCGCGCCGACCTGTACGTCACCCGCCAGACCGAACCGCTCCTGGCCACTCGGCCCTTACCGGCCTCAGGCCGGGATCGGCTCCCGTGGCACATCGCGGGCCGGGGTCAGGGTCCGGCCGACCAGCGGGGACAGGTGGGCGGCCACGCTGGCCAGCTCGCGCAGGTCGGATTCCACCAGGGCCTGCGGGCCGTCGCACAGCGCGCTCTCCGGGTGCGGGTGCACGTCCACGATGATGCCGTCGGCGCCGACCGCGATCGCGGCCCGGGACAGCGGCACCACCAGGTCCCGGCGGCCGCCGGAATGCGACGGGTCCACGATGACCGGCAGGTGCGACAGCCGCTGCGCGATCGGGACCGCGCTGATGTCGAGGGTGTTCCTGGTGGCCGTCTCGAAGGTGCGGATGCCCCGCTCGCACAGGACGATGTCGAGGTTGCCGCGCTGGGCGATGTACTCGGCGGCCATCAGCCATTCCTCGATGGTGGCGTTCATGCCGCGCTTGAGCATGACCGGCTTGCCTACCCCGCCGACCGCCTGCAGCAGCGGGAAGTTCTGCATGTTACGGGTGCCGACCTGCAGCATGTCCGCGTAGCTGGCCACCAGGTCCACGTCACTCGGGTCGACGACCTCGGTCACGACCGGCAGGCCGGTCTCCGCGCGCACGTCGGCGAGTATCTTCAGCCCGGCTTCGCCGAGTCCCTGGAACGCGTACGGCGAGCTGCGCGGCTTGTACGCGCCGCCGCGCAGCAGCGACGCGCCGGCCGCCTTGGCCATCAGCGCGGAGGCCAGCGTCTGCTCGGCGGTCTCGACCGCGCACGGCCCGGCGATGACGGTGAGCGTGTCGGGGCCGATCGGCACCCCCGCCACCCTGATCACCGAACGGTTCCGGTGGTGCTCCCGGCTCACCAGCTTGTACGGGGCGGTGATCCGCACCACGTCGCTCACCCCGGGCATGCCGCGCAGGTTCAGCGTGTCCAGCTGGTCGATGTCCCCGACCAGGCCCACGATCGTCCGGGACACGCCGCGGCTGACGAACGCGTCGCCGCCCGCCCCGCGGACCAGTTCGACCACCCCGTCGACTTCGGCCTCCCCGGCCTCCGCCGCCATCACTACCACCATGTCGTCCGCCTCCGGTCTCGTGTCACGCATAAGAAAAGCCCCGGGCCGTTGGCCCGGGGCTCCCGCTAGGTCGCTTCTGTCAGCGCAAGGTCTGGCAGGCGACCGTCCGGGACCCGGGCCGGTAGCCAAACCAAAACCAGAACTGCTGACACATGGTCCACAGTGTACTCCCCACTCGCCTCCGGGCGCTCTGTTTCCCCCGCTCGCCTCCGGGCGCTCTGTTTCCCCCCGCTCGCCTCCGGGCGCTCTGTTTCCCCCGCTCGCCTCCGGGCGCTCTGTTTCCCCCGCTCGCCTCCGGGCGCTCTTGACCCGCCGCCTTCCCTCCTCGCTCGTTCCTCGCTCGTCAGTCCAGGCGGCGGCGCGCCCTTTGGCTCGCGGGGACTCCCCTAGAAGCCGCCGCCGCCGCCGTTACCGCTGCCGGGGAGGACGTCGAGCAGGATGGTGCTGCCGCGGGGCGCCTGGCCAACCGGGCTGTAGTCCCACACCCGGCCGTTCGGGTTGTTCCCAAGTCCGAATGACTGCACCTGAGCCTTGAATCCCGCGGCCTGGAGTTCTTGCGTGGCCGCCTGCACCGACATCCCGATCACGTCCGGCACGTTGACCTCGGCCGGGCCCGAGGAGACGTTGACGACCACGGTCTCGCCCTGCCGGTACAGCGAGCCGGCCGCGGGTTCCTGGCCGATGATCGTGCCCACCGGCTGCTGGCTGTTCTGGTCCTGCTGCGTTTCCAGGTTGGCGCCGTGCGCGGACGCCCACTGCTGGGCCACCTGCACGGGCTGCCCGGAGAAATTCGGCACCGACAGGCCGCCGGAGACCTGGATGGTGACCGGCTTGGTCTGCGGCCAGGACGTGCCCGCGGCCGGCTCGGTGCGCAGCACGGTGCCCACGGGGGAGCTGGAGCCGACCTTCTGGACCACGGGAACCAGGTGGACACGCTGCAAGGCGGCCTCGGCGGCGCTGAGCGTGTCTCCGTGCACGTTCGGCACGACGGAGGTGAACGGCCCGGACGAGACCAGGATGGTGACCGCCGAGCCCTTGGCGGTCCGGCCCGACGGGCTGGTGCCGACCACCGTCCCCTTCGGTATGTCGTTACTGTGCACCGATGACACCTTGGCGATGGTGAAGCCGTTCGCGGTCAGCACGGCGGTCGCCTGGGTCACCGAGTCGTTGGTCACGACCGGCACCGACGCGTACCGGCCGGAGGTGAGCCACCAGCCGCCGACCCCGAGCCCGATGCCGAGCGCCACGACCAGCGCGACGAGCGCGAGCCGCGGGCTGAACAGCCAGCGCTGCAGGAATGGCTCGCGGCCGCCCTGGTACCGCCCAGTCTCCTCGCGGTGCACGACGAGCGTCCGTGAGCTGAGCCCGTCCCCTGTGCCGGACTGGCTCGGGCCGAACCCGCTGGAGACCGGGTAGGCCCCGGACAGGCTCGGGCCGAGCGGCCCGCTGCCGGGACCGTTCGCCGCCGGCGCGCTCTCATCGAGACCCCACCACTCGCCGGTGCCGGACTGGCCGCCCGCGGTCGCGGGCGCCGTGCCGCGAGCCCACCACCCGTTGGTGGCGGCGGGCGTGTCCAGGTTGAGCCAGGGCGCTTCGGCCAGGCCCGCGACGCCGACCCCCATCACCCCGGTGAGCCCGCTCGGCTCACCTATACCCTCCCTGACCAGGCGGACCGCGCGCGCGAACTCGCCGGCATCGGCCGGGCGCAGCGCGGGATCCCGGCTCGTGGCCGCGAGCACGAGCTGGTCGACCGCCGCGGGTATGCCGGGCACCAGCGAAGAGGGAGCCGGGACATCCTGATTGACGTGCTGGTAGGCGACCGCGATCGGGGTGTCGCCGCTGAACGGCTGGCGCCCAGTGAGCAGCTCGAAGAGCACCACGCCCGCCGAGTACACGTCCGAACGCGGGCCGGTGGCCTCGCCGGTCACCTGCTCGGGCGGAAGGTAGGCGACCGTCCCGATGAGCAGGCCCGCCCGGGTGTGCCCAGCGGCGGCCTGCGCGCGGGCCAGGCCGAAGTCCGCTACCTTCAGCCGGCCATCCGCGGTCAGCAGGACGTTCTCCGGTTTGACGTCGCGATGCACGATGCCGGACGCGTGCGCGGCAGCCAGGCCGTCGAGCACGCCGGTCATGATGTCCAGCGCGGCTGCCGGGGCGAACCGGCCGCGTTCGTGCAGCACCTCCTTGAGCGTGCGCCCCGGCACGTACTCCATCGCCAGGTACAGGAACGGCCCATCGGAGCCCTGGTCGAAGACCGCGACCACGTTCTGGTGCGACAGCCGCGCGACCGACTTGGCCTCGCCGATGAACCGGCGCACGAATTCGTCGTCCCTGGCCAGCTCGGCGTGCATGACCTTGAGCGCCACCTCGCGGTCCAGCCTGGTGTCCATGGCCCGGTAGACGGTGGCCATCCCGCCATGCGCAATGCGCGCCGTCACGGCGTAGCGCCCGTCCAGCAGGCGCCCGGCGAGCGGATCGGCCAGGGTATCGTCCATCGCGATGATTTTACGGTTGTTTGGCGTGTGTGGAGTTGCTAATCATCGGGTCCCGCTGGCCGCGTAGCCTGAAGCACTGTGTTTCCTCGATTGTTCGCATTATCCAGTTTCCTGCTGAGGTCCTCGCCGTAGCCCGGCACCGGCCGCTCGCACGGGCCCGAGGCCCGTGCTCGCTAGCCGGTTCTGGATAATGCTCACGTGGCGGGTGGCGGGCGGGTGGTGGTAGCGGGCGCGGGCCTGGCCGGGCTGCGCACCGCCACCGAACTGCGCGAGCGCGGCTTCACCGGCCAGATCACCCTGATCGGTGCGGAGACCCGGCCCCCGTACGACCGGCCGCCGCTGTCGAAGAAGGTGCTGACCGACGAGGGGATCGACCCGTCGCTGAAGGCCGACTTCGCCGCGCTGGACGTGGACTTCCGTCCCGGCGAGGCCGCCACCGGAATGGACGCCGAGACCCTGGCGACTAATCGCGGCAAGTACCCTTACGACCGCCTGATCCTGGCCACCGGGGCGCTGCCGGCCGCGCTGCCCGGCCCCGGGCCACAGCGGTTCCTGCGCAACTACGACGACGCCCTGGCCCTCCGAGCCCTGCTCGAGCCCGGGCTCCGGCTGGCCATCGTGGGGGCGGGCTGGATCGGCGCCGAACTGGCCACCGCGGCGGCCGCTCGCGGCGGCCAGGTCACGGTGGTGGAAGCCGGGCCCGCTCCGCTCGCCTCGGCCGTGGGGGCTCCGGTGGGCGCGCAGACCTCGCGCTGGTACGCCGCCGCGGGCGTGCAACTGCGAACCGGGACCGCGGTGGAATCCGTGCAGCCGGGCGGCCTCGCCCTAGCCGACGGCGGGTGGATCGCCGCGGACGAGATCGTCACCGCGGTCGGGGTCCGCCCGGCCACCGGCTGGCTCGAGGGTTCCGGCGTCTGGCTCGAGAACGGCGTGGCCGTCGACTCCGGCCTGCGGGCGTGTATGCCCGGCGTCTACGCGGTAGGCGACTGCGCCGCGTTCGAGTCGCGGCGGTTCGGTCGGCGGCTGCGGTTCGAGCACTGGGACGTGGCCCTGCACGCGCCCGAGGTGGTCGCGGCCAACGTGCTGGGCGGTGACGAGGTGTACGACCCGGTGCCGTACTTCTGGTCCGAGCAGTTCGGCCGTATGGTGCAGTACGCGGGATACCACGGCGACGCCGAGCACCTGGTCTGGCGCGGCGACCCGGCCGGGCCCACCTGGGCGGCGTGCTGGCTCGCCGTCGGTCGGCTGGTCGCCATATTGACCGTGGATCGCCCCCGCGACCTGCTGCAGGGCCGCCGCTTGATCGCCTCGGCCAGCCCGGTCGACGTCGGCCGCCTGGCCGACCCCGCCGTCCCGGTCAAGGCCGCCGCAGGCGCCCCTTGAGCGGGCCAAAGGGCGCGCCGACGCCTGGACTGTGCTTTCCCTGCATACCCACCCCGGGCGCGACGAAGGAGCCAGGAGGGAAGTTGGCGGGTCAAGAGCGCCCGGAGGCGAGCGGGACAAGCAGAGCGAGCGGGATAACACTGGTTTGGAGCACGCCCGGGCGTGGGACATTTGGTTTCGTGGCACAGATCGACCCCGCAACCGACGCTCTCGTCGGTAAATGGCTGTCATTCCCCGACGTAGCCGGACTGCTAGGCATCCCAACCGGGCGAGTGAAGCAACTCCTCCGCGACCGGAAGCTTCTCGCCGTGACCCGTCCCGAGGGGACGCTTGCGGTCCCGGCCGCCTTCCTGGACGGCCATCAGGTCGTCAAGGGCCTGTGCGGAACCCTCACTTTGCTCTTCGACTGCGGATTCGACGAGCTGGAGGCGCTGCGCTGGCTTTTCACGGCGGACGATTCGCTGCCGGGCAAGCCGATCGACGCGATCGCCAGGCACCGGGCAACCGAGGTGAACCGGAGGGCTCAGGCCATGGCGTTCTAGGAACGGCAGTGTTAGCCACGGGTGGACGAACCCGTAACGCCCTCCTGGCACCCCCCGGTAGGCTAGCTGCATGCCGCCGAGCCCGCCGCGCGCGTGGCGAACCGCGGGCGCGTCACCCAAGCGCGCCCTCGGCCAGCCACGACTGCCGCACCAGCCGCTGATCCGCGACCTGCTCGCGGTCGGCCGCCAGGCGTTCTCGTTCGAGTTCATGCCGCCCAAGACCGAGGCGGAGGAACAGCAGCTGTGGCGGGCGATCAGGCAGCTCGAGCCGCTGCGGCCGACCTTCGTGTCGGTGACCTACGGGGCCGGCGGGTCGACCAGGGACCGGACGGTGCGGGTGACCGGCCGGATCGCTGCGGAGACCACGCTGACCCCGGTCGGGCACCTGACGGCGGTGGACCACTCGGTGGCCGAGCTCAGGCACGTGATCGGGTCGTATGCCGCGGTCGGGGTGCGCAACGTGCTCGCGCTGCGCGGTGACCCGCCCGGCGACCCGAACGCCGACTGGGTCGCCCACCCGGAGGGCCTCAGCTACGCGGCGGAGCTCGTTCGGCTGGTCAGGTCGGCCGGCGACTTCTGCGTCGGGGTGGCCGCGTTCCCCGAGAAGCACCCGCGGTCGCCCGACCCGGACACCGACGTGCGTTATTTCGTGGCCAAGTGCCGGGCGGGCGCGGACTTCGCCATCACCAACATGTTCTTCTACCCGGAGGATTATCTGCGCCTGCGGGACCGGGTCGCCGCACAGGGCTGCGACGTGCCGATCATCCCCGGCATCATGCCGGTCACCAGCCTGCGGGTGATCGAGCGCGCGCTCGAGCTGGGCGGCTGCCGGGTGCCGACACAGTTGTGGGAGCGGCTGCAGGCGGTGGCCGGCGACCGGGCTGCGGTGCGCGAGATAGGCGTGGAGTACGCGGCCGGGATGTGTGACCGGCTGCTGGCCGAGGGCGTGCCCGGCCTGCATTTCTACACGCTCAACTGGTCCCGGGCGACCAGGGAGATCTACCAGCGCCTGGGCCTGGCCGAGCGCGGCCTGCCCGAGCGGGCGCGCAGCGGCAACTCGGCGCCCATCACGGCGTAGGGTGGCTCGCTGCCGGGGAAGAAGGCGAAATCGGTCAGCAGGTCGCTGAAGCCCACCCCGCGGTACAGCCGCCGGGCCGGCGAGTCGGCGTCCCTGGTCGACAGCAGTGCGGTTCGTTCTGGCCGGTCCGAGGTCAGCCGGAGCAGCAGGCCGGCGCCGACGCCGTGGCCCTGGTGTTCCGGTGCCACGTGCAACTCGGCGACCTCGAACGAGTCGTCCAGCCAGGCCGCGGCGGCGGCCGGGCCGTGGGCGGCGGCCAGGGCACGGGCTACCGTGTCGTGCCACCACTGGCCGGCCGCGCCGTGGAAGCCGTAGCCGAACCCGGCCGGCGCACCAGATCCGTCCTCGGTGGCCAGGAGCGCGCGGAACCCCGGCTGGGCGGCGTGCCCGGCCATGATCGACCGCCGGCCCGCCAGCATTTCGGCTGGCGGCCGCATCGCCGCCGCGTACACCGCGATCATCTGATCGAGCCGCGCGGCGAACTCGCCGGGGCTCAGCTCGCTGACCGAAAGCGCGCTCCGCATCCTCGCAAGCTTAAGAGAAGCCCGCTTGCCTGCTGACCAGCGCCTCACGCGAGCTGGCTGCCGCGAGTGGGGAGCACCGCCTGCACCTGGACCTCCGCTTGGCCGAGTTCCGGCTGGCTGGCGGCCAGGGTTATCGTCCCGGTCTGGCCCGGCAGCGAGCGGATCCAGACCGCGCCGAGCCCGCCGTAGTCGCCGAACGCGAACGGGTTATCGCCGATCAGCGCGGCCGGACCGGTCAGGGTCAGCGTCACCTGCCCGGCGGGGTATCGGCGCAGGTTGCCGTACTCGTCGACCGCGCGGAACACCGCACGTGTAGCGTCCGACCCGTCCGCCACGATGGCCGCGTCGTCGACCGCCATAGCCAGGGTGTCATGGGCCAGGTTCGATGACATGCGGAGCTCCGTCACCTGCTGGCTGCCCACGTAGCCCTCGATCATGAGTTCTGGCATGGTGCCCGGAACGCGGGCCGGGAAATGGATCAGGAACGGCGGATAGGCCAGGTCACCATAGGGCGAGGGCTCGGTCGCGGGCAGCCCGGTGGTCACGTGCGCGCCGTTGATGAAGATTTCCAGCCGCTGGCAGTTGCTGGCGATCATCGTGGCCGGGGAGGGGATCGGGAATACCCCGGTGGGCTCCCAGAAGAACACGGGGACGATGAGCGGGCGGAGGCCCGGGTCCACCTGTGACTGGTAGATGGCGGCGCCGGGCTTGGGGACCCGGAAGCTGTCCGCCACTCCGGCCCATTTGACGGACTCCGGGTCCAGGCCCTCCGGCGAGGCGTAGTCGAACGCGGCCCAGGCCAGCATCCCGGAGTAGGTGGGCTCGGACCGGGCCAGGCTCTGCGCCTCGCCGTGCAGGACGGCCTGGTTGGCCAGCTGCGCGGGCGAGTCGGTCCACGCGAAACGATGCGGCCTGGCCTCGTCCACGCCGACCGCCTCGGTGATCAGGTAGGGCAGGCCGGCGAACGGGGGCCTCAGCAGCGCCTCAACAGCCTGCCGGTCGTGGGTGTAGTCGTTGTACGCGAAGACATCCTCGTTCCACTCGGCGACATCGTGATAGGCCATGGCCCCGGAGCTGGGCCGTGAGCCGTCGAGCTCGGCGGCGGCCTGCCTGGTGGCGGCCCACAGGCCGGGGAGGTCGTGCGTCTCGTTGAGCCTGGTGCCCCAGATGACGACCGACGGTCGGCTCCTGTCCCGGATCACCATGTCGCGCACGTTCTGCACGACCAGGTCCTGCCAGGCCGGAATGGCGCTCACGTGGTGCCAGCCCGGCGCCTCCTCCCAGACCAGCAGCCCGAGCTCGTCGCAGGCGTCGAGGAAGTGCGGCGACTGCGGGTAATGCGAGCAGCGGACCATGTTGCAGTTGAGCTCCGTCTTCAGGATCTCCGCGTCCTTGCGCTGCACCCGGGCCGGCATCGCCATGCCGGCGTACGGGTAGAGCTGGTGCCGGTTCAGGCCGAACAGCTGCAGGCGCTCGCCGTTCAGGTAGAAGCCGTCCGGCCGGAACGACGCGTCACGGAAGCCGATCCGCCGGGACAGGACGTGGCTGCCCACGCCGGGAAAGGCCAGCGTGGCCTGCACGGTGTACAGCTTGGGGTTATCGGTGGACCACAGGGTGATCGGCCCGAGTCCGGTCAGGCTCAGCGTCACGGTGGTGATGCCGGGCGTGGCCAGGCTGACCGATGTGGCCTGGGCGGCGACCATCTGTGCCCCGTCGAAGAGTTCGACCAGCAGGGTGCCGTCGGCGTGCGTCGGCAGCGCCGAGTCGATGGTGCACTCCACGTCCACCCGCGGCTGCGAGGTGAGCACGTCGGACGGCAGCGCGAACAGGTCGGACAGGAACGCCTGCGGCAGTACTCGCAGCCTGACGTCACGGTAGATCCCGCCCGGCTGGAAGAAGTCGATGCTGGCCGGGCCCTGCCCGTAGCTCATCGGCGGGACCGGCAGGCAGTTGCCGTCTACCAGCACCGAGAGCAGGTTGTCGCCCGAGGTGACATGGCCGGTGAGCTCGGCCGAGAACGGCAGGTACCCGCCTTGGTGGGTGCTGACCGTCTGGTCGTTGATCACGACCGTCGCGTTGACCATGACCCCGTCGAATTCGACCATGATCCTGTTGCCCGGTCGCCGCGTACTGAGCAGCGGCCCGCCGTTGAAATGACGCCGGTAGATCCACATCTGCTGCCATGCGCTGACGTCCCAGTAGCGCCACGAGAGCGGAGAAACCATGTGCGGCAGCGTGACCGGCGCGAAGCCGCTGTCGTCGTAGAACGAGCTCTCCGAACCCGCCATGTACTGCCCGCCGAACAGCCAGTTGGAGTTCAGCGAGAATGACAGGTTCGTGGGCTGCGGCTCGTTCGACGGCGACATGCTCCCGACCAGGGCGAGCAGCGGCAGCGCGGCGACCCCGGCCCCGCCGATCAGGCTCGCCTGGATCAGCGCGCGCCGCGAGAGCCGCAGCTTGGCCTTCGCCTCGCCTTCCCGCCGCGCTGCCCCGTCCCGAGCGGTCGCCGTCGCTCAGGAGCCGGGCGGGGCGGCGTGGTCCCCGGGCGCCGGGGTGTCGTCCCCCCGAGTATGACGTTGGGCGGCCCGGATGCGATGGCAGGCCGGACCCGGGCGCGTGCGGGGTCCCGGCCTTCCGGGCGGTACCGCCCGGCGGGCCCTTCCTGGGTTTCGGCGGCGGAGCGCTCACCGCCGCCCCGCGCTCGGCGACCTGGTCGCGTTTCGGCTCGGACGATGTACCGCTCTTCCCCGGACCCGTGGCCGCATCCTCTGGCGCCGCGTCGGCCGCGACAGCGTCGGCCCCGGCGGCGGCAGTGCCAGCCTCAGCTGTCGCCGGGTCGGCCCCGGCGGCCGCGGTGTCGGCCCCGGCTGCGGTGGTGTCGGCCCCGGCTGCGGCGGCCGGGCGGTCTCCCGTGCTGACCGCGCGTGCCGGGCCCGTGCTGGTGTCGCCGGCCGCCGGCACAGGCTCGACCACGGCCGGCACGGGCTCGGTACTGCCCTGGACCTCACCAGGCGGGGGCCCGGCGTCTGGGTCGGCAACGCCAGACTTCACCCCTACCCCCGTTGCACGCGACTCCCCGTCAGCATCCGGCGTGACATCCTCACCGCCGTCTGGGCCTGTGCCCTGCTCACCGGCGAGTGGTCTTGCGCGCCCGTCATGAGTGGCGGGTGGGGATGGCACGCGATAAAAATACAGGCCCTCTAGGCTCCGTACGTAAACAGACACGTTGCGCCTAAATAACATAAATAACCTCGTCTGTCACTTATACCGGGCGTCTGTCGCTTGTGCCCGGGCGTGTCGGTCTGTAGCAGCGCATACCCGGGGAGCCACGGCGCCCTGGCCAGGGTGCCTCCTCGACCTGGCCGCGGACGTCCGGCCACGCCGCCCGCTGGGGGGCCCACCACCGGCAGGCATAACCCGGCCCGGCCCCGGCCCACCACCGGCAGGCGGCAGACCCGCCCGCTCCGCCCCAGTCAACCGGCTCCCCAGAGTCCGAGGTTGTCTCACGTCCCGATACTGACGTGCGCCGCCGTCCGCTGGTCTCGTGGCCAAAATGTCAGACCCTCGCGGTACCTTCGAACAAACATCGAAAAGCGACTGGACATCGGAACGAATTTAGGTTCGAATAGATGTACCAGCGCCGGCCTGGGTGAGGGGAAGCGTCTCACCGGGCCGGGGCACCGGAGGAGATGAGGAGCGATGGTGAACGCAGCGGAGGTGCGGACGGGCGGCGACATTGGCCCGCGGCATCCTGGGATACCGAGGGTCCCCGGGGTTCCTGTGGCGCCGACGGTGCTGAGCATGCTCCAGTCCGCGCGACGAGGGCTCAGCGAAGCGGCCGACGAGACGTCGCCTGGCGCCCGTTATGTCACCGCGCATCTGGCGGCGCTGCGGGCCGCGGCGGCGGTGGTGGCGGCCCGGGGCGAGCCCAAGACCAGGCGCAGGAAGCCGCACAGCGTGTGGGACCTGCTGCCCCAGGTCGAGCCGGCCCTCACCGAGTGGGCCGCCTACTTCGCGGCCGGGGCCGGCAAGCGCGCGGCGGCCGAGGCCGGCCTGCCGCGTGCGGCGTCCGCCCGTGAGGCGGACGACCTGCTGCGGGATGCGGAGACCTTCCTGTCACTGGCGGAGACCGCGCTCGGCGTCGAGGTGCAGTCTCCGCTCCCGCTGCGGCCGGCGGGCTAGCGGCTCAGAACCCTTCCATCGCGCCGCGCGCATCGGCGTCGAGCACGCCCCAGCTGATGAGTTCCTCGGTGAGGTCGGCGGGGGACTTGTCGTAGATGACGGCGAGCGAGCGGAGGTCCTCGTGCCGCACCGACAGGACCCGGCCGTTGTAGTCACCGCGCTGGCTCTGGATGGTCGCGACGTACCGGGCGAGCGGCCCGACCTTGTCCTTGGGCAGCTGGCCCATGCGCTCCAGGTCGATGACGAGCTTGGGTGACGGCACCAGCGGCGTCGGGGCGGCGTCGCCGGGCAGCAGTTCGGAGACGGGGACCCCGTAGAACTCGGCGAGCTCGGCGAGCTTCTGGACGGTGACCGACCGGTCTCCGCGCTCGTAGGAGCCGACGACGACGGCCTTCCACCGGCCACGGGACTTCTCCTCCACGCCGTGCAGCGAGAGTCCCTGCTGGGTGCGGATGGCGCGCAGCCGCGCGCCGAGTGTCTTGGCGTACTCAGATGGCATTTTTCCTCGGTTCCCGGCCAGTCGTCGCTTACGGTAACGGTTACGCTCAGTGACGGTAGGCCGCGAGCGCGGCAAGGTCAAGCCGAATGGCAAAAACTGGCCGAAGTCGTACGGTAACCGGCTTGCCATCCCGGATCAGTATCTACCCTCCGCCGGCGGGCGAGAATCCAGCTGTGATCAGGTTTCACGTCGCCGCGGGCAGTCCGCGGAAGCTTGGCGGACGATCGTCACGTTCTGATGGCGTCTGTCTGGTGTGACGTAAATCACACACTGTGCCCGGCGGCGCGATGCGGTGAGGGTCGCCGGTAACTCCCCGTATGATCTGTGGTGAAGACATCCTTTAAGGACCGTCCAGTGAGGCGGGGAAGGAGGTCCGTTCATGGGCGCAACCCATCGCCCGGTCGCGGGGCGTGATGGCCTCGCGGTACTCGATGCCGAGGAGATCAGGCGGGCACTCACCAGGATCGCGCACGAGATCCTGGAACGGACGCACGGCGGCGACGAGGTGGTCCTGCTCGGCATCCCGACGCGGGGGGTTCCGCTGGCCCGCCGCCTGGCCGCCCGGATCGGCGAATTCGAGGGTCTCGAGGTCCCCTGCGGATCGCTCGATGTCACCATGCACCGTGATGACCTGCGGTTGCGGCCGGCGCGCGCGCTGGGCCGCACCGACCTTCCCGCCTCAGGCGTGGACGGGAAGACCGTCGTCCTGGTCGACGACGTGCTGTACTCGGGCCGCACCGTGCGCGCCGCGCTCGACGCGCTGACCGACCTGGGCCGGCCCCAGGCCGTGCAACTGGCCGTCCTGGTCGACCGCGGCCATCGCGAGCTCCCCATCCGCGCCGACTACGTGGGCAAGAACCTGCCGACCTCTCAGCGAGAGGTGGTCCACGTCCTGCTGGCGGAGGTCGACGCGCAGGACGCGGTGATGATCAGCGACGAAGGGAAGTGACGGCCGGAATGAAACGCCATCTGATCTCGGCCGCCGATCTCAGCCGGGGCGACGCGCTGCTCATCCTCGATACCGCCGAGGAACTGGCGAGCCTGGCCGACCGCCCGATCAAGAAGCTGCCCACGCTCCGCGGCCGCACGGTCGTCAACCTCTTCTTCGAGGACTCGACCAGGACCAGGATCTCGTTCGAGGCCGCGGCGAAACGGCTGTCCGCCGATGTGATCAACTTCTCGGCCAAGGGCTCGAGCGTGGCCAAGGGCGAGAGCCTGAAGGACACGGCCCTGACCCTCGAGGCCATGGGCGCGGACGCGGTCGTCATCCGGCACAGCGCATCGGGCGCCGCGCACCGGCTGGCCGGCTGGGTGCGGGGCAGCGTGGTGAACGCCGGAGACGGCACGCACGAGCACCCCACCCAGGCCCTGCTCGACGCGTTCACCATCCGGCGCAGGCTCCGAGGAGGGCGCGGCACCGCCGGCTCGACGGCATCCGGGTCACGATCGTGGGAGACGTGCTGCACAGCCGGGTCGCCCGGTCCAACGTGCTGCTGCTGAGCACCCTGGGCGCGGAGGTGACCCTGGCCGCCCCGCCCACGCTGCTGCCTCTCGCGGTCGACACCTGGCCGTGCGCGGTGAGCTACGACCTGGACACGGAGCTGCCCAAGAGCGACGTGGTGATGATGCTCCGCGTTCAGCAGGAAAGGATGACCGCCGCGTACTTCCCCAGCGTGCGCGAGTACAGCCGCCGGTACGGGCTGGACGCCGCGCGCATGGCGCGGCTGCCCGACCATGCCATCGTCATGCACCCCGGGCCGATGAACCGGGGCGTGGAGATCGCCGCCGAAGTGGCCGACTCGGTCCGCTCGACGATCGTGGAGCAGGTGGCCAACGGGGTCACCACCCGGATGGCCGTCCTGTACCTGCTGCTCGGCGGCACGGAGTTCCCGGAGGTAGCCCCATGAGCCCCGCGAGTACCTCGTGGCTGATACAGGGGCGCCGAGATCGCCGGGCCCGGCGGCCGCGGCGTCACCGACCTGCTACTGGCCGGCGGGACCATCACGGCCATCAGGACCGGGCTGAGCGAGGCCGGCGCCCGCGTGCTCGACGCGGGCGGCCTGATTGCCCTGCCCGGTCTGGTGGACCTGCACACTCACCTGCGCGAGCCGGGCCGTGAGGACGCTGAGACGGTCGAGACCGGCACCCGCGCGGCGGCCCTGGGCGGCTTCACCGCCGTGCACGCCATGGCCAACACCGAACCCGTCGCCGATACCGCCGGAGTGGTGGAGCAGGTCTGGCGGCTCGGCCGCGCGGCGGGGTACTGCGACGTCCAGCCGGTGGGCGCGGTCACCGCCGGGCTGGCCGGAACCAGGCTCGCCGAGCTCGGCACCATGGCCGACTCGGCCGCGCGCGTCCGGGTGTTCTCCGACGATGGCCGGTGCGTGGCCGACCCGCTGCTGATGCGCCGGGCGCTGGAGTACGTCAAGGCCTTCGACGGGGTGATCGCCCAGCACGCGCAAGACCCCAGGCTCACCGAGGGCGCGCAGCTCAACGAGGGCGAGATCTCGGGCCGCCTCGGCCTGGCCGGATGGCCGGCCGTGGCCGAGGAGGCCATCATCGCCCGCGACTGCCTGCTCGCGGCGCACGTGGGTTCCTCGCTGCACGTCTGCCACGTCTCCACCGCGGGCTCCGCGGAGATCATCCGCTGGGCGAAATCCAAGGGCTGGCCGGTCACGGCCGAGGTCACCCCGCATCACCTGCTGCTGACCGACGAGCTCGCGGTCGGCTACGACCCGGTGTTCAAGGTCAACCCGCCGCTGCGGACCGCGGCCGACGTGGCCGAGCTCAGGCGCGCGCTGGCCGACGGCACCATCGACTGCGTGGCCACCGACCACGCCCCGCACCCGGTGGAGGCCAAGGAAACGGAGTGGTCGGAGGCGGCCTTCGGCATGACCGGGCTGGAGACCGCGCTGCGCGTGGTGCAGCAGGCCATGGTGGACACCGGGCTGCTGGACTGGGCCGGCGTCGCCGACCGGATGTCGGTCCGGCCGGCCCGGATCGGCCGGCTGATCGGGCACGGCGCTCCGCTCGCGGTCGGCGGCCCGGCCAACCTCACCCTGTACGACCCGGCGGCGCCCGCCGAGGCGGTGAGCCCGGCCGGCGCGTCCAAGAGCCGCAACACCCCGTTCGCCGGGATGCCGCTGCCCGGCCGCGTGGTGGCGACCTTCTTGCGCGGAATTCCTACCGTGCTCGACGGAAAGCTCGCTTGAGATGGCGGAAGGAAACGCGTTGCTGGTGCTTGAGGATGGCACCACGCTGCACGGCACTGCCTTCGGCGCGGAGGGCGAGACGTTCGGCGAGATGGTCTTCAACACCGGCATGACCGGATACCAGGAGACACTGACCGATCCCTCGTACTTCCGCCAGATCGTGGCCATGACCGCCCCGCACGTCGGCAACACCGGCGTCAACGACGAAGACCCCGAATCCCGGCGGGTCTGGGTCAGCGGCTACGTGGTGCGCGAGCCGGCCAGGCTCGCCTCCAGCTGGCGGGCCACGCGGGACCTGGACGCCTACCTGCGGGCCGAGGGCGTGCCCGGCATCGCCGTACGCGGCACCAGGGTGCTGACCAGGCGGGTCCGCGAGCACGGCGCCATGCGGGCGGCCATCAGCACGGTGGAGACCAGCCCGGAAAGGCTCCTGGAGCGGGTGCTGGCCAGCCCGCAGATGACCGGGGCGGACCTGGCCCGGGCGGTGAGCACGTCCGAGCCCTATACGATCCGCCCCGAAGGACGGCCCAGGTACCGCGTGGTCGCCGTCGACCTGGGCATCAAGACCTCCACGCCGCGCCACCTCGCGGCCCGGGGCTGCGAGGTGCTGGTGGTGCCCGCCACCGTCAGCGCCGGCCAGATCCTGGCGGCCGAGCCAGACGGGGTGTTCTTCAGCAACGGCCCCGGCGACCCGGCCGCGGCCACGTACGCGGTGGACGCGATGCGCGGGGTGCTGGACGCCGGGCGGCCCGTCTTCGGCATCTGCCTGGGCAGCCAGATCCTCGCCCTGGCGCTCGGCCTGCACACGTACAAGCTTCGGTACGGGCACCGCGGCGTGAACCAGCCGGTCATGGACCTTGCCACCGGGCGGGTCTACATCACCAGCCACAACCACGGCTTCGCCGCCGCGCTACCGGGGCAGAGCGACGTTTCCGCGGAAACGCGCGGCAGCACCACCTGGGCCCACGTGCCCGCCCAAGCCCTGGAGCCATTTGATACCCCGTACGGCCCGGCGGCAGTCAGTCACGTCAACCTCAACGACGGCGTGGTCGAGGGCCTGCGCCTGCGGCAGCGCCCGGTGTTCAGCGTGCAGTACCACCCCGAGGCGGCTCCCGGCCCGCACGACGCCGCGGACCACTTCGACCATTTCTGCGCCCTGCTGGAAAGGGGGAGTGGTGCCGCGACGTGAGGACCTGAAATCGGTGCTGGTCATCGGGTCCGGCCCGATCGTCATCGGGCAGGGCTGCGAGTTCGACTACTCCGGCACCCAGGCGTGCCGCGTCCTGCGGAGCGAGGGCATCAGGGTCAGCCTGGTCAACTCCAACCCGGCCACGATCATGACCGACCCCGAGTTCGCCGACGCGACGTACGTCGAGCCGATAACCGTCGAGACGCTGGAGAAGGTCATCGCTATCGAGCGTCCCGACGCGGTGCTGCCCACCCTGGGCGGTCAGACCGCGCTGAACGCCGCGGTGGCCCTGCACGATCAGGGTGTACTGGACGAGTACCACGTGGAGCTGATCGGGGCCAGAATCGACGCGATCAGGGCGGGCGAGGACCGCGAGCGGTTCAAGGAGATCGTCACCGGCCTCGGCGCCGAGGTCCCGGCCAGCCGGATCTGCCGCGATCTGGACGAATGCATCGAGGTCACCGAGGACCTCGGCTACCCCGTCGTCATCCGGCCGTCCTACACGCTCGGCGGCCTCGGATCCGGCATCGCGAGAAACGAGACAGACCTGCGCCGCATCGCCGGGGCCGGGCTGGACGCGAGCCCTACCCACGAGGTGCTGCTCGAGCAGAGCATCCTGGGCTGGAAGGAGTTCGAGCTCGAGCTGATGCGGGATGCCAAAGACAACGTGGTCGTCGTGTGCTCGATCGAGAACGTCGACCCGATGGGCGTTCACACCGGCGATTCGGTCACCGTCGCCCCGGCCATGACCCTCACCGACCGTGAGTACCAGCGGATGCGCGACACGGCGATCGCCATCATGCGCGCGGTCGGCGTGGATACCGGTGGCTGCAACATCCAGTTCGCCGTGGAGCCGCGCAGCGGCCGGATGGTCGTGATCGAGATGAACCCGCGGGTGTCACGCTAGTCAGCGCGCTCGCCTCCAAGGCCACCGGTTTCCCCATCGCGAAGATCGCCGCGCGGCTGGCCATCGGCTACACCCTGGACGAGATCCCGAACGACATCACCGGCCAGACGCCGGCCTGCTTCGAGCCCGCGCTCGACTACGTGGTGGTCAAGGTGCCGCGGTTCGCGTTCGAGAAGTTCCCCGGCGCCGACACCACGCTCACCACCCACATGAAGAGCGTCGGGGAGGCCATGGCCATCGGCCGGAGCTTCCCCGAGGCGCTGCAGAAGGCCCTGAGGTCGCTGGAGAGCAACCACGGCCCGTTCGGCTTCGAAGAAGATCCCCCAGCCGACGCGGACAGCCTGCTGCACGCCTGCGCCACCCCCCACGACGGCCGTTTGGACACCATCCACCGGGCCCTGCGCGCCGGGGCCAGCCGGGAAGACGTGACCGGCGCGACCGGCATCGATCCCTGGTTCATCGAACAAATCGAGCACATCAACCAGATCGCCGAGCAAGTCAGACATGCGCCGGCCCTCGACGCGGAGACCCTGCGCATGGCCAAGCAGAACGGCTTCTCCGACGTGCAGATCGCCGAGCTCCGCGGCACCACGGAGACCGTGATCCGGGAGATCCGCTGGGGGCTCGGCGTGCGGCCCGTGTACCACGCGGTCGACACCTGCGCCGCGGAGTTCGCGGCCCGCACCCCGTACCTGTACTCCACCTACGACGACGAGACCGAGGTCCCCCTGGGCGAGAAACCCAAGGTGATCATCCTGGGCAGCGGGCCGAACCGCATCGGTCAGGGCATCGAGTTCGACTACGCCTGCGTGCACGCGTCCTTCGCGCTCGCGGCGGCTGGCTACGAGACCGTCATGGTCAACTGCAACCCGGAGACGGTCTCCACCGACTACGACACCTCGGGCCGGCTCTACTTCGAGCCGCTCACCCTGGAGGACGTCCTCGAGGTGGTCCGGGCGGAGCAAGCCACCGGAACGGTCAAGGGCGTCATCGTCCAACTCGGCGGGCAGACGCCGCTGGGCCTGGCCCGGGCGCTCGGGGCCGCCCGCGTCCCGGTCGTGGGCACCTCGCCGGAGGCCATCCACCTGGCCGAGGACCGCGCCGCGTTCGCCCAGGTCCTGAACAGGGCCGGGCTGACCGCGCCGCGATACGGCACGGCCACGACAGCCCACGAGGCGGTCAGCATCGCGCACGAGATCGGCTACCCGGTGCTGGTCCGGCCCTCGTACGTACTGGGCGGGCGCGGCATGGAGATCGTCTACGACGACGCCACGCTGCGGTCCTACGTGACCCGGGCCGCCGACGTCAGCCCCGGCCACCCGGTGCTGATCGACAGGTTCCTCGACGACGCGATCGAGATCGACGTCGACGCGCTCTACGACGGGTCCGAGCTGTACCTCGGCGGCGTGATGGAGCACATCGAGGAGGCCGGCATCCATTCCGGCGACTCGGCCTGCGCGCTGCCGCCGATCACCGTCGGGCACGGCGACATCGCCCAGATCCGCGCGGCCACCGAAGCGATCGCCAAAGGGGTCGGCGTACGCGGCCTGCTGAACGTCCAGTACGCGATGGCCGGGGGAGTGCTCTACGTGCTCGAGGCCAATCCGCGCGCCTCTCGCACGGTGCCGTTCGTCTCCAAGGCCACCGCGATCCCGCTGGCCAAGGCCGCCGCGCGGATCATGCTGGGCAGCGCCATCGCCGAGCTCCGGGCGGAGGGCATGCTGCAGGCACTACGGCGACGGCGGCGAGCTCCCGCTGGACGCGCCGGTCGCGGTCAAGGAGGCGGTGCTGCCGTTCGGGCGGTTCCGCGACCCGGCCGGTCAGGGCGTGGACACCGTGCTCAGCCCGGAGATGCGCTCGACCGGCGAGGTAATGGGGATCGACTCGATGTTCGGCACCGCCTACGCGAAATCCCAGGCCGCGGTGTACGGATCGCTGCCGGTGAAGGGCCGGGTGTTCGTATCGGTTGCGAACCGGGACAAGCGGTCCATGATCTTCCCGGTCAAGCGCCTCGCCGACCTGGGCTTCGAGATCTGGGCCACGCAGGGAACGGCAGAGGTGCTGCGGCGTAACGGGGTTCGTGCCAAGATCGTGCGAAAGCACGGCGACGGCCCGGCGCCCGATGGCGAGCCGACCGTGGTGACGCGGATTCTCGCTGGCGAGGTGGACCTGATCGTGAACACGCCGTTTGGCAGTCCCGGGCAGTCCGGCCCCCGGCTCGACGGCTACGAGATCCGTACCGCCGCGGTCCGCCGCGGCGTCCCGTGCGTGACCACGGCAGCCGGCCTCGCCGCCGCGGTGCAGGGCATCGAGGCCATCATCCGCGGCGAGATCGGCGTGCGGTCGCTGCAGGAGCACGCCGCGCTGCTGCGCGCGCCACCGGTGGGTGATTGAGACAGCCGCGTGAGTGAGCCCTGTGATTGAGACAGCCGCGGGGCCGGTCCAGGTCCGGGCCACCGTGCTGACCCTGCGCCGCGTGGATGCCTATCACGCGCTGACCCTGGTCGCCCCGGCCATCGCGACCAGGTTCCGGCCTGGCCAGTTCGTCACCGTGGCCGTCGGCGGCCCCGAGACCTCGATGCTCGGGCGGCGGGCCTTCGTCGTGCACGACGTCCGTCCCGATCACGGCGGCACGGTGGAGTTGGTATTCGAGGCCCTGGGACCGGGCACCCGGTGGCTGGCCGCGCTGCGGGCCAGGGACTCCCTGGACGTCGTGGGCCCGCTGGGCAGGCCGTTCCCGGTACCGAAGAACCCATCCCGGTGCCTGCTGCTTGGCGTCGGCTACGGCAGCGCGCCGTTGTTCGCGCTCGCCGCGAAGCTGACCGGGCGCGGCTCCAGTGTCGACTTCCTGCTCGGCGGCCAGAGCGCGGACCGGGTCTTCGGCGCGCTGACCGCCCGGCGGTCCGGGCGGAGCGCCACGATTACCACCGCCGACGGCTCGCTCGGCGCCCGTGGCCCGGTGACCGCCATGCTGGAGCAGGTCATCCGCGAGGCGCGCACCGAGGTGATCTACGCGTCCGCGCCGGTGCCCGTGCTGCGGGACGTGACCGCGCTGGCCGCCCGGTACGCGATCCCGGTGCAGGCCTCGGTGGACGTGCCCATGGCCTGCGGGATCGGGGTCTGCATGGGCTGCGTGCTGCCCGTGACCGGGACCGACGGGATCACCCGGATCGTCCGCGCCTGCGTGGACGGCCCGGTTTTCCGCGCCGACCTGGTCCGCTGGGACGACGTGGGCACGATTCCGTTCGACGCGCTCGGCGCGCCCGGCTGGCCCGGGGGTACGGGGGGCCAGGGCCGGGGGGGAATGGGGGGCGGGGAGCCCCCCCATGAGCGGGGGGTTATCCGGGGTCGCCCCCCCGGGACAACAAGGCCATCTCCATGCCGGCTGACATGCGGGCCAAGCTCGGCCAGGTCGAGCTGCCCAATCCGGTTCTCGCCGCGGCGGGCTGCGCGGGCGCGGGCCGCGAGCTGGCCCAGTTCCTCGACGTGGCCCGGGTCGGCGCGATCATCAGCAAGTCGATCATGACCGAGCCGCGGACCGGAAACCCCGCGCCCCGGCTGGCCGAGACGCCGAGCGGGCTGCTGAACTCGGTGGGCCTGCAAGGTCCGGGCATCGACGCGTTCCTGCAGCGTGACCTGCCGTGGCTGCTGTCCCACGGCGCGCGGGTCGTGGTCTCCATCGCGGGGCAGACCGTCCGCGAGTACGGCGCGCTGGCCTCCAGGCTGTCCGACGCGGCGGGTGTGTCCGCGGTCGAGATCAACCTCTCCTGCCCGAACGCCGAAGACGCCGGGCGGCTGTTCGCTCTCGACCCCGTGACCGCCGGGTCGGTCGTCGCCGCGGTGCGCGGCAGTCTCCGGCACGACATACCGGTGTTCGCGAAGCTATCGCCGGATGTGACCGACATCGTGGCCGTGGCCGGCGCGTGCGTCGCGGCCGGCGCAGACGGCCTGTCGCTGATCAACGTGCTGCTCGGCATGGCCATAGATCCCGGACGCCTGCGGCCGGCGCTGGCCGGCGCGTACGGCGGCCTGTCCGGCCCGGCCGTCCGGCCGGTCGCCGTGCGGTGCATCTGGCAGGTGGCCGAAGCGTTCCCGGATGTGCCGATCATCGGGACGGGCGGCGTGCGGACCGGCCGGGATGCGCTCGAGTTGCTGCTCGCGGGTGCTTGGATGGTCGGGGTCGGCACTCGCGATCGTGCATGACCCGTCGGCGTGCTCGCGCGTCGCGCGGGAACTCGAGGAGGAACTGGCGGCCGTCGGCGCGGACCAGGTCGCCGACGTCATAGGGCGGGCGCATGGGGCTCACGGCCAGAACCCTCGGTAGGCTGGTCAGCGGGCCCCGGCGGGTGTAGGTGGCAGAATGTTAACGATCACATAAACGCATAGTACAATGCTGAGTGAGAGGAGTGACCGTGAGTAAGCCGGCGCCGGTGGCTGTCGCGCTCGACGCCCCCGACCTGGAGACCGCTGCGCGGTGGGCGGCGATGGTGACGCCCCACGTGAGCACGGTCAAGGTCGGTCTGGAGCTCTACCTGCGCTACGGGCCGCAGGTAGTGGCGACGGTACGGGGCGCAAGCCGTCGTGGCGGTGTTCCTCGACCTCAAGCTGCATGACATCCCGGCCACGGTGGCCGGGGCGGCGCGGGCGGTGTCCCGGCTCCGCCCCGACGTGCTCACCGTTCACGCGGCCGGCGGCGCCGATGTCGTCCGCGCGGCCGTCGAGGCCGCGCCGGGCACGATGGTCGCGGCGGTTACCGTGCTGACCTCGCTAGGCGACGATGACCTGGGCCGGATCGGGATGTCCGGCCCGGTGCCGGACGCGGTACTGCGGCTGGCTACCCTCTCGGTGGAGGCGGGCGCACAGGGCCTGGTCTGCTCACCGCGTGAGGTCTCCGCGGTCCGGTCGGAGGTCGGCCCGGATGTGACGCTGATCACGCCCGGCGTGCGGCCGGCTGGCGCCGAGGCCTACGATCAGGCGCGGGTGGCGACGCCGGAGGAGGCCGTGCTGGCCGGCGCGGACCTGCTGGTGATCGGCCGGCCGATCACCAGGGCGCCGGATCCGGGCGCGGCCGCGGCGGCCATTGCCGCGTCGCTCCGGCGGGTCGCCGTCGCCCGTGATCCGGTCTGAACCGCGGCCGCCCGAGACCCGGGACCGCGCGGCCGCCCGAGACCCCGGAGACCGCGCGGCCGCCCGAGACCCGGGACCGCGGACGGGAAACTTCCGGAGAGACATTGGGTGACCTGGGGTGACGCCCAGCTTACACAACGAGTAGGATGTCAGGAAGCTCAGCCGGGCCCAGATGGGACCATATGGGCCTACAAGGGGCAGGTGGGGCTAAACGCGGCCGACCGGCACCAAGAGCTCTTCAGCCCCACAAGCATCAAGCATCACAACAGCATCTCAAGTAGTGATAATCCGGGATAGAAGCGAGCGCAAGTCGTCGTGAACCGAGACGAAGATAGGGGAGCAGGCCAGGTTCGGCTGGCGCCGATATTCTTCGCGACGCCTCCGAAGACCGCGGGAGCCGCGCCTGTCGCGTGCCGGGTGCGGATATATGTGACGAATCCGCGACGCGCCGGGAGGGTGGGTCACCTGGCCAGACATCGATGGCATACGCTGGTGTCTTGCAGCTTGACCACCGAATATCGCCCGGTGAGACCCCTAGCTGAGGCCCGGGCAGGATAGATGATAACTCTAAGTAATTATACGCTTACTCTGAGTAATATATTTCAATTTGTAATGACGTAAACCGAGGTTTGCGTTGCCGAAAGGGTACGTGATTGGCTAGTTTCCCCTCCCGACAAACCTTTTTCCCAACGAAACCCGAGGTGACCCCGAGTGGCTCTTCCTCCCCTCACTCCTGAAGAACGTGCGGCGGCACTGGAGAAGGCTGCCCGCGCACGCAAAGAACGCGCCGAGGTGAAGAACCGCCTCAAGCGCGGGGCCACGACTCTGTCCGACGTCATCAAGGAAGGTGCGACTGATGACGTGATTGGCAAGATGAAGGTCTCGGCTCTGCTTGAGTCCCTGCCTGGCGTGGGCAAGGTACGGGCAAAGCAGATCATGGAAAGGCTGGGCATAGCGGAATCGCGTCGCGTGCGCGGGCTGGGTACCAACCAGCGCTCCGCGCTTGAGCAAGAGTTCGGTGCCGATATCTGAACCGCGCGGCAGACACGAGCTACGTCCTGGCGGAGCCGCGGTCGCGACCCCGGTGCATTCGCGGCTGACCGTGCTCTCCGGGCCCTCCGGGGTCGGGAAGAGCACGGTCGTCGCCGAACTCCGCAGGATTTGCCCCGATATCTGGATTTCCGTGTCGGTCACGACACGTCGGCCGCGGCCCGGGGAAGTGGACGGCCGCGAATATCACTTTGTCGACGACGGCGAGTTCGACCGCCTGGTCGCCAGCGGAGCGCTGCTGGAGTGGGCGCAGTTCGCCGGCCACCGGTACGGGACGCCGCAAGCGCCTCTCACCCAGAAGCTCGAGGCGGGCGTAGCCTGCCTGCTGGAGATCGACGTGGCCGGAGCGCGGCAGGTCAAGCGGGCCGCGCCGGACGCCCGGCTGGTGTTCCTCGCTCCGCCGTCCTGGGACGAACTGGTCCGCAGGCTCACCGGCCGCGGCACCGAATCGCCTGCGGTGCTGGCGCGTCGGCTGGCGGCCGCCGAGGAGGAGCTCGCGACGGCCGAGGAATTCGACATCAGGCTGGTGAACACATCCGTCCAGGACGTGTGCCAGCAGCTGATAGCCTTGATGGAGCAATGCGTCTTAGCGGAAGGCAGAACGTGGCAGGGACACAGGTCGCCGACGGCATCATCAACCCGCCGATCGACGAACTTCTCGATGTCGTCGACAGCAAGTACCGGCTGGTGATCATGGCCGCGAAGCGTGCGCGGCAGATCAACGCCTATTACTCGCAGCTCGGCGAGGGGCTGCTCGAGTACGTCGGCCCGCTGGTCGAGACGCGCAGCCAGGAGAAGCCGCTGTCCATCTCGCTCCGTGAGATCAAGGAGCGGCTGCTCAACGTCGAGGCCACCGAAGGCTGACCCCGGGAAGGTCCGGACCAGGCATGTCGGCACGCGTCGTCCTCGGCGTCGGCGCGGGCATCGCAGCCTATAAGGCCTGCGAGCTGCTCCGGCTGCTGACTGAATCCGGATACCGCGTCCGGGTCGTGCCTACCCCTGACGCCCTCCGGTTCGTCGGCGAGGTGACCTGGGCGGCCCTGTCCGGCGAGCCCGTCACCACCGACGTGTGGACGGGCGTATCCGAGGTGCCCCACGTCCGGCTCGGCCAGTCGGCCGACCTGGTCCTGGTCGCCCCCGCGTCTGCCGACCTGCTGGCCCGGGCCGCGGCCGGGATGGCCGGCGACCTGCTGACCGCCACGCTGCTGACCGCCAGGTGCCCTGTGCTGTACGCGCCCGCCATGCACACCGAGATGTGGGAGCACCCGGCCACCCAGGCGAACGTGGCGCTGCTGCGCGGCCGCGGCGCCGTCGTGCTCGAGCCTGCGGTCGGCCGTCTCACCGGAGCGGACAGCGGCGCGGGCCGCCTGGCCGAACCGCCGGAGATCTTCGCGGTGGCGGTCCGGCTGCTCGAAAGCGCCAGCCAAGGGAGCGCCAGCCAAGGGAGCGCCAGCCAAGGGAGCCTCCGCGACCTGGCCGGCCGTCGCGTGGTGGTGTCCGCGGGCGGCACCCGGGAAGAGATCGACCCGGTACGGTTCATCGGCAACTGGTCCACTGGGACACAGGGCTACGCGCTGGCCCGGACCGCCGTCGCCCGGGGTGCCGAGGTGACCGTGATCGCGGCCAACGTCTCGCTGCCCGACCCGGCCGGAGTCAAGGTCACCCGGGTCATCTCGGCCCGGGAGATGCGGGACGCCGTCCTGGCCGCCGCAACGAGCGCGGACGTGGTGGTGATGGCCGCCGCGGTGGCCGATTACCGCCCGCAGACGCGGAGCGGGGCGAAGATCAAGAAGGACGGTCAGCCGCCCGAGCCGCTGCGCCTGGTCGAGAATCCGGACATCCTGGCCGGGCTGGCCGTGCAGCGCGGCCCCGGCCGGAAGCAGCCGGTCCTGGTCGGGTTCGCGGCCGAAACGGACACCTCCGAGCAGACGGCCCAGGCCAAGCTCGCCCGCAAGGGCTGTGACCTGCTGGTGGTCAACCCGGTGGGGAACGGGCTCGGCTTCGGGACGCCCGACAACGAGGCGGTCGTCTTCGGCGCCGACGGGACGGTCACGCCTGTACCGCGCGGGCCCAAGGAAGCGCTCGCCAACGTGGTCTGGGACCTGGTGGTTGCCAACCTAGTGTGAGCGGTGGCGTCAGATTCGACGTGGGCGCCAGCCCGAAGTACGACCGTCAGCCTGCCGGCTCCGGATAGAATCACCGCAGTTGCCCGGGTCTAAGAGGGGGAAAAATACGTGGCGCGTCGCCTGTTCACTTCAGAGTCGGTGACGGAAGGTCATCCCGACAAGATGGCCGACCAGATCAGTGACGTCATCCTGGATGCCATGATCAAGGACGATCCGGGCAGCCGGGTCGCGGTGGAAACCCTGATCACGACGGGCCAGGTGCACGTGGCCGGCGAGGTCACCACCCAGACCTATGTCGACATTCCGGGCATCATCAGGGACAAGATCCTCGAGATCGGCTATGACTCCTCGGCCAAGGGATACGACGGCGCGTCCTGCGGCGTATCGGTCTCGATCGGCTCCCAGTCGCCGGACATCGCCCAGGGGGTCAACGACGCGTTCGAGTACCGTGAGGGCGAGGGGACCGACGACTTCGACCGGCAGGGCGCGGGCGACCAGGGACTCATGTTCGGCTACGCGTGCCGTGAGACGCCCGAGCTGATGCCGCTGCCGATCATGCTCGCGCACAAGCTCGCCCGGCAGCTGGCCGAGGTCCGCCGCGCGGGCACGGTGCCGTACCTGCGCCCGGACGGCAAGACGCAGGTGACCATCGAGTACGCCGGCGACAAGCCGGTCCGGCTGGACACCGTGGTGGTCTCCACGCAGCACGCGCCGGACATCAACCTCAAGGAACTGCTCGCCCCCGACATCCGGGATTACGTGGTCGAGCCCGTGCTGGCTGACGCGCAGATCGACTGCGACGGGTTCCGGCTGCTGGTCAACCCGACCGGCCGGTTCGAGATCGGCGGTCCCATGGGGGACGCCGGGCTGACCGGGCGGAAGATCATCATTGACACCTACGGCGGCATGGCCCGGCACGGGGGAGGCGCCTTCTCCGGCAAGGACCCGTCGAAGGTGGACCGCAGCGCGGCCTACGCGATGCGCTGGGTGGCCAAGAACGTGGTCGCCGCGGGCCTGGCCGACCGGTGCGAGGCCCAGGTGGCCTACGCGATCGGGAAGGCGGTTCCGGTCGGGATGTTCGTCGAGTGCTTCGGCACGGAGAAGGTGCCGGTGGAACGGATCCAGGACGCGGTCCTCAAGGTCTTCGACCTGCGGCCGCGGGCCATCATCTACGCCCTGGACCTGCTCCGTCCGATCTACGTGCAGACCGCCGCGTACGGGCACTTCGGCCGCACCGAGCCCGACTTCTCCTGGGAGCGCGTCGACCGCGCCGACCAGCTCCGCGCCGCCGTAGGCGTGTGACGGGTTTCTTCAGTTTATCCCGAACGAAACGTGGTTCGTGCTCCCCGGAAAAGGTCCCCGACGACCCGATCGAGACCCTCCGCGGTTCTTACACCGCACCAGGCGCGACCACGAAGGCGTGCAGTCGGCCGAAGCGGCCAGCTAGGAGCACCGATAGGCTGACGTGCAGTGAGCTGTACTGGACGCCTACGGACTAATGTGATCCACGGTTTCTGGTAGGACGGAACCGTGTTGACCTTCCCCCCGGCGTTGGTAGATGGGGGTTCCTTCCCTCACGGGTCGGGGTTCCTGTTTCATTGGCACGCGCGCCCGGGTTGCCCCGGCCCGTCTTACCGCGCCTCCGCAGGCGTCGGCGCCCAGGCGCGCCGTGCGCACCTCCCGCGGCCGAACGCCGGGAATTTCCGCACGGGAGTCGTATGAAGGGGCCCAAGGATCAGGCGGTCAGCGAGCGGCTGCCGGTCGCCCGGGTGGCGGTCGACATCTCGCTCGCCCACCTCGACCGCCCCTTCGACTACCTCGTCCCGGCCAGCATGGACGAGATGGCCGTGCCCGGCTGCCGGGTCCGGGTCAGGTTCGCCGGGCAGCTGGTGGACGGCTACCTGCTGGACCGGATCCAGACCAGCGAGCATCAGGGCAGGCTCGCCCGGCTGGAGCGGGTGATCTCCCCGGAGCCCGTGCTCACGCCGGAGATCTTCGACCTGGCCCGGGCGGTGGCGGACCGGTACGCGGGCACGCTGGCCGACGTGCTCAGGCTGGCCATCCCGCCCCGCCACGCCACCGCCGAACGCGAAGCCCCCGCCGCCCCGGACGCCTCCCGCGGCGCCCCCGCCGGCACGCCGCGCCGCCGCCTCGGCCCGGGCCCGGCTCGTGGACCCGGTACCCGGCCGGGCAGGCGTTCCTGGCCGCGCTGGCCGAGGGCCGCCCGGTCCGGGCCGCCTGGTCGGCCCTGCCCGGTCCCGAGTGGCCGGCCGAGATCGCCATCGCCGCCGCCACCACGGCCGCCGCCGGCCGCGGCGTGGTCATCGTCGTGCCGGACGCCCGCGACCTGGCCCGCGTCGACGCGGCGCTGACCGCCGTGAACCAGGGCGACGAGCGGGCCCACGTCTGCCTGACCGCCGATCTCGGCCCGGCCGAGCGCTACCGCCGCTGGCTGGCCGTGCTCCGGGGCGCGGTCCGGGTGGTGGCGGGTACCCGGGCCGCGATGTTCGCCCCGGTCTGCCACCTGGGCCTGGTCGTCCTGTGGGACGACGGCGACGACCTGCACGCCGAGCCCCGGGCCCCGTACCCGAACGCCCGGGAGGTGCTGGCCCTGCGCGCGCACCGGTCCGGCGCGGCCGCCCTGATCGGCGGGTTCGCCCGGACCGCCGAGCTGACCCAGCTGGTCGCGGCCGGGTGGGCCAAGCCGCTGACCGGCCGCCCGGAGGTCTCTGCGCCAGGTCGCGCCGCGGGTCCGGGCCGCGCCGGACGAGGCCGAACTGGCCCGGGACGCTGCGGCCATGACCGCCCGCCTGCCGAGCCTGGCCCTGCGCACCGCCCGCACTGCCCTCGCGGGCGACGCCAGGAACACCGACGCCCTGGCCACCGGGCCGGTCCTGGTTCAGGTCCCCCGCCGCGGGTACCTGGCCGCGATCGCCTGCGATCGGTGCCGCGCCCAGGCCCGATGTTCCGCGTGCGGCGGGCCGCTGCAGGTCGGCGGCTCGAACGAGGTGCCGGGCTGCCGGTGGTGCGGTGCCCTGGCCGCGGACTGGACCTGCCCCCGGTGCGGATCCGGCCGCCTGCGCGCGCTGGTCACCGGCGCGGCGCGGACCGCGGAGGAGCTGGGCCGCGCGTTCCCCGGGGTGCCGGTGCGCACCTCGGGCGGCCAGCACGTGCTGGCCGAGGTGCCCGCCGAGCCGGCCCTGGTCATAGCCACTCCCGGGGCCGAGCCAGTGGCGGCGGAGGGTTACGCTGCCGCGCTGCTCCTGGACGGCTGGGCGCTGCTCGGCCGGCCGAGCCTGCGGGCCGCCGAGGAGACGCTGCGCCGGTGGCTGAACGCCGCCGCCCTGGTCAGGCCCGGCGGGGCCGTGGTGGTGCTGGCCGAGGCGTCACTGCCCGCGGTCCAGGCCCTGGTCCGCTGGGATCCGGCCGGTTTCGCCGAACGGGAACTGGCCGAACGAGCCGAGCTCGGATTCCCGCCCGCGGTCGGATGGCGGCCGTCACCGGCCCGTCCGTCGCGGTCGCCGACTTCGTCGGTTCGGCCGGGCTCCCGGCCCGCGCCGAGGTCCTTGGACCGGTCCCGGCCGGGCCGGGCCCATCGCCGAACAGCGCGGAACCCCATCCCGAGCCGCAAGAGCGAGCGCTGATCAGGATTCCCCGCGCCGACGGCCTGGCCCTGGCCCGGGCCCTGCATGCCGCGCAGGCCGCCCGGAGCGCGCGCAAGGACGGCGGCGCCGTGCGCGTCCAGCTCGACCCGGCCGAGGTCGCCTGACGGATAAACTGAAACCGGCGCCTCGCCGTCATGCGTCCAGGAGGTTTCGTGAGCGTCAAGCCGATACGTCTTTTCGGTGACCCGGTGCTGCGCACGCCGGCCGAGCCGGTGCGTGACTTCGACGCCGAGCTGCGCAGGCTGGTCAAGGACCTCACCGACACCATGCTGGACGCGCCCGGAGTCGGCCTGGCCGCGCCGCAGATCGGGGTCGGGCTGCGGGTCTTCACCTACCACGTGGACTCCGACGAGCCGGGCCACCTGATCAACCCCTCGCTCGACCTGTCCGAGGAGGAAGACGAGGACGACGAGGGCTGCCTGTCGTTTCCCGGCCTGGCCTACCCGGTCAAGCGCGCCTACGGGGTGGTGGCCAAGGGCTTCAACATGTACGGGGATCCGGTGACGATCCAGGGCACTGAGCTGCTGGCCCGCTGCATCCAGCACGAGACCGACCACCTGGACGGCATCTTGTTCATCGACCGGATGGATCCGGCCCAGCGCAAGCTGGCCATGAAGGCCATCCGCGAGGCCGAATGGTGGGGCGACCCCATCCCGCGGTGAAGGTGTCTCCGCACGAGACGTTCGGGCGGGCTCTGTAACCAATGCGCCTGGTGTTCGCGGGTACCCCGCAGACGGCGGTGCCGGCGCTCGACGCGGTGCTGGCCTCCCGGCACGAGGTCGCCGCGGTGCTGACCCGTCCCGACGCGCCGGCCGGCCGCGGCCGCCACGTCGTGTCGAGCCCGGTGGCCCGGCGCGCTGCCGAGGCCGGCCTGGAGGTGCTCACCCCGGCCCGCGCCCGGGATCCGCAGTTCCTCGAACGGCTGCGACAGATCGCTCCGGACTGCGTCCCGATGGTCGCCTACGGCGCGCTGATCCCGCAGTCCGCCCTGGACGTGCCCGCCCACGGATGGGTCAACCTGCACTTCTCGGTGCTGCCTGCCTGGCGCGGTGCCGCCCCGGTGCAGCACGCCATCCTGCACGGCGACGACGTGACCGGCGCCACCGCGTTCCGCGTGGTGGCCGAGCTGGACGCAGGTCCGGTGTACGGGGTGCTGACCGAGCCGGTCCGGCCCACCGACACGACCGGTGACCTGCTGGACCGTCTGGCGCACTCCGGTGCGCAGTTGCTCGTCGCCACCCTGGACGGGATCGAGGCCGGGACATTGGAGGCTATTGCGCAGCCGGCCGAGGACGTGAGCTTCGCGCCGAAGATCACCCCGGCCGACGCGCGGGTGGACTGGAAGCTGCCCGCGCACGTGGTGGACCGGCTGATCCGCGCCTGCACGCCCGAGCCCGGGGCGTGGACCGAGCACGACGCCGCCCGGCTGAAGCTCTGGCCGGTCTCGCCCGCCGGCCGGACCCGACGGGCGATGCGCAGGATCTGGCGCCCGGTGAGGTGCTGGCCACCAAACACGACGTATTCGTCGGCACTGGCTCGCGCCCAGTGCGCCTCGGCGAGGTGCAGGCCGAGGGCAAGCGCCGCATGACGGCCTCGGACTGGGCCCATGGCCTGCGCCCAGCCGGTCCCGTGCGGCTCAGCTGACATGCTCGGCTGACATGACAGAGCACAGGTCGCCTCCCCGGGCCCGGGCCGCGGGATCTCCCCGCGCCGGCCGGCGCCGTGCCGATCCGGCCCGGCGTGCAGCCTATGACGTCCTGCGCGCGGTCGCGGACCGGGACGCCTACGCCAACCTGCTGCTGCCCGCCCTGCTGGCCGAACGCGGCCTGACCGGCCGGGATGCGGCCTTCGCCACCGAACTCACCTACGGCACCCTGCGCGGCCGCGGCACCTACGACGCGATCCTGGCCGCCTGCAGTGACCGCGACGAGCTGGACCCGCCGGTCCGCGACGTCCTGCGGCTCGGTGCCCATCAGCTCCTGGCTACCCGGGTCGGCCCCCATGCCGCCGTGGCCACCTCGGTCGACCTGGCCAAGGACGTGTGCGGTCCTCGTCCCTCGGGCTTCGTCAACGCCGTGCTCCGCCGGGTCGCCACCCGTGACCTGGACGCCTGGACCGGGATCGTCGCCCCCGGCCGGGACAATGACCTGGCCGGGCACCTCGCCGTCCGCTACAGCTACCCACGCTGGATAATCGAGGCGTTCCGCGACGCGCTGGGCGAGGCCGGCGCCGCCGAGCTCGAGGACGCCCTCGCGGCCGGCAACCTCCGGCCGGACGTGACCCTCGCCGTCACCCCCGGCCGGGCCGCCGAGCCCGGGTCCGCCGAGCCCGCGGCCGCCGGCGCCGAACATCCCGCCCCGCCGGATGCCACCCCGACCCGCTGGTCGCCCTACGGCCTGAGGCTGGCCGCCGGAGACCCGGCCCCCTTCGTGGCCAGCGGGCGCGCCGCCGTCCAGGACGAAGCCAGCCAGCTCGCCGCGCTCGCGCTCGCCCGCGTGAGCCTGCCCCCGCCAGACCTCCCCGTCATCGCCGGGGACCGTCTCTGGCTCGACCTGTGCGCGGGCCCCGGCGGCAAGGCCCGGCTGCTGGCCGGGCTCGCCGCGCAGCGCGAGGCCCGCGTGGTCGCCTCCGACGTCCGCCCGCGCCGGGCCGGCCGGGTCCGGGCCGCCCTGCGCCGCGCCGGGCTTACCCCGGCCGTGATCGCCGCCGACGGGCTGCGCGTCCCCTGGCGGCCCGGGACGTTCGATCGCGTGCTGGCCGACGTCCCCTGCTCCAACCTCGGCTCGCTGCGCCGTCGGCCCGAAGCCCGGTGGCGCAAGACCCCGGACGACGTGGTGGGCCTGGCCGCCACCCAGCGCGGGCTGCTGAACGCGGCGATCGATTCGGCCCGTCCCGGCGGCGTCATCGCCTACGTGACCTGCTCCCCGCACCTGGCCGAGACCCGCGACGTGGTTACCGACGTCGCCGACGGCCGCGGCGACGTCACGATCCTCGACGCCCCCGCGGTGCTCGCCGAGGTCCCGGGCCTGCGTGCCTCCGATCCCAGGTTCGCCCAGTTCTGGCCGCACCGCCACGGCACAGACGCGATCTTCCTCGCCCTGCTCAAACGCAACCCGTCTCCCGATCTCAGGCGCGGTTGAGCGCCCTGGCCCGGCCCAGCCGGGCGTTCCCGATGTCGGCCCGCTGGCCCTGGGCGTAGCCGGCGCTGTAACCCCGGCCGCTGTAGGTGATGCGGGTCTTCCGGGTCACGGGGTACGCCTGTTCCACCTGGCGCCGGATGACCACGGCCCGGTCGGCCAGGACCAGCGCCGTGCTCGGCCCGGACTGCTCCTCGCCTTCGGCGCTCGTGGCGGCGCGGTCCTCGGCGGAGCGCACCCGGGTGATGACGGCGGTGACGAAGCCGAGCAGCCAGCTTCGCCGCCACGCCCGCGGGCTGCGGACCCCGTCGGGGACGGCGGCGGCGGCCAGCCCGCGCGCCATCTGCAGCAGCAGCGAGGTGTACAGGATGTCGGCCCGCTCGAGATCCGAGGCGTAGCCGAACACGTGGATGCGCGTACCCGGCCCGCTGGTGTGCAGCAGGACGCACTGGCACCGCATGGCCCCGGCCAGCCCGGCCAGCAGGTGCGCCCGGACCTGGGCCCAGGGGTTGTCGATGTCGATGACGCGGCTGCCGGGCCGGTCGGTATCCGGGCGGGACGCGGCCAGCCGCGCCCGGTCGATGCCGTAGCGGGCCATCAACTCGGCCGCCTTCGCGGTCAGCGCCTCGGCCTCGGGCGGAGTCACCCCCTCGGCCTCGGCCTTCGCCAGCAGCTTGCGCACCCGGTCGAGCAGCGCGCTGGGCGGTTCTGACGGCATGAGCACCCTCCAGGTCATACTGTGTCTTGCAGAAGTTCGCGTTATGCAAAGACCCCCCGCGCATAACGCTCACTAGGTCGAACTCAGTATCGAACTGTACCCCAAGGATCCGACATTCCCGCCTCCGGCGCGCCGTCACGCCCCATCGATCTGCGCCCGGCCCTCTATCTCCCGAGCAGGGGAGTGCAGCCGCACCTAGGCAATCTACACTCGGGGCTGTGGCCGTTCAGATCTCGCCGAGCATCCTGTCCGCGGACTTTGCCCGGCTCGCCGACGAGGCCGCCGCGGTGGCGGGCGCCGCCGACTGGCTGCACGTGGATGTCATGGACAACCATTTCGTGCCGAACCTCACCCTGGGCCTGCCCGTGGTCCAGGCGCTGCTCAAGCACGCCACGCTGCCCCTCGACTGTCACCTCATGATCGAGGAGCCGGACCGGTGGGCGCCGGAGTACGCCGAGGCGGGCGCGCGCAACGTGACGATCCACGCCGAGGCGACCCGCGCCCCGGTCCGTACCTTGCGCGCCATCCGCGCCGCGGGCGCCCGGGCCGGGCTGGCCGTCAACCCGGGCACCGCGGTGGAACCGTACGCAGGACCTGCTGCCCGAGATCGACATGCTGTTGCTGATGACCGTGGAACCGGGCTTCGGCGGCCAGCACTTCCTCGACCTCGTGCTGCCGAAACTGCGCCGGGCCCGGTCCCTGGTGGCCGAGCGCGGGGCCGAGATCTGGCTGCAGGTCGACGGCGGGGTGCACGAGGAGACCATCGAGCGCTGCGCGGAGGCGGGCGCGGACGTGTTCGTGGCCGGGCTCCGCGGTCTACGGCTCCGACGACCCCGCCCGCGCCGTTCAGGCCCTCCGCGCCCAGGCCGAGCGCGCCACCGCGCACGCCGCCTGGACCGCCGGGGACCGCCTCGGCTCTTTTATGCCGAACGGGCCGGGCTGACACTGTCCGCGCCCGCCGGCGCGTCCCCGGCCGGCGCGGCCTGCGGCTCGGCGCGGCTCACGAAGTCCTTGCTGCGGATGAGCAGCAGCGCGCACACCGCGCCGATCAGCGCGATGGCGGCGGTCACGTAGAGCAGGTCGTTCAGGCCGGCCGCGAACGCGGCCTTGATCGCCGCCGCGACCTCGCCCCGGCGGGCGGGCGGCAGGCTGGCCAGCAGCTGGCCGACCTGGCCCTGCCGGACCATGGTCACGATGCGCGGCGCCGACGACGCCACCGCCGCAGCGCTGGTCAGGTTGTGCTGCAGCGCGGAGTTGAAGATCGCGCCGAGGCCGGCGATGCCCGCCGCGATGCCGATCTGGCGGAACGTCGCGTTGACGCCCGAGGCCATCCCGGCCTTCTGCGGCGGGACCACCCCGATCGCGGTCGAGGCCAGCGGCGGGTTGACCAGCCCGGCGCCGAGGCCGGACACGATGAACCCGGGGATCAGGTGCGTCCAGTCGCTGCCGCCGGTCAGCCCGGCCATGATGATCAGGCCGATGCCGACCAGCATCAGGCCGGGGCCGATGAGCCAGCGGGCGGGCACGTGCTCGCTGAACCGCCCGGCGATCGTCGCGGTGACGAACTGGGCGCCGCTGATGATGGCCAGCCGCAGTCCCGCGTCCTGCGCCGAGTAACCCAGGATGTCCTGCAGGTAGAGGACCAGCCAGAGCAGCACGGCGTACAGCGAGCCGTTCATCGCGAACGCGGCGATGGAGGCGCCGGCGAAGGTCGGCGTGCGCAGCAGGGACAGGTCGAACATCGGATACGCGACGCGCCGCTCGGCCACGATGAACGCGGCCAGCGCGCCGGCGCCGACCGCCAGGCAGAGGATGACCCCGGTGTCCGAAAAGCTGTTCTCGCCCGCCCGGATCAGCCCGTAGACCAGGCTCACCAGGCCGGTGGTGAGCAGCACGAACCCGATCCAGTCCGGCGGCGTCGGGCGCGGCGACTTCGACTCCTCCACCCGCCAGGCCGTCAGCGCCACGGCCAGGACGCCGATGGGCACGTTGACCAGGAAGATGCCCGCGCCAGCTCCAGTTCGTGGTGATCACGCCGCCGAGCACCGGGCCGAGCGCCGTGGACACGCCGGTGATCGCCCCCCACACCCCGAACGCCACGCCGCGGTCCTTCCCGCGGAAGCTGTGCCCGAGCAGGGCCAGCGACGTGGCGAACATGATCGCGCCGCCGACGCCCTGGCCGCTCCGCGACAGAATCAGCATCAGCGGGTCCTGGGCCAGCCCGCACAGCAGCGACCCGAGCGTGAAGATGATCAGCCCGATGGTGAACAGCCGCTTCCGGCCGTACCGGTCAGCCAGCACCCCCGAGGTCAGCAGCAGCGAGGCCAGGGTCAGGGCGTAGGCGTCGAGGACCCACTGCACGTCGCTGAAGCTCGCGTGCAGCCCGCTCTGGATCGCGGGCTGGGCCACGATGACGATCGTGACGTCCAGCAGCAGCATGAACGTCCCCGTGCAGACGGCCAGCAGGGTCCACCACTTCTTATCCATCGATTTCCTCCATCAGCAGGCGCCCTTCCCCGGCCGCCCCAGTCCATGCTGCGCCAGCGGGCCAGTTATTATCCACGTTCGAGCCAGATTGTGCCGGATCTCGACAGCTACTACGCTCATCAGCGTGGAAGTGACGATGCTGGATGCGGTTGACCGCCAGATCATTCACATGCTAACGATCGAGCCGAGGGCGTCCTTCCGCGCCATCGCCGAGGTGACCGGCATCTCCGACCAGACCGCCGCCCGCCGGTACCGCAGGCTGAGCGAGGCCGCGGGGCTGCGCGTCCTCGGCGTGCTCGACGGGACCCAGCTGGGCTGGGTCGACTGGTTTCTCCGCCTGCAGACCACCCCGGGCAGCGCCGATTCGATCGCCGAGGCCCTGGCCCGCCGCCCGGACACCAGCTGGGTACGCCTGGCCTCCGGCGGCACCGAGATCGCGTGCACGCTCGAGGCGCGCACCCCGGAGCAGCGTGACGCCCTGTTGCTGCGCGGCCTGCCCGGCAGCCGCCGCGTGGCGCAGATCTCCGCGCACTCGATCCTGCACAACTTCACCCCCGGTCCTTGGCCGGAGATCACCCGCGCCCTGTCACCGGCCCAGCTCGCGATGCTCGGGCCGCCGGCCGCGCCACTCCAGGCTCGCGCTGAGACAACGCTGCTTCCTGAAGATGAGCCGCTGCTCGCCGAGCTGGCCCGCGACGGAAGGGCCAGCCACGCCGCGCTCGCGGCCGCCATCCACTGGCACGAGTCGACGGTGCGACGCCGGATGGACGAACTCCGCCGGGCCGGCCTGCTGCATTTCGAGATCGACCTCGATAACCGGGCCTTCGGCATGAACGTGCAGGCCATGCTCTGGCTCTCGGTCGAGCCGGGCAGGCTGGACGAGACGGGCCGCGCCCTCGCCTCCCACCGCGAGATCCCGTTCGCCGCCGCCACGACCGGGCCGACCAACCTGCTGGCCAGCGCCGTCTTCCGCGATACGCGGCATCTCTACGAGTACCTCACCGGCGAGCTGGCCGCCCTGCCCGGCGTGAGCTCGGTCCAGACCGCGCCGATCATCCGGACCCTCAAGCGCACCGGCTCAGTGCACTAGCCGGCCCACCACGCCGCCGGTCCTCGCGGCGTCCGGCGGCGGGCTCGACGGCGGCGGGCTCGACGGCGGCGGGCTGGAGCTGCCGCCGGTGCCGATGTCGAGGACGACCGTGACCGTGATGTTGCCCGGGTTCACGGTGAGCGTGCAGTCCGCACACGCGCCCCGCCCGGCCAGGACGGCTGGCCGCAGCGCGCCCGGCGGGCTGGAGACGCCGAGCGTGACCGTCGTGCTCTGCCCGGAGGCCAGCGTGCCTGCCGTCGGCGAGACGGTTACCTGGCCGACCAGGCTCGAGGACTCGGCGATGGACCAGTTGACGGATCCGAACGAGGCCTTCAGGGTCAGCGTGCCACCATCGGTGCCGAGCACGATCGTGGTGGGCGTCACCGTCAGCAGGCCCCGGCTCGGCGGGGAACTGGTGGCCGCCGTGGCCGTGCTGGCCGACGTGCTGGGTGCCGGCGAGCTCGGTTTCGCGCTGGACGCCGGGGCCGGGTTGGTCGGCGAGGCGTGCCCGCTGTGACCCGGCGAGCCGGGGCTGGTGGCGGATCCTCCCGCCGACGGCCCGCCGCCCCCGCCCCCGCCGCTGCCGCCTCCGCTGCCTGCCGCTGCCGCCTCCGCCGGCCGGCGGGGCACCGCCCGCCACCGGGGTGGGGGACACGTGCGCGCCGCTCACGGATACGGCGGGTTGCGGTCCGCCACCGGGCCCGGCCAGCGTCCCGCCGGCGGCCGCCGCGCTCGTTCCGGGACCCGAACCTGGGCCGAGGGCCGCCGCGCCACCGGGGTGGCCCGGGCCCGTGGCGGCCAGTGCCACGGCGGTCAGCGTGATGGCCGCTATCACCGCCGCCGCGCCGGCCGCGGCGGCGGCCTGCCCGGACCGGGTCCGCCACCACGGTGACTTCGGCGGGTCCAGCGGCTTGGGGAACCCGTGGTGCCCGAACGGCTCGGTGCGCTGCGCCACGCTGGCCCGGTGGGCGGCCGCGTCGGGGGTGTCGCTGCTGGCCAGCCTGAGGACCTGCTCCCGCAGCCCGGCCGGCATGGCGGCGATCGGCAGCGCGGCCAGCGGGGCCAGCCCGAGCAGCAGGGCCGGGGCCAGCTCCTGCTTCTTCCGCTCGGCGCACGTCGGGCAGTGCTCGATGTGGCGGTTGATCCGCTTGCGCATGAGGACGTTCAGCTGGCCGTCCCAGTCCTCGAGCATCGTGTTCAGGGCGGCGCAGTCTCCTCGCCCCGACCGGGCCACGAGCAGCGCACCCAGAGAGATCTCCAGCTGATCTCGGGCGCGGGAGAGCAACGCATGGGCGTGGTTGCGGGACACGCCGAGCATGGCCGCGATCTCGGCGACGTCGAGCCCCTGGCGCAGCTGCAGCTCGATCAGGTCCTGCTCGCCCGTGTTCAGGCCGCGCACCGCCGAGCGGAGCAGCCTCCGCAGATCGTCCCGCTCGGCTTCGCCGCTGACGTCGGCCGAGGTATCGGTCACGTCGGGCATGTCATCCAGCGGCGTCGTGACCTGGACCGTGCGGGCGCGCAGGCGTCGGTGGCATTCGTTACGGGCCACGGCATACAGCCACGGCCGGAGCCGGTTCCGATCACGCAATCCCGCCAACCTGGACGCCGCTATGACGAAGGTGTCCTGCACCGCGTCGGCCGCATCGGCCGGCTCGCGCAGCAGGGAGCGGCAGTAGGTGTACAGCGGTGACGCGTACCGGTCGTAGGCCTCGGCCAACCCGTCAGGGTTACCCGCCACGATGGCCGCGACCACCTCGCTGTCGCGCATAGTGCTATGTAACACCGCAATTGCTCATATACACCACATCCAGTGGCCTTTGTGTCAGGGCGTCGTCGCTGTAACTGACCGGGCGCCGGAAACCCGCCCCCCCTCAAGTAGCGAGTTCCCGGCATCCGGCCAGCCCCCACTTGCTCCCCACAGCTATGAGTCGCGGAGACGGGAATCCGCCAACGTTTTTCCTGAGAAGATTTTTGCTCGTCACGCCGACCAGCGGTCGAGGTGGCCGAGGAAGTCGGCCAGCCGCGCGATCACCGCGTCAGGCTCGGCGCCGGAGAACGCGGGCACGTCGGAGTTCGGCACCAGGACGGCGCGCATGCCCGCGCTCTTCGCGCCGTGCACGTCGTCGTACGGCCGGTCGCCGACGAACACGCACTCGGCCGGATCGGTCACGCCGATGGCTCGCATCGCGGCCCGGAAGGCCTCCGGATGCGGCTTCACCCACGGGATCTCGCTGCTGTAGACCGCCCCGTCGATCAGGTCGAAGATCTCGTCCCTGACGAAGATCCGCTCGTGGGCGGCGCGCGGCCACATGGTGTTGGACAGCACGCCGATCTTGATGCCGCGCCGCCGTAGTTCCCGCAGCAGCGCCGGGGCATCCGGGTCGGTGAGCGTGTGCGGGTCCCATGCCTCGTAGTAGCTGGCCAGGAAGTCCGCCGAGGCGGTGACCCCGGCCCGCTCGAAGACGGCGTCCAGGGTCGAGCTCTGCTGCGCGCTCTCGGCCAGCCGCCACAGCTCCATCTCGGCGGCGCGGGCCGCGGCGGCCGTGGCGGCCGCCTCGGCGGCCGGGTAGTGCCGTGCGCACACCGTCAGCCACAGTTCCTCATGGTCGACGGAGTGCCATGGCGTCAGCGTCCCGCCCCAGTCGAAGATGACCGCCCTGACCGCCACCAGTCGATGGTATGCCGTACCCACCGGGCCCGGAACCCGGCGGTGCAGGTTCCATTTGACGTCACACCGCCGTCCGCCGCGCCCGCCGAGCAGCAGGTCCCATTTCTTGACAAAAACGGCCTTTTTGATTGACTATTGGGCCTGTGTCCCCTGGTTACACGACGATCGGAACGCAACTGCTCAGCCGCCCGTCCACCCAGGAGCCCGGCAACCCGTGGGACGAGCGCGTTCCGCCGCCCGGCCGGGACGCGACCTTGCTCGCGGTGGTGCCGATCCCCGGCACCCAGACCTCGCTCGCCATCGTCGGGTACGTGATCATCACGTCCGGCGAGCCGGCGTCCGGTCGCGCGGCCTGCGAGCCGGATCTGATCGCCGAGCCAGCTTCGGGTCTGCTCCTGGACCACGTACAGCGCCGGGTCTGGACCGACGGTACCGAGATCGCGCTGACCTTCCAGGAGTTCGAGTTGCTGGCCTTCCTCAGCGCTCACCCGGCCACCGTGTTCGGCCGCGCGGATCTCGTCGAGCGCGTCTGGCGGCCGGAGGCGGCGCCAGACCGGAGGAACGTCCGGGCGGACAGCCGCACTGTCGACGTCCACGTCAGCCGGCTCCGGCGCAAGCTCGGCCCGGTTTACGGTCAGTGCCTGGTCACCGAGCACCGCGCCGGCTACCAGTTCCGCCCCCTGGCCCCGTGACGCGGGGAATAACTCGTGTGGCACACTGGCTATACGAGCAAAGCGTGCTCCGGGGTCGGTGAAACTCCGAACCGGCGGTGATAGTCCGCGACCCGTCCGCTGCCAGCGGCCGGTTGACCCGGTGAAATCCCGGGACCGACGGTAAAAGTCCGGATGGGAGGCAGCACGCAGGCGGTCGGCGATGCCGGCCGTGCCTGACGCGCGTACGCATGTACCCGCGCTACCCCGGAGCCGAACGGCAAGTCGGGCTTCGAGGAGGCAAGCGCGGATGTTCACCGGGATCGTGGCCGAACTCGGCGAGGTAGCCGACATCGAGCAGCGCGGTGATGCCGCGCGGCTGACCATCCGGGCTTCCACCGAAGGCGTATCCCCAGGCGAGTCGATCGCGGTCAACGGCGTGTGCCTGACCGTCACCGGCATCCTGGACGGGACCGTTCACCGCGGATGTCATGGGGGAGACCCTGGACCGGTCCAGCCTGGGCGCGCTGGCCTTGGGAGCGCCGGTCAACCTGGAGCGTTCGGTCCGCCTCGCCGACCGCCTGGGCGGCCATCTTGTGCAGGGCCACGTGGACGGCACCGGCACGATCATCTCGCGGTCGCCTGCCGCGCACTGGGATCAGGTCCGGATCAGCCTGCCCGTCAGCATCTCGCGTTACGTGGTGCACAAGGGATCGATCGCGGTCGACGGGATCAGCCTCACGGTGTCCGCGCTGGGGCCGCCGGGGGCGAGGACACCTGGTTCGAGGTCTGCCTCATCCCGGAAACGCTCAAGCGCACCACCATGGGCACCAGGCAGCCGGGTGAGGTCGTGAACCTCGAGGTCGACGTGATCGCGAAGTACGTGGAGCGGCTGCTGAACGGGGAGGGACGGCAGTGAACCAGGTATTCGACGACGTCGATCGCGCGATCAAGGACATCGCGGAAGGCCGCCCGGTGGTCGTGGTCGACGACGCCGACCGGGAGAACGAGGGCGACATCATCCTCGCCGCCAGCATGGCCACCCCCGAGCTGCTCGCCTTCATGATCCGCTACACCAGCGGCGTAATCTGCGTTCCGCTGCCCGGTGCCGAGCTCGACCGGCTGCATCTGCCCCTGATGACCTCCCAGAACACCGAGCACATGCGCACCGCCTTCACGCTCAGCGTGGACGCCCGCGTGGGCGTGACCACGGGCATCTCGGCGGCCGACCGGGCCACCACCATCGCCCGCCTGGTCGACCCCGAATACCACCGCGCAGGATCTGGTCCGCCCGGGGCACATATTCCCGCTCCGCTACGCCGAGGGCGGCGTGCTGCGCAGGCCGGGACACACCGAGGCCGCGGTGGACCTGGCCCGGCTGGCCGGGCTGCCGGGGGCGGGCGTGCTCGCCGAGGTGGTGAACGACGACGGCACCATGGCCCGGCTGCCCGAACTGCGCGATGTTCGCGGACACGCACGACCTGGCCCTGATCTCCATCGAGCAGCTCGTCGAGTATCGCCGGCGCACCGAGCGCCAGCTCACCCGCGAGGCTCAGACCAGGCTGCCGAACGCCTTCGGACTGTGGCAGGCCTTCGGATACCGGCACGAGATCGACGGCACCGAGTACGTGGCGCTCGTCCTGGGCGACGTCGCCGACGGCACCGACGTGCTGACCCGGCTGCATTCGGAGTGCCTGACCGGGGACGTGTTCGGCTCGCTGCGCTGCGACTGCGGCGCGCAGCTCGAGGCGGCCATGGCCGCGATCGCGGCCGAAGGCCGCGGGGTGGTGCTCTACCTGCGCGGGCACGAGGGCCGTGGCGTAGGGCTGCTCAGCAAGCTGCAGGCTTACGCGCTGCAGGATGCCGGCGCGGACACCGTGGACGCCAACCTGGAGCTCGGCCTGCCCGCCGACGCCCGCGAGTACTCGGCCGGCGCGCAGATGCTGGCCGATCTGGGCGTGCGCTCGATCCGCCTGCTCACCAACAACCCGGCCAAGGTCCGCGGCCTGACCGGCTGCGGCGTGGACGTCACCGCGCGGGTCCCGCTCACGGCGGCCGTTACCCCGTACAACCTCAGGTACCTGACCACCAAACGCGACAAGCTCGGGCACCAAATTCAAAATCTCAATGATGCCGAACGGGCCGTGGTGCAACCCCCGGGCCGCGTGAATCGCCGATGAGGGCCGTGCTACCCTGAAGCGGATGAAGAGGCCTGGGGGAGGTGGGCGGGATGAGCGGCGCGGGCCGTCCCGATGCGGCCGCGGTCGATGCCTCGGGGCTCAGCCTGGCCATCGTGGCCACCCGCTGGCACCAGGAGATCACCGACTCGCTGGTGGCTCGCGGGATGGCGGCGGCCGCCGCGTGCGGCATCCCCGACCCGCTCGTGGTCCGCGTCCCCGGCGCGATCGAGCTGCCGGTGGTGGCCGCCGAACTGGCCCGGCACCACGACGCCGTGGCCTGCCTCGGCGCGGTGATCCGCGGCGGCACCCCGCACTTCGAGTACGTCTGCGACTCGGTGACCGCGGGCCTGACCCGGGTGGCCCTCGACGCCCGCACCCCGGTGGGCAACGGCGTGCTCACCTGTGACACGGCAGAGTCGGCTCGCGACCGGTGCGGCCTGCCCGAGAGCCACGAGGACAAGGGGTGGGACGCCGTGGTGGCGGCGCTCGAGGTGGCGCTCCTGCTCCGTTCCATCCGCCGTACCCACCAAGACCCCCTCCCCGTGAAGGCTTGATAAGGACGCCCATGCTGTCACTGGTACTGCCGAAAGGCTCGCTGGAGCGCGCCACCCTTGACCTGTTCGACGCGGCCGACCTGACGGTGCGGCGATCCTCGGACCGGGATTACCACGCGTCGATCGATGACCCGAGGATCGACAAGGTCCGGTTCCTGCGCCCGCAGGAGATCCCGTCCTACCTGGAGCGCGGGCTGTTCGACCTCGGCATCACCGGCCGCGACTGGATCGAGGAGACCGAAGCCGAAGTGGTGTCGCTCGGCGAACTGCAGTACTCCAAGGCCACCTCCCAGCCGGTCCGGGTGGTACTCGCGGTGCCGGACTCCGCGTCATGGCGGTCCGCCGCCGATCTGCCCGAGGGCGTCCGGATCTCGACCGAATTCCCGTCCCTGACCAGGCGGTTCCTCGACGCGCGCGGAGTCAAGGCCATGGTCATACCGTCCTACGGCGCGACCGAGGCCAAGGTGCCCGACATCGTGGACGCGATCGTGGACCTCACCGAAACCGGCTCGTCGCTGCGCAAGAACGGCCTGCGGATCCTGGAGACGCTGCTCACCAGCTACACCGAGCTGATCGCGTCGGGTCCGGCGTTCGCGGACCCGCAGAAGCGGGCCGCCATGGAGGACATCGCGCTGCTGCTGCGGGGAGCCATCCAGGCCCGTGGCAACGTCCTGCTGAAGCTCAACGTCGCCGCCGACCGGCTCGCCGCGGTCACCGAGATGCTGCCCGCCCTGTCCTCGCCTACGATCACCACGCTGGCCCGGGGAGACATGAACGCGGTCGAGACCGTGGTGCCCAAGCGCGGCGTCAACACCCTGATCCCGGCCCTGAAGGCCGCGGGCGCACAGGACATCCTGGAGATCCCGATCTCCAAGATCGTGGAGTAGCGAGTGTCCCCGTGGCGCAGGCAGACCGCCCGAGTCCTGCCGGTCAACCCGGAGGGGCGGGTGCTGCTGCTGCACGGCTGGGATCCGCACCACCCCGAGGCGGCCCTTCTGGTTTACCATCGGCGGCGGCGCCGAACCGGGAGAGTCGCTGCGTGACGCGGGCGCCCGCGAGCTTCGGGAGGAGACCGGCATCGTGGTCGACCCGGAAGCACTCGGCGAGCCGATCGCCCAGAACACCGTCGAGTTCTCCTGGAACGGGTACGACATCATCCAGGGCCAGACGTTCTACGCCGTGCTCGTCGAGTCCGCCGACGTTACCCTCGACGGCCTGGACCAGTGGGAGCGGGCCACCACCGACACCTACGGCTGGCTGACAGCCGACGAGCTGGGACCCGACAAGCCGCCCGCTGATCCCAGCCTTCCCGACCTGATGCGCGCCGCCGCGGCCAGCCTCCGCGGCCGAGCGCAGGGAATGAGGGCTCCGCGGAATAGTCGGGCACAGGTTCCGTGGACAGGAGCGCGAAGGGGACGGTAGGGCCGAGGTGACGCAGTGCGTGACATCCTGAACAAGGTCACCAAGTGGTGGGAGGCCGGCGAGACGTTCGGCCTGGCCACCGTGGTGCGCACGTTCCGCAGCGCGCCCCGTGACCCTGGTGCTGCGCTGGCCGTGTCGGCTGACGGCGAGGTCGTGGGCAGCGTATCCGGCGGATGCGTGGAAGGCGCCGTCTACGAGCTGTCCATGGACGTATCGCAGACCGGGAGCCCGGTTCTCCAGACCTACGGCGTGAGCGACGACGACGCGTTCGCGGTGGGCTTGACCTGCGGCGGGATCCTCGACATCTTCGTCGAGCGGGTGAACCAGGCTCAGTTCCCCGAACTGGGCGACATCGCCGCGGCGGTAGAGCGGGGCGAGCCCGTCGCGGTCGCCACGGTGATCGCCGGCCCGGGCCAGGTCGGCGCGAGGCGGGTGATCTGGGGCCGGGCTGGCTCTGATCAGGCCAGTCCGGAGGCGGCCGACGACGGCTGGCACACGGGCGCGTCCGGCACGCTGGGCTCAGGGGCCAGGCTGGACGCGGCGGTGGACGACGACGTCCGGGGCATGCTCGCCCAGGGAGCTGACCGGGATTCGCAGGTACGGCGCGCACGGCGAGCGGCGCGGCGACGAGCTCAGCGTGTTCGTGAACTCGTTCGCGCCGCCGCCGCGGATGCTGGTCTTCGGTGCGATCGACTTCGCGGCCGCCGTCGCGCGGGTCGGGAAGTTCCTCGGCTATCACGTCACCGTCTGCGACGCCAGGCAGGTGTTCGCCACCAAGTCGCGGTTCCCCGACGCGGACGAGGTAATCGTCGAGTGGCCGCACCGCTTCCTCGCCGGCACCGCGGTGGACAGCAGGACGGTCATCTGCGTGCTGACCCACGACCCGAAGTTCGACGTGCCGCTGCTGGAGGTGGCCCTGCGCACCCCGGCGGGTTACATCGGGGCGATGGGCAGCCGGCGGACCCACGAAGACCGGCTCGCCCGGCTCCGCGAGGTCGGGCTCACCGAGAGCGAGCTCGCCCGGCTCCGGTCGCCTATCGGCCTGGACCTGGGAGCCAGGACGCCGGAGGAGACGGCGGTCTCGATCGCCGCAGAGCTGATCCAGCTGCGCTGGGGCGGCAGCGGCCAGCCGCTGACCGCCACCGAGGGCCGCATCCACCACCAGCTCGCCGGGTGACCCGCACCCGGCGGGCGTTTTCGCGGAGACGCGCGGCTCAGTCGCGCCGGCTGACCCACACCGACAGGTGCGCCGGTTCCAGTGTCTGCCGCACGACCCCGGTCAGGTCATCTCGCACCGAGTCCAGGTCCACGGCGTCCTTCAGGCGGGCGGCGAACGCGGCCACGGCCTTGTCGGCATCGTAGCGCGCCCGGTTGAACCGGCGGTCCACCGCGTGCTGCACCCGTCGCCGCAGCGGGCTGAACAGCGCCGCCGCGGCCAGCGTGGCGGCCGCCACCGCCACCGGTGACTTGAACCGTCATCACCTGCGTGGCCAGCAGCACCAAGCCCGCGTACAGCCCGACCAGCAGCCCGGTGACGATCGCGTACGAGAGGGCGCGGCTGATGATCCGGTCGATCTCGTACAAGCGGTACTTCAGTATCCCCACACCGATGCCCACCGGCAGGGCGGCCAGCCCGATCCCGAGGACCTCTCCCGCCACGCTCGTCGTGCTGATCCCGAACGACACGGCGACCACCGCTACCGTGACGCCAGCCCCGCTGGCCAGCCACTTCAGCTGCTGGCGCCGCTCGCCCGAGGCACGCCGCCAGCTCAGTACCTGGTGGGCCAGGAACGACAGCCAGATCACCAGGATGAGCAGCAGCCCCAGCAGCTCCGCCACGGCGAGCGGCCCGCCGTGTGAGTTCCCGGAGCTGACCACATCGCCGAAAGCGTCCAGGCGGACGTCATGACGGGCCACGGCGGTGATCGCGGGGGCAAAGATGGCCGCCGACGCCAAGGCGCCGGCCGACCACGTAGGCCCGCAGCACCCACCGCCAGCGCCGCGAGGCCAGCCTGCCGTCCGGGAACAACAAGATCGCCACGGGGAACAGCAGCAGCGCGGGCGCCCAGCAAGGTTGCAGCACCACGGCGGCCGCGGCCAGCGGCAGGCCGTGGTGGCCGAGCCGGTAGTAGAGCACGGCATACCACCCGGCGATGGAGCTGAACACGAACACCAGGATGAAGCCGATCAGGATCCAGCCGATCGGATTTCGCGGCTGACGCCTGGCCACGATGAAGCCCACCCCGGCGTAGATCACCACGACGGGGACGATCGGCCCGGTGCTCAGGATCGACCCCTGATGGACCGGGAAGCTCATCGCTAGTCCCGACGGCCATCAGGATCACCGCCAGGACGCCCAGGACCGTCGCGGTCGCCGGCGAGGCCAGCCGGAAACGGCCCGCGGTGACCGGTCCTGGCTCGCCTGCCTGCATCGTCGTCACGAAACGCCACACTACGCCCGTGCCGTTCCGGGAACGTTACGACAGCTTGCGGCCGACCCCGCCGCGCATCGCCTGCGCCCGCCCGGTCGGCGCGGTGCCCGGCTCGGGGCGCCATTGGGATGATCCAGACCAAGGCCGACGCGTACGCTTAGACGCCGTGCGTACGACAGTCGCCGGGGTGCTGCTCGCCGCGGGAGAAGGGTCCAGGTTCGGCCGGCCCAAGGCGCTGGTAGAGCTGAATGGCCAGACACTCGCCGAGCGCGGCGTTGAACGTCCTGCGGGCCGGAGGCGCGCGCCCGATCCTGGTCGTCACCGGTGCCGTCCCGGTCGAGGTCGATGGAACACATGCTGTATACAATCCAGAGTGGCGCACCGGCATGGGGTCCTCGCTCCGCGCCGCCCTGCGGGCCCTCACCGGCACCGGCACGGGAGTCGGCACCGGGACCGGCAGCGACGTCGCCAACGGTGCCGACGCCGGCGCGGTCGTCGTGGCCCTGGCCGACCAGCCGCTGGTCGGGGCGGAGGCGGTCGCCCGCCTGATCGCCGCCTACCGCGACGGCGCCAGCGTGGCGGTGGCGGCCTACGGCGGGCAGCCGCGCAACCCGGTGCTCCTGGCCCGCGAGCACTGGGCCGAGGTGGTCGCGACGGCCACCGGCGATCAGGGCGCCAGGACGTTCCTGCGTGCCCGCCCCGACCTCGTCACCCTCGTCGAATGCGGGGACACCGGCCGTCCCGACGACATCGACACGCCCGCGGACCTGGCCCGGATCACCGCCTTTCGGGATTGAGCGCCTGGATGCCCCAGGTGTGCGTGACTGCCTCGCCGGGCCTCAGGACCAGCAGGTCGTCCCCGGTCACGAAGGCGTTCGGCGGGCAGGTCATGGGCTCGACGGCCAGTGCCTTGCGGCGGCGGTCGGGCCCCAGCGGGTCGCCGGTGAAGACCTGCAGCCAGCGATAGCTCTCCCCGGCCCACAGGCTCACCCGGGCTCCCGAGCCGCCGTCGCCGGTCAGGTGCGCCCAGGCGCGGCCGTCGCCGTCCCGCTCCAGTCCGGTCAGTGCGTGATCGAGCCGGGTAGCGCCGATGGTGCGTGGCCTGCGGAAGTCATACGGCGTGCCCTCGACGCAGGCCGCCGGTCCGGAGGGGATGCCGCGGTCGTCGATGGGCAGCCAGTACGCCGCGGGCAGGGACAGCTCGCAGTCGTCGACCGAGGAGGCGCGGACGGTCAGGTACGGGTGCGAGCCGGTTCCGTAGGGGGCCGCGTGACTCCCGCGGTTACGTGCGGTGATGGCGACGTGCAGGCCGCTGTCCGGATGAAGGCGGTATCCGGCCTCGATCTCCAGGCAGAACGGATATCCCTGGTGGCCGTGCGGGGCGCTGCGGAGCAGCACGGAACCGGCCTCGTGGCTGACGGCCGTCCACGGTGTCCAGCGCGTCAGGCCGTGGATCGCGTTACCGCGAGCGGGCTCGGTAAGGGCCAGCTGGAACTCGGCGCCATCGAAGGCGTAGCGCCCGCCGTCGATCCGGTTCGGCCAGGGGGCGAGGAGCTGGCCCGCGCCTGCCGGGGATAGCTCGTCGGCGTCGTGGCCAAGGATCACCGGCTCGTCGCGGAACAGCAGCTCGCGCAAGCCCGCGCCCAGCTCGGTCACCGTGGCCCGGTACGGGCCGGCCGAGATCTGGAATTGCTGCCCGGAAAGGGGGATGGTCACCGGGTCAGGATACGGACAGCAGCAGCGCCGCGCGGCAGCCCGCCGCCAAACCCCAGGCCAGATCGGCCCCCTGGCCCGCGGCGAGCAGCCTCGCGGCCGCGGGCTCCAGCGGCTCCTGGCCCGCCATCCCGAGCAGGACGGCGGCCACCTCCGCCGCCGCCTGGCCGCTGGCCGCGCAGTGCAACAGCGAGGCCGCCAGCGTCGTGGTCCGCTGCGCCGCGTAGCAGGTCGCCGAGGCGCTGAGCCAGTTCGCCAGCCACACCGCCCGCGTTCCGCCGGAGATGGCCCCGCCGAGCAGCCGGAGCGCCAGCAGCACCCCGCTGATCACGCTGTCGCCACTCGGGACCAGGCCCGGGCCGAGGCCGACGAGATGCTCGACCGCCTCCACGGCGCCCGCCAGGTCGCCGCGGCGCAGCAGGCGGCCAGTTGCGCCGGGCCGTCGTGGCCGGCCAGGCCCGGCTTATGCTCGGCGGCTGCGCAGAGCTTGGCCAGGACGCTGCAGCCGTGATCGAGCCTGGCCCGCGAGAGCGGCCCGAACACCGGGGAGGGGTCCCACCAGCGCATGATCCGGATGTCGAGCCCGCAGGCGAGAACCCGGCCCTCACCCGCCCAGCAGTCCGCCGACGTGCGTGCCTCCCAGGGGCCGGTGATGATCGCGTTCGGCAGCCGGAGGGCGTCGGGCGGCGAGATGGCGATGACGCGCGGCTCGGGAACCATGTCGGTGAAGTCCAGGTAGATCGCGTACGGCAAAGCGGCCAGGACCTTGCCGGGCCGGCGCGGGCCGCGCAGTACGTCGCGGACGGCCAGGCTGGCGACCCCCGTGGTCACCAGCGCCGGACACGCGTCCTCGGCTCGCCGGCTGCGTGACTCTGTCACGCAGGCCACAGTACCGGGCTCCGGCCCGGCCCGGGCCGGCCCAGCCAGGGTGGTTTCATGACGCTCAGGCGCGACATCGATACAGCTGCCGCGACGGGAGACTCTGTACTTCTGCCACTTCTGACACGGCTGTCACCGTAGTGCGGTCCCGACGCCCAGGGTTGCCAAGCTAATAACGATTTGCCCGCTAAAGGGAAAGAAACCAATTGTGATACGCAAGTTGGATTTCTCAGCTAGAGCTTAGGGGGGCCGACGGGGCTGCTTGGGGAGCGGGGGACCGTCAGCCCCGCCGGCTAAATAAACCCTAGCCGGATGAGATGCCGAGGTGGGTAACTTTCTGCCCCGTAAGTACTTCGAAACGTTTTCAGATGAGGTCGGCGACGGGCCTGAGGGGGCCGCAGGGCCGGATCCGTTGTGGTGTCCGTTGACCCGGGCCGACCCGTTGGGCCGCAGCCGACCGCTGCGGACCGCTTCGGCAGCCAGCACGCCGAACAAGTAGAAGTAGGCCGCTTCCTCGTCTTCGAAGAAGTGCACCTCCAGCCGCGCGTCCTCGGTCCGGCTGAACACCTCGAAACCGCCGTCCGCCTCGATCAGGCACATCGCGCCTGGTACCTCCTCGTCGACCGCATACGCGGCCTGCGGGATCGCGGCCAGGGACAGCAGTTCGGCAAAGACCGATTCGGGCGAGATGCGCTCCTTGCGTCCGGTCCGACGGCCCGGTACCGAAGCCGTCTCGGGCGTGGATCCCGGTTCGCGCTCGGTCCGTGGGTCCGACCAGGGCTCGCGCTCGGTCCACGGCTCACGCCCGGGCGCGCGCTCGGTCCACGGTCCAGGCCGCGGCTCACGCTCAGGCCCGGCCTCGGAGTCCGGATCGGGTCGGCCTTCGGCCTTCTCCCGCATGCTGGCCCCGGTCCCATTCTCCGGTGTGGTCGGCGGTCCGGGCCAGGGCTCGGGCGACCCGTGCCAGGCGGCCATCCGGTCCGGCATGCGAGACACGTGATCAGTGGCGCCATATCCCGTCGGTCGGCGATTTGCGGGCGGCCTGTCATTTACCGTCGCACTGCGATATGCCTCAAGTCCGGTATTTCCGGTCGGCTCCGGATATCCATTCGCTCCCGCATATCCCGCAGGCCCGGCGTATCCGGTCCGCCCGGCCGCACCCGCCGGCGGATCCGCCTGAGCCTCGGGCGCGGGCGCGGCCTCGGGCGCGGGCACGGCCTCGGGCGCCCGTGCCGCCTCGGGCACCGCCTGCCTGCCGGGCGGGAACATCGCCGCGGTCAGCGCGAAGTCCACGCGTTCCTCGTTCAGGCCGGTGACGTCGCTTCGCGCCACCACGACCTCGAAGACCTCCCGGTCGATCTCCCAGTAGCCGAGCTGCGCGGCGCGTACGGCATCCCGGCCTAGGTAGGCGATGTGCAGCCGGTCACCTAGGTCATCGAGCACCAGGCACGGCTCGCCCCGGTAGTCGCCCACCGGCCGCGATTGCCACAGCGCGTCGAGATCGGTGACGCTGACCTGCTTGCGCCAGTACCCGGCCGCGGCGGTGAACCCGAGTTCTTGCGGCGGTGGGCCGGGAGAGAACAGCGTTGCCTCCATGCCGTCCGGACCCAGTCCCGCCTGGTAGGGGACACCGAGGTACGTTGCCATCAGCCGCAATCGCATGGCTCACGGCTCCGCCGGGTGCCACGACAGGCCGTCGTACCGGGCCACCAGCTCGTCTCCGTCGGCACCCAGCCGGCACATGCCGGCCCCGACCGGTATCGGGATGGGCTCCAGGTAGAACTCCGGTACGGCCGGGCCTGTGGTCGGCTGGTAGCCGTCCACCGCCCGCGCCAGCCAGCACACCAGGTACAGCTCGTTCATGACTGGCGAGAACTCCGAATCCTCCCAGCCGAGGCCGAGCGTGAGGTAAGCCTCGGCCGGGTTGTGGAACCGGACATCCTGGGCGCGGTAGACGTAGCCGGCCAGCACCGATCGCTGCCCGTTCAGGTACGGGCCTACCAAGCGTGGCGGGACGGCCTTCCACATCGGCGTGCCCGGTGCGATCGCGGGCACCCGCTCGGGCTGGGTCACCGCGCTCCCTTCCGTTTGCCGCTCGCGCCGAATTCTCCCCGCACAACTGATTGTGCCGAGTGAATGACTGTCATTAGCGGGAAAGCGCCTCATTCAGAGGGAATATTACTTTGTGTAGTAACGGCTCACTTCATGCTACCGCTACTGGCGGTAGGGTCTGTGGCATGTCGGGTCACCTGAATCCTGGCGGGCAGCGGTTCCGCGGCGACCGCGGCGAGGCCGAACCCCGGGTGGCCGCGGCGCTCGCCGCGTACCAGACCGGGCAGGGCAGTGAGCAGGCGGCGCTGAGCGCGCTGGCCGCGGCGCGGCTCCTCGTTCCGGTGGTGGCCGTCCTCGCCGACGGCACCGCGACCGAGGGGGACAAGGACAGCGAGATGGTGCTGCCCACCCTGATCGGCCGGGACGGAAGGCCCGCGGTGCTCGCCTTCACCAGCCTGGACGCGCTCGCCCGATGGAGCCCGAACGCCCGCCCAGTGCCAGCGGAGGCGGACCGGGTATGGCGCGCCGCCGTCGCCGACGGCTGCGCCGTCGTCATCGACGTGGCCGGGCCGGTACCGCTCGCCGTCGAGGGCGCCCGGCTGGCGGCGCTGGCCGCCGGGCAGCCGGTGCCGCCGCCGTACGAAGATCCCGACGTGCGCGCCGAGGTCCAGGCCGCCATCGCCGCCGAGCCCGCCATCGCCGGGTTCACCCTGGCGCCGGGCCGCGAAGACGGCCCGGATCTCGCGATCGCGCTGCACCTGACCGAGGAAGGCGCCGGGAAAGGGACCGGCCGTGAACCGGGCCGCGGCCGGCATCGCCGCCCGGCTGGCGACCCGGCTGCGCCGTGGCATCGAGGTCATCATCGCCGAGTGATCACACTAGGATCGGGTGCATGTTTCGCTGGCTGACCGCGGGTGAATCGCACGGGCGCGCGCTCGTCGCGATCTGCGAGGGCGTGCCCGCGGGGGTGCAGATAACCACCGAGGACCTCGCCGCCGCGCTGGCCCGCAGGCGCGCCGGATACGGCCGCGGCGCGCGGATGACGTTCGAGCAGGATGAGGTGGAGCTCACCGCCGGCGTCCGGCACGGCCGCACGCTCGGCGGTCCGGTCGCGATCAGGATCGCCAACACCGAATGGCCCAAATGGGAGACGGTCATGTCCGCCGACCCCGTGGGCACCGGGCAGCTGGCCGGCCTGGCCAGGAACGCGCCGCTGACCCGGCCGCGGCCCGGGCACGCCGACCTGGCCGGCATGCAGAAGTTCGGCCACACTGACGCCCGCCCGGTCCTGGAGCGGGCCAGCGCCCGGGAGACGGCCGCCCGGGTCGCCCTGGGCGAGGTGGCCCGGCGCCTGCTCGGCCAGGTGCTCGGCATCGAGATCCTCAGCCACGTGGTGGCAATCGGCCAGATAACCGTTCCCGGCAGCACGATGCCAGGACCGCGGGACAAGGCCGCCATCGACGCGGACCCGGTGCGCTGCGCCGACCCCGCGACCAGCCAGGCCATGGTGGCCGAGATCGACGCGGCCCGCAAGGACGGCGACACCCTGGGCGGCGTCGTCGAGGTGCTGGCCTTCGGGCTGCCGCCGGGGCTGGGCAGCTTCACGCACTGGGACCGGCGGCTCGACTCCCGGCTGGCCGGGGCGCTGATGTCCATCCAGGCCATCAAGGGCGTCGAGGTGGGAGACGGCTTCACCACCGCCACCCGGCGCGGGTCGGTGGCCCACGACGAGATCGAAGCCGCGGACGACGGGGTACGCAGGCGCACCAACCGGGCGGGCGGCATCGAGGGCGGCATGAGCACCGGCGAACCGCTGCGGCTGAGGGCCGCGATGAAGCCCATCTCCACCGTGCCGCGCGCCCTGGACACCATCGATACCAGCACCGGCGAGCCGGCCAAGGCGATCAACCAGCGCAGTGACGTCACCGCGGTCCCGGCGGCCGGCGTGGTGGCCGAGGCCATGGTGGCGCTCGTGCTGGCCGAGGCCGCGATCGAGAAGTTCGGCGGCGACTCGGTCGAGGAGATGCGCCGCAACGCGGAGAGCTACCTCAAGGCCCTGGTGATTTCATGAACGCGCCCGTCGCGGTGCTGATCGGCCCGCCGGGCGCGGGCAAGACCGCCGTCGGCCCGCTGCTGGCCGAACTCCTCGGCACCAGCTTCCGCGACACCGACGCGGACGTCGTGGCCGCCGCGGGCCGGCCGGTCAGCGACATCTTCATCGAGCAGGGCGAGCAGGCCTTCCGCCAGCTCGAACGCGAGGCCGCGGCCCGCGCGCTCCGCGAGCACCAAGGCGTGCTCGCCCTCGGCAGCGGCGCGGTCCTCGACCCGGGCCTTCAGCACCGACTCGAGGGCCTGCCCGTGGTCTACCTCGCCGCCGACTTCGGCACGGTCGCGCGCCGCCTGGGCCTGGACCGCCCTCGCGTGGTCGTCCCGGGGAACCCGCGCGGCCGGCTGCGCGCCATGCTGGAGGAGCGCCGTCCGCTCTACGAGCGACTGGCCACGGTCACGGTGGCGACCGACGACGGCGACCCCGACGAGCTCGCGGAGCAGATCGCCGCGAAACTAGCCGCGCAGCCAGAAGACGGCCAGCGATGACCGCGACCAGGATCGACGTCCGGCCCTCGGACGGCCCGCCCTACCAGGTGGTCGTCGGCGTCGGGGTGCTCGGCGAGCTGCCCGGCCTGATCCCGGAGGAATCCAGGACCGTCGTCGTCATCCACCCCGAAGGCCTGGGCGAGATCGCCCGCCCGGCCTGCGGGGCCCTGAAAGCGGCCGGGCTCACCGTCGAAACCGAGCCCGTCCCCGACGGCGAAGGCGCCAAAACCATAGACGTCGCCACCAGGCTGTGGTCGAGCCTGGCCGACCGCAAAATCACCCGCGCCGACTGCATCGTCGGCCTCGGCGGGGGAGCCACCACCGACCTGGCCGGGTTCGTGGCCGCCACCTGGCTGCGCGGGGTGCCGGCAGTACTGGTGCCGACCACGCTGCTGGGCATGGCGGACGCCGCGGTGGGCGGCAAGACCGCGATCGACATCCCGGCCGGCAAGAACCTGGTCGGCGCGTTCCACTCGCCGGTCGGCGTGCTCGCCGACCTGGCCACGCTCGAGACGCTGCCTCGGGCCGACTACGTGGCCGGCCTGGCCGAGGTGATCAAGGCCGGCTTCATTGCCGACCCGGTCATCCTGGACCTGATCGGACAAGATCCGGACGGCGCCACCGTGCCGCACGGCCGGCACGCCCGCGAGCTGATCGAGCGCGCGATCCGGGTCAAGGCAGGCGTCGTGTCGAGCGACCTGACCGAGAAGGGCCCGCGGGAGATCCTGAACTACGGCCACACCCTCGGCCACGCCATCGAGCGGGTGGAGGAGTACCGGTTCCGCCACGGGGACGCGGTGGCCATCGGCATGGTGTACGCCGCCGAGCTGGCCCGCCTGGCCGGCCGGCTGGACGACCAGACCGCCGCGATGCACCGCGCCGTCCTGGCCAGCGTCGGCCTGCCCACCGCCTACCGGCACGGAGCATGGCCGTCCCTGCGGGAAGCGATGAGCGTCGACAAGAAGGCCCGCGGCGCGCGGCTCCGGCTCGTGGTGCTCGACGGCCTGGCCCGCCCCGGCATCCTCGACAACCCGCCCGAGGAACTCCTGTGGGACGCCTACCGGAAGGCGGTATCCCCGTGATCACGCAGGTGCTCGTGCTCAACGGCCCGAACCTCGGCCGGCTCGGCATCCGGGAGCCGGAGATCTACGGATCGGTGTCGTTCGACGAACTGGCCGAGCTGTGCCGCTCGACCGGCCGCGCCCTCGGCCTGCACGTGGACGTCCGGCAGACCGACGACGAGGCGGAGATGATCAGCTGGGTGCACGAGGCCGCCGACGCCCGGATGCCGGTGGTGATCAACCCCGCCGCGTTCACGCACTACTCCTACGCGCTGCGGGACGCCCTGGCCATGCGGACCGCCCCGCTCGTCGAGGTGCACATCTCCAACCCGGCGGCCCGCGAGTCGTTCCGGCACACCTCGGTGGTGGCCGCGGTGGCCGACGGGACCGTGGCCGGTTTCGGCCTGGTCTCCTACCAGCTGGCCCTGCAGGCCATCGCCGAGCTGGTCGCCGAGCGCGCCGAGGCGCCGAGCAGGCTGAGCGGCCGACCGGGCCGAACCGTGATCGTCCTGGTCGGCTTCATGGGCGCCGGGAAGACCACCGTCGGCCACCTGCTCTCCGAGCGCCTCGGGCTCCCGTTCGTCGACAGCGACCTGGTCATCGAGCAGCGGTCGGGGCGCTCGGTCCGGCAGATCTTCGCCGAGGACGGCGAGCCCGCGTTCCGCGAGCTTGAGCGGCAGGTCGTCGCGGACCTGATCGACGGTCCCGAGGCCGTCCTCGCCCTCGGCGGCGGCGCCGCCGAGCACCCGGACACCGTGGTGCGGCTCAAGTCCGCGCAGGTCATCTACCTGCAGGTCGGCTACGACGAGGCGATGCTCCGAGTGGCCGGCGACGAATACCGGCCGATGCTCCGCCGCCCCGACCTGGAGACGCTCTACCAGCGCCGGCTGGGTGTGTACGACAACGTGGCCACGCTGACCGTGGCTACCGACGGGCGCCGCCCCGAGGCGGTCAGCCAGGATGTCCTGGCGTACCTCACCACCGCCGGCTGATTTATTCGGGCCGAACGGAACGTGGTGCGCTGCCGCCGGATACCCTCCTCGCATGCGGATAGGGATGTTTTTGAGCTATGCGGGCGGATTCTCCGAGACCGTGGGCGAGCTGGCCGACTTCGAGCGGGCCGGGGTCGACATCGTGTTCGTGCCCGAGGCGTACAGCTTCGACGCGGTGAGCCAGCTGGGCTATCATCGCGGCCAAGACCGAGCGGATGCAGATCGCGTCGGGGATCTTCCCGCTGTACTCGCGCACGCCCGCGCTGCTGGGGATGACCGCGGCCGGGCTGGACTACGTCTCGGGCGGCCGGTTCACGCTGGGGCTCGGCGCGTCCGGCCCGCAGGTGATCGAGGGCTGGCACGGCGTGCCGTACGACGCGCCGATCGGCCGGTCCCGCGAGATCATCGAGATCTGCCGGATGGTCTGGCGTCGCGACCGGCTGGCCTACCAGGGCCGGTACTACCACCTGCCGCTGGAGGGGGGCACCGGGCTGGGCAAGCCGCTCAAGCTGATCAACCATCCCGTCCGCGAGCGCATCCCGGTCGCGCTGGCCGCCATCGGCCCGAAGAACGTCGCGGTCGCCGCCGAGCTGGCCGAATCCTGGATGCCGATCTTCTACCTGCCGGAGAAGGCCGGCGCGGTCTGGGGCGACGCGGTGGCCGAGGGCCAGGCGAAGCGCGACCCGGCGCTCGGCCCGCTCGACGTGATCGCGCACGCCCCGCTGGCCATCGGCGACGACGTGGCCGGCCTGCGCGAGCCAGCCGCCCGCAGCTGGCCCTGTACATCGGCGGGATGGGCGCCCGCGGCCGCAACTTCTACAACGACCTGGCCCGCCGGTTCGGCTACGAGGCCGAGGCCAAGGCGATCCAGGACGCCTACCTGGACGGCCGCAAGGCCGACGCCGAGGCCCTGGTGCCCGCCGAACTGGTCGAGCGGATCTCGCTCATCGGCCCGGAAGGCTACGTCGCCGAGCGCCTGGCCGCCTTCCGCGAGTCCGGCGTGACCACCCTCAACGTCACCCCGCTCGCGCCCACCCACGAGGCCCGGGTCCGCCTCATCGAGCAAGTCCGGGCCCTGGCCGACTAGCCCCGCGCGGTGCGTAGAGTCGGCACATGCCAGAGATTCACGCGGCCCGGCGGGCGGCCGCCGCACGGCAGGTCGCCGAGGCCGGCGCGGACGCGGCCCTGATCACCTCGGGCCCGAACGTCCGCTACCTCACCGGCCTGGCCAGCTCCAATGCCGCGCTGCTGCTGCCCGCCGGGGGGACGGCGGTGCTGGCCACCGACTCGCGGTACGCGCTGGCCGCCCGGCGGGACTGCCCGGACCTCGAGCTGATCGTCGAGCGGTTCCTCGAGCCGCGGCTGGCCGCGGAGATGACCGCCGGGGCCAGCGCACCGTGGCCTTCGAGGCGCACGAGGTGACGGTCGAGCGCCACGCGGAGCTGGTGGCCAAGGCTGAGGGCGTGCAGGCTCGTTCCGTTCGGCCGGAAAATAGAGGAACTGCGGATGGTCAAGGGTCCGTCCGAGCTCGAGCTGCTGGCCACCGCGTGCCGGATCAGCGACCAGGCCATCGCCGACGTGTTCGCGCGTATCCGGCCGGGCCTGACCGAGCGCCAGCTGGCCGCGGCGCTGGACCGGCGGATGGTCGACCTGGGCGCCGAGCGCCCCGCCTTCGACACCATCGTGGCCAGCGGGCCGAACGGCGCCATCCCGCACCACGCGCCGACCGACCGGCCGATGCGCCGCGGCGACCTGATCACGATGGACTTCGGCGCGCTGTACGGCGGCTATCACGCGGACATGACCCGCACCGTCGCGCTGGGCGAGCCGGCCGGGTGGCAGCGGGAGATCTACGAGCTGGTCGCGGCCGCGCAGCGGGCCGGGATCGAGGCCGCCCGGCCCGGCGCGGACGTGGCCGACGTGGACGCCGCCGCGCGGGACCTGATCCGCGACGCGGGGCACGGCGAGCACTTCGGCCACGGCCTCGGGCACGGCGTCGGGCTGGAGGTGCACGAGGCGCCGACGATCGGGTACTCCAGAACGGGTAAGCTTGCCGAGCGGGTCCCGGTCACCGTCGAGCCTGGTGTCTACGTGCCCGGCAGGGGCGGTGTCCGGATCGAGGACGTTCTCGTCGTGGGGGCCGGCGGATCGTCGGGCCGGGCCTGCTCACGACGACTACGAGAGAACTTCTCGTCCTTTTACCTGGAGACCGAACGTGGCCACCACGAACGACCTGAAGAACGGCATGACCTTGAACCTCGACGGCGGGCTCTGGACCGTCGTGGAGTTCCAGCACGTCAAGCCGGGCAAGGGCCCCGCCTTCGTGCGCACCAAGCTGAAGAACGTCACCTCGGGCAAGGTGGTCGACCGGACCTTCAACGCCGGCGTCAAGGTCGACGTGGCCACCGATCGACCGCCGCGAGATGCAGTACCTGTACCGCGAGGGCGCCGACTTCGTGTTCATGGACACGCAGGACTACGACCAGCCGCGGATCCCCGCCGACGGTGGTCGGCGACGCGGCGAACTACCTGCTGGAGGAGCAGACCGTCACGGTGGCGTTCAACGACGGCACGCCGCTGTACGTGGACCTGCCCGCGGCGGTCGAGCTCACCATCAGCCAGACCGATCCCGGCGTGCAGGGTGACCGCTCGACCGGCGGGACCAAGCCGGCCACGCTGGAGACCGGCGCCACGATCCAGGTCCCGCTGTTCATCTCCACCGGGGAGAAGATCAAGGTCGACACCAGGACCGGCCAGTACCTCGGCCGAGCCTGATGGGCACTCTACGTCTGCTTCGCCCGCTCCGCGACATGCCGCCCGCCCGTAGCAAGGCGCGCAAGCGCGCCCTGGACATCCTGTTCGAGGCCGAGCTGCGCGGCATACCAGTGCTTGACCTGCTCGCCGAGCGCATCGCGCTGGCCAGCCCGCCCGTCTCGGCCTACGCGGCGGACCTGGTCCGCGGCGTGACCGAGCACGCGGCCCGGATCGACGAGCTGATCTCGGAGTTCGCCGAGGGCTGGACCCTGGACCGGATGCCGGCCGTGGACCGCAACGTGCTGCGCATCGGTATCTATGAACTGCTGTGGGCCCCGGACGTTCCCGACGGCGTGGCGATCAGCGAGGCCGTGCTGCTCGCCCGAGACCTGTCCACCGACGCGTCCCCCGCCTTCGTCAACGGCCTCCTGGCCCGCATCGCCGAGCTCAAGCCGTCCCTCCAGGTCTTAGCCCTGGGCGAAGCGGACGTGCAGGCCGAAGCGGCGCAGCACGCGGAAGAACCAGAACGCGGACGCTCCGGTGCCCGCGACCACCCCGCCGACGGTAACGGCGGTGGTGAGCAGCAGGAACACCTTGACCGGCTCCAGGGCCATCGCCGCCGCCAGGCCCGCGGTGGACACGGCGAAGATCCCGGCCCACAGCCAGGTCGCCCCCTGGAAGAACCGGTGCAGTCCCGGGTGATGGGACGGATGGCGGAGCGCCACCACCTCGGCGGCCAGCTGGGCCACCAGCGGCTTGCGGGTGGGAGCGGTCCGCGCGAACAGCACGCACAGGCCGAGGTTGGCCAGCGGGAACTGGAGCAGGAAGAACAGCACGCTGCCGGTGACGATCACCACGGCCGTCTGCAGGGTGAGCACCAGGGCCGAGATCGTCAGCAGGCCGGGGACGCTGCGGGTGATGACCTTGCGCCCGAGTACGGTGAGCCAGACGGTGCCGGCCGCGGCCAGCATGCCGGCGTTCCGCCCGCCGAGGCTGGCGCCGACGAAGTAGCCGGCGACGGGGATGCCCAGGGATTCGGCCAGGTTCCAGCCTGCGGTCAGCATCAGCCGCCAGGGGCGAGGCAACTCGAGGTGCTCAGCCATGGCGAAGAGCATACGGTGGCCGGGTCCAGCCGCGCTGGAGATGCCGCGAGGTCAGGTAAAGAAGAATCTGAGAGTTCCGCACGGTTGTATAAACGGCGGATCGGTCACGGAAGTTCACTGATCCGGAACGTAAAGTAACCGAGGAGCCAGCAGTATTGTCGGTGACCGGGCACTACATTGGACTCCGGAAGGGAGGCTCGCGTGGCGGTGGACTTCAGGCGCGACGGCGTCCGCTCCTCCCTGGTCTGGGACGTGCTGAGCGCGGTCGTCTCCGCCCGGGTGGCGGCCACCGGCCGGGACGCCCTGGACATCGTGGACGTGGGCGGGGGGACCGGCGGGCTGGCCGTGCCGTTCGCGGCCCTCGGTCACAACGTCACCGTCGTCGACCCGAGCCCGGACGCGCTCGCGGCCGCGCAGCGGCGCGCCGCCGAGGCGGGCGCGCGCCTGACCTCGGTGCAGGGCGAGGCAGCCAGCCTGGACAGCGTTGTCGGACCGGGCGCGGCCGACCTGGTCATCTGCCACAACGTGCTCGAGTACGTCGAGGAGCCGGCCGACGCGATGAGCGCGATCGCGCGCGTGCTCCGGCCGTCCGCCACGGTGAGCGTGCTCGCGTCCAACGCGGTCGCCGCCATCCTGCACCGCGCGCTGGCCGGCCGCTTCGCCGAAGCCCGCGCGCTGCTGACCGACGCCACGGCCTGCACCCCGCGGCGGTTCACGCTGCCCGAGCTGACCGCGCTGGTCGAGCAGGCCGGGCTGCGCGCGGGTGAGGCGCACGGGCTGCGGATCTTCGGCGGGCTGGTGCCCGGCGCGCTGCTGGAGGGCGACGCGGCCGCCGCCGAGGCGCTGCGCGCGCTGGAGGAGGCCGCGGCGAGCATCCCGCCGCTGCGCGACATCGCCGCCCAGCTGCACGTGCTCGGCCACCGCTGACCGCGATGGGCGTCGGCACGATCCCCGGGGACACGCCCGACGACACCGGCTGCCACATCCTGCACGTGGACATGGACGCCTTCTACGCCAGCGTGGAGATCAGGGACCGGCCCGAGCTCGCGGGCCAGCCGGTCATCGTGGGCGCGACCGGCGGGCGCGGCGTGGTGCTGTCCGCGTCGTACCAGGCCCGGGCGTTCGGGGTCCGCTCGGCCATGCCGGTCATGCGGGCGCGGCGGCTGTGCCCGCAGGCGGTGTTCGTCCCGCCCCGGCACCGGGTCTACGCCATGACCTCCAAGGAGGTCATGGCCATCTTCGGCGCGATCACGCCCGAGGTCGAGCCACTGGCGCTGGACGAGGCGTTCCTCGACGTCTCCGGCGCGCTGCGGCGGCTCGGCCCCCAAATGCCGCCCGCCGGGATCGCCGCCCGCATCCGGGCCCAGGTCCAGCAGCAGCAGGGCATCACGTGCTCGGTCGGCGTCGCGTCCTGCAAGTTCGTGGCCAAGATCGCCTCGGCCCGCTGCAAGCCGGACGGCCTGCTGGTGGTGCCGCAGGCCGGGGTCCTCGACTTTCTCCATCCGCTGCCGGTGGCCGCGCTGTGGGGGGTCGGGGAACGGGCCGGGGAGGTGCTCGCCCGGCTGGGCCTGCGGACGGTGGGCGACATCGCGCACACCCCGCTGGACACCCTGCAGCGCGAGCTGGGCACCGCGCAGGGCGCGCACCTGGCCGCCCTGGCCTGGGGCCGTGACGAGCGCCGGTCACGCCGCACGCACCGGAGAAGAGCATCGGCGCGGAGGAGACGTTCGCCGAGGACATCGGTGACCCGGACCGGATCCGGCGGGAGCTGCTGAAGCTGTCCGGCCGGACCGCGCACGGGCTGCGGGCGGGCGGGTACGTGGCCCGGACGGTCTCGGTCAAGCTCCGGCTGGCCAGCTTCAAGACCATGACCCGGTCCCGTACCCTGCGCTATCCGACCGACGTGGCTCGTGAGATATACACCACAGCCTGCTCGCTGTACTCCTCGGCCGGGCTGGACCCGGGCGCCCGGCTCCGGCTGGTCGGCGTCCGGGTGTCCGGCCTGGTGCCGGCGGCGGGCGCGAACACCCAGATGACCTTCGACGACAGGCCGGTCGGCTGGCGGGAAGCGGAACGGGCGGTGGACCAGATCGCCCGCCGGTTCGGGGCCAGCGCGGTCCGTCCGGCCGCCTTGGTGGAGGATCCGGACCCTCCGGACCGCTCCTGGCCGGGCGGCTTTGTGACCCGCTGCCGGGTCCCTCTTCCAAGCGGTGTGTCGTCGCTCGTATTCTGGAAAAAGAACCGGGTATGTGAGGTGAGGTGAAGGTCACCGCACACGTGCCGGGCGCATGGGTTTTTTATGGGAGGCGTCGTGCCGCTCTCTGAACACGAGCAGCGCCAGCTGGAGCAGATCGAGCAAGCGCTCTACAGGGAGGATCCGAAGTTCGGGCGTCTCGTGCGCTCGAGCGATCCGCGCGTGCACTACAAGCGCAAACTGGTGCAAGCGCTCATCGGCATCCTGATCGGCGCCGGCGCCCTCGCGGCCGGAGTGGTGACCCATCGTCTGTACCTCGACGCGGTCGGCGCGGCGGTCCTGCTGCTGTCGCTGATCTGGGCGCTCGTCAGCTGGCGGCGGCACGTGGCCCGGGTCCGGCCCGTACGCGCCAAGGCCAGCCAGCCGCGGGCGGCGGTCGAGCCCGGCCAGGGTCAGGGTTCCCGGCCAGGCTGGCGGGCCCGGCTCATGGAGCGCATGGAGGAGCGGTGGCGCCGCCGGCAGGAAGGCGACCGCAGGATGTAGCGTCCGCCCGGGACCAGCCATGCCGAACCCGACTCGAAAGGATCCTCCGCCCAGGTCAGCTCGCTGACCTGCGCTCGGTCCATCGGCGGGAGGCCAGGGCCGCCAGGCGATCGGGGATCCGGGCCGCCCCGTCGGCCGCCGCCGTCATCACCGAGGCCGGGAAGATCCTGGCCCGCCAGCGGCTGCCGCGCCGCACCGACGCGGCGATGCCGCGGCGGGCGGCGGTGCCGTCCTGCCTCAGGTGCGCCGACCGGGACGGCCGCGCCGCGTAACTGGCCCGCTCCTCGGCGAGTGCGATCCTGCGGACTGCCTCGCGAGCCGGTTCGGGCAGCCCGGCGCTGACCCGGCCGGCCAGCGTCCGCGGCGGCTCGCTCGGCGCGCAGCCCACGCCGAGATCCTGCAGGTCGTCGCGGAACTCGCGCCAGGCGGTGTGCGCGCGGCTCGCGTCATCGCGGGCCCGGAGCCAGCGCCATCGCCGGATCCCGATCCGGCCCACGCCCGGTGCCACGAACATGAACGCGCAGGCCGCGCCGAAGGCGATGCCGACCGTCGCCCAGCCGGCCCGCAGGTCCAGGCCCGAGGTATGGGACAGCAGCCGGTACAGCGCGAGCGCGACGATGGCCGCCGCGCCCACCACCAGCACCACGCTGGCCAGGCTCACCGGCCTGCGCCGCCTGGACCCGCCGGACCCGTCGGGGGTATGGGCCGACAGGACCCGGTGCGCGGGCGGGGCCACGATCGCGATGACCCCGCCCGCCAGGGCGATGGCGGCGATGATCGCCAGGGCGACCGCCGCCCACGGCGTTCCGGCGGACTTGGCCGACACGCCGCCGCCCACCTCCGCCGTCGAGCGGGATGGGCTTCTTGAATCCCGTCCCACCCCCCGGTGAGGTCGTGGTCGGCCCGGCGCTCGGCTGGATCGACCCGGGGATGGTCGGCGGCGCGACGAGACCGCCGGCCGCCGTCACGCTCTGGTAGCGGCTCGGCTGTGCGGTGCCGTCGCCGCCGCCCGGGGTGGCCTCGAACTTGATCCAGCCGTATCCCGAGAAGTACACCTCGGCCCACACGTGCGCGTCGTCGGTCGTGACCTGGTAGGTGTTTCCCGAGACATGCCTGCCCTCGGTGAAGCCCCCCGCCAGCCGGGCCGGGATGCCCAGCAGGCGGGTGAGCACCGTCATCGCCCACGCCGACTGCACGCACACGCCGGCGTGACTCGTGGTCAGGAAGTGGAGCAACGAGGCGGCGGAGTTGACCGTCGGCGCGGTCGCCCTGTAGGAGAACGTCGGCCCCGAGAGCCAGGCGGCCAGCGCGTTGACCTTGCCGTACTCGGTGGTCTGGCCCGCCGTCTCCTCATCCGCGATCTGCTTCAGCGCCCTCACCTCGTACGACGCCGGGAGCTTCAGGTCGGCCGCCAGGCTCGAGGGCGGCCGCGGGGCGGCCCGCAGCTGGGCCGCGGTCGGGTCCACGTCCACGCTCGTCGCCGTGTAGACCTGGACGTCGGCGGAGGAGTTCTGCGAGAACACCATGAGCTCGGGGTCCACCAGCCAGACCCCGGGGGGCGTGGTGACCTGCGTGGCCGGATAGGGGATGGCCAGGAAACTGGGTGCCGACCGGTTGGTCAGGGCGTGGCCCGTCACGTTGACCGAGATCTTGAACTGCCGGTAGGCCGCCATGTCGTTCAGGCCCTGCGGCGCCGGCATCGTGCTGGCCTGCGTTTCGCTCGCCGTGTAGTCAGTGGTCTGCCAGCCCGAATCGGTCAGGGTGTCGTACACGTAGGTCTGGAGGTACGGAGGGTCGTCCTGCTGGAGTTGCCTGGGGCCGTCCAGGGTGTAGGTCAGCACCTTGGTCGGATGAGTCTGCTGCAGTTCCCTCATCGTCTGCGACAAGGTGTCCGGGAGGGCCACCGCGGCCCCGGCAGCGCCGCCAGCACCGCCGATGCCCGGGCCCGAGGAGAACAGCTTGCTCGGGTGCAGGCCCGGTACGACCAGCGGGACGCACAGCGCGAGGATGACCGACGCGAGGCCCACCCGGCGGCCCGCCGCGGCCAGCGCCCGGGTGTCCGGGCCTGGCTCTTGTTCGGTGGCCCGGTGCGCCGGGCTCGTCTCCCCGTCCGCGGGCATCCCGGCGTACGCGCCGCCGTCGGCCCGCCCCTGGCCGCGCCTGCCCACGGCGTCGTACAGCGAACCGGACCGCCACAGCGAGACCAGCCTGCCCCACACGCGGATCCGCTCCCGGCCGTCCGCGCTCAGCATGGCCAGGTATCCGGCCGTGCCCAGGCAGAACACGACCGCGGTGCCGAGGGTCTCGTGCTGCGCGTTCATGGTGACGGGCACGGTGAACAGGACCAGCAGCGGCAGGCCGGCCAGCGCGGCGGACCGCAGCCGGACGGCGATCAAGTCGGCCAGGATGGCCGTGATGCCGATCCCGCCCGCCGCGAGCAGGACGAGGCCGGGCAGTTCCGGCGCCGGCGGCGCGTACCGGCGGGCGTCGGTGAATCCCGGTGCCCGCCAGATCCCACAGCCTGCTGAGCGAGCCTGGCGTGGGTATGAACAGCAGCCACGAATGGCGCGCCTCGAACACCAGGTTCAGGTAGAGCAGCAGCCCGGCCACGCTGATGACCAGGCAGACCAGGACGGGCAGCGTCCGCAGCCGGCTGAGCGCCCCGCTGGCCGCGACCGCGATGATCGCCCCGAGTCCCGCGTAGAACCACCCCGAGCCGATGAACAGCGGATAAAGCACGGTCGAGGCGAGCGCGCACGCGAACGCGACGGTCAGCGTCATCCTGCGGTTCAGGGTCATCCCGGCTCACCTCCCAGGCCGCCTACGGCCAACGGCCGGTCAGCGGGCCGGTGCAACTGCTGCCACGCGGCCGCCAGCGGCGTGCTGGAACCGGCCAGCGCGACGCGCCAGCCCGCGGCGGTCAAGATCTGCGCCGTCCGCGCCGTGTCCTCCGGCACCACATCGGAGCCCCACGCGCCCACGGTGAGCAGCAGGGCCATCGCGGGCGCGTTCCCGCGCCTGCTCGCGGCCAGGTGGCGGGCATCCTCGGCCGACAGCCGCCCGAGCACGGCGATCAGCTGGCCCCCCGCGTGGGCCAGCGCCGCCGTGCCGGGCAGCAAGCTGATGTCGCGCGACGGGCTGATGACGGCGAGCATGTCGAGCAGCGTGTCCTGGAAGGTGCCGCGCGGGGCGATCTCGCCGGCCTCGGTGATCAGCCGGGCCCGGAAGCCCTCGCCGGTCAGGTGGGCGCCGATCGAGGCCGCCGCGCTGACCGCGAACTCGAACGTGACCGAGGCCCCGGTGCCCAGGTGCGCGGAGCGGCGGGTGTCGAGGAACACCGACGCGCTGTTCCGCCACTGGTGCTCCTCCCGGCGGACCATCAGCTCGCCGTAGCGTGCCGTCGACCGCCAGTGCACCCGGCGCAGCCCGTCGCCGTCCTGGTAGGCCCGCGGTGCCGCGTCGTCCTCGCCGATCGCGGAGATCGTCCGCATCCCGCCGTCGCCCTCGCCGAGCCAGCTGCTCGGCGCCGCCGCCCGCGGCAGCGGGTAGATCTTCGGGGTGACCACCAGCGTGCTGGTCGTGCTGAACGACCGGCTGATCTCCACCAGCCCGAACGCGTCCGCCACCCGCACCCGCAGCGGGCCGATGGTGAACTTGCCGCGGGTGTCGGAACGGATCTGGTAGCTGAGCTCCCGGTTGCCGCCCGGCTCGATCTCGTCGAGCACGAACCGGGGCCTGCTGCCCAGCGAGTACGGCGTCACGTCCTCGGCGAGCAGGATGGCCGTGCGCAGCCGCGAAACGTTCTCCAGCCGCGCGGTGACCGTCGTCGGCTGGCCGGCCGGCACCCGCGGCGGGTCGAGCCGCCGGCTGCACGCCAGGCGGTACCGGGACCTGCGCGCGATCAGCGCGGAGATCAGGGGGAGTATGACGAGAAGCGCACCGACCCGGACCAGGTCCGTTTCCGGGATGGCCAGGCCGCACACCATGGCCGCCCCGCCCGCGGCCATGAACGACCTGCCCCGCGTGGTCAGCGAGCCGAATAGCGCCCGCATGGCCCTCCTTCCGCCACCACGCCCGGCCCCCGGCCCAGCCGGCCTCGGTCAGCGCCGCGACAGGGGCAGCTGGGCGATGATGCGCTTGACCACGTGCTCGGGCAGGTGCCGTTCGACGATGGCCTCCGCCGTGGGCAGCAGCCGGTGCGCGAGCACCGGGCCGGCCAGCGCCTGCACGTCGTCCGGGATCACGTAGTCCCGCCCGTCGAGCGCGGCCCACGCGCGGCTGGCCCGCAGCAGGTGCAGCGTGGCCCGCGGGGACGCGCCGAGCCGCAGCTCGGGCGAGGTCCTGGTCGCGTTGACCAGGCTGATGATGTAGTCCTTGACCTGATCGGACACCAGGACCTCGCGCACCGCGATCACGAGGTCCTGGACGTCGCTGGCCCGCGCCACCGGCTTGAGCTCGTCCAGCGGTGACATCGAGCCGTGCGTGCTGAGCATCTCCCGCTCGGCCGCGGCCGAGGGGTAGCCCAGCGAGATCCGGGCGGTGAACCGGTCCCGCTGCGCCTCGGGCAGCGGGTAGGTCCCCTCCATCTCCACCGGGTTCTGGGTGGCGATGACCATGAACGGCGCCTGCAGCAGATACGTCGTCCCGTCCACCGTGACCTGGCGCTCCTCCATGCACTCCAGCAGCGCGGACTGGGTCTTGGGCGAGGCCCGGTTGATCTCGTCGCCGAGCACGATGTTCGCGAACACCGGTCCCGGCTTGAACTCGAAGTCGCGACGTTCCTGGTTGAAGGTGCTCACGCCGGTGATGTCGCTGGGCAGCAGGTCCGGCGTGAACTGGACCCGCTGGACGGTGCCGTCGATCGCCCGGGCCAGCGACTTGGCCAGCATCGTCTTGCCCACGCCCGGCACGTCCTCGATGAGCAGGTGCCCCTCGGCGAGCAGCACGGCCAGGGTGAGCCGGATCGCCTCGGGCTTTCCCTCGATCACGGACTCGATCGCCCCGCCGATCCTGCGGGCCGCCGGAACTAGATCATCGATCGGGCTCCCCGTCTGCCGTCCGGTGTCTAGAACCACATGGCCTCCCTGAAGGCGCTGGCGGGCATGGGCCAGCCAGGCTTCCGATCACGTAACGCTCCCGGCCGAGCGGCTGTACCGCTACAGTACGTCTTTCCCCGGTCCGCGCGCGACGCTGGCCCTGCCTCCGCGTCATTGCGCGCATCACCGGACACAAAGGCAACGCAGCGGCGGTCCCGGGACGCATCCCCGGCCCAGGACCCCCCGAATGCCCCACTCGGCCCGCCAGGTTGCTCCACAACGCCCCACCTGCGCTCCCCGGCCGCCCAGCCAGTCGGCCTCCTCGCCAGCTCGTACAGAACCCGCCAGCGATTCATCACTTCTACCTGCTGTTATAACCAGACGGCCGGAGACGCCCTCGCGCCCGCCCATCCGCCGCCGGGGCCCCAAAGCTCGCGGGCCGCAACGGCCCTGGATTTCCCCCACGCGCCCCACCGAGGCTTCTACCTGCCATTTTCATGATGGCACGGGTGCAGATCCGCGCCTTTTCGGCGTTGACGGTGGAGGAATGTGGGGTACAGTGGAGCGCAGTGGTGGAGGATGGCGCCGGGAGGTGAGGGCCCGTGTTTCTCGGCACTCACCAGCCGCGGCTGGACGAGAAAGGCCGGCTGTTCCTTCCGGCCAAGTACCGGGAAGAGCTCGCTGGGGGAGTAGTGATCACCAAGGGGCAGGACCGCTGCCTGTTCGTCTGGCCGCGGGAGGAGTTCGCCCGCATCACCGAGAAACTGCGCAACGCGCCGGTGACCGACAAGGCGTCCAGGGACTACAGCCGCGTTCTGTTCTCCGGCGCCTCCGACGAGCTTCCCGACCGGCAGGGCCGGATCACCGTCCCGGCTGCCCTGCGCGCTTACGCCGGGCTGCAGCGGGACTGCGTGGTGATCGGCGCGAATACCCGCCTCGAGATCTGGGACAGCCAAGCCTGGGAGACCTACCTGGCCTCGCAGGAGGACACATTCGCCGGCGCCTCCGAGGAGGTGTTCCCGGGAATCCTCTAGCGATCGTGGGCCGGCCTCCATCCGCCGCTCCCTGCTGGCATCACTTCCCCGGTGCCAGCCGGCAGCGTCAGCAGATGGAGGCCGGCCGAGGGGAGCAGCAGCTCGGACAGCACAACCTCCGGATACGGAGAGGGGACGCCATGGCAGGGCCAGAGCACGTGCCGGTGCTCGCCGATCGGGTCACGGCACTGCTCGCGCCTGCCCTGGCCGGCCCTGGTGCGGTGCTGGTGGACGCCACCCTCGGCCGGGCCGGGCACGCCCGCGCGCTGCTCGAGGCCTGCCCCGGCCTGCTGCTCATCGGCATCGACGCCGACCTGGCCGCGATCGAGGCCGCCCGTGGCCTGCTCTCTCCCTACGCCGACCGGGTGACGCTCGTGCACGCCCGCTACGACGAGATCCCGGCCATCTTGCTGGGGGGGTTTGGGGGGGATATCCCCCCAAGCGCGGGGGTCCGGGTGCCCCCGGGCCAACACCTGATCATGGGCCTGCTCTTCGACCTCGGCGTGTCCTCGCCGCAGCTCGACGATCCCGCGCGCGGCTTCGCGTACGCCCGGGACGCCCCGCTCGACATGCGGATGGACCTTACCAAGGACCGCACCGCGGCCGACATCGTCAACGGCTACCCGGCCGCCGAACTCGCCCGCGTCCTCCGCGATTACGGCGAGGAACGCTTCGCCCGGCGGATCGCCGACGCGGTGGTCCGCGAGCGGTCCCGGACGCCGATCACCTCCACGCAGCGGCTGAGCGCCATCGTCAAGGACGCGATCCCCGCGGCGACCCGGCGCACCGGCGGGAACCCGGCCAAGCGCACCTTCCAGGCGCTGCGGATCGAGGTGAACGACGAGCTCGGAACGCTGCGCCGCGCGCTGCCCGCCGCGCTGGGGGTGCTGGCCGTGGGCGGCCGGGTGGTGGTGCTGGCCTACCACTCGCTCGAGGACCGCATCGTCAAGCGCGAGCTGGTCCGGCTGTCGGCCGACCCGGCACCGCCCGGCCTGCCCGTGCCCGCCCAGGCGGCGACCGCGCAGTTCCGCCTGCTTACCAGGGGCGCTGAGCGCCCGGACAGCGAAGAAGTCGCCGGAAATCCGCGCGCGGCCTCGGCCCGGCTGCGGGCCGCGGAGCGGATCCGGGAAGCCGCATGACCCGAGGGGGTACTGACATGGCCACATACACGACCCCGCGCACCCCCGGCAGCACTCCCCCGGGGGACGACCTCCGATCCCCGCCGCGACCCACCCCCCGGACCCCCTGGGAGACCCCCCGTCACAGGAGCTGCCCGCCCCGTATCCCCCGGCCCAGGATCCCAGGACCCGCCCGGTCAGCGCCCCGCGCCACACCAGGCCCTTCACCGGCCCCGTCGCCGAGCCGACTACCAGGCCCGCCAGGCCGACCACCAGGCCCGCCAGGCCGACTACCAGGCCCGCCAGGCCCGCCAGGCCGACCACGAAGCCGGCGACCAGGCCCGCGGGCCGCCCGGCGATCGGCCGGATGCGGCCGCGCCATCCGCGGGCGCCGTTCATCCTGCTGCTCGTCGGCCTGCTCGGCGGGGCCCTGGTCTCGCTGCTGGTCATCAGCACTACCCTGGCCGAGGGGTCGTACCGGATCACCAACCTGCAGCAGCAGAACGCCAACCTGGCCAAGCAGGAGCAGCTGCTCACGCAGCAGGTCGCGCAGGCCTCCTCGCCGACGCAGATCGCGCAGGAGGCCGAGCAGCTCGGCATGCAGCCGAACCAGCAGCTGCAGTTCATCAACCTGAAGACCGGGAAGGTCGTCTCGGGGCATCCTTCCAGCGCCGACTCGGAGATCAACGTCCCCGGGTACACCCCGTGAGAGGTGCTGACGGTGCTGGCCCGGGGGGGCGCAGTGTCGGCCCGGGGGGACGACGGCGCACTCCCGTCCCGGGGGGACCCGTCCCCCCGGACCCCCCTTGGGCACCCCCCGCGCACGGGGCGGCTCCCCGCCCCCGTCCCCCCCTGGCCCGGGACGGGCGGCGCCGGCCAGCGCAGCTCGCGGGAAGGCCGGGAGCACCCGGGTCGGTCCGTTCGGCCCAAAGAACCCCGCCCCGGCCTCCTCCCCCGGCCCGTCTACGTCAGGCCGCCGCGGCCCCGGCGTCTGATCCCGCGCGGCAACCCGGGCCGCAGGCTCGGCGTGACCTTGCTCGCGATCATCTTCGTGCTGACGCTGTTCGCCGCGCGCCTGGTCCAGCTGCAGGGGCTCGAGGCCGACCGTTACCGCATCCTGGCCTCGCAGCAGCGGGACCGGACGATCCCGCTGCCCGCGCTGCGCGGCAGTATCACGGGCGCGAACGGTGAGGTGCTCGCCATGACGGTGGAGACGTACCTGGTCTACGCCGACCCGCCGTTGATCCCCGTGGCCGACCAGACGGAGGTCGCCACCAAGCTCGCCGCCTACCTCAGCCTGCCGGCGTATCAGATCCTCGACCTCATCCAGCACCCGACCTCGCCGCAGTACGTGGTGCTGGCCAAGGGCGTATCCGCGCAGGTGGGCGGCGAGATCACCAGGCCCTGGACCTGCCCGGCATCTCGCTGACCCCGAGCTACGCCAGGTCCTATCCCGACGGCGACGTCACGGCCAACCTCGTCGGTTTCACCGGCACCGACGGCCAGGGCGCCCTGGTGGGCGCGGCCGGCCTCGAAGAGGAGTACAACTCGCTGCTGGCCAGCCGGCCGGCAGCGAGCAGGTGCAGATCGGCACGAACGGCCAGCAGATCCCGCTCGCGGGCAGCAGTGACCAGCAGGTGGTGAACGGCAGCGACCTGCGGCTGACCATCGTCCCGGCGCTGCAGTACGACGCCGAGCAGGCCTGCGCCGCCCAGGTGGCCAAGAGCAAGGCGAGCAACTGCACGGTGGTGATCATCCAGCCCAAGACCGGCTACGTGCTGGCCATGGCGCAGTGGCCCACCTACGACCCGTCGACCATCACCGGCATAAGCCAGGCGACCGACTTCGCGGTGCAGGACGAATTCCAGCCGGGCTCCACGGCCAAGGTGATCACGGCCGCGGCCGCGTTCGAGCGCGGCGGCCAGACGCCGATGAGCGCCTACAACATCCCGTACCAGATCAACGAGGGCGGCCAGCTCATCCACGACGCCGAATGGTCCCCCGGCGAGCGCTACACCATCGCGGGCATCATCGCGCATTCCTCCAACGTCGGCATCTCCCAGGTCGCCGCGCACATCACCCCGCAGGTCCAGTACGACTACCTGCGGGCGTTCGGGCTCGGGCAGCCGAGTGGTCTGGGGCTGCCCGGGGAGACCTCCGGCGACCTGCCCCCGGTCTCGCAGTGGTGGCCGGACACCCGGTACACGCTGGCGTTCGGCCAGGGCGTGGCGGTGACCGCGATCCAGATGGCCGAGGTCTACGCCACGATCGCCAACAACGGCGTGCGAGTGCAGCCGACGCTGGTCGAGGGCACGACCAACGCGGCCGGCAAGTACACGCCGGTCGCGCCCTCGCCGGCCAAGCGCGTCATCCAGGCGAAGACCGCGCAGGAGCTGCGGCAGATCCTGGAGCAGGTACCAGCCATCGACGAGGAGGGCGGCCAGCCCTGGGGCATCATTCCCGGGCTACGCGATCGCGGCCAAGACCGGAACCTCGCAGGAATCCAACGGAACCTGCGCCCTGTGCGTCTACGGATCAAGCTACATTGGCATGGCGCCCGGCGACGACCCGCAGCTGGTGATCGCGGTGAACGTGCAGAACCCGCGCAAGGGCGGCTACTACGGCGACGTGGTGGCCGGCCCGGTCTTCTACCAGGTGATGAAGGAAGCGCTGGCCACGCTGCAGATCCCGCCGGACGGCGCTAGTCCCGCCAGCATCCGTCTGAACGCGCCGTGACAGGAGGTACCCTCACCCCGTGGCGATCCGACCCGCCCGCCCGCAGCCGAAGCCGCTGTCTGCTCTCGGCTCGCTGCTGGGTGTCCGGCTGGCGTCGGTATTTCCCCCCGAACCCACCCTAGGAAAGTCATCTTCACCGAACGACCTGGGGTACGTCACCGGAGTCACGCTCGACTCGCGCGCGGTGACGCCCGGCGACCTGTACGTAGCGCTGCCCGGCACGCGGGTCCACGGCGCCGCGTTCTGCGCCGACGCGGTGGCCGCAGGGGCCGTCGCGGTGCTGACCGACCCGGACGGGCGGGCCCGCGCCGCGGCCACCGGGGTACCGGTCTTCGTGCTCGCCGATCCGCGCGGGAAGCTGGGCGAGATCTCCTGCTTGGTGTACGGGAACCCGTCGAGCCGGCTGCGGCTCATCGGCGTGACCGGGACCAGCGGCAAGACCACCTCGACCTACCTGCTGGAGTCCGGGCTGCGCGTGGCCGGCCACCAGACCGGGCTGATCGGCGGGGTGGAGACCAGGATCGGCCGGGACCAACTGCCCAGTACCCTGACCACCCCAGAGGCGCCGGACCTGCAGGCCCTGTTCGCGGTCATGGTGGAGCGCGGCGTGACCGCCGCCGCGATGGAGGTGTCCAGCCACTCGCTGGCCCTCGGCCGGGTCGCGGGCACGAGCTTCGACGTGGCGGTGTTCACCAACCTGTCGCAGGATCACCTGGACTTCCACGCCGACCTGGAGGACTACTTCCAGGCCAAGGCCTCCTTGTTCATGCCTCCAGAACCTCTTCGGGGGGGTCTGGGCCCGCCGCCACAGGCGGCCAGGGCAGCAGGGGCGTCCCCCCGGGTCAGCACTGCCATCGGGGTGGTGAACATCGACGACAAGTACGGCCGCCGGCTTGCGTCCTCGGCGCTCGTGCCGATCACCACGTTCTCGGCCGCGGGCCAGCAGGAGGCGGACTGGCGGGCTGTCGACGTCAGGTCCGGCGCGGACGGCAGTACGTTCCGGGTCATCGGGCCCGGCGGGGTCGAGGCCGACGTGTCGGTGGGGCTGGCCGGGGTGTTCAACGTGGCCAACGCGCTCGGCGCGGTGGTCGCGCTGGTCGAGGCGGGCGTGAGGCTGGAGGACGCGGTGGCCGGCATTGCGGCCTGCCCGGGCGTCCCCGGCCGGCTGGAGCGGGTTGCAGCTTCCGTGGAGGGGGACGGGGAGGTGGGTGGGATCACGGCCTTCGTCGACTACTCGCACAAGCCGGGCGCGGTCGAGGCCGTGCTGCGCTCGCTGCGCCCGGTCACCCGGGGCAGCCTGATCATCGTCCTCGGCTGCGGCGGCGACCGGGATCGGGCCAAGCGCCCGATGATGGGCGCCGCCGCCGCGTCGCTGGCCGATGTGGCCATTCTCACCAGTGACAATCCGCGGTCCGAGGACCCGCTGGCCATCCTGGCGGCGATGCTGGACGGCGTGCTGAGCGTGCCGCAACCCGAACGGGCCCGGGTGATCGTCGAGCCCGACCGCGCCGCCGCGATCGCCCAGGCCGTCGGACTGGCTGCCCCCGGCGACGTGATCGTGGTGGCGGGCAAGGGCCACGAGACCGGTCAGTACGTGGCGGGCACGGTCCTGCCCTTCGACGACCGCCAGGTCACCGCGTCGGCGCTGGAGCGAGCGGCCAAGGACCAGGCCCGGGTGATCTTGTGATCCCGCTGACCCTGGCCCGGGTCGCCGAGATCACCGGCGGCCGGCTGCACGGCGAGCCGGGCGCCGTCGTTACCGGCGAGGTGGTGATCGACTCGCGGCGGGTCGGCCCCGGCGGCCTGTTCGCCGCGGTCCTGGGGGAGCGGGCCGACGGGCACGACTTCGCCCCCGCCGCGGTCGCGGCCGGCGCGGTCGCGGTGCTCGCGACCCGGCCGGTCCCGGTTCCGTCGGTCCTGGCTCCGACCATTTTGGTTGGCGACGTCCGGGCCGCCCTGGCCGCGCTGGCCAGGTTCGTCGTGGACTCGCTGCCCGCCATCACGATCGCGGGCATCACCGGCTCGTCGGGCAAGACGACGACCAAGGACCTGGCCGCCCAGCTGATCGAGCGCCTCGGCCCGACGATCGCGCCCGCCGGGTCGTTCAACAACGAGTTCGGACATCCGCTCACGGTGCTGCGCTCGGACTCCTCGACCCGGTACCTGGTGCTCGAGCTGTCCGCGCGGGGGCCGGGCCACATCGCGTACCTGTGCGGCATCGCGCCGCCCCGCTACGGCGTGGTGCTGAACGTGGGCCACGCGCACGTCGGCGAGTTCGGCGGCCTGGACCAGGTCGCCCGGGCCAAGGGCGAGCTCGTCGAGGCGCTCCCCGCCGGGGGAGCGGCCCTCCTGAACGCCGAGGACCCCCGCGTCCTGGCCATGGCCGCCCGGACCGCGGCCCGGGTCGTCACCTTCGGTGTCGCGCCCCACGCACCTCTTTCGTCACACACGCTGCAGCCGACGATTCAGGCGGCGGACGTGCGGCTAGACGACCTCGGGCGACCGGCCTTCACCCTGCTGACACCCGAAGGCCGGGCCACGGTCACCCTCCGGCTGCACGGTGCGCATATCGTGCCGGATGCCCTGGCCGCCGCGGCCCTCGCACGTGAGCTCGGCCTGGGCCCGGCCGACATCGCGGACGGGCTTTCCGCGGCCGTAGCGCGCAGTCGCTGGCGGATGGAGGTCCACCGCCGGGAGGATGGGGTGACGATCATCAACGACGCGTACAACGCGAACCCCGAGTCCGTCCGGGCGGCCGTGGCGGCGCTCCGCCACCTGGCCCGGGACGGACGCGCGTTCGCGGTCCTCGGCCGCATGGCCGAGCTGGGCTCCGTCTCACGCGCCAGCCACGAAGACGTCGGCGAGTTCGCCGCCCGGGCCGACCTGGCCGGCCTGATCGCGGTCGGCGAGGAGGCGGCGCCGATGCTGGCCGGCGCGCGGCGGGTCCGGTCCTGGGCCGGCGAGGCGCTCGCCGTCCCCGACGCCGCGGCCGCGCTCGAGGCCCTGGCGAACCAGTTGAAGCCCGGCAACGTTGTCCTGGTGAAAGCGTCCCGCGTGGCTCATCTGGAAGGTGTGGCGATGGCGTTGCTGGCCCGGGAGGAGGCGGACCGGTGAAGACCGTCCTGTTGTCCGCGGCCGTCTCCTTGTTCTGCGCGCTGTTCGGCACCCCGCTGGCCATCAAGGCGTTCACCCGGCGCGGCCTCGGCCAGGAGATCCGGGCGGACGGGCCCGCCCACCTGTCCAAGCGCGGCACGCCGACCATGGGCGGCACGGTGATCATCACCGCGTCGCTGGCCGGCTACCTCGTCGGCCACCTGGCCACCGGCGACGCCATGTCCGCGTCCGGGCTGCTCGTGCTGTTCCTGATGACCGGGCTCGGCCTGGTCGGGTTCGCCGACGACTTCATCAAGCTGTACATGCAGCGCAGCCTGGGCCTGCGCAGCGGGGCCAAGCTGGCCGGCCAGGCCATCGTGGGCGGGATCTTCGCCGTGCTGGCGATCAGGTTCCCCGACGGGTGGGACATCACCCCGGCCTCCACCCACCTGTCCTTCTACGCGGACTTCGGCATCTCCCTCGGCCCGGTGCTCTTCGTGGTCTGGGTCATCCTCATGGTGTCCGGGACCTCTAACGCCGTGAACCTCACCGACGGGCTGGACGGCCTGGCCACCGGCGCGGCCATCCTGGCGCTCGCCGCCTACATGATCATCGGGATCTGGCAGCTGCGGAACGACTGCACGGTCTACCTGGCCCCGGCCTGCTACGACGTGCGCGATCCGCAGGATCTCGCCATCGTGGCGGCCACCGTCATGGGCGCCTGCATCGGCTTCCTGTGGTGGAACGCGCCCCCGGCCAAGATCTTCATGGGCGACACCGGGTCACTGGCCCTGGGCGGCGTGCTCGCCGGGCTGGCCATCACCACCCACACCGAGCTGCTGCTGTTCCTGCTGGGCGGCCTGTTCGTGATCATCACGCTGTCGGTGGTGATTCAGGTCGGCTCGTTCAAGCTGACCGGTAAGCGGGTGTTCCGCATGGCCCCGCTGCAGCACCACTTCGAGCTGGCCGGCTGGGCCGAGACCACGATCGTCGTCCGCTTCTGGATCATCGCAGGCATCTGCGTCGCTCTGGGTCTCGGCATCTTCTACGTCGGCTAGCGCGGCGGCAGGGTGGGGTGCGGGTCCGCCCGCGGCAGTTCCGTCATCTCGCGGGTGATGGCCCACCGCTCGTGGTCGCGCCAGGCACCGTCGATGAACAGCATGTCCGGCGAGTAGCCCTCCTTGCGGAAGCCCTGCCGCCGGACCAGGGCGAGCGAGGTCCGGTTGCCCGGCTGGATGTTGGCCTCCAGCCGGTGCAGGCACAGCTCGCCGAACGCGTAGCGCAGCACGAGGCCCAGGCCCTCGGACATGTAGCCCCGGCCCGCCGCCGGGGCGAAGGCCGCGTAGCTGAGGCTGGCGGACTGGAACCGTCCCCGGATGATCGAGTCGACGATGATGACGCCGGCCATCGCTCCGCCGTCGCGCACGCAGACCAGCCGTCCCTCGGTGCCGGGCAGGCTCAGCCGCATGAGGTAGGCCTGGAACGCCTCGTGCGTGGTGGGCAAGGTGTACCACGGGTGATGCAGCCCCACGCTGACCCTGGCCAGCCCGAGGAACTCGTCCTCGTCGCCCGCGGTCAGCTCCCGCAACATCACCCGGAGGGCTCCTTCATCCATGGAGCCCGAGATTATCCGCCCGCCCCAGCCAGCCCCACCGCCATCGCGCTCGGGCGTGCTCGGCAACCGATGAATGTGACATCGTGATGGGAAGAGCCATCAGCATGCAGCACCCATCGGTTCCGAGCCGGGCGAGACCTTCCGCCTCGACGTCCCGGGCTGTCCCGGGCTGGTCCGGAGGCTGAGATGATCACGGTGACGTTCGCGGGCTGCGGCGATGCCTTCGGCAGCGGCGGCCGGTTCCAGGCCTGCATCCACCTCCGCCCCGGCGCGAACCAGGCGCCGTTCCTGCTGGACTGCGGCGCGACATCGCTGACCGCCCTGCGCCAGGCCGGGCTCGACCCGGGCGAGATCGGCACGGTGTTCGTGTCCCACCTGCACGGCGACCACTTCGGCGGGCTCCCGTTCCTGATCCTCGACGGCCAGTTCTCCCGCCGGGCCGCTCCGCTCCTTATCGCCGGCCCGCCCGGGACACGGCAGCGCCTCACCGCCGCGATGGAGTGCCTGTTCCCCGGCTCGTCGCAGGTCCGCCGCCGGTTCGAGGTCACCATAACGGAGCTGCCACCCGGAGGGACCCGAACGGTGGCAGGCGTGACGGCCCGGGCGTGGGAAGCGAGCCATCCCAGCGGCGCGCCGGCCCTGATCCTGCGGCTGGCCGTCGGCGCCACGGTCATCGCCTACACCGGCGATACCGCCTGGACGCCCGCGATCACCGAGGCGTCCCGCGACGCCGACCTGCTCATCGCCGAGGCGTACCACTGGGACAAGGCCGTCCCGCACCACCTGCGGTACACCGACCTCACCGCGCACGAGATCACCGCCCGCCGCGTGATCCTGACCCACATGTCCGCCGACATGTTCGCCCGCCCCACGATCTACGAAACCGCCCGCGACGGCATGGTCATCACCATCTAATTTCGGCGGTCCAGGACGGCTCGTTCCGTAAAAGATCTTTATGACCTAACGAAGCGGGGTGCGTGCCCACCGTCCGCCGTGAGCGCCAGGCGGCTTCGGCCGCCCCCAGCGGCGTGCACGGCGGGCCCTGGAAGAACGGCCAGATCTCTTCGGCGATGCCGCGCCAGTCGGCGGTCGCGGACAGCTCGCCGAGCAAGGCGAACAGGCCGAGGTTGATTCGCTGCAGGATCACGTAGGAGCGGGGGATCCGCGCGTACGGGGCCAGCGGGCTGCGGAAGTCGAAGAACTTCCGGGTCACCGCGGAGGCGTATCCGCCGGTCATGGTGCGCGGGCCGCGCTCCCGGACGGTGTCGTAGAACACCGCCATATGCTCCACGACCAGCGGCGTGGACACCGGCGCGTCCGGGATCAGGAAACCGGCCTGCACCATGGCCCGGCGGAACCCCTCGGGGTCCTTGTCCACGCACAGGTGCTTGACCATCGCGGCCAGGGGCTGCATCTCCTGGGCGGTGAAGTGCTTGACCAGGCCGAAGTCGAGGAAGGTGACCCGGCCGCCGCCGTGGAACAGGTAGTTGCCCGGGTGCGGATCGCCGTTGAACGCGTGTGCCTCGTACAGGCTGCGGAACACGAAGCGGTAGATCGTCTCCGCGGCCAGGTCGCGCTCGGCCTGCGGCCAGCCGGCCAGCTCGGCGAACCTGGCCCCGTCGGCGAGCTCGCTGGTCACCACCCGCCGGGTGGACAGCTCCGCCACGATGGCGGGCACACCGATGGTGGGGTGGCCTGCGTAGAAGCGGGCGAACAGCTGCTGGTTGCGGGCTTCCCGGCGGTAGTCGAGCTCCTCGGTGACACGTTCCCTCAGCTCCGCGAGCAGCGCGTCGACGTCCTGGCTCGGCGCGGTGATCTTGAGCATCCGGCGCAGCAGCGCGACGTTCCCCAGGTCGGCCTCGATCGTCTCGGCGATGCCCGGGTACTGGACCTTGACCGCGACGGCCCGGCCGTCGTGGGTGATCGCGCGGTGCACCTGCCCGATCGACGCGGCGGCGATCGGCTCGGGGTCCCAGGTCGCGAAGACCCGCTCCGGCGGCTGGCCCAGCTCCTCCGTCGACCACCTGCGCGGCCAGCTCGGGGCTCATCGGCGGCACGCTGTCCTGCAGCCGGCTCAGCGTGCGGCGGGCAGCCGGCGACAGGCCGTCATCGACGTAGCTGGCCATCTGGCCGAGCTTCATCAGCACGCCCTTCATCGTGCCCAGGGTCGCGGCGACGTCCTCGGCCGTCTGCAGGGCCAGGTCGTTCCGCAGCCGCTCCCGGTGCTCGCCCGCGCTGGCGAACAGCCGGGGCGCATTGCTCGCGTAGCGCGCACCGCCGCGCGCGGCCAGCCGCACCGCGGCCATGCCGCGCTCGACCCGCAAGCGGCCGCCCCGCCCCCGGAGCATGCCCCGGCGCCTGCCCAGGACGGCCAGCGCCGCGATCGACGCCCCGCCCACCGCGGCGACGGCGGCCAGCTTGGCCCGGCCCGGACCCTCAACCCTTCGGGCCCCGCGCATCCGCAGGGCGAGCTGCTGCCGCGCCTCCAGCACGCCCGGCTCGGCCATGAAGACCGCGTCGAACACGCCGAGCGTCTGGCGGATCTCGGTCCGGCGGGCGGGGGTCAGCGGCGGCGGGGCCGGGTAGCCGTACAGGTCGCGTGCCCAGCCGGGCAGCGCGGTGAGCGCCGCGTCCCGCAGGTCCTGCCACAGCTCCGCGATCTCCTCGCCCATGCCGGCCGGGTCGAGCATGAAGCCCATGGACTCCGCGGCCGCCGGAGTGCGCCGCAGCTCGGGCCGGACGCCGGCGATGTACTCCTCCAGGGCCGTCACGCTGTCCGGGATGATCTCGCGCGGGACACCGAGCAGCTCGGCCGAGACGGCCATCTCGCCGAGGTAGGCGTCCGCGTCCGCCTCCCCGGGCGGCGTGCCGAACAGCCGGGCGGCGGCGAGCACCGAATCCACCAGGCCCGCGTGCACCCACAGCAGCAGCGCGGGATCCCCGGCGGCGTAGGGACGGCCGGTCACGGTATCCGTGCCCCGGACGTGCTCGTGGATCGCCCGCACCCGCCCGGCCGCCCGGCTCGCGCTGGCCCGGTCGCCGTAGGTGACGACCGCGAGGTAGGAGGAGGTAGCGGCCAGCCTGCCGACCGGGTCGCGCCGCCAATCGCTGTGCTGGTCGACGCCGGCCATGGCCAGCGGGTGCAGCGCCTGGATCAGCACCGAGCGCAGCCCCGCGACCGGGGCGGACAGGTCGGCGGCCAGCCGCCAGGTCACGCTGCCCGGCCCGAAGAACCCGTCGTCCCCGGGCCGGTCCGGCACCCCGGCCACGAAGGCGGCGGCGTACCGCTCGACCAGGCCGACCGCGGCGGAGTAGGGCTCGGCGGTCATGACGTCGCCCGCAGGCCCGCGAACAGGTCGTCCTCGGGCAGCGGCGCGCCGGTGGTGTCGCTGACCCGGATGAAGCTCTCCCGGCCGAAGGTGGCTTCGGCGATCTCCGGCGGGAGCTTGCTGAACCACGACTCGGAAATCTGGCTGCCGTGCGCGAACAGCGCGTCACGCTTGCGGCTCAGCACCGGCCGGATGTCGACGGTGGTGGTGATGCGCAGCTCGGACTCCTGGCCCCGCCGCATGAGCTCGGGATCGGCGTTCTCGAAGTCCGGGCACCTCCATGCCCAGCTCGCGCAGCGCATCCCACATCTTGCGCCAGTCGCTGCCGCGCATGGCGCTGAGGTAGAGCTTGGCCGGGAGGCCGGTGTCGGCGAACGCCGCCTGCGCGCAGCGGCTCGCGTGCACGTGATCGGGATGCTGGTACGGTCCCTGGTCGTCGTAGGTGATCAGCACCTGCGGCCGGTACCGCTCGATCAGGCCGGAGAGCCTCGCCGCCACCTCGGCCTGCGGGATGTTGCAGAACGCGTCGGGCCGGTCCTTGTAGTCCCAGTCCGGCATGCCGGAGTCGTGATAGCCGAGCAGTTCCAGGTCCGTGACCCCGAGGATGGCGCACGACTCGCGCAGCTCGGCCAGGCGCAGTTCGGCCACCGCCTGAGTGTCGTGCCCGTCCTGCCCCGGCTTGACCCCGCCCTGCGCGTCGCCGAATTCCCCGTTCGTGCAGGTCACGACCACCGTCCGGATGCCCTGGGCGGCGTAGGCGGCCAGTACCCCGCCGGTGCTCGACGCCTCGTCGTCTGGATGGGCGTGCACCGCCATCATCGTCAGCGTGTCTGCCATGACCCCAGCCTGCCTGACCAGGCGGCCCGTCGCGAATCGGGGTCGCTCACCGCACGGGCAGCAGCGCGGCCGTCACGGTGAGCAAGAACGTGGACAGGGCGCCGACACCGTGGACCGCGGGGATGAGCGGGAGCAGGTGCAGCCTGCGCCGCCGGACCGGGACCGGCTCGGCGAGCAGGCTGGCGATCATCTCGTCGGTCACGGTGAACGCGTCGTGCGGTCCCGCCGGGCCGTGCGGTTCCGCCGCGCCATGCGGTCCCGCCGCGACGTGCGATCCGGCCGCGCCATGCCGTGCCGCCCGGCCTCCGGCCGGGCGGACCTCGCCGTCCCCGGCTTCCCGCTCGCCGTCCGGTCCCGGGACGGGCCGGACCGGGTAGGGCGTCCAGAGGGTCACGGTGCAGATGCCCAGGCTGATCGCGGCGCAGACCAGGGCCACACCGATCCAGGCGAGCGGCCGCCAGCCACTGATCAGGTAGCTGATCCAGACCGTCAGCCCGGCGAGGGCCGCGCTGGCGTGGCCGAACACCACCGGCGGCGGCACGCCCTCGCCGGTCGCCCGCTGGCGGCGCAGGCCGCCGCGCGCGACCCAGGTTCGCAGCATGTAGCCGCCGATGCTGGCGGTGAGCAGCCACGCGATCAAGGCGGCCAGGCCCATGCTCATGGTCACATCCGCGGGGGGCGCAGGTACCCGCAGCGTACCCGGCAGACCCCGGCGGCGATAGGCCTTACGGCGGCGGTCGATTCGGCGGCCTCGGTGAGGGCCTCCGGGTGCATCCGGTGATAGTGCTTGGTCAGCACGGCGCTGGCCTGGCCGGGCTGGTAGGCCAGGGTGCGCCCGCATATCTCGCAGCGCGTCAGGGGAAGCCGGGTCACCGTCACCGGGAAGCGCGAAGAATCTGGGCGGCTCATCGCTTCACATAATGCCAGAACCGTTCCTGGGCTATGGCACCTGGCACACCGCTGACAGCGCCCGCACGTGGACCCCGGCGTAGCGAAATCCCCGGGCGACACGCGCCGGATGTCCGGGTCTTGGCGCGAGCCGGCGAACAGACTTGAATCATGTATGCGCAGGTTTCCCAGGGCTCGGACGACCTCGCGGATCCGGACCTGGCCGCCCCGGGTGCCCCGGATCCGGCCGAGCCCGGCTTGCGCGGCCTGGACGGCGTCCGGGATCGCATCGGCGTCTGGCGGGCGCTGCTCGACCGGCCGCTGACGTCCTACTACCTGGTCCTCGGCATCACGGCGCTGCTGCTCGGGCTGGGCCTGGTCATGGTGCAGTCCACGGCGTCCGTCGTCGACCTGAGCGCGGGCCTGTCGGCCTGGTCGGACTTCAAGAAGCAGCTGCTCGGCGCCGCCATCGGGCTGCCGCTGATGTGGGCGGCGGCCCGCTCGTCGCCCCGGCTGTTCCGCGCCTTCGCCTATCCGCTGCTCGCGGTGGCCATCGTCGGGCTGGGCCTGACCCTGATCCACGGCGTCGGCGTCTCGCAGAACGGCGCGGCCCGGTGGATCACCATCGGCGGGCAGCAGATCCAGCCCTCGGAGATCGCCAAGCTCGCCCTGGTGGTGTGGGGCGCCGACCTGCTCGCGCGCAAGGACAAGCTCGGCCAGCTGGCCGACTGGCGGCACATGCTCGTTCCGCTCATGCCGGGCACCGTCGTGCTGTGCCTGCTGGTGATGACCGGCGACGACCTGGGCACCACGTTCATCCTGCTGGTCATCTTCCTGGCGCTGCTGTGGGTCATCGGCACCCCTGGCCGGGTCTTCACCTGCCTGCTGATCCTGATGGGGCTGGCCATGGGCCTGATGATCGTCTCGAGCCTGTGGCGCTTCAAGCGCCTGGTCGGCTTCCTCGACCCGCAGAGCGGTGCCACCGGGGCCAACTGGCAGAGCACTCAGGGCAAGTACGCGCTCGGCTCGGGCGGCATCTTCGGCGTGGGCCTGGGCGCCTGCCGGCAGAAGTGGGGCTACGTTCCCGAATCCACCAGCGACTTCATCTTCGCCATCATCGGCGAGGAACTCGGGCTGGTCGGCACGCTGTGCGTGACCGTCCTGTACGGCGGGCTGGCCTTCGCCGGCCTGCGGATCGCCCGGCGCGTGCCCGACCTGTTCGCGCGCCTGGGGGCGACCGGTATCACCGCGTGGATCGTGGTCCAGGCCGTGGTCAACATCGGCGCGGTGATCGGCGTCCTGCCCATCACCGGCGTCCCGCTGCCCCTCGTCTCGGCGGGGCTGTCGTCACTGCTGAGTACCCTGGTCGCACTCGGCATGCTGATGTCGTTCGCCAGGCTCGAGCCGGGTGCCCAGGAGGCTTTGGCCGCACGCGGCCCCGGCTGGCCGCTGCGCGTTCTAAGCTGGCTCGGTCTAGCAAAGCGCCGACGATAGCGCGGCTGCAGTTCAGGGACGAGACATGAGGGTACTGCTTGCCGGCGGCGGGTCCGCCGGGCACATCGAACCAGCTCTCGCGCTGGCGGACGCCCTGCGGCGGGCCGACCCGGACGTGGAAGTAACCTGCCTGGGCACCGAACGCGGCCTGGAGACCAGGCTGATCCCGCTGCGCGGATACCCACTCGAGCTCATCCCGGCCGTGCCGATGCCCCGGACGGTGACACCCAAGCTGCTGACGGTGCCCGGCCGGCTCGCGGGGGCGATCAACGCGGCGGCTGGCGCGCTGGACCGGACCAGGGCGCAGGTGCTCGTCGGCTTCGGCGGGTACGTCGCGACCCCCGCCTACCTGGCCGCCCGGCGGCGCGGGGTTCCCATCGTGGTGCACGAGGCGAACCCGCGGCCGGGACTGGCTAACCGGCTGGGCGCCAGGTTCACCACCCACGTCTTCACCGGCCACCCGGACACCCAGCTGAGGAACGGCAAGTACCTCGGCATCCCGATCAGGCGCGAGATCGCCGAACTCGACCGGCTGGCCGTCGGCGACAAGGCCCGGGCGCATTTCGGCCTCCGCCCAGACATGCCCGTGCTGCTCGTCACCGGCGGCTCGCAGGGGGCGCGGTCGCTGAACCAGGCAGTGTTCGGCGCGGCCGGGTGGCTGAGGGACGCGGGTGTCCAGGTGCTGCACGTGATCGGGCCACGGAACGGCGCCGACGCGCCGGTGACACAGAAGAGGGCAGGGGAGGCCGGTGGGGTTCCCTACGTGGCCGCGCCCTACATCGACCGGATGGATCTCGCGTACGCGGCGGCCGATTTCGCGCTATGCCGGGCGGGGGCGATGACGTGCGCCGAGCTCACCGCCGTCGGCCTGCCCGCTGCCTACGTGCCGCTCCCGATCGGCAACGGCGAGCAGCGGCTGAACGCGGTGCCTATCGTGCAGCGGGGCGGCGGCATGCTGGTCAACGACGCCGACCTGACCCCCGAATGGATCCGGGACACCCTGCTGCCCGTACTGGTCAACATCGACCAGGTCGCGGACATGTCGGAGGCGGCCGCGTCGATGGGTCGCGGCGACGCCGACCGCTGGCTCGCCGAGGCGGTCATCGAGGTCGTGGAGGGAAAGGATCGGGGTGCGGACCCAGATGCTAAAGAGCCTGATCACGCCCGGTGAACCGGTGCCCGCCTCCCGACTCGGGCGGGTGCACTTCACCGGCATCGGCGGCGCGGGCATGTCGGGTATCGCGCGGATCATGCTGGCCCGGGGGATCAGCGTGTCCGGCAGCGACGCGATGCCCTCGGCGCTGCTCGACGACCTGAACGCGCAGGGCGCTCACGTGCACGTCGGGCACGCGCCCGCCAACCTCGGCGATCTCGGCGCGGGGGACACCCTGGTGCTGTCCAGCGCGATCCGCCCGGACAACCCGGAACTGGCCGAGGCGACGCGGCGGGGCATGCGGGTCATGCACCGGGCCGCGGCGCTGGCCTCGGTCATGACCGGACGGCGGGTGATCGCGGTCGCGGGCACGCACGGGAAGACCACCACGACGTCCATGATCACCACCGTGCTGCGCGAGTGCGGCGCCGATCCGGGCTATGTCATCGGCGGCGTCCTCGACGAGACCGGGCTCGGCGCCGAGGACGGCGCGGGCCTGGACTTCGTCGCCGAGGCCGACGAGAGCGACGGATCGTTCCTCCTGCTCTCGCCCGACCTGGCCATCATCACCAACGTGGAAGCCGACCACCTGGACAACTACGGCAGCCTGGCGGAGATCGAGGCGGCCTTCGCCGAGTTCGGCGGCCGCGTCAGCAGCCTGGTGCTGACCTGCGCGGATGACCCGGGCGCGGAGGCTGTCGCGGCCCGGCTGGAACCCCTTGGGCCGGCCCGCGTCCGGCGGTACGGAGAGTCGCTGGGCGCCGATTACCGGCTCGGCGATGTCCGGTCCCAGGGCCTGGCGGTGAGCTTCGCGGTCACCGCCGACCACAGCCCGTTCGGTGAGATCTTCGCCCAGATGACCGTGCACGTTCCGGGCCGCCATAACGCGCTGAACGCCACCGCCGCCTTCGCCGCGGCCGTCGAGCTCGGCTTCGCGCCGCCGCGAGTGACCGCCGCTCTCGCGAGCTACCGCGGCGCGCGGCGCCGGATGGAGCTCAAGGGCGAGGCGGACGGGGTGCGGGTGTTCGACAGCTACGCTCATCATCCGACCGAACTGGCCGCCGACCTGCGCGCCGCGCGGGACATCGCCTCCTTCCCCGGGGGCGGCCGGGTCATCGCCATCTTCCAGCCGCACCTGTACAGCCGGACGCGGATCTTCGCCGGTGACTTCGGCGCCGCGCTGGCCCTGGCCGACGAGGCGATCGTCCTGGACGTCTACGCCGCGCGCGAGGACCCCGAACCAGGCGTGACGGGCAGGCTCGTCGCGGACGCGGTCCCCGGCGGCCGGGCCGTGTTCCTGCCGGACCGGACGCAGGCCGCCCAGGTGATCGCGAAGATCGCCGAACCGGGCGACGTGGTGCTGACCATGGGGGCCGGAGACGTCACCGCGCTCGGACCGCAGCTGGTGGAGGCCCTCGGGAGGCGGCACGGGTGAGCGGACCGGGCGGCTCCGGCCGGGGCGGCAAGCCGTCCCGGGTCCGGTCCCGCCGGTGGCTGGCCGTGCTGCTCCTGCTGTCCGCGGCGGGCATTGCCGGCGGCGTCACCTGGGCGCTGCTCGGCTCGGGACTCTTCGCGGTCCGCTCCGTCGTGGTCACCGGCACGCGCCTGGTGCCGGAGTCCGAAGTCCTGGCCGCGGCGGAGATCCAGCCCGGCACCCCGCTGATCCGGGTGAACACCGCCCGGATCGCGGCCCGGGTCCTGACCATCACGCAGATCCAGGGCGTCCAGGTCTCCACGTCCTGGCCGGACCGGGTGGTCATCGCGGTGCGGGAGCGAACTCCGGCACTGGCTGTCGTGGCGCCAGGCGGGTTCGACCTCATCGACGCCTACGGCGTGGTCGTGCAGCTGGTCCAGGCGCGGCCCGCGATCCTGCCGGTCTACACCACCTCGGCACCCGTCTCCTCGCTGCGCGGAGATCCGGATGTCAGCGCTGCGGCAGCCGTGCTCGGCGAGTTGCCCGCCTGGCTGCGACCCACGGTGACCTCGGTGACGGTACCCGGCCCGGATCAGGTAACGCTGCAGCTGCGCAGCGGGGTGACCGTCGTCTGGGGCGGCCCGGGCGACGCCGCGGCGAAGACCAAGGAGCTGGCCATTCTCATGGCGACTCACGCGCGCTACTACGACGTGAGCTCGCCCGCCACGGCGGTAACCAGCTGAGGCGCTCCGGTGACCCGCGGACCTGATAATGACCGCCGGTCCGCGACACGCTGATCAGTTCTCGCGTGGTTAGTTGACCCCGGTCCCGTCCGACCCTACTGTCCGTATCAATCGTTCTGCTGGCAAAAACTTTAAATCTTAACCTGAAGGTTAAACCTGATGGTGACGGACAATGCCCTGGCGGTGAATTCCGCGTCACACCTGGGGCAGAGGTTTCCCGAGCCCAGGGCCATAATCGGCGGGCTACGGCGGAGTATTTGAAAAGCAGCACACGCCCGCCGACATGGCAAAGGTAAAACGAGCGGAAAGGTACCCTCCTCGTGGCATCACCGCAGAACTATCTGGCGGTTATCAAGGTCGTCGGAATCGGCGGTGGCGGCGTCAACGCCGTCAATCGCATGATCGAAGAGGGACTCAGGGGCGTCGAGTTCATCGCGATCAATACTGACGCGCAGGCGCTGCTCATGAGCGACGCCGACGTCAAGCTCGACGTCGGGCGCGAGCTCACCAGAGGTCTCGGCGCGGGTGCCAACCCCGATGTCGGATGCAGGGCCGCCGAAGATCACCGCGAGGAGATCGAGGAAGTCCTCAAGGGCGCCGACATGGTGTTCGTCACCGCGGGCGAGGGCGGCGGAACCGGCACCGGGGGAGCGCCCGTGGTCGCGAGCGTGGCGCGGTCGCTCGGAGCGCTCACCATAGGCGTGGTGACCAGGCCGTTCGGCTTCGAGGGCAAGCGCCGTATCGTCCAGGCCGAGTCGGGCATCGAGAAGCTGCGCAGCGAGGTCGACACGCTGATCGTCATCCCGAACGACCGCCTGCTGTCGATCTCCGACCGGCACGTGAGCGTCCTCGACGCGTTCAAGGCCGCCGACCAGGTCCTGCTCTCCGGTGTGCAGGGGATCACCGACCTCATTACCACACCCGGCCTGATCAACCTGGACTTCGCCGACGTCAAGTCGGTGATGTCGGGCGCGGGCTCGGCGCTGATGGGCACCGGTTCCTCGCGCGGGGACGACCGGGCCGTCGCGGCCGCCGAGATGGCCATCTCGAGTCCCCTGCTCGAGGCGAGCATCGACGGCGCCCATGGCGTGCTGCTGTCCATCCAGGGCGGCTCGGACCTCGGGCTGTTCGAGATCAACGAGGCCGCACAGCTGGTCTCCAACTCCGCCGCGGTCGACGCGAACATCATCTTCGGCGCGGTCATCGACGACGCCCTCGGCGACGAGGTCCGGGTGACGGTCATCGCCGCCGGCCTGGACGAGAACCGGGCCAGCCGGACCGGCGCCGGGACCAGTGCCGGCAGCGCCGAGTCCGGCGGTACCGCGTTCAGCAGCACCTCCTCGTTCGGCGGCTTCGGATCCAGCCCGGGCTCGGCTAATTCCGCCTCGATCCCCAATTCCGCCTCGATCCCCGGTTCCGCCTCGATCCCCGGTTCCGCCTCGATCCCCGGTTCCGCCTCGATCCCCGGGCCCGCCTCGGTCCCGGGCTCCGGCAGCACCGCCACACGGCCCGGCAGCGCCCCGTCCCCCGCCTCGCCCGCCGCCGCCTCTCCCGCTTCGTCCCCGGTTCCGGAGGCCAGCCGCTGGTCCGGCGACGAGTCGCCCGGATCATCCGCGGACGCCGGGTTCGGGCTGGGCGGCGAAGACGGCGTATCCCCGGCGCTCGCGGCGGCCGGCCACGTCGGTTTGCTCAGCGCGCCGGTGCCGGAGGACGCGGCCGGGCCGGGAGCCGTCGGCTCCGCACCGGCCCGCGACGATCCGGCCGCGCCCGGAGATCCCTCTTATTCCCCGCCCTCGTACTCCTCGATCTCCCGCCCGGCGCACGCCGAGCTGGGCAAGACATTCGACGTCGCCAGCACCCGGCGTCGGCCCGTCGTCTTCGAGGAAGACGACGACCTGGATGTCCCCGACTTCCTCAAGTGACCGAGTTCCCCCGGCGGGACGAACTCGCCGCGCGGCTCACCGCGGTGCGGGAACGTATCTCCGCTGCCTGCGAAGCCGCGGGCCGCAAGCCCGAGGACGTCACGCTGGTCGCGGTGACCAAGACCTTCCCCGCCTCCGACGTCCGGCTGCTGAGCGGGCTCGGCGTCAGGGATTTCGGCGAGAACCGCGACGCGGAGGCGGCGCCGAAGGCCGCGCAGTGCGCCGACCTCGATCTCGTCTGGCACTTCATCGGCCAGTTGCAGACCAACAAGGCCGCCAGCGTGGCGCGCTACGCCACCTTCGTGCACTCGGTTGACCGGCTACGGCTCGTCCGCGCGCTCGGCACGGCCGCCCGCCGGGCCGGACGGGTCATCGAGTGCCTGATCGAGGTCAGCCTGGACGGCGATCCAGCCCGCGGCGGGGCACCAGCCGGCGAAGTCCCGAGCCTGGCCGAAGCCCTGATGGCCGAACCGGGGCTGGTCCTGGCCGGCGTGATGGCCATCGCCCCGCTCGGCATGCCGCCCGCCGAGGCGTTCGCCACGCTGCTCGACAGCGCCGCGGTCGTCCGGGCCGTCCGGCCTGCCGCCACGGTGATCTCGGCGGGCATGAGCGGCGACCTGGAGGCCGCAATTGCGGTCGGCGCGACACACGTGAGAATCGGTACGGCGTTGCTCGGCGATCGCGGGGCCCGTGTCAGGTAATGTCCCGAGCGTGGAGCCGGAATGGCTGGCTACGACGGGTACAGGCTGGGAGGACTGAAGGATGGCCAGCGCCATGCGCAAAATGGCGGTCTACCTCGGCCTCGTGGAGGACGACCACCGCTACCAGGACAAGTACGACTCGTACGGGGAGTACGAGGACTACGAGGAGTCCGGGCCCGCCGAAGGGCCCGACGAGCCCGACGCGCGCGCCGGGCGTGAGTCGTGGGGGGCAGGGGAGGTGGCTGGGGGTTACCAGGTCCCCGAGTGGCGTCCCGAGCAGCCGACCGATCTCGCTCGTATTACGACACTGCATCCGCGCACTTACAATGAAGCGCGTACTATTGGTGAGCACTTCCGCGAAGGCACTCCGGTGATCATGAACCTGACCGAGATGGTCGACAGCGACGCGAAGCGTCTCGTCGACTTCGCGGCCGGCCTGATCTTCGGCCTGCGTGGGAGCATCGAACGTGTGACAAACAAGGTCTTCCTGCTGTCCCCGGCGAACGTCGAGGTGACCGCGGAGGACAAGGCTCGTATCGCCGAGCGTGGCTTCTTCAACCAGAGCTAGCCGCAAGCAGTGGTGACGTGACGCTGATCAGTAATCGCGCCGGCCGGTCCGGCGCCAAGGGCCAGGTGGATCCGTGGAAGTCCTGCAGATCGTCCTGAGGTACGTCCTGACGATCTACCTGGTCATCCTGGTCGGCAGGATGATCTTCGGCTGGATCCAGGTCTTCGCGCGTGAATGGCGCCCGACCGGCGTCCTGCTGGTACTGGCCGAAGCGATCTTTACCGTGACAGATCCACCGCTGAAATTCCTGCGCCGCTTCATCCCGCCGCTCCGGCTCGGTATGGTAGCCATGGACCTCAGCTTCATGGTTCTGTTCATCGTGGTCTTGATCCTGCTCGAAGTGGCTGTGCCTCGCCTTTGATTCGGGTACGGTCGTGAGGAACACGGTCCAAGTGCGCCGAGGAGACGAGATGCCGCTGACGCCTGCGGATGTGCGGAATAAGCAGTTCAGTACGACCAGGCTCCGGCCGGGCTACGACGAGGAAGAGGTCGACGCCTTCCTCGACGAGGTCGAGGCCGAGCTCGACCGGCTGATCCAGGAGAACGAGGAACTCCGGGCCAAGCTGGCGGAGGTGCTGCGCGGCGGTAAGTCGACGGTTCCCGCGCTGAGCTCGCCGCTGTCGGACCCGAAGCCGGACATGATGGCTCCCGAGCCGCGCATGGAGCCCGAGCGCCGGCAGCCCGAGCCGGTCATGATGGGCGGGATGCCGCACATCGAGGACAACATGGACACGGCCGCCCGCGTGCTCTCGCTGGCGCAGCAGACCGCCGACCAGGCGATCGCCGACGCCCGCCGGGAAGCCGACGAGACCCTAGGCCGCGCTCGCCGCGAGGCCGACGAGGTGCTCACCAAGGCCAGGCGCCAGGCGGAGCAGATCACCGGCGACGCACGCGCCCGCGCCGAGAGCCTCGAGCGGGACGCGCAGGAGCGCCACCGCCAGGCCATGGGCTCCCTGGTGCAGACCCGCGAGGAGCTCGAGCGCCGGGTCGACGACCTGCGCGCGTTCGAGCGCGAGTACCGCAGCAGGCTCAAGGCATACCTGGAAGGCCAGCTCCGCGACCTGGAGGCAGGCGTCACGGAGACCGGTGGCTTCCCGACCGTCGGAGCGGGCTCGCAGCCGCCGATGCCGGCCGCGTTGAGCGCACCGGTGGGCGGCCGGAATGGCGGCCAGGGCCCCGGCCAGTACGGCATGCCTGCTGAGGTCGTGCCCCATTCCGGTGGTTTCCGTACCGCTGAGGGAGCGCCCTCGCGCGAGCGCCGGTAGGCGCAGGCGCTGAGGACCTGCGGGGCTCGCTGGGAGAACGCCTGTGATCCGGTTCAGCGCGTTCCTGGTCGCCGTCGCGCTCGGACTGCTGGTCGCCGGGGTTGTCACCAGCAAGCTGATGCTGGTCTACGTCGCGATCGGCGTTAGCGGCGTAGCCCTGCTGGCCTTGGGCACTGGTGCGCTCATCAAGCGGAATGAGCTGTTCGGTCAGTCCAAGACGGCCGGACCCGAACGCCAAGCGTGGCCCGAGCCGGCGTCGGCAGCGGGCGCGTACGTCCCGCCCGGACAGCCCGAACCCCAGGTTGCGCCGTGGGAGGCCCCGGTCGCTGCTGCCTCGGCCTGGCCCGCCGCCGCGCAGCCCGCGCCGTCCCGCGCGGGCTACCTGCCCGCCGAGCAGCCGCTGCCGACCCAGCCGGTCAAGGCCCAGCCTCCGGCCGCTGCCGGCACCGCCGCTCGCCGCCCGCCCCGGGGGTCCCGGCCCCCGCTCCAGGCGCCTGGGAGTGGCGCGTGGATGCTCCCGCTACCCAGCCCCTCCGCGAGATACGCCGTCCCGAGCCGTCGGCCCCCGCCGCTCCCCAGCCCGCTGAGTCCCCTCAACCTGCCGCACCCAGCCCGCTGCCACCCGCGCAGCCCGCGGCTCCCCAGCCCGCTGCTCCCCAGCCCGCCGAAAGCCAGCGCCCGCCGAGCCGGACCAGCTGGCCGACGGTGCGCCTCGAGCCAGCCGCACCATCCGCTCAAGACCAGCAGCCCGCTCAAGACCAGCCAGGGGTCCCGGACCAGGACGAGCAGCCCGCCAACGACGACCTAACCCCTGAGACCCCGAGATCCCCGAGGCCCCCCAGGACCGGCTGCCCGACCAGCAAGAGCCCTCCGCTGACAGGCCGCCGCCCGCGGAAGACCACGCGGCCGAAGACCAGCTGCAGGACGAGCATCCCGCCGAGGACCAGCAGACCCAGCAGCCCCGCGACCGCGGCACCGCTCCCCGTCAGCCGCGAGCACCACCACCGAACCAGCTCCCGCGCCAACCCGAACCAGCTCCCGCGCCACCCGACCCGCGGCCCCGCCGCGCCCGAACGCCGACGCGTCCGAATCCCGCCACCGTCGACCTTCAGCGCGAGGTAACCGTGGTCCCTGGCGTCCCGCGGTACCACAATCCGCACTGCCTCCTCATCCGCTTCATGGGCCAGGACGACCTGGACCAGATGACACTGGGCGCGGCCCGCCAGGCGGGCTGCACCCCGTGCCGCGCCTGCCTGCCCGACCAGCCGGAAGCAAACCCCGAGTTATCGCGCGACGGGCCTCAGGCCCGGCCGAGCCAGAACGTCAGGCCGAGATCGTCCTCGACGTGCTCCCACGCCACCCGGGCCTGCGCACCCGTCCCCGGTCCGTAGTCGACCGCGAGCACCTCGCCGGCGATCAGCCCCGCGTGCTCGGTCAGGGCCATGACCATGTCCGGGTCGTCGGTTGACCAGCGCAGCCAGATCCGGTCCGTGACCTCCAGGCCGTCGTTCTTGCGCGCCTCCTGGACGAGCCTGATGACCTCGCGCGCCAGGCCCTCCTGGCGCAGTTCCGGGCTGACCGTGATGTCGATCGCCACGGTCTCCCCGGCCTCGGTCGCCACCGCCCAGCCCGCCCGCGGCGTCTGGGTCACGATCACGTCGTCCGGGCCGATCCGTCACCGGCCCCTCCGAGGTCTCGCACCGCAAGAGTCCGGCCCGCCAGCACCGCGGCCGCGATGTCCGCCGCCGGGACCGCCAGCGACCGCGGCCGCCACCGCCGGGGTCCGCGGCCCGAACCGGCGGCCGAGCGCGCGGAAGTTCGGCTTTACCGTGAAGTCGACCAGTTCCCCGGCCTCGCCGAGGACCTCGAGCCGCGAGACGTTCAGCTCCGCGGCGATCTGCGCGCGCAACTCAGACAGGCAGCTCCGTCGAAGCCGGCCGCCCCGATCAGCGCCCGGCGCAGCGGCTGCCGGGTCCGCACCGAAGCTCCCGAACGAGCCGAACGCCCCAGTTCCACCAGCCGCCGCACCAGCGCCATCTGCCCTGACAGCACCGGATCGATCAGGGAAGGGTCGAAAGCGGGCCACGAAGCCAGATGCACCGACTCGGCCGCGCCCGGCCGCCGCAGAACGCCCCATACATGGTCGGTCACGAACGGCACAAAGGGCGCCATGAGCAGCGTCAGCGTGGTCACGCATTCGTACAGCGTCGCGAACGCCGAAGCCCCCTCGGCAGCGGCAGGCCCGTCCCAGAACCGCCGCCGCGACCGCCGCACGTACCAGTTGGACAGGTCGTCGATAAAGGCCGCCAGCCGCCGTCCCGCGGCCGCGGTGTCGAACCCCTCCAAAAACCCGGTGACGTCCCGGGCCACCGCGTGCAGCTCGCTCAGCACCCACCGGTCCAGCAGCGGCCGCTCGGAAACAGCAGGCGCGGACGCCAGGCCGTCGGAAACCGTCCAGCCGCCCGCGTTCGCGTACAGGACCAGGAACGAGGCCGTGTTCCAGTAGGTGAGCAGCACCTTCCTGACGATCTCGTTGAGCGCGTCGTGGCCCACCCGGCGGTCACTCCACGGCGAGCCGGAAGCGGCGAAGAACCAGCGCAGCGCGTCCGCCCCGTGCGCCTCCATGAGCGGGATCGGCTCGAGCACGTTGCCCAGGTGCTTGCTCATCTTGACGCCGGCCTCGTCGAGAATCAGGCCCACGCACACCACGTTCTCGTACGCCGAACGCCCGAACACCAGCGTCCCCACCGCCATCAGCGAGTAGAACCAGCCCCGGGTCTGGTCGAGCGCCTCGCAGATGAACTGCGCCGGATACGCGGCGGCGAACTCGTCGAAGTTCCGCAGCGGCGCGCCGTGCTGGGCGAACGGCATCGCGCCGGAGTCGTACCAGACGTCGATCACCTCGGGCACCCGCCGCGCGCGCTCCTCGCAGACCGGGCACGGGAAGATGACGGCGTCGACGAACGGCCGGTGCGGGTCCAGCCCGGTCAGGTCCCGCCCAGCCAGCTCCGACAGCTCGGACAGGGAGCCGACGCAGGTCACGTGGCCGTCCGGGCACTCCCACAGCGGCAGGGGAGTGCCCCAGTACCTGGTCCGGGACAGCGCCCAGTCCACGTTGTTGCGCAGCCACTCGCCGTACCGGCCGTACTTGACCGTGGCCGGGTACCAGTTCGTCCGCTCGTTCTGCTCGAGCAGCTTGTCCTTGATCGCGGTGGTCCTGATGAACCACGAGGGCAGCGCGTAGTACAGCAGCAGCGTGCCGCACCGCCAGCAGTGCGGGTAGCTGTGCTCATGCCGGTGCGAGGCGAACAGCAGCCCGCGATCGGCCAGGTCCTCGATCAGCCGCTGGTCGGCGTCCTTGAAGAACAGCCCGCCGACCAGCGGCAGGTCGTCCTCGAAGTGCCCGTCGGGCTTGACCGGGTTGACCACCGGCAGCCCGTGCGTCCGCGAGGCGTCCATGTCGTCGGCCCCGAACGCGGGCGCGATATGGACCAGCCCGGTGCCATCTTCCGTGGTCACGAAGGACCCTGGAATCACCACATGGGCGTCAGGGATTTTTATGATGCCGAACGGAGCGTGGTATCTCGCTCCCACCATCGCTTGTCCGGGAAACCGGGCGGCGACACGCCAGTCGTGGTCGAGCACGCTGCCGAAGAGGTCCTCCGCGACCACCACCCGGTTGCCGTCCCGGGACCTCTCGGCGACCACGTACGTCGCGTCCGGGTGGACCGCCACGGCGGTGTTGGAGACCAGCGTCCACGGCGTCGTGGTCCATACGAGCAGGTCGGCGCCCAGGAGCTCGGGCGGCGTCTTCGGGTCCCCGTCCGGCACCGTCAGCACAGCGGGAACCTGACCGTGATGGCCGGATCGGACACGGTCTGGTAGACGTCTTCCTGGCCCATCTCGTGGTCGGACAGCGGCGTGCCGCAGCGCGGGCAGTACGGGCTGATCCGGAAGTCGCGGACCAGCAGGCCCTGCTCGTAGATCACCTTGAGCGACCACCAGACCGACTCGATGTAGCTGGGGTCCATGGTCCGGTAGGCGTGCTCGGTGTCCGCCCAGTAGCCCATCCGCCAGGACATGTCCAGCCACGCGTCGACGTACCTGAGCACGGACTCGCGGCAGCGCGCGTTGAACTCGGCGACCCCGTACGCCTCGATGTCGCGCTTGCCGGTCAGGCCGAGTTCCTTCTCCACCGCCACCTCGACCGGCAGCCCGTGGCAGTCCCACCCGGCCTGGCGCGGGACGTGGTAGCCCTGCATGGTCTTGAACCGGGGGAACAGGTCCTTGAAGGTCCGCGCCTCCACGTGGTGCGCGCCCGGCAGCCCGTTGGCGGTCGGCGGCCCCTCGTAGAAGATCCAGGCCGGCCCGCCCGCGGTCTGCTTAAGCGACCGCTCGAAGATGCCCGCGGCCTGCCAGCGGGCGAGCATCTCGTGTTCAAGTACGGGCAGGTCGACCTGCGCGGGGAGCGGCTCGAATCCAGGCACCGGCCCAGATTAACTCAACGCGCTCCAAGTCGGTTTGCCACGCGTAGCAACGCGAATTATCCTCCGGTGATCGCTTTTTAACTTTGCCTGAACGGGAGGCCGCACATGCCTGCTGCGCCGCGGTCTGACTCTGCCGACCTACCGGTGCGTCCCGGTGAGGAACCCTGGACCGACGCCGAGCTCAAGAAGGTCCGGGCCGAGCTCGAGTCCGAGGCCGCCAGCCTGCGTAGCGACCTGGCCAAGGCCGCCTCCGACATCGCTGAACGCCTCACCGACTCCGTCCGCGACGCCGGTGACGACCCAGCCGACGCGGGGACCAAGGCCTTCGAGCGCGAGCACGAGCTCGCCCTCACCCAGAACGCCCGGGACCTGCTCGATCAGGGCGAGCGCGCGCTGGCCCTGATCGATGCGGGAACATATGGAGTATGCGAATCCTGCGGCAAGCCGATCGGGAAGGCGCGCCTGCTCGCGTTCCCGCGGGCGACCCTGTGCGTGGAGTGCAAGCAGCGCGAGGAACGCCGCTGAACGCTCAGGATCCCTCGCCGCGGACTCGGGCCCGGCAGCGGGCCGCCCAGACGGCCGCGCCGGGTCGGCCTGCTGCTCGGCGTGGCCGTGTTCGTCCTGGCCGCCGACGTGGTCTCCAAGTCCATCGTGGTGGCGCGGATGCCCGGCCACCCGCCGATCCGCCTCCTCGGCGGCCTGCTCACCATCACGCTCACCCGTAACGGAGGTGCCGCGTTCAGCATCGGCACCTCGATGACCATCGTGTTCACCGCCATCGCGGCCGGCGTGATCGTCTATATCCTGCGCGCCGCGCGCAACCTGCGCAGCATCGGCTGGGCCATCGCGCTAGGCCTGCTCCTCGGCGGGGCCGCCGGCAACCTGCTGGACCGGATCTTCCGCGCCCCCGGTCCCTTCCAGGGCCACGTGGTCGACTGGATCGAACTGCCGCACTGGCCGGTCTTCAACCTCGCCGATTCCTCCATCGTCTGCGCCGGCGTCCTGGTCGTCTTGCTCGCCCTGCGCGGCATCCGCCTCGACGGCACCCGCCCCATTCCCGAAGCACGCTGCCCCCAACCGGATACCTCGATCGCGGATACCTCGGTCTCGCGATACCTCGGTCTCGGATACTCGGCCCCGGGTACCCCAGAGCCGGATTATCCGAAATCGGAATATCCGGAAACGCAATCAGCGACCGTCCGCCCGGCGGATTCCCCCGATCGAGCGGCGGACGACGGCCGATGACGACACAGGGCGAGCGTCGGCTCGCCGTCCCTGACGGCCTGGACGGGGAACGGCTCGACGCCGCGCTGGCCAGGATGTTCGGGCTGTCCAGGTCCAAGGCCGCGGAACTGATCGGCGACGGCCTGGTGCTGCTCGACGGCCGGCCCGCGGCCAAGTCGGACCGCGTGCTGGCCGGCGAGCCGCTGCAGGTCACGCTCCCGCCGCCGCGCCCGGCCGAACCCCCGCGGCCGGTGGAAGGCATGACCGTCTTGTACGAGGACGACGACATCGTCGTGGTGGACAAGCCGCGCGGCGTGGCCGCGCATCCGACGCCCGGCTGGACCGGGCCCACGGTCATCGGCGGCCTGCTGGCCGCCGGGCACACCGTGGCCACCAGCGGCGCTGCCGAACGCCAGGGCATCGTGCACCGCCTGGACGCGAACACCACAGGCGTGATGGTCGTGGCCAAGAGCGAACGCGCCTACAGCGCGCTGAAGCGGGCCTTCCGCGAGCGCACCGTGGACAAGCGCTATCACGCCCTGGTCCAGGGGCACCCCGACCCGCTGCGCGGCACCGTCGACGCGCCGATCGGCAGGCACCCGTCGGGCGACGGCCGGTTCGCGGTGGTCAGCGACGGGCGCCCGAGCGTGACTCACTACGACACGCTGGAGGCGTTCCGCGCGGCCAGCCTGGTCTCGGTCGACCTCGAAACCGGCCGCACCCATCAGATCAGGGTGCACATGGCCGCCATCAGGCACCCGTGCGTCGGCGACCTACTCTACGGAGCCGACCCGGTGCTGGCCGCCCGGCTGGGCCTGACCCGCCAGTGGCTGCACGCGGTCAGCCTCACCTTCGCCCACCCCGCCGACGGCCGCCAGGTCTCCTTCACCAGCGCCTATCCACCCGACCTGGCCCACGCCCTGGAGATCCTCCGCGCCGAGAGCTGACCGGGCAGAATGACAGCGTGGAGATCACTGAGTACATCGACGCGCTGCGCGGCCAGGGTGACCTGCTCGCGAACGCGGCCGAACGGTCCGGCCTGGACGCCTCCGTCCCGACGTGCCCGCCCTGGCACGTCAAGGACCTGCTGCGGCACACCGGGTACGTCCACCGGTGGGCGGCCAGGCATATCACCGAGTGTCCAGATGCCGTGCTTGACGGGCCGCCGGAGGCTGACATCCTCCGCGGCGGCGCCGCCGACCCTGACCTGCTCGCCTGGTTCCGCGCCGGCCATGCCGCGCTGGTCGAAACCCTGAGCACCGCCGATCCCGGCCTGGTGTGCGCGACGTTCATGGATGCTCCCTCCCCGCTCGCGTTCTGGGCCCGCCGGCAGGCCCACGAGACCGCGATCCACCGGGCGGATGCGGACAGCGCGTCGGGCATCCGGCCCGAGTACGAGCCCGGGTTCGCCGCCGACGGCATCGACGAGCTGATCATGGGCTTCGGCCAGCGCCGCAAGTACCGGCCGTCGCCCGGGCACGACGGCGGCATGCAGGTGCGGGCCACCGATACCGGCCACGCCTGGGAGGTGGCCGCGAGGACGGCCGCATCCAGGCGCGCCGCGGGCGCGACGGCTCGGACTCCGGCGCTTCGGCGGCGTGCGCGGTCACCGGCCCGGCCTCCGGCGTGTACCTGTTCCTGTGGAACCGCAGCGACGCCGCCCGGGCCAGCGTCACGATCTCCGGAGATACCGGGTTCCTTGAGTTGTGGCAATCAAGCGTGCGCGTCCGCTGGGGCTGAGGAGAAAAGCCGGTACTGGCAACGCCGCGCATTGAACCGTCGCGTATTCGCCGTCCGGTCGTTGACGGCCGGTTGCAGCACCGGATCGCCCGCTTGGCCATGGTGGCCAATGCGGGCTTCCTGTCTTCAGGGAGATCCGGGTGCCATTCGCCACGCCGCCGGCAAGGCGAGAAAGCGTTTCCTGGCGGTCCATCGGAACCACTCGCATCCTGCCCGGCCCGCTCGCCCGTCGGGGAGCACGCAGCGCGCGGCTTTGGCCTGGCTATCATCGCGGCCATCGGCGGTGCCGTTTTCCTTCTGTTGCTGTATCGGTCGGCACGGCTCCAGCGGAGGACACCAAAGGGCACGTCGACGGCGCGTCAATTCCGGCAGCCTCGGCACCTCTGCCGCGTCGTGTTCCGTACACAGGGCCGGGGATTGTTTGGGTAAGAGGTCATGACAAGGCCTGCGTGACGCTGATCAGCGAGTTCAGCGCGGGCACGATCTCCGCGTGGATGCCCGCCGCCTCGGCCAGCATGGCGATGTCGCGGACATCGGATGTGGTGATGATGTCGCCGTCCCTAGCGAGCAGGACCAGAGCGGCGTCAGCCACATCGCACGTGCCGGTGAGGGCAAGCAGTTCGCCGGCGCCACGGCTGAGGTGCTCGTCCAGTGCCCGGACATCGACGCCCTTCAGCGCGGCTGCCAGCCGCGCCTGGCGCGGGCCGCCGCCACGCCAGGCCTGCCCGACGATGCCGCCATGGCTCACCGGCACCACCCCGGCCAGCCGCGCTGCCTGGTACCTGCGCCACATGGCGCGGTCATCGCGCTCCAGTGCGAGCAACGCACCGGCTGTCCATGAGCAGTGTCATGCCCGGCCCGCGGCGCGCACGACGACCGCGGCCTGCCGGTCCGCGCGCTGCTGCGCGGCTATCTCGGCCGCGGTGATTTCGCCGTGCTCGGCTTCGTATGTTGCGATCGCCTCCGACATCGCGAACAGCCTGCGATCACGAGCCGCACGCTCGGCGAGCGCCTCGTTGACCCAGGCGCTGAGCGAATCGGCAATGCCGCGGTCGACGGCGGCGTTACCGGCGGCCACGACCTCCGGGTCTACGGTGACCGTGAGTCGCTCCTTGCGCTTAGTCATATACATATAGTACTCCAGTAAGACCATTATTCGCACTGCACCGGATCCTGGTTCCTGCGCTGCGCAGCAGAGACATTACTCAAGGCCACTGACACTTTCGGTGTCCCCGTCATGAGGGCTGACCGGGCCCCGGAATGTCGTACCTGGTGTTATCGTCAAATACATGTTCGATACTCTGCAGGCCGGGTGCAGCGTCCCGGTCTATTCCGGCGGCGACGAGGCGGCCCCGGTGCCGCTGGAGCGGCTGGAGGCGCAGATCTGCGAGCTGGCCGGGCATCTGGCCGCGGCCACGTGCCGGTTCCTGGTGCTGCTGGGGGACTTTGATGCCCGCCGCGGCTGGGCGGACTGGGAGATGAACAGCTGCGCGGCGTGGCTGTCGTGGAAGTGCCAGATGACGGCGGGGGCCGCCCGGGAGCATGTCCGGGTGGCCCGGGCGCTGCGGGATCTGCCGGTGATCCGGGGGGAGTTCGGCGCGGGCCGGCTGTCGTATGCGAAGGTGCGGGCGCTGACCCGGATCGCCACCCCGGACACCGAGGCGGACCTGGCCGAGATCGCCGGGCCGATGACCGGGAATCAGCTGGAGCGGTTCGCCCGCGCCCACCGGCAGGTCAGCTCCGTCGATGACGCCGCGGCGCGGATCCGGCGCCGGCTGGCCTGGCGGATGGAGGAGGACGGGTCGCTGGCGGGCACGTTCCGGCTGCCGCCGCTGGCCGGCGCGGTGCTACTGAAGGCGCTGCGCGCGGCGGCCGGGGACTTGGAGCACCCGCACGCAGCCGACCTGGAGCGCCCGGGCGCTGCCGCCGAGCACTCGCACGCCACGCAGGGGCCCGACGTTTCCGCGGAAACGTCGGCCGCCGATCAGGCTCCGGCCGCGGACCGTCCGGCGGAGGCCACCTCGTCGAGCCTGGCCGACGCACTGCTGATCATCGCCGAGGCGTTCCTGGCCGGAAAGGTCGCCGCAGCCGCTGACCCGGAGGTGTACCAGGTCATCGTGCACGCCGGCACCGACGCCATCACCCTTGACAGCCCGGCTGCTGATGCCGGGGACGTTTCCGCGGAGACGTCGCCGACCGCCTCGCGGCCGCCGAGTCGCCCGGACCACCCGGCCGATCCGGCGCGCTGCCACGTCGAGGACGGCCCGGCCATCTCCGTCACCACCGCGCAGATGATCGCCTGCTCCTCGGCGCTGACCTGGATGCTGCACGACAGCGCCGGGAAACTACTGGATCTGGGCCGACGCCAGCGCCGGCCGAACGCGGCATTGCGGCGGGCGGCCCGGGACCGGGACAAGTGCCGGTGCCGGTTCCCCGGTTGCGAGTCCCGCCGGGTCGACCTGCACCACATCCAGTACTGGTCCCACGGCGGCCGGACGACACTGGACAACCTGGTCAGCTTGTGCAAGTACCACCACATGCTGGTCCACGACCGCGGGTACCTGATCGCCGCGGCCCGTGACGGGACGTTCGCGTTCTGCCGTCTGGACGGCACCGCCGTCCCGGCCTGCCCGCCGCTGCCGCCGCCCGACGGCACCTTGGGGGACTGCCACGACGCGGAGGTCACCCCCGAGACGATCATCCCGCCCTGGTACGGCGAACGCCTCGACCTGGACTACGCCATCCACGTCTGCTTCGCCAACGCCCAGGCCGAACAGGAGCAGCAAGCCGGCCGCGACCAAGCAGGCGAGCCCGCCGCCCGGGACCGCGTAAAGGTCTTCGAACCCGAAGGCTGGGCCGACCGGATCCGCCAGTACTACGCCGAACACGCGGCCTAGCCTCCGCCGTGAATAAACGCCCGCCTGAAACGGACATCCAGGACCAACCGGAGCCGGTCGGCGCGGCAACCCGACGGCACGGGCGGTGCTCCACTAGGCTGGTCAGCACCGGGTTGATGACTACGCATGCCGCCCCAAGGCTGGACTCTGCGGGGCTGCGTGCGGTGCGCAGCGTGCCCTGAGGAGGCGGTTCGTATGGTGGGATCTGCTGAGCCGTTCGCCCACCTGCACGTGCACACCGAGTACTCCATGCTGGACGGCGCCGCCCGCCTGAAGGACCTGATGGCGGAGGTCAAGAGCCAGGGCATGACGCACGTGGCGATGACCGACCACGGCAACGTGTTCGGGGCCGCCGAGTTCCACCGGCAGGCGAAGGACGCGGGTGTCACGCCGGTGATCGGCATCGAGGCTTACCTCGCGCCGGAGTCGCGAGGCAACCCGAACCGCATCTTGTGGGGCCAGCCGCACCAGAAGAAGGACGACGTCTCCGCGGCCGGGGCCTACCTGCACAAGACCATCTGGGCCAGGGACAACGAGGGCCTGCACAACCTGTTCCGGCTCTCCTCCCGCTCCTACGCCGAGGGCTGGCTGGTCAAGTGGCCCCGGATGGACAAGGAGCTCCTCGCCGAGCACAGCGGGGGCCTGATGGCCTCGACCGGCTGCCCGTCGGGCGAGCTGCAGACCAGGCTCAGGCTCGGCCAGGAAGACGAGGCCCTCAAGGCGGCGGCCGAGTGGCAGGACATCTTCGGCAAGGAGAACTACTTCCTCGAGCTGATGGACCACGGCCTGGACATCGAACGGCGGGTCCGCGACGGCCTGATCGAGATCGGCCGTAAGCTCGGCATCCCGGCCGTCGTCACCAACGACTCGCACTACACCCGCGAGCCGGACGCTCAGGCCCAGGACATGCTGCTCTGCATCCAGACCGGCAAGACCCTGGCCGACGGCGACCGGTTCCGGTTCGAGGGCACCGGCTACTTCATCAAGCCGGCGGCTGACATGTACCGCCTGGACAGCAGCGACCTGTGGCAGGAAGGCTGCCGTAACAGCCAGCTCCTCATCGCCGACCGGGTCGACACCACCGGCATGTTCGAGTTCCGCAACCTGATGCCGCGGTTCCCGATCCCGGACGGCTTCGAGTCCGAGGACGAACTGTTCCGGGCCGAGGTGTGGAAGGGCATGGACCGCCGCTACCCGGGCGGGTACGACGAGGAACGGCGCAGGCAAGCCGAGTACGAGATCCAGATCATCTGCCAGATGGGGTTCCCGGCCTACTTCCTGGTGGTGGCGGACTTCATCATGTGGGCGAAGAACAACGGCATCGCGGTGGGACCTGGCCGCGGCTCCGCGGCGGGCTCCATCGTCGCCTACGCGATGGGCATCACCGACCTCGACCCGCTGGTGCACGGCCTGATCTTCGAGCGCTTCCTCAACCCCGAACGCGTGTCCATGCCCGACATCGACATCGACTTCGACGAGCGTGGGCGCGCCGACGTGATCAGGTACGTGACCCAGAAATGGGGCTCGGACCGGGTGGCGCAGATCGTCACCTACGGCACGATCAAGGCCAAGGCGGCGATCAAGGACGCCTGCCGGGTACTCGGTTTCCCGTACGCGCTGGGGGACCGGATCACGAAGACGTACCCGCCCGCCGTGCTGGGCAAGGACATGCCGCTGTCCGGCGGTATTCGACGAGGCGCATTCCCGGTACAAGGAGGCAAGCGAGATCCGCGCGCTCTACGAGGCCGAGCCGGATGTCAAGCAGGTCATCGACAAGGCGCGCGGGATCGAGGGGCTGATCCGCCAGCCCGGCGTGCACGCGGCCGGGGTGATCATGTCCGCGGAGCCGCTCACCGATCACATCCCGGTCTGGACCCGGCACACCGACGGGGCGATCATCACCCAGTTCGACTACCCGACCTGCGAAGACCTCGGGCTGCTGAAGATGGACTTCCTCGGCCTGCGCAACCTGACGATCATGGCCGACGCGGTGGCGGCGATCGAGAAGAACCGCGGCATCTCGATCGACCTGCTCAGCCTGCCCCTGGACAACAAGGCCAGCTACGAGCTGCTGGCCCGCGGCGACACGCTGGGCGTGTTCCAGCTGGACGGCGGGCCCATGCGGGCCCTGCTGCGGTTGATGAAGGCGGACAACTTCGAGGACATCTCCGCCGTCATCGCCCTGTACCGGCCCGGCCCGATGGGCGTGAACTCACACACCAACTACGCGCTGCGCAAGACCGGCCAGCAGGAGATCGTGCCCATCCACCCGGAGCTCGAGGAACCGCTGCGGGAGGTGCTCGAGCCGACCTACGGCCTGATCGTCTACCAGGAGCAGGTGCAGAAGGCGGCCCAGATCCTGGCCGGCTACTCGCTCGGCCAGGCCGACCTGCTCCGCCGCGCCATGGGCAAGAAGAAGAAGGAGATCCTCGACAAGGAGTTCGTCCCGTTCCAGCAGGGATGCCGGGAGCGCGGTTACTCCGACAAAGCCATCCAGGCTGTCTGGGATGTCCTGGTCCCGTTCTCCGGGTACGCGTTCAACAAGGCGCACACCGCCGCCTACGGCCTGATCGCGTACTGGACCGCGTACCTGAAGGCCAACTATCCGGCCGAGTACATGGCCGCTCTGCTCACGTCGGTGGCCGACGACAAGGACAAGTCGGCGCTGTACCTGAGCGAGTGCCGCCGGATGGGCATCAAGGTGCTGCCGCCCGACGTCAACGAGTCGGTGGCGACGTTCGCGGCGGTCGGCACCGACATCAGGTTCGGCCTGGCTGCGATCCGCAACGTCGGCACCAACGTGGTGGACGCGATCCTCGCGGCGCGCAAGTCGAAGGGCCAGTTCAGCGGCTTCACCGATTTCCTGCGCAAGGTCCCGCTCGTGGTGTGCAACAAGCGGGTGATCGAGTCGCTGATCAAGGCGGGCGCGTTTGATTCGTTCCGGGACGCGCGCAAGGGACTGGTGCTCGTGCACGAGCAGGCCGTCAACGCCGTCATCGACATCAAGCGCAACGAGGCGATCGGGCAGGACTCGCTGTTCGGCGGCGACGCCGAGGCGGAGGCCGTCTTCGACGTGCCGGTCCCGGCCGGGGAGTGGGACAAGTCCACACTGCTGAACTTCGAGCGCGAGATGCTCGGGCTGTACGTCTCCGACCACCCGCTGTTCGGCATCGAGCACATCATCGCCAGGGAGAGCGACTGCTCGCTCGCCGATCTGACCGCGGAAGACGCCGAGGCGCGGCCACGCGCCGGCGACCGGTCAGATGCCCAGATCGTCAAGGTCGGCGGCATCCTGTCCGGGGTTCAGCGCAAGGTGACCAAGCAGGGTAACCAGTGGGCCGCCGCCACCTTGGAGGACCTGGCCGGGGCGATCGAGGTGCTGTTCTTCCCGCAGACCTACCAGCTGTATGCCACCTCCATCGCCGAGGACGCCGTGGTGGTGGTGAAGGGCAAGGTGGATCGCCGCGATGACGTGCCCAAGCTGATCGCCATGGACCTGACCGTCCCCGACCTCTCGGTCGACGACACGGGCCCCTTCGTGGTGTCCATGCCGGTAGCCAGGTGCGTGCCGCCGGTGGTGGAGAGGCTCCGGGAGGTACTGATCACCCACCCGGGCCCGACCGAGGTTCACCTCAAGCTGCGTGGCCACGAACGGACCACGGTGGTACGGCTTGACGACAAGCTGCGAGTAGCTGCCTCGCCCGCCTTGATCGGCGACCTGAAGCAGCTACTCGGCCCAGCCTGCGTCGGCTAGCTGATCTTCGGCCCGGTGAGCTGATCGAGGAACGCGCGGTACATCAGCAGCGTCTCGCGCAGCGACTCGGTGTCGGTGCTCTTGCCTTCGCTCCACCTGTCGCGCAGCGCGCGCTGCCGGTCGGAGATGGCACGCTGCCGTTCCTGGATGGCGGCTTCGAGCTTGGCGGTGATCTGCGCGATGACGTCGGCCGCCTCGGTGACCGAGCCCTGCGGGTCGTCGACGAACCGGAACTGGACCTGCTGCCACCGGGCCTTGAACTCCGTCGCGTCGGGCAGCAGGCTCCCGTAGGTCAGGTCGCTGAAGTCACCCAGCCCGCCATCGGACTCACCCGGCCGCAAGCCCCCCTGCACCGGGGCACCGGCATGCTTCCCCAGGGTCTCAGGCTCCGCAGCAGCAGCCCCAGCAGGCCCAGCAGGATCGGTCTCCCCGCGGGTGGTGGTGCCGTACAGGTCCGGCTGAGTCATCGTGGGATCCGCTTCGGCGGCGGGACCGTCCGGGTCCGTCTCGCCCTCGCCATCCCAGTAGTCCCGGTTCCCGGGGTCAGGGCTGCGCACCGCGCCGACGTCCTCCTCAGGCCAGGTGGTGGCCTGGTGGCGGACTCGGTCCTCGTCGGGGGCGACACCCGCGGGATCTGTCCGGTCCCCGCGAAGGGCCGAGGCCACCTTCTGGAAATGGGTCACCGGAACGGTGGGCGAGTTGGCCTCGTCGTCCGGGACGACCTCGCCGCGGACGACATAGCCGGGGCCCGGCGGCTGGCCGTAGGGGTCCTGCGTCATGGAATCACCTTCCTCCGGGAAAGCTAACCGGGAAGCTAACGCGGCGTGTCCGCGGTCTTGGGCGGCACGCTTTCTATTGTCTGCACACGGCCGTCGCTCCTGGTAGCGGCCTCGCTCACCAGGTCCTGGAACAGCGTGCGGTAGCGGATCATGGCCGTCCGGAGTTCCTCCGTACTGGCCGACTCGGTCCGGATGCCCTGCGCTTGCCGGTAACCGTCCAGCGGCCGCGCGTGGTACACCGACAAGGCCTCCACGCTGGCGTCCCGGTTATCGGCCGGGTAGCCGCGGTCTCGCATGACGTCCCAGATCAGCGTGTCCGCAGCGGATACCGCCTCGGCCGGGGCGTCGACGAACCGCTCCTGGATGGCGGTCCACTCCCCGCCGTAGCTGGCTTGCTGCTCGGCGGTCAGCGGGTGGATGCCGAGCGCGTCCACTCGCCGCTGCCGCGCGGTGAGTTCAGCAGCGGCCTTCTTGGAGCCGAGCTCCTTGGCCAGCCGGTCGTACTCGGGTCCGAACTGGCGCCGCATCCGCATCTGCCGCGTCAACTGGGGGCCCAGCACGACGATTGCCGCCACCACGATGACGGCGATGATGATGCCTACGATTGCTCCGGTCGACATGATTACCTCCGTGAGGTGTCGCAACCGCAGATTCGTCTCCCCAGGCTGCGCCGAGCTAAACGAGATTACAGCCCGGCACCTCCTAACCGGGCAGCGACCCGTCAGCCGCCTGACGAGTACCATCGTGCGGGAGTGATCCCGGCGATGAGGGAGGTCTGACGAAGGGGCGACTGGCGGCTTTCCTCATTGCCCTGGCGGGCAGCGCGGTACTCGGCATCGTGGCCGGGCTCATCTGGGCCGCGGTCGCGCCGCGGCCGCTGCTGCAGGAGGTCGCCCGGGGCGAAGCCGAGCTGGTGAACGCGGAGAGCACCGCGTTCATCGTCGCCGACGCCTGGTTCGGCCTGATCACCGCGGTCGGCGGGCTGATCACCGGGGTCCTCGGCTACCGCGTCCTGGTCCGCCGGGCCGGCGCGGCCGCTGCCGCCGGGCTGGTCCTCGGCGCGGTCGCCGCGGCCTGGCTGGCGCTGTGGGTGGGGGAGAACATCGGGCTGGGGACCTACAACCACCTGCTCGCCTCCAGCCCGGCCGGGGCCTTCTTCCACGCGTCACTCGCGCTGGGCGCCAAGAGCACGCTCGCGTTCTGGCCGTTGTGCACCTCGGGCGTCATCCTGCTGGCCGAGACCGGCGCCCGCCGCTCCGCCCAGGCCGCGGCCCGGCCCCGCCACCGCAAGGCGGAACCGGCGGAGATGGGTGGGGACTCTCCGTAGACTAGGCGGGTGATTTCCCGTATCGACCTGCGCGGGGCCGGACCGGGCCAGCTCAGCCGGACCGCTCTGGCCGGCGTCCTGCCCAGGGCCGTCACCGACGTCGAGGCCGCCGCCACCGTGATCCGCCCCGTCTGCGAGGACGTCAGGCGCCGGGGTGCGCAGGCCGTCCGCGAGTACACCGCCCGCTTCGACCACGTGGACCTGGCCACCACCCTGGTCCCGCAGACGGCGCTGGACGAGGCGCTCGACGCGCTCGATCCCGACGTCAGACGGGCCCTCGAAGAAGCCGCCCGCCGCACCAGAACGGTGCACCAGGCGCAGCTCCCGGCGGAAACCCCCACTCATCCCGCCGACGGCCTCACCGTCACCGGCCGCTTCGTGCCGGTCCAGCGGGCCGGGGTGTACGTGCCGGGCGGCCTGGTGGCCTATCCCTCCTCGGTCGTGATGAACATCGTCCCGGCCCAGGTCGCCGGCGTCGGCGCGATTGCCGTGGCGTCGCCGCCGCAGGCGGACCACGGCGGCCTGCCGCACCCGTCCGTGCTCGCCGCCTGCGCCCTGCTCGGCATCAGGGAGGTGCACGCCGCGGGCGGCGCCCAGGCTCTGGCGATGTTCGCCTACGGCACGCGAAGACTGCGCCCCCGTGGACGTGATCACCGGCCCCGGGAACGTCTACGTCGCGGCGGCCAAGCGGGTCCTGCGCGGCGTGGTCGGCACGGACGGCGAGAACGGCCCCACCGAGGTGGCCATCATCGCCGACGACACCGCGGACGCCGCCCACGTGGCCGCCGACCTGATCGCCCAGGCCGAACACGACGAACTCGCGGCCTGCCTGCTCATCACCCCCGACGCCAGCCTCGCCGACAACGTCGACCAAGAACTGGGCCAGAGGGTCCCGGCCACCCGGCACCGCGAGCGGGTACACAAAGGCGCTGCAAGGCCAGTCCGCGTGCGTCCTGGTCGACGACCTCGACGCGGCGCTGGCCGTCAGCGACGCATGGGCGCCCGAGCACCTGGAGATCCAGGCCCGGGACCCGGCCAAGCTGGCCGCGCGGGTGGTCAACGCCGGGGCGGTCTTCGCCGGCCCGTTCGCCCCGGTTTCCCTCGGGGACTACCTGGCCGGCTCGAACCACGTGCTGCCGACCGGCGGGACCGCGCGGCACACCAGCGGCCTGTCCATCTGGCCGTTCGGTCGGCTGGTCAACGTCATCGAATGCGACGCAGCAGCGCTGGCCGCCGCCGCGCCGCTGATCGACGCCCTGGGCGGCGCCGAGGACCTGGCCGCGCACGTCGAAGCCGTGCGTATCCGCGTGCCCCGGGAAAGCGGGCCAGAGTAATGGCCGCTGCACCACCGCCCGTTCGGGATGACCTGAAAGACCTGCACCCGTACGGCGCGCCACAGGTCGACGTCCCGGTCCGGCTGAACACCAACGAGAATCCCTACCCGCCCAGCCCCGCGCTGCAGCGGGCGGTCGTGGACGCGGTGGCCCAGGCGGCGGCGACCCTGAACCGTTATCCCGACCGGGACGCCGTCGAGCTGCGCAAAGACCTGGCCGACTACCTCGGGCACGGGCTGACCGCCCGGCACATGTGGGCCGCCAACGGGTCGAACGAGGTCATCCAGCAGCTGCTGCAGGCCTTCGGCGGGCCGGGCCGCCGGGCGCTGGGATTCGAGCCCGGCTACTCGATGCACCCCCTGATCGCCAGGGTGACGTGTACCACCTGGATCGACGTGGACCGCGACGAGGACTTCGGCCTGGACCCGGAGCGGGCGGCCCGCGCCATCGAGCAGGCACAGCCGAGCCTGGTCTTCCTGACCTCGCCGAACAACCCGACCGGTACCGCCGCCCCGATCGAGGTGATCGAGGCGATCTGCGACGCGGCGCCGGGCCTGGTGGTGATCGACGAGGCGTACGCGGAGTTCGCCCGCGAGGGCACGCCGAGCGCGCTCACCCTGCTGCCGCGCTACCCCGGGCTGGTGGTCACCCGCACCATGTCCAAGGCGTTCGCCATGGCCGGCGCGCGGGTCGGGTACCTGGCCGCCGCACCCGAGGTGGTCGAGAAGCTGCTGCTGGTCCGGCTGCCCTACCACCTGTCCGCCGTCACCCAGGCGGTGGCGAGGGCCGCACTCGCGCTGGCCGCCGAGCCGCTGGCCACCGTTACGTCTCTTCGGGCCGAACGGGACGGGCTGGTCAGCTGGCTGCGAGCGCCAGGGGCTGCGAGTGGCGGACTCGGACGCGAACTTCGTGCTGTTCGGCACGTTCCCCGCGCGCCGGGACGTCTGGCAGGGGCTGCTGGACCGCGGCGTCCTGGTCCGGGAGGTCGACCGCCGAGCCCGCCGCGCTGGCTGCGGGTCACGGTGGGGACGCCGGAGGACATGGCGGCGTTCCGGGCCGCCCTGAGAGAGGTACTGAGCGAGGTGCTGGGTCTGTGAACCGGGTAGCGCGGGTGGAGCGGGTCACCCGGGAGACGCAGATCCTGGTCGAACTCGACCTGGACGGCATCGGGGTGACCGAGGTCGATACCGGGGTCCCGTTCTTCGACCACATGCTCGCGCAGCTGGGCAAGCACGGCTGCCTCGACCTGACCGTGCGGGCCAAGGGCGACACCGAGATCGACGCCCACCACACCGTGGAGGACACCTCCATCACCCTCGGCCAGGCGCTGCGGGAGGCGCTGGGCGACAAGAGCGGGATCTCCCGGTTCGGCGACGCCCTGGTGCCGCTGGACGAGACGCTGGTGCAGGCCGCGGTGGACCTGTCCGGGCGGCCCTACGTGGTCCACCACGAGCCGGCCGGGATGGCCCCGCTGATCGGCAGCTACGACACCACGCTGACCCGGCACATCTTCGAGTCGCTGGCGTTCTCCGCGGGGATCTGCCTGCACGTCCGCGTCATCGAGGGCCGCAACCCGCACCACATCGTGGAGGCCCAGTTCAAGGCGGTGGCACGGGCGCTGCGCACCGCGGCGGCTCCCGACCCGCGCGCCGGCGGGGTCCCGAGCACCAAGGGCGTGCTGTGATGAGCCCGCGGGTGGTCGTGCTCGACTACGGGTCCGGCAACCTGCGCTCGGCCCAGCGCGCGCTCGCCCGGGCGGGCGCGGACGTGACGGTCACCGCGGACGCCGACGCCGCGCTGGAGTGCGACGGGCTCGCCGTGCCCGGCGTGGGCGCGTTCGCGGCCTGCATGGCCGGGCTGCGGGCCGTCGGCGGAGACAAGCTGATCACCCAGCGGCTCGAGCGAAGCCGCCCGGTCCTCGGCATCTGCGTGGGCATGCAGGTACTGTTCGCCGCCGGCAAGGAGCACGGGCAGCACACGGAGGGCTGCGGGGCCTGGCCGGGGACGGTGGAACGGCTGGATGCGGGCGTGCTGCCGCACATGGGCTGGAACACGGTGGCCGCGGCCCCGGGTTCGGTGCTGTTCGCCGGGATCCCGTCCGGCACCCGGTTCTACTTCGTGCACTCCTACGCGCTGCGAGCGGCCACCGCGGGTCAGCTCGCCGCCGCGGGCGCCCGCATCTCCTGGACCGAGCACGGCGAGCGGTTCGCCGCCGCCGCCGAGCAGGGGGTGCTGTCCGCCACCCAGTTCCACCCGGAGAAGTCCGGCGACGCCGGCGCCACGCTGCTGGCCAACTGGCTGGAGACACTGTGACCCGGCTCACGCTGCTGCCCGCCGTCGACGTCACCGAGGGGCACGCGGTCCAGCTCGTCCAGGGCGTGGCCGGCAGCGGCGCCCGGTACGGCGACCCGATGGAGGCCGCGCTGGCCTGGCAGCGGGCCGGGGCCTCGTGGATCCACCTGGTGGACCTGGACGCCGCCTTCGGCCGCGGCTCCAACGCCGACCTGCTCGCGAAGGTGGTGCGCAGCCTGGACGTGCAGGTGGAGATGTCCGGCGGCATCAGGGACGACGACTCGCTGGCCCGGGCGCTCGGCACCGGCTGCGCCCGGGTCAACATCGGCACCGCGGCGCTGGAGAACCCGCGATGGGTGCGGTCGGTCATCGCCCGCCACGGGGAGCGGGTCGCGGTCGGGCTGGACGTCCGGGGCACCCGGCTGGCCGCCCGCGGCTGGACCGCCGAGGGCGGCGAGCTGTACGAGACGCTGGACCGGCTGAACGCCGAGGGCTGCGCCCGGTACGTGGTGACCGACGTGCTCAAGGACGGCACGCTGCGCGGCCCCAACCTGGAGCTGCTCCGGAACGTGTGCGCCCGCACCACCGCGCCCGTGGTGGCCAGCGGGGGAGTGTCCAGCCTGGCCGACCTGCGGGCCATCGCGTCGCTCGTCCCGCTCGGCGTGGAGGGCGCCATCGTCGGCACGGCCCTCTACGAGGGCGCGTTCACCCTGGAAGAGGCGCTCGCCGAGGTCGGGCCAGCGGGAGACAGAGCATGACGGTAGCGGTGCGGGTCATCCCCTGCCTGGACGTCGACGACGGCCGGGTGGTCAAGGGGGTCAACTTCCGCGAGCTGCGGGACGCCGGGGACCCGGTGGAGCTGGCCGCCTTCTACGACGCCGAAGGCGCCGACGAGCTGACCTTCCTCGACATCACCGCGTCCAGCGGCGGCCGGGACACCATGTACGACGTGGTGCGGCGGACCGCCGAGCAGGTGTTCATCCCGCTCACCGTCGGCGGCGGCGTGCGCAGCGTCGCGGACGTGGACCGGCTGCTGCGCGCCGGAGCCGACAAGGTCTCGCTCAACACCGCCGCGATCGCCCGGCCGGAGCTGCTGTCCGAGGCGGCCGCGGCGGTTCGGGTCACAGTGCATCGTGCTGTCCGTGGACGCCCGGCGTGCGCCCGGGCCAGGCGAGCGGCTTCGAGGTGACCACCCATGGCGGCCGGACCGGCACCGGGATCGACGCGGTGAACTGGGCGCAGCGGGCCGTGCTGCTCGGTGCGGGCGAGATCCTGCTGAACTCGATGGACGCGGACGGGACCACCGCGGGCTTCGACCTGGAGCTGATCCGGGCCGTGCGGGCCGCGGTCACCGTCCCGGTGATCGCCAGCGGCGGCGCGGGCACGCTGGCGCACTTCGCGCCCGCGGTGGACGCCGGGGCGGACGCGGTCCTGGCCGCCAGCGTGTTCCACTTCGGCACGCTGCGCATCGCCCAGGTCAAGAACGCGCTGCGCGGCGCGGGCCACCCCGTGCGCTAATCCCCGGGCGCCGACTCGCGGCCGGCCGCCATCGCGGCGCCGACGATCCCGGCGTCGTTGTGCAGGGCCGCGGGCACGATGCGGGCGCGGATGCCGGTCAGCCGCGGCACCCACTTGTCGGCCTGCCTGCTGATCCCGCCGCCCACGATGACGAGGTCCGGCGAGAGCAGCGCCTCGATGTGCTGCAGGTACTCATCGACGCGTCCGGCCCACTTGCCCCAGCTCAGGTCGTGCAGTTCCTTGGCGCGCTCGGAGGCGCGCTTCTCGGCGTCCTGACCGCGGACCTCGATGTGCCCGAACTCGGTGTTCGGCACCAGGATGCCCCGGGTGAACAGCGCGCTGCCGATCCCGGTGCCGAAGGTCAGCATCAGCACGGTGCCCAGCTCGCCGACCCCGGCGCCGAACGTCATCTCGGCCACGCCGGCCGCGTCGGCGTCGTTCAGCACCCGGACCGGGTTGCTGGCCGCCTCGCCGAACAGCGATGCGGCATCCAGCCCGATCCAGGCCGGGTCCAGGTTGGCGGCGGTCCTGGTCACCCCGTCGGTGACCACGCCGGGGAACGTGATGCCCACCGGGCCGGACCAGCTGAACGCGGTGACAAGCTCCTTCACCACGGCCGCCACCGCATCGGGCAGGGCCGGGCGCGGTGTCTCGATCTTCTGCCGGGCGGCGAGCAGCTTGCCCGTGTCCACGTCGACCGGGGCGGCCTTGATGCCGGTACCGCCGATGTCAATGCCGAGTGCGTGCATGGCCATAGAGTATTAGCGACCCTCGGCGGAACGAGCCCAGTCAGGTAATATCTTGAGTGGGAGCAGTCCTCAGTGCTGGTCCCGGGGGGCCTTGTCGAGAGAGGATGCGGCGGATGAGCTGGTTCAAGATCGCCGCCATCGCGGGCGGCATTATCATCGCGTTCCTGATCGTCGGCTCGGTGGTCGAGTTCATCATTGCCGCGGTGACGACCTGGTGATCGCCGCGCTGGTCGTGGGCGCGATCGTCGTCGCGATCAAGATGGCGCGGTCCCGGCAAGCAGATCTCACGCAAGCGTGAGGAGCGCGAGGTCCGCGACCATGACCGCCACCAGCCGCTGCCGCGCGCCGACGTCGAGCCGTACTCGACCCCGGTCCCGACCCAGCAGCCGCGCCGCGCCGCGCCGAACGCGGCCGACATCGATGACGAACTGGCCCGGCTCAAGCGCGAGATGGGTAGCTAGCGCCAGTTCGACCCGGTGAGCTTGCTCACCGCCGCTTCGGTTCCGTCGAAACGGACCCGGGCCGCGCCGGTGCGGCCCATCACCCACATGGTGAGTTCGGCCGGGCTGCCGATCACGGTCACCGCGGGGGTCGCGTTCTTGACCGTGATCCGGTACGTCTGGCCGTGCGCCTCCGGGTCGTCACGGGCCAGCTCCACCCCGACCGGGGCCCCGCGCAGCATGAACCGCGCGGCCCGCAGCCGCTGCCACAGCAGGCTGGATTCGCCGCTGCTGATCTCCCGCGGCTCCCAGTCGCTCCCCGCGCGGCGCACGTCCTCGTGATGGACGAAGTACTCGACCGCGTTGACCAGCTCGTCCAGGCCCGGGAGGGCCATGGGCGACAGCCGCGGCGGTCCCGATCTGATCGCCCGCACCAGGTCGGGGAACGGCATCCGCTGCTTGATCCGGTTCTGCACCCGGGCCGTGTACCCGGCCAGCGGCCCGCCCAGCACGCCCGCGGCGGCGTCGGGCCGGTGCTCGCGGAGCACCAGGTGCGCGGCCAGGTCGCCGGTGTTCCAGCCGGCGCACAGCGTCGGTGCGTCCGGCCCTGTCTTGTCGAGCAGCGCGCACAGCGCCAGGCGCTCGTCTCGCGAGTAGCTCACCTGCTGATCGTAGGCGGCATTGCTACCCTGACTAAAGTCTCGGAACTGTGCTAGCCCGGGGGCGACCCCCGGACCCCCGAAGGAGGGAGCGATGCTCGACCCTGCCATCGCCGCGCGGCTGAAGCGGGACGCGTCCGGCCTGATCGCGGCGATCGCCCAGCAGTACGACACCGGCGAGGTGCTGATGCTCGGCTGGATGGACGACGAAGCTCTGCATCGCACGCTGACCACGGGCCGGTGCACGTACTGGTCGCGCAGCCGCCAGGAGTACTGGGTGAAGGGCGATACCTCCGGGCACCAGCAGTGGGTCAAGTCGGTCGCCCTCGACTGCGACGGCGACGCCCTCCTGGTCAAGGTCGACCAGGTGGGCGGGGCCTGCCACACCGGCGACCGGACCTGCTTCGACGCCGACGTGCTGCTCAAGGAGCAGTAGCCGGCCATGCGCAGGGAATTCGGGCTGGTGCTGCTGCTCGGCGTGGCCGGTGCCGCCCTGGTCGTGTTCGCCGTCCGGCAGACCTGGGCGCAGGCCATCTTCATCCCGCCCCGTCCGCTGCCCGCGCAGCAGATCTCCGTCACCGGCCAGCAGCTCGTCCCGCTGGCCAGCGCGCTCGCCCTGGCCGGGCTGGCCTGCCTGGCGGCCGTGATCGCCACCAGGTCAGCGGCCCGGCGCGTGGCCGGTGCGCTGCTGGCGGTCCTGGGTGCGGGCGCGGCGGTAGCCGCCGGCGGCCGGGGTGCGGGCCTCGGCCGTGCTCGCGACCGCCCAGGCCGACGCGGCGGCCGGCGCGCTCGGCGGGTCGACCACCGGCGGCACCTCATCCGGCGGCGCCTCGCACGCGATCGTCGTCGCGGGCTCCTCGGGGCACGCCCTGATGACCGGCGCGCCCTGGCACGCGGCCGCGGTCGCCGGGGCGGCCGCGATCGTCCTCGCGGGCCTGGCCACCGTGTGGCGCGGCCCGGGCTGGCCCGTCATGTCCGCGCGGTTCGACCGGCCGGGCCAGCGGCCGCGCCAGCGCGCCGTCGACTCCGCTTCCATGTGGGAGTCGCTGAGCCGTGACCTGGACCCGACCGAGGACCACGTGGGTGGCGGGCCGCCACCCTGACCGGCGCGAGCCGGACCCGAAGACCTCGATCCTGCTCGCCGAGCACGAGCCCGAGGTCGCCGAGATGTCGGCTCGCTACCTGCGCCGCGACGGGCTGCGGGTCCGGCTGGTCACCAGCCCGGAGCCCACGCTGGCCGAGCTGACCGGCGGCCCGGACGCGGCGGCCGTGATCGATCTCACCATGCCCGGCCTGGACCCGAGGCGCATCCGCCGGGCCCTGCGCACGCCGGTCATCTTCCTGGTGGCCGACGGCGCCGCCCCCCGGCCCCGCGGCCTGGCCGTCCGGCGTGACGCGGCGGGCGCCCGGCGGTGGCTGGCCCGTCCGTTCAGCCCCCGCGAGCTCGTCGCCCTGGTCCGCGACGTGCTGCGTAACCCCGGGGGGACGACGGTTCTCTCCCGGGGGGACCCATCCCCCCGGACCCCCCTTGGGAATCCCCCCGATCATGGGGCGGCTGCCCGCCCGCCATGCCCCCTGGCCCGCCTTGACCGCAACCGAGTCCGCGGTGCTCGCCGCGCTCATGGATAATTCCGGCCGGGTCCTGTCCCGGCGCCAGCTGCTCGCCGCGGCCGGCCGCCCATCTGCCGGCGACCGGGCTGCCGACGTCTACGTCGCCCAGCTCCGCGCCAAGCTCGGCTCCGCCGCCCGGATCAGGACCGTTCGCGGCGCAGGCTACGCGCTGGATCGATGACGTGGGCACAGGAATCACCCGTACCGCCCACGCAGGGCCGCCGGCCAATTCCAGGGGGGCAGTCACCGTCGCACCCGGGCGTCCGGGCTACGATCGGTGGCGCAACAGTACCGATGTGAGGGGACGAGCGAACCGCGTGAGTGTGCTCGACGAGATCCTAGACGGTGTGCGTGCCGATCTCGCCGACCGGCAGCGGCACGTCTCTCTGGACCAGCTGAAGGAGATGGCGCGGCGCGCGCCGTCACCGCGGGACGCGATGGCCGCGCTGAAGGCCGAGGGTGTCAGCGTCATCGCCGAGGTGAAGCGGGCCAGCCCGTCTCGTGGGCAGATGGCCGCCATCGCCGATCCGGCCGCGCTGGCCTCGGACTACGAAGCCGGGGGCGCCAAGGTGATCAGCGTGCTGACCGAGCCGCGGCGGTTCGGCGGGTCGCTGGCGGACCTGAGCGCGGTCCGCCGGGCGGTGCAGGTGCCGCTGCTGCGCAAGGACTTCGTGGTCAGCTCCTACCAGCTGTGGGAAGCCCGCGCCCATGGCGCGGACCTGGTGCTGCTGATCGTGGCGGCGCTCGAGCAGAGCGCGCTGGTCTCGCTGGTCGAGCGGGCGGCCTCGATCGGCCTGCTGCCGCTGGTCGAGGTGCACGCCGAGCCCGAGCTCGACCGGGCCCTGGACGCCGGCGCGACCGTCATCGGCGTCAACGCGCGCAACCTGGCCACGCTCAAGGTTGACCGCGCGATCTTCGGCCTGATGGCCGGGCGGATCCCGGAGGGGATCGTCAAGGTCGCCGAGTCCGGCGTCCGCGGGCCGCGCGACCTGCTGGCCTACGCCGCGTCCGGTGCCGACGCCGTGCTCGTCGGCGAGAGCCTGGTCACCGAGAAGGACCCGCGCAGTGCCGTCGCCGACCTGGTGACCGCCGGCTCCCACCCCGCGCTGCGAGGCGAGCGCGGATGAACGGAACGGACGCGGCGGAACCCGATATCGCTCCGGTTCCCGATACCTTCGGGCACTTTGTGGCCGACGGAGTCGCGTACGGCGGCCGGTTCGCCCCCGAAGCGCTCATGGCGGCCCTGGACGAACTCGCCGCCGCCTACCAGCAGGCCCGGAACGACCCGGATTTCCGCGCCCAGCTCGACAGCCTGCTCAGGAACTATGCCGGCCTGCCGACGCTGCTCACGCGGGCCAGACGGTTCGGCGCGGAGGCCGGAGGCGCGGCCGTCCTGCTCAAGCGCGAGGACCTCACCCACACCGGGTCGCACAAGATCAACAACGTGCTCGGCCAGGCACTGCTGGCCCAGCGGATGGGCAAGACGAGGGTCATCGCCGAAACCGGCGCCGGCCAGCACGGCGTCGCCACGGCCACCGCGGCCGCGCTGTTCGGCCTGGAGTGCACGGTCTACATGGGCGAAGAGGACACCCACCGGCAGGCCCTGAACGTGTCCCGCATGCGCATGCTCGGCGCCGAGGTCATCCCGGTCACCGCCGGCACCCGGACGCTCAAGGACGCCATGAACGAGGCCTTCCGCGACTGGGTGACGACGGTCGGGTACACCCACTACTGCATCGGCTCGGTGGGCGGGCCGCACCCGTTCCCGATGATGGTCAGGGACTTCCAGCGGGTGATCGGCTTGGAGGCCAGGGAGCAGGTCCTGGCCGCCGCCGGGCGCCTGCCGGACGCGGTGATCGCCTGCGTCGGCGGCGGCTCCAACGCCATCGGCCTGTTCCACGCCTTCATCCCGGATAACGAGGTCGCTCTGATCGGCTGCGAGGCCGGCGGCGACGGACTGGACACCGGGCGGCACGCCGCCACCTTGACCGGCGGGTCCCAGGGTGTCCTGCACGGCATGCGGACCTTCGTGCTGCAAGACGACGAAGGCCAGACCCGCGGCACCCACTCCATCTCGGCCGGACTGGATTACCCGGGCGTGGGTCCCGAGCATGTCTGGCTGATGGAAACCGGCCGGGCCAGCTACCGCGCCGTGACCGACGCCGAGGCCATGAACGCGTTCTCCGTGCTGTGCCGCACCGAGGGCATCATCCCGGCCATCGAGTCGGCCCACGCGCTGGCCGGCGCCCTGGACGTGGGCCGTGAACTCGGCCCGGACGGCCTCATCGTGGTCAACCTGTCCGGCCGCGGCGACAAGGACGTGGACACCGCCTCGAAGTGGTTCGGGATATGACCTCGGTCACCGACGCCTTCGGCAAGGCGGACGCCGACAACCGCGCCGCCCTGGTCGGCTACCTGCCCGCCGGGTTCCCCACCGTCCAAGGTGCGATCGAGGCCGCCCGGGCCATGGCCGCGGCCGGGGCCGACGTCATCGAGATCGGCCTGCCCTACTCCGACCCGCTGATGGACGGCCCGGTGATCGCCGAGGCCGTGCACCGCGCGCTCACCGCGGGAACCCGGGTCGCCGACGTGTTCCGCACCGTCGAGGCCGTCGCCGCGGCGGGCGTCCCCGTCCTGGTCATGACCTACTGGAACCCGGTCGAGCGGCACGGCGTCCGTGCGTTCGCCCGCGACCTGGCCGCTGCGGGCGGTTCGGGCCTGATCACGCCCGACCTCTCGCCCGAGGAGGCCGGCCCGTGGCTGGAGGCCTCCGACTCCCATGGGCTGGACCGCGTGTTCCTGGCCGCGCCGAGCTCCACCGACCAGCGGCTGGCCACGATCACCAAGGCCTGCCGCGGCTTCGTCTACGCCGCATCGCTGATGGGCATCACCGGCACCAGGGACGCGGTCGGCGGCCAGGCGGAAGGCCTGGTCGGGCGGATCCGCCCGCACACCGACCTGCCGGTGGCGGTGGGCCTCGGGGTGAGCAACGGCGCCCAGGCGGCGCAGGTAGCCGCGTTCGCGGACGGGGTGATCGTTGGCTCCGCCTTCGTCCGCCGCCTCCTGGACGCCACGGACACCGCGGCGGGAACGAGCGCCGTCACCGAGCTCACGGCCGAACTGTCCGCCGCCCTCCGCCGAGCCCGTCCCTAGCCGCCGCATCCTCCATCTGACCTTCAGGCAGCCGGAGTAATGTCGCGACAATGGCGTTGGCGTCCATCCCGAGCCCTGGCTCGGCGGTCTGGCGGCTCGGGCCGCTGCCGGTCCGGGCCTACGCGCTGTGCGTCACCGCCGGGATCCTCGTCGCGGTGGCCGTGGCGAGCCGCCGGTACCGCCGAGGCGGCGGCCGCCGCGGGATCATGCTGGACGTGGCCGCCTGGGCCGTTCCGTTCGGCCTGATCGGCGCCGCCGCGCACGCCGTGCTCATCGCCACCCGGCACGATTTCACCCACGCGTACCGCCTGTGGCACACCGTCACGCTGGGGGTCGCGGCCATCGGCGTCCCCGGCGCGGTGGCGCTCGGCGCCGCCGGGGCCTGGATCGCCTGCCGCCGTGCCAGCCCGGGGGGACGACCCCCCCAGACCCCCCCGCGAGGGCAGGAGGTGCCGCTGGGCCCGGTCGCCGGCGCCGCCGCGCCCGCGGTGATGTTCGGGCTGGCCATCGGCGGCCTGAGCAACTGGTGGACGCAGCAGTTCTACGGCCCGCCGTCGACCTGGTGGTGGGCGGTCCAGATCTCGCCGGCTCACCGCGCGCCTGGTTACGAGAGTTACGGCACGTTCCAGCCCGCTTTCTTGTACCAGTCGCTGTGGGACGTCGCGGTCGGCCTCGGCGTGATCTGGGCCGCCCGCCGGTTCCCACTGCCGAAGGCTCGGGGGGGTACGGGGGGGTCGTCCCCCCGAAGCAAACACTGCCCGGCGAACGCACGTTCATGCTGTGCGCGGCCTGCTATGCGGTGGGCAGCTTCTGGGTGGAATCGGTGCGCGTCGGCCCGCTGCCGCAGGTACTGGGCGTCCGTTACGGCGCGCTCGGCGACGTCGTAGTCTTCGTCCTGGCCGTGGCTGGTCTATACCTGACCCGGCCGCGGCCTATCCCACCAGCGCGTACGTCGGACAAGTCGGCACCCAGCAGACTGGTAGACGATTCTCCGGGTGATGTAATGTCTACGTAACAGGGCCAGTGTCGTCCCGGGCGCACGATGTGGCGTATCGAGACGACGGGAGAGCGCATGGCGGCAGCTGGCCTTTACGACCCCACCTTCGAGCATGACGCGTGCGGCGTCGGCTTCGTCGCGGACCTGTCTGGCCGGGGTGGCCATGACGTCGTGACCAGGGCTCTGCGGGTGCTGTGCCACCTGGAACACCGGGGTGCGAAGGGCGGCGACCCAGGCACCGGGGACGGGGCCGGGATCCTCACCCAGCTACCGGACGAGTTCTTCCGCGCCGTATGCGGATTCGCTCTGCCCGGACCAGGCTCGTATGCGGCCGGCCTGGCCTTTATTTCGGCCGAACGGCCCGTGGTTTCCCGGACCGTCGAACGGCTCGCCGCGGCCGAGGGCCTGATCGTGCTGGGCTGGCGTGACGTCCCGTTCGACGTCGAGGCCTGCGGGGCAGGCGCGCGCGCGGTGCTGCCCGAGCTGGTCCAGCTGTTCGTGGCGGGCGCGAACGGCGAGTCGGGCCCGGAGCTCGAGCGGATGGCGTTCTGCCTGCGCAAGCGGGCCGAACACGAGGGCGGGGCGTACTTCGCCAGCCTGTCGGCCCGGACCATCGTGTACAAGGGCATGCTGTCGGCGGTACAGCTCGAGCCGTTCTTCCCCGACCTGTCCGATCCCCGGTACGGTTCGGCCCTGGCCCTGGTGCACTCGAGGTTCTCCACCAACACGTTCCCGTCGTGGCCGCTGGCCCATCCGTACCGGTACGTGGCGCACAACGGCGAGATCAACACGATCCGGGGCAACCGCAACTGGATGCGGGCCAGGGAGGCGATGCTGGCCACCGATCTCATCCCGCGCTCGAAGGACGGGAAGGGCGTCGAGCGTCTTTTCCCGGTCCTGAACGAGCACGGCAGCGACTCGGCCAGCTTCGACGAGTGCCTGGAGCTGCTGCACATGGGCGGCCGGTCGCTGCCGCACGCGGTGCTCATGATGATCCCGGAGCCCTGGGAGAACCATGAGGAGATGACGCCGGAACGCCGCGCGTTCTACCAGTTCCACGCCGCGCTCATGGAACCATGGGACGGCCCGGCGCTGATCGCGTTCACTGATGGCTCGGTCATCGGCGCGGTGCTGGACCGCAACGGCTTGCGTCCCGGCCGGTACTGGGTGACCAGCGACGGCCTGGTCGTGCTGGCCAGCGAGGTCGGCGTGCTCGACATCGACCCCGCCACCGTGATCAGGAAGGGTCGGCTCCAGCCCGGCCGCATCTTCCTGGCCGACACCGCCACCGGCCGCCTCGTGGAAGACGAGGAGGTCAAGGCGGCCCTGGCCGCCGAGCACCCCTACGAAGCGTGGCTGCACGCCGGCCTGGTCCACCTGGACGACCTCCCCGACCGCCCCCGGACCCCGGCCGACCGGACCCAGGCCGACCTGCTGACGCTGCAGCGGATGCACGGGTACACCGAGGAGGAACTGCGGGTCATCCTGGCCCCGATGGCGCGGGCCGGGGCGGAGCCCATCGGGTCGATGGGCACGGACACCCCGCTGGCGGTGCTCTCGGACCGGCCGCGGCTGGTGTTCGACTACTTCACCCAGCTGTTCGCCCAGGTGACCAACCCGCCGCTGGACGCGATCAGGGAGGAGCTCGTCACCTCGCTGGCCACGATCGCCGGGCCGGAGCAGAACCTGCTGGAACCGGTGCCGGCCTCCTGCCGCCAGGTCGTGCTGCCCCGCCCGGTGCTCAGCGACCAGGACCTGGCCAAGATCGTGCACATCAACGATGACGGCAACCTGCCCGGGCTCGCCTCGTACCTGGTGGACGGCCGGTACGACCCGCGCAGCGGCGGTGAGGGCCTGCGGGCGCGGCTCGCCGAGATCTGCGCTGAGGTCTCTGCCGCGATCGCCGGTGGCGCCCGTCTCATCATCCTGTCCGATCGCGTGAGCACCTCCGACTCCCTGGTGCCGATCCCGTCGCTGCTGCTGACCGGGGCGGTGCACCACCACCTGATCCGGGAGAAGACGCGGACCATGGCCGGGCTGATCGTCGAGGCGGGGGACGTGCGCGAGTGCCATCACGTGGCACTGCTCGTCGGGTACGGCGCCGCGGCCGTCACCCCCTACCTGGCCATCGAGTCGGCCCGGGAGCTGGCCCGGCGCGGCGTCCTGGGCGAGGTGGCCGAGAGGAAGGCGGAGGCGAACCTGCTCAAGGCCCTGGGCAAGGGGCTGCTGAAGATCATGTCCAAGATGGGCGTGTCCACCGTCGCCTCCTACACCGGCGCGCAGATCTTCGAGGCCATCGGCCTGGGCCCCGAGGTGATCGAGGCCTGCTTCGCCGGTACGACCTCGCGCCTGTCCGGCGTGGGCTTCGACGAGCTCGCCGAGGAGATCCGCCGGCGGACCGGCTACGCGATCTCCCCGGGAGCAGGCATGGCCCACCGGCGCCTGGACACCGGCGGGGAGTACCAGTGGCGCCGCGACGGCGAGCCGCACCTGTTCAGCCCCGAGGCGGTCTTCAAACTGCAGCACGCCACCCGCAGCCGCCGGTACGAGATCTTCAAGGAGTACACGTCGCTGGTCGACGACCAGTCGCGGCGGCTGATGACGCTGCGCGGGCTGCTCCGCATCCGCGGTGTCGATTCCGGGACGGACGAACCACGGCCCGTTCCGGTAAACGAGGTTGAACCGGTGGCCAGCATCGTCAAGAGGTTCGCCACCGGCGCCATGTCCTACGGGTCGATCTCGGCCGAGGCGCACCAGACCCTGGCCATCGCGATGAACCGGCTGGGGGCCCGGTCGAACACCGGCGAGGGCGGCGAGGACCCCGAGCGGTTCAGCCCGGACGCGAACGGCGACCTGCGGCGGTCCGCGGTCAAGCAGGTCGCCAGCGGCCGGTTCGGCGTCACCAGCGAGTACCTGGTCAACGCCGACGACCTGCAGATCAAGATGGCGCAGGGGGCCAAGCCGGGGGAGGGCGGCCAGCTGCCCGGGAACAAGGTGTATCCGTGGATCGCCAGGACCCGGTACTCCACGCCGGGCGTCGGGCTGATCTCGCCGCCGCCGCACCACGACATCTACTCGATCGAGGACCTGGCCCAGCTGATCCACGACCTGAAGAACGCCAACCCGGCGGCGCGGGTCCACGTCAAGCTGGTGGCCGAGGTCGGGGTGGGCACCGTGGCCGCCGGGGTATCCAAGGCGCACGCCGACGTCGTGCTGATCAGCGGGCACGACGGCGGCACCGGAGCCGCGCCGCTGACCTCGATCAAGCACGCGGGCGCGCCATGGGAGCTCGGGCTGGCCGAGACCCAGCAGACGCTGCTGCGCAACAAGCTGCGGGACCGGATCGTCGTGCAGGCCGATGGCCAGCTGAAGACCGGCCGGGACGTGATCATCGCCGCGCTGCTCGGCGCGGAGGAGTTCGGCTTCGCCAGCGCGCCGCTGGTGGTATCGGGCTGCGTCATGATGCGGGTCTGCCACCTGGACACCTGCCCGGTCGGCGTGGCCACCCAGAACCCCGAGCTGCGGGCGCGGTTCAGCGGCAAGCCGGAGTTCGTCGTGAACTTCTTCGAGTTCGTCGCCGAAGAGGTCAGGGAGTACCTGGCCCAGCTGGGCTTCCGGTCGCTGGAGGAGATCGTCGGCCGGGTCGACCTGCTCGACGCGGCCCTCGCGGTGGAGCACTGGAAGGCGTCCGGGCTGGACCTGTCCCGGATGCTTTACCGGCCCCAGCTGTCCGACGACGCTTCTCTAAGTTGCAAGCAGGGCCAGGACCACGGGCTGGACAAGGCGCTGGACAACACGCTCATCCAGCTCGCCGAGGGGGCGCTCGAGGAGGGCCGGCCGGTCCGGCTCGAGCTGCCGATCCGCAACGTGAACCGGACCGTGGGTACCATGCTCGGCTACGAGGTGACCAGGCGCTGGGGCGGCGAGGGCCTGCCCGACGACACGATCGACATCTCGTTCGACGGGTCGGCCGGGCAGTCGTTCGGGGCGTTCCTGCCGCGCGGCATCACGCTGCGGCTGACCGGCGACGCGAACGACTACCTGGGCAAGGGCCTATCCGGCGGGCGGCTGGTGGTGCGCCCGCCGCAGGTTGCCCCGTTCCTCGCCGAGGAGCAGGTCATCGCGGGCAACGTGATCGGCTACGGCGCCACCGGCGGCGAGATCTTCCTCCGCGGCGTGGTCGGCGAGCGGTTCTGCGTCCGCAACTCGGGCGCGCTGGCGGTCGCCGAAGGCACCGGCGATCACGGCTGCGAGTACATGACCGGCGGCCGGGTGGTGATCCTCGGCCCGGTCGGGCGGAACTTCGCGGCCGGCATGTCCGGCGGCATCGCCTACGTGCTCGATTGCCCGGTCCACCGGGTGAACATGGAGATGGTCGACCTGGATCCGCTGGAGGCGGGCGACGCCGAGTTCCTGCGCGACGTGGTGGAACGCCATCACGCGGAAACCGGTTCGGCCGTCGCGGCCCGGCTGCTGGCCGACTGGGACGCGGGCCGGTTCACCAAGGTCATGCCGAAGGACTACAAGCGGGTGCTGTCCGCCGCGTCGCAGGCCGAACTCGAGGGCCGCGATATCAACGAGGCCGTCATGGCGGCAGCTCATGGCTGACCCGAAGGGCTTCCTGACCACGCCCCGCGAGACCCCGGTGCGCCGTCCCGTCGACCTGCGGCTGCTCGACTGGCGCGAGGTGTACGAGCCGTTCCCGGCCAGCCGGCTGGAACGGCAGGCGGGCCGGTGCATGGACTGCGGCATCCCGTTCTGCCACAACGGCTGCCCGCTGGGGAACCTGATCCCCGAGTGGAACGACCTGGTTCTGGCGGCACGACTGGCGGGAGGCCGCCGACCGGCTGCACGCCACCAACAACTTCCCCGAGTTCACCGGGCGGCTTTGCCCAGCGCCGTGCGAAGCCGCCTGCGTGCTCGGGATCAACTCGGACCCGGTCACGATCAAGCAGGTCGAGGTGGAGATCATCGACCGGGCGTTCGCGTCCGGCTGGGTGGTGCCGATGCGCCCGGCCGCCCTGACCGGGCGGAGGGTCGCGGTGGTCGGCTCGGGGCCGGCCGGGCTCGCGGCGGCCCAGCAGCTGACCAGGGCCGGTCACGCGGTCACCGTGTTCGAGCGTGACGACGCGCCCGGCGGGCTGCTGAGGTACGGCATTCCGGAGTTCAAGATGGAGAAGCGGCACCTGGACCGGCGGCTGGACCAGATGCGGGCCGAGGGCACCGAGTTCCGCTGCGGGGTCGAGGCCGGGACCGACGTTTCCGCGGAAACGCTGCGCGCCTCCTATGACGCCATCGTCCTGGCTGGCGGTGCCCGGGTGGCGAGCGACCTGCCGCTGCCCGGGCGTGAGCTGGCCGGCATCCACCAGGCCATGGAGTACCTGCCGCTGGCCAACCGCGTGGTGGACCTCAACCCCGATGGACCACCCGAGCCGGCCATCAGCGCCCGCGGGCGGCACGTGGTCATCATCGGCGGCGGCGACACCGGCGCGGACTGCCTGGGCACCGCGCACCGGCAGCGCCCGGCGTCGGTCACCCAACTCGAGATCCTGCCCCGCCCGCCGGCGTCCCGGCCCGGCCGTCAACCCTGGCCGACCTACCCGATGATCTACCGCGTCTCCAGCGCGCACGAGGAAGGCGGCGAGCGCGCCTACGCGGTGTCCACGCTGGAGTTCCTCGGCGACGACGCGGGACGGGTCCGGGCGCTGCGGGTGGCCGACGCGGACGGGTTCGACCCGGTGCCGGGCACCGAGCGGGAGCTGCCCTGTGACCTGGTGCTGCTCGCCATGGGCTTCACCGGAGCCGAACGGCCGGGACTGCTCGCCGACCTTGGTGTGGAAATCGATGCCCGGGGCAACGTCGGCCGCGATGCGCAGTACGCGACCTCGGTTCCCGGCGTCTTCACGGCCGGTGACATGGGCCGCGGCCAGTCACTGATCGTCTGGGCCATCGCCGAGGGCCGCAGTGCCGCCGCTGCCGTGGACCGCTACCTGGGCGGCAACTCCAGCCTCCCCGCGCCGATTGCGCCCACGGCCCGTCCGCTTACCTGAATCCCCGGGCGAAATGCCTGCCAAAGCATAATCTGTGGGGGTAAATGGCCTGATACGTCGGTAGGTCGGGAGCGGAACGGCACATGGCGATATGTCCGAACGGTCATGACTCGCTCACGGATGACTTCTGTGAGGCATGCGGTGCGCGTATTGCCTCGAGTCCCGCTGGCGCCCCCGCCCGCGTCGTAGGCAGGCACCACGCCGGCGGACCGCGCCCGGCCGGGAATCCCGAGGACACGTGCCCATGGTGCGGGAACCCGAGTTCTGGCCAGTTCTGTGGACACTGCGGCTTCCGGGTCCGTCGGCCCTTCCTGTCCGAGCCCCAGCCCGCCCCGGCCCCGCCCGCGTCCCCCGGGCCGCCCGCGTCAGCAGAGCCGCCCGCGTCCCCCGAGCCGCCCGCGTCAGCAGAGCCGGCCGCGTCCCCCGAGCCGGCCGCGTCCCCCGGCCGGCCGTCGCCCTATCGTGGTCGGCCGTCCCAGCCTCACCTACCATTCCCGTCTCCTTCGTCTCATCAGCACCGCCAGACTCACTTTCCGGGTCGGTGCAGACGGTCTCGCCCGCACCGTCGGCCCCGCCTACCGCGCCCCTGCCGAAATTCACCCGGGCCACCTGGTCGGTGGTGGTCACGTCAGACCGGACGTACTACGACCAGATGCAGGCCGAGAGAACCCGCACGGGCCGGGACCTGCCGTTCCCGGCCTACAGCGCGGAACGGCGATTCCCGCTCACCGGTAAGCAGGTGCGGATCGGACGGCGCAGCGCGGCCCGCGGTGTGGAACCGGAGATAGACCTGTCCGAGCCGCCCGCGGACCCCGGCATCAGCCGCCTGCACGCCCTGCTGCTCCCCGCACCGGACGGTTCCTGGGCCGTGCTCGATCCGGGCTCGGCTAACGGCACCCTGCTCAACGGCCGCGAGATAGCGCCCGGAGACCTGATCCCCCTGCGCGATGGTGACCGGATCAACCTCGGGGCCTGGACCGCGCTGACGGTGCGGCGCGAGTAGGATCGCCGCGCCATGAACCCCAACCTGCCTGCCTTCGTTCACCCAAAGTAGTTCTTAATTGCGGGCAAAATAGAGAACGTCATGGTGCGTCGGTTCCGATGACGGGAGCGTGCATGGCGGGTCGGCGATGAGCACCACGGTTACCGGTAGCCCGCCGCAAGGGCAGACCGCGTCGCACCGGGGCGGCGCTGGGGGACGAGCCGCCCCGCGGGTCCGGCGCAGGCTGAGGCTTCCGCGGGCCTCGACCACGCCGGGCAAGCTCTGGCTCGTGCGGGCTGGCCTGGTGACCCTGTGCCTGGCCTGGGGCGCGCTGGCCACGCTGATGGTCATCCAGCACGCCTCGGCGGCGCATGATGTGGCCGCCACCGACGAATCGCTCAGCCTGGACGCCCAGCAGATCTACCAGTCACTCGCCGACGCCGACGTCACCGTCTCTACCGCGTACCTGTACGGGCGGACGGGGCCGTACGCGGACCGGGTACGTTACCAGCACGATATCGCGGTCGCCGCCGCCGACCTGAAGGTCGCGACGGCCGCGAGCGGCAACTCCAGCGTCGGCGCCAGCCTCGGCACGTTGTCCGCCGCCCTGCCGGTCTATACCGGCTACGTCGAGGACGGCCAGATCTACAACTCGCTCGGCCTCCCGGCGGGCGGCTCGTTCATCCAGGTGGCGTCCGAGGAGATGCACGTGACCATGCTGCCCGCGGCCCGCAGCGTGTACGCGCAGGAGAACGCCCAGCTCATGACAGCCAGCGCGCAGGCGACCGGACTCCCGCTGGCGGTCGTCACCCTGCTGGCCGGCCTGGCCGTATGCGTCCTGCTCTTCCGGGCGCAGCGCTGGCTGTCGCGGCGCACCCACCGAACGGTCAACGTCGGCCTGTTCCTCGCGTCCGCGGTCACGGTCGCGGCGCTGGTGTGGCTCGTCGTCGCCCTCGCCGGGAGCCGGTCAGATCTGCTTCAGGCCACCAAGCACGGCTCCGGGCCGGCCCAGACGCTGGCCCAGGCCGACATCACGGCACTGCAGGCGCGCGGCGACCAGACCCTCAACCTGATCTCGCGCACCGGCGACGCCAACTTCCAGCAGGACTTCCACGCCGCACAGAGCGAGCTGAGCACGGAGCTGGGCAGCGCCGGCGCGCAGAGCGCGGCCGGCGGCGCCGGGCCGATCGCGGCCGCCAGGCAGACGGCGACCGCGTGGTTCGCGGTCAACCAGCGCGCGCAGCAGCTGGACACCGCGGCTGACTACGGCGCCGAGACCCAGCTGGAGATCGGGTCCGGCCCGGGCAGCGCCGGGACGCTGTTCGGCCAGCTCGAGGCCGACCTGGAGGCCGCGATCAGCGCCGACCAGGCCGTCTTCGCCTCGAACGCGGCGGCGGGCTCGGACGCGTTCGCCGGCCTGGAAGCAGGCATCCTCGTGGCGGCCCTGGTGATGGCGGCCGGCTGCGGCTGGGGGCTGACCCGGCGCCTGGCGGAGTACCGATGACCGTACCGGTACTGACCAAGGAGCGGGCTCCTGCCGTGGTGCAGGCCGCGGTCGCCGAACGCGACGCCATCCAGGCCAACCTGCTCGAGCTGGACGGCAGCTTCGGCAAGCGGCTGCTGGAAGGCGCGGCGCTCAGCGGAGAGACGAAGCGGCGCTGGGAAGCCACCGCTGCCAGCCTGGCTAACCTGTGGCAGATCTACTCGGCCTACTCGGCCGTGATCGACCAGGCGGCCGAAGGAGGTCGACGGGCACCTCGGACCGCGGGAGCTGGCCGGGATCACCAACCTGCTCACCGGGCCGTCCATTCAGCTGGCCGCCGGGCCCGCGCCGCTGGCCGGCCGGGACCTGGCCGACTCCGGCCGCGAGGAGCTGACCGTGGTCGCGGCGGTGACCCGGATGCGGCGCGCCTTCGGCCAGGTCACCGAGGTGGTCGTCGGCCGCGGAGCAGGTGTGGAACGAGATGACGGGCAAGCTGGACGCGGTCGCCGCCGAGCTGGGCCGGGTGACGCCGCTGGCCGCCTCACTCGCCGATGAGGCGCTGACCGGGAACCTGGCCGCCGCGGAGAGCAAGCTGGCCCGGCTGCGCGGCACGCTGAGCTCCGATCCGCTCTCGCTGTGGCAGGGCGGCCCGCACCCGGCGGCCGGGACCGTCGACACGTCGGGCGCGGACCGGCTGCGGGACCGGGTGGCGGCCGCGGTCACCCGGGTCGACGAACTGGTCCGGCTACGGGACGACGCGCGGCAGCGGATCGCCGACGTGACGACGGCGGCAGCCGCGGCGCGTGCCGCCTATGAGGACGCCGCCGCGGCCTGGCAGCGGGCCGCGGCCAAGATCGCCGCCGAGGCGCTGCCCGCTCAGCCGCCCAGCCCGGCTGGCCTGGCCGCCCGGCTGGCCGGCCTCGACACGCTGCTGGCCGGCGGGCGCTGGACCCGGCTCGCGTCCGAGCTGGACGAGATCGAGCGCGAGCTCGCCGCGGCCACCGCGGATTTTCGTGATACCGAACGGGCCGTGGTAGCCATCCTGAGCCAACGTGACGAGCTCCGCGGGCTTCTCGGTGCCTACCAGGCCAAGGCGGCCCGCTTGGGCGCGGCGGAGGACCCCGGCCTGACCGAACGCTACGACCGTGCCCACGGGCTGCTGTGGACCGCACCCTGCGACCTCGCCGGCTGCCGCGGACGCGGTGGCCGGCTACCAGCAGGCCGTCCTGGCGCTAGGAGGATAGCCGCGATGACCACGGCCACGGCCCGGTGCGCGCAGCCTGGCTGCGACGGAACGATCCAGGACGGCTACTGCGACACCTGCGGGCTGGCTGCCCCGGCCGCATCCTCGGGCCCGTCCGGCTCGGCTAGCTCGGGCCCGTCCGGCTCGGCTAGCTCGGGCCCGTCCGGCTCGGCTAGCTCGGGTCCGTCCGGCTCGGCCGCGTCCGGGTCTTCGGGCTCCGGGGGCACACGCTCCCGGGCCCGGGGCCGCGGGAGCAGCCGGTCGGCACGGGGCAGGCTCGGCGCGGGCCTGGTCGACATACCGCCGGTCCCGTACCGGGATCCGGCCAGCGCCGTGCTGACGGACCCGCAGGTGCCGGAGGCCAAACGCTACTGCAGCAACTGCGATCAGCCCGTCGGGCGGAGCCGCGACGGGCATCCCGGCCTCCCCGAAGGATTCTGCCGGAACTGCGGCACCCGGTTCTCGTTCAGCCCGAAGCTCGAGCCGGGAGACTGGTCGCCGGCCAGTACGAGGTACTCGGCTGCCTCGCCCACGGCGGGCTCGGCTGGATCTACCTCGCCAGGGACCGCAACGTCAGCGACCGGTGGGTGGTGCTGAAGGGTCTGCTGGACACCGGCGACGCCGACGCCATGGCCGCCGCCGTCGCCGAGCGGCAGTTCCTGGCCGAGGTCGAGCACCCCAACATCGTCCGGATCTACAACTTCGTCCAGCATGCGGACCGGCGTACGGGAGAGATGGCCGGCTACATCGTGATGGAGTACGTAGGCGGCAAGTCGCTCAAGCAGATCCTGGCCGACGCGCGTCAGGCCGGCGGTTCCGTGCCTGTCGCCCACGCGCTGGCCTACGCCATCGAGGTCCTGCCCGCACTCGGCTACCTGCACGACCGGGGGATGGTGTACTGCGACTTCAAGCCGGACAACGTCATCCAGACCGAAGAACAGCTCAAGCTCATCGACATGGGCGGCGTGCGCCGGATCGACAGCGACGAGGCGATCTACGGGACGGTCGGCTACCAGGCCCCGGAGATCGAGGCCGACGGGCCCTCGCCCAGCTCGGACCTGTATACGGTGGGCCGGGCACTGGCCGTGCTCACCTTCGAGTTCCGCGGCTTCCAGGGCACGTACAAGTACAGCCTGCCCGACGGGGTACCGCTGCTCGGCGAGCAGGAGTCGTTCGCCCGGCTGCTGCGGCGGGCCACCCACACCGAACCCGGCCGGCGGTTCGGCTCCGCGGGAGAGATGGCCGAGCAGCTCACCGGCGTGCTCCGCGAGGTGCTCGCGGTCGCCGACCGGGTACCGCGGCCCGCCTTCTCCACGCTTGTTCAGCCCCGAAGTCCAGGCCATCGGCACCGACAGCGACCGGGGGCCGCCCACCCCGCCGTCGCGCCGGGGCCCGCGCCCCGGACGGCCGGCGGCCACCTCCGGCGGCGGAGATCGTCGCCGGGCTGCCGCTGCTCCAGGTCGACAGGTCCGACCCCGCGGCCGGCTACCTGGCCACGTTCGCCGGGCTCAGCCCGGCCCAGCGCATCGTGGCCCTCACCCTGGCCGTCGAGGGAGACGCGACCATCCCGCGTGAGGTCACGGAGTCGGCGGAGACCCGCCTGGCGCTGGCCCGGGCCAGGATCGACGCCGGCGACTACGACGCCGCGGCGGTCGTGCTGGCCGAACTGGCCGCCGACGATCCGTCCGACTGGCGGGTCGCCTGGTACAACGGGCTGCGTGACCTGGCCGCCAGGGGGCCCGGGGGCGCGCAGATCGCCCAGGGCGCGTTCAGCGCCGTGTCCGACGAACTGCCCGGCGAGCTCGCGCCCAAGCTCGCGCTGGCCTTCGCCGCCGAAGCCGCGGGCGACCTGGCCACGGCCAGGCACTACTTCCGCCTGGTCTGGACGGTGGACCGCTCCTATATCAGCGCCGCGTTCGGAATGGCCAGGACCTGCCTGGCCGCGGGCGACCGGCCCGGCGCGATCGCCGCGCTCGCGGCCGTGCCCGCCGCGTCCAGCCATCACGCGGCGGCGCAGATCGCCGCGGTCCGGATCCTCGTGTCCGGCAACGGTCAGGGCGGGGTGAACGGGGACGACCTGCGGCAGGCCGGGGGTCAGCTCGGCCGTCTGGCCGTGGACGACGTGCGCCGGCAGCAGCTGACCGTGGAGATCCTGCGGGCCGCGCTCGACTGGTGCACATCCGGCCAGCCCGCGGGCGGCGGCCCGATACTCGGCTGCGAGCCGAACGCCCGCGCCGTGCGCTTCGGGCTGGAGCGGAGCTACCGGGCGCTGGCCCGGCTCACGCCGGACGAGGGCCGCCGGGTCGAGCTTGTCGACATGGCCAACGCGATCCGGCCCAGGACCCTCACGTGACGGGCGCGGAATCGGCGCCTGCCCGTCCTGCGGCGCCCGCGTCCGCGCGGGAGACAGCTTCTGCGAGTCATGCGGGACCGAGCTGGCCCCGCCCATGGTCAGCTCCGCACCGCCCGGGTACGAGGCGGAATGCCCGGTGTGCTCGGTGGACCCGGAGGCTCCGCCCGGGGTGATCACGGCGGAGGGTTACTGCGGGTCGTGCGGCCGCAAGGTGCCCTCCGGCCGCGACCATTCCGAACTCGATCTCGGGCTGCTGGCCGGGGTGACCGACCGCGGCGTGCGGCACACGCGCAACGAGGACGCGATGGCCCTGGCCACGGCCGATGCTCCCGGCGGCCCGGTCGCGATAGCCGTCGTCTGCGACGGAGTATCCACGTCCCCGCGGCCGGACGAGGCCTCGCTGGCCGCCGCGCAGGCCTCGGTCCGGGCGCTGCTCACCTCGGCCCGGCGCGGCGAGGACCCGGCGGAGGCCTCGCTGGCCGCGGTGCGGGCGGCCCACCAGGCCCTGGCCGGGATGGGCTCGCCGGACGGGGCGCCGTCGGCGACCTACATATCGGCGGTCATCGGCGGCGGCGCGGTCACGGTGTGCTGGCTCGGCGACAGCCGCGCCTACTGGCTCAGCGCGGGCTCCGGCGCCATGCGCCTCACCACGGATGACTCACTGGCCGAGGAACTGGTCGCCCGGGGCGCGATGAGCGAGGCGGAAGCCCTGGCCTCCCCGCAGGCGCACGTGATCACCCGCTGGCTCGGCGCTGACCTGAGCGAGCCCGAGCCGCACGTCATCCGGTTCGAACCGCCCGGTCCCGGTGTCGTGCTCGTGTGCTCGGACGGGCTGTGGAACTACCGGCCCGAGGCGGCGGGCCTGGCCGAGCTCGCGCTCCCGGCCGCGCTCACCGACCCGCTCGGCGCCGCGGCCGAACTGGTGAAGTTCGCGCTCGACGCCGGGGGCATGGACAACATCACGGTGGTGCTGGCTCCCTTCCCGCTGGCACCGTTCCCGGAAGAACCGCCTCACCCGAAAACCGTTCCCGTCCGGCGGGTAGCGACGTTACCGAGGAGAATTCCGCGATGACCGAGTCCGGCTTCACCGTCGACGTCGACCAGAACCAGTACCTGCCCGAGGGCGGGCGTGAGGTCAGCGCCATCGTCACCGTCACGTCGGCCGCGGACGCCGGCGGACTTGCCGGTCCCGGCCCGGCCGGCGCGGTGTCGGCCAGTGAAGAGCCGGACGGCAGCGCGGAGATCATCATCATTGACTGCTCGGGGTCGATGGAGTACCCGCATACCAAGATCGCCGAGGCGCGGGCGGCCACGGCCGCCGCGGTGGACGTGGTGCGGGACGGCGTCCTGTTCTCGGTCATCGCCGGCACCAACCTGGCGTGGCCCGTATTCCCCGCCGACGGGAGCATGGCCCGGGCGGACGCCTCCTCCCGGGCGGCGGCCAGGCAGGCGGTGGCGGGCCTGCGGGCCGGCGGCGGCACGGCGATCGGCCAGTGGCTGGAGCTCGCCCGGCAGACGTTCGCGCGATACCCGGCCAAGCTCCGGCACGCCATCTTGCTCACCGACGGCAAGAACCAGCACGAGAGCCCCGAGCAGCTCGCCGCGGCGGTCCGCCAGTGCGAGGGCCTCTTCAGCTGCGACTGCCGCGGCGTCGGCACCGACTGGGAGGTCAAGGAGCTGCGCACGATATCGGCCGCGCTGCTGGGCAGCGTGGACATCGTGCCCGACCCGTCCGGGCTGGCCGCCGACTTCGCGGCCATGATGCAAAGCGCGATGGGCAAGCAGGTCGCCGACGTGGCACTGCGGGTATGGACTCCGCAGCATGCCACCGTCAAGTTCGTCAAGCAGGTCGCGCCCACGGTCGAGGACCTGACCGGCAGGCGGGCGCCCTCCGGACCGCAGTCAGGCGACTACCCCACCGGGGCCTGGGGACCGGGGGAGAGCCGCGACTACCACGTCGGCGTCGAGGTCACTCCGGCCGGAGTCGGGCAGGAGATGCTCGCGGCCCGGGTGAGCCTGGTGGCCCAGTCGCCGTCCGGTGCCGACGTGCTCGGCCAGGGCCTGGTCCGGGCGATCTGGACCGACGATGAGGCCCTGTCCACCAAGATCAACCCGCGGGTCGCGCACTACACCGGTCAGGCCGAGCTCGCCGCCGCCATCCAGGACGGGCTGGAGGCCCGTAAGCAGGGTGATGAGGAGACCGCGACGGCCAAGCTGGGCCGGGCCGTGGCGCTGGCCCACCAGTCGGGCAACGAGGACACCGCCAAGCTGCTGGCCAAGGTGGTCGACGTCGTCGACGTGGAGACCGGGACGGTCCGGCTGAAGAAACAGGTCGAGGACGCGGACGAAATGGCTCTCGACACCCGGTCGACCAAGACGGTCCGGGCGAGGAAATAGCCTCACGCGAGGCGGCAGCGTTTCCAGGAGGCACCGATGGCGATCTGTCCCAACGGGCATGACTCGGCGAGCGACGACTTCTGCGACATATGCGGCATGCGCATCGCCGGGAGCCCCAGCAGCGGAATCACCGGAGGCAGCGGCGGCGGCCCGGCCGGACACCCCGCGTCCGCCCCGACGCCCGGGCCCCGTGCGGCAGGCGCCAGCGAGCCGTGCCCGAGGTGCGGCACGCCGAGGGTCGGCCAGTTCTGCGAGGCGTGCGGCTACAAATTCGGTACCGCCCAGCCGCCCTGGGCCCCCGCCCCGCCCGCGGCGCCGCGGTCATCCGGCCTGTCTTCCTCGTCCCAGCCCCTGTCGACGCCGTGGCCGCCGCCCTCGTCTCAGCCGCCGCCCCCGTCCCAGCCGCCGCCCTGGCCCCCGGCCCCGCTCCGCATCGTCGGCCCCGTCCGTACCTTCGGCCCCGTCCGTACCTTCGGTCCCGACCGCCCCGCCGGTCTCACCCCCGCGCCCGGTGGCCCCGTCCTCGTACGCCCCGGCCGTCTGGACCGCCGTGGTGTCTTCCGATCGCGCCTACCACGAGAGCGTCCAGGCCGCCAGCGGCCCCGACGCGGCCGCCGTGCCGTTTCCCAGCTACTACGCCGAACGGCGGTTCCGGCTCGCCGGCAGCCAGATGCGGATCGGGCGGCGCAGCGTGTCCCGCGGCATCGATCCGGAGATCGACCTGACCGGCCCGCCGGCCGACCCGGGCATCAGCCGGCTGCACGCGGTGCTGATCGCCGCGCCCGACGGCGGCTGGGCGGTGCTGGATCCCGGCTCGGCCAACGGCACGCTCGTCAACGGCACCGAGATCCCGACCGGAGTCCAGGTGCCGCTGCACGACGGTGACCGCATCAACCTCGGCGGCTGGACGGCGATCACCGTCCACCGCGGTTAGCCATCACGGCCGTGATCGCTAACCAAACCGACCAGAGGCACTAACGTATGCGGCATGATCAACGTGCCGCCCACGCCCGACCACGCCGAGGTTGACCTGGGCACCGCCGCCGGAGTCACCGACCGGGGTTTGCGGCATCAGCGCAACGAGGACGCGATGGCCCTGGCGTCGGAGCAGACGCCCGACGGCCTCGTGGTGGTGGCCGTGGTCTGCGACGGCGTTTCCTCCTCGCCGCGGCCCGACGAGGCATCACGCGTGGCCGCCCAGGCGGCCCTGCCGGTCCTGCTCGGGGCCGTCCGGACCGGCGGGGATCTGGCCGAGGCGTCCCGGGCCGCGGTCGTGGCCGGGCGTAAATCGGTGGCCGGACTGGGGGAGCCGGAGAACGAACGGTCGGCGACCACGTTCCTGTCCGTGGTGGCGGCCCGCGGCGACGTGATCCTGTGCTGGCTGGGCGACAGCCGCGCCTACTGGCTGGCCCCGGGCGGAGTCCGGATCCGTTCAGCTCACGCGCGATGACTCGGTGGCCGGGGGCATGGTCGAGGCCGGCCTGGCCACCGAGGAGACGGCCATGGCCCTGCCCCACGCGCACGTGCTGACCCGCTGGCTCGGCGCGGAAGCCGCCGACCTGGACGGCGACCCGTCGCGCGCCCCGCACGTGGAGCGGTACTCCCCGCCCGGCGCCGGGGTCCTGCTCGTCTGCTCCGACGGCCTGTGGAACTACCTGCCCGAGGCGGCCGAACTAGCCAGGCTCGCCCTGCCCCGGGCGCTGACCGACCCGCTCGGCGCCGCGAACGACATGGTCCGCTTCGCCGTCGACGCCGGCGGCGCCGACAACATCACCGCCGTCCTGATCCCCTATCCCGCCCCGCAAGCGCCCTGACCCGTCAGTACTTCGGCCCCGACGAACTCATCCAGCCGCGCCACCGCCTCCCGCCGCGCCACCGATATCGTGTTCGGCCGCGAGAACCGCCACGCCACCCCGAGCTGGTCCAGTGTCTCGCCGCATAGCCGGAGAATGTCGTTGGACTGATTGTCGAAAAGATAGCGCGGATAGTCGTACCAACGATCACCATCTACGAGCTTTCGCCGCACTCGGTTGACGCCGCGCCAGCCGTCCGAATGGAACAGTCCCCTGGCGAATTCGCCGGAGTATTTCTGCACGATGGCCAGTTGCCATTGCTCGAGCTCGATTTTCCGGGTGTGCTTGCGCCCAGGGCCATGCTGAGGGAACAGACACGGCCAGTGCTTGGAAGTGCTCTTAACCTCAGTACACCCCTGTCGCTGGACGCAGAAGACGCCCGACGCGGGCATGACGGCAGACATCGCAGTCCTGGCTGCCATGATGAGCCCCGGCCAGTCATCAGCAGCAGAAGAGCGATCAGGACGAATACGCCCCGCCGTGCGCGCGTAATGTGTCCATCGTCAAGATAGAGGCCCAGGAGGTATGCGTACGCTGAGTCGTCCATTGCTCTTCCATGGCACCGCGGACAGCTGGTTGCGCGTCGGGCGGCAGCACCATGCGGGTGACAGTGCGGGCCACGTCGGCGACCGCAGCGCCAGTGCCGGATGGCGGCGACCGATACGCCGCAGATCCGGGCGTTCTCCCTGTCGAGAATGCCGATAGCAGATAGGCGGAGAGCTATATCCACGGTGGCTTGAGCGTACATAGCAGTATTTTCTCTCATGCCAGTGACATTTACGCCCGGAGCTAAGTCACGAGATATAGCAGAGGAGACTAAGCGGCGAAAGGTAAGAAGCCTGTGTGCCGGGAGCGGGATTCGAACCCGCACGCCCTCTCAGGCAGACGCTTTTGAGACGTCCATGTATCCCAGTTCCATCATCCCGGCACAATCCGCGACATAGCATTCGAACAGATTCGAACGAGGCTATGCCGCGAACCACGATGCGACCAATCTACCTGATCACGGTACGCTCGTGCAGGTGAGCCAGAACCTGCTGCGCGTCGTGATCGCCGAGGATGAAGCGCTGATCCGCCTCGACCTCAAGGAGATGCTCGAGGAAGAGGGCTACTCGGTGGTGGCGGAGGTCGGCGACGGGGAGTCCGCCGTCGAGCGCGTCACCGCGCTGCGCCCGGATCTGGCCATCCTCGACGTCAAGATGCCGGTCCTGGACGGCATTTCCGCCGCCGAGCGGATCGCCGCGGAGCGGCTCGCGCCGGTCGTCATCCTCACCGCCTTCTCCCAGCGCGAGCTGGTGGAACGAGCCCGCGACGCGGGCGCGATGGCCTACCTGGTCAAGCCGTTCACCAAGGCCGACCTGGTGCCCGCCGTCGAGATGGCGGTCAGCCGGTTCGCCGAGATCCGCGCGCTTGACGCCGAGATCGACACGCTGCGCGACCGGCTGGAGGTCCGCAAGCTGCTCGACCGGGCCAAGGGCCTGCTCCAGTCCGAACACGGGCTCACCGAACCCCAGGCGTTCCGGTGGATCCAGAAGACGTCGATGGACCGGCGCCTGACCATGCGCAAGGTCGCCGAGGCGGTCATCGAGGGCAGCATGCAGGTCCCCGCCGGGGAATCCGAGACATCCGAGCCCTGAACCAGGGAAAAGAACCAGGAAAAAAAGGAACCCGGGGGCCGTTGGTGCCGTGTCTGCCTTCCCCGGCTGACACGTTCTCTACTTGGACTCCCCGGGCTCGCCGTCACCACGTTAGCGACCGGCCACCGCACGGCGCAAAAGGGAGTTGCCCCGCGCTGACGCCGTGATCACCTGCCGGTCACTCACCGTTCATCCAGGTCGTCGGCGCCGTTCAGGTCGAGGCCGTGAGCCTGGTCCCTGATCAGGCAGGTCAGCCGCGACGTGCACACGCGGTGGCCGCCCGCATCCGTGACAACGATGTCATAGGTGGCCAGCGTCCGGCCCCCGTGCACCAGGGTGGCCACGGCCGTGACCTCTCCCTCGCGGACGCCGCGGTGATGCGTCGCGCTGATCTCGATGCCGACCACCATCCGGCCCGCGCCCGCGTGCAGGAACGCGCCCAGCGATCCGATGGTCTCCGCCAGCACGCAGGAGGCGCCCCCGTGCAGCAGGCCGTGCGGCTGGATGTTGCCGTCCACCGGCATGGTCGCCACGACCCGTGACGCGGACGCCGACTGGATCTTGATGCCCATGCGGCCCGCCAGCGTGTTGCCGGCCACCGTCACCGCCGCGATCTTGTCCAGCGTCTCCTGGTCCATCCCTGTTCCACCCAAACTTTCGCTGGTCGGGTCCACGTACAGTGTGCCCGCGCCCCGCCCGTCCGCTGCCCCGGGGCCAGATCTCACAAAATTCAGCGCAAGATTTTGTGACTTAAGGGGTGACTTCTGTCATGTTAACGCTCACAATCTGGGTTGGTACCTGTTTACGAAGGGAGCGCATTATGCCCGATACCGGAAGACAGCGCCGTCTCCGTCGGTTGGCCCTCATCGGCCTGGCCGCCCTGATGGCGATAGCCGTGGGAGGGTCCCTCGCGGCCACCCAGGCCAACGCGGCGAGCATCAGGCCGGCGGCCAAGGACGGTTTCGGCGGCGGCCTGTCCCTCAGCAGGCAGTTCTTCGGGCAAACCGTCGAGCCGTACACCGGCAAGGAGACCAACGTCTACCGTTACACGCTCCGCAACGCCAACGGCATGAGCGTCCAGATCCTCACCTACGGCGGCATCGTCCAGGACATCTGGGTGCCGGGCCGGAACGGCCAGGCGGCCGACGTCGTGCTCGGCTTCAAGACCCTGCAGGATTACGTCAACTACGTCAGCCCGCCGGTGACCGCCAACGGCGGCCCCTACTTCGGGGAGATCATCGGCCGGTACGGCAACCGGATCGCCAAGGGCACCTTCAGCCTGAACCAGCCGGGCGCCGGGAAGGTCACTTACACCCTGCCCATCAACAACGGGGTGAACAGCCTGCACGGCGGCCTGGTCGGCTTCGGCAACCACATCTGGGCCGACCAGCCGATCCGCACCCGGACCGCAGTCGGCGTCCAGCTCACGCTGATCAGCCCGAATGGCGACTCCAGCGGAGCGGCCGGCTCCCCCGGCTGCCCGAACGGCTGCACCGGTTACCCGGCCACCATCAAGGTCGCCGTGACCTACACCCTGAACAACGCCAACCAGCTCGTCATCCACTACAAGACCACTGACCTGTCCAGGAACCTGAACACGGTCATCAACCTGACCAACCACAGCTACTTCAACCTGGCCGGCGAGAGCTCGTTCCCCGGCTCGGCCTACGGCCAGATCATCACGATCAACGCGAACAAGTACACGCCGACGGACACCACCCAGATCCCGCTCGGCTACCAGGCCTCCGTGTTCGGCACGCCGTTCGACTTCACCACCCCGACCGCGATGGGCGCCCGGATCCAGGACGTCAGCGCCAACTTCAACTCGCCGGGATACAACCAGCTGCTCATCGCCCAGGGTTACGACCACAACTGGGTGCTGAACCCCGGCCCCTACGGCCCGCTCGGGCTCAACCTCGCCGCCAGGGCCTACGACCCGGGCAGCGGCCGTGAGCTGACGGTCTGGACCGACCAGCCGGGTGTCCAGTTCTACACGAGCAACTTCCTGAACGGAACGCTCACCGGCATCAGCGGCCACACGTACCGCCAGGGTGCCGCCTACACGTTCGAGACCCAGCACTTCCCGAACTCACCCAACCAGCCCAACTTCCCCTCCACCGAGCTGAAGGCGGGCCAGACCGTCCAGTCGACCACCATCTTCGCCTTCTCCTCATAACACCTCGTCCCCGTCCGCCACTTCGCACCACGCAGGTAGCGGACGGGGACACCACCGCCCGTTCGGCCAATAGGATCGACCACGTGGCGTCACAAGAAACGGGGCCTGCGGGGGCCCGAGACCGGTTGCTGCTGCTCGACGGGCATTCACTGGCCTACCGGGCGTTCTTCGCGCTGCCGATAGAGAACTTCTCCACCACCACCGGGCAGCCGACCAACGCGGTGTACGGGTTCACCGCGATGCTCATCAACGTGCTGCGCGACGAGAAGCCGACCCACGTCGCGGTCGCGTTCGACCGGGGAGAACCCACGTTCCGCCACGAGCAGTGGGTCGAGTACAAGGCCAACCGGCGCGAGACGCCCGAAGACTTCCGCAGCCAGCTCAGCCTGATCTTCGAGGTCCTCGACGCGCTCGGCATCCGGCGGCTGTCGGCCCCCGGTTACGAAGCCGACGACCTCCTCGCCACCCTCGCCACCCAGGCCGCGGCGCAGGACATGGACGTCCTCATCGTCACCGGCGACCGTGACGTGCTTCAGCTGGTCTCGGACCAGGTGACGGTGCTGATGACCCGCCGCGGGATCACCGAGATGACCCGCTTCACCCCGGAGGCGGTGCGGGAGAAGTACGGGCTCTCCCCGTCCCAGTACCCCGACTTCGCCGCGGTCCGCGGCGACCCGAGCGACAACCTGCCCGGCATCCCGGGCGTGGGGGAGAAGACCGCGAGCAAGTGGATCACCGAGTTCGGCTCGCTAGCCGCGCTCGTCGACCGGGTGGACGAGGTCAAGGGCAAGGCCGGCGACGCGCTGCGCGAGCACCTGGCCAGCGTGCTGCGCAACCGCCAGCTCACCTCGCTGCTCACCGACCTGCCCGCCGAGACGGTCGGCGCCGTACCGGGCGACCTGCTGCCCACCGCCTGGGACCGGGAGACGATCCACCAGCTGTTCGACACGCTCCAGTTCCGCGTGCTCCGCGACCGCCTGTACCAGACCCTGCCGCACGGCATCATCGGTACCATCGGCGCGCCGGACCACGCCGGGCTCCCGGCCGAGCCGGGAAAATCGGCTTTCGACGTGGTGACCGACCTGCTCGGACCCGGCCAGGTGGCGGCCTGGCTGGCCACTCATTCTTCGGCCGAACGGTCCGGCGTGTCAGTGGCCGGAACCTGGGGACGCGGCACGGGCAACCTGACCGCGGTGGCCATAGCGGTCCCGGACGGACACGGCGCCCACATCGACCCCACGATGCTCGCCGAGGACGATGAGCGGGCGCTGGCGGCCTGGCTGGCCGACCCGGCGCACCCGAAGGTCCTGCACGACGCCAAGGGCCCCATGCACGCGTTCGCCGCCCGCGGTTTCGCCCTGGAGGGCCTGGCCTGCGACACGGCGCTCGCCGCCTACCTGGCGCTGCCCGGCCAGCGCACCTTCGACCTGGCCGACCTGGCCCTGCGCTACCTGGGCAAGGAGTTGCGCGAGGAGGACGAAGGCGGGCAGCTGACGCTGGATGGGTCGGCCGAGCGGGATGCCGCGACCGCCCTGGTGCTGCGCGCGCAGGCCACGCTCGAGCTGGCCGCGGCGCTGGACGCCGACCTGGACCGGCGCGAGGCCGGCGCGCTGCTGCGCGAGCTGGAGCTGCCGCTGGTCTCGGTGCTGGCCAAGATGGAGCGCACCGGGATCGCCGCCGACGCCGATCACTTCGCGGCCATGTCCGCGACGCTGCACGGCGAGGTGAAGGCGGCCGAGCAGGCCGCGTTCGCAGTGACCGGGCACGAGTTCAACCTCGGCTCGCCCAAGCAGCTGCAGGAGGTGCTGTTCAACGAGCTCGGCCTGCCCAAGACCAAACGGATCAAGACGGGGTACACCACCGATTCCGAGGCACTGACCAGCTTGCTCGCCCAGACCGGCCATCCGCTGCTCGAGCACCTGCTCCGGCACCGCGACGTATCCAAGCTGATGACGATCGTGGACTCGCTGATCCCGATGGCCGGTGAGGACGGCCGGATCCACACCACCTTCAACCAGACCATCGCGGCCACCGGCCGGCTGTCGTCCACCGATCCGAACCTGCAGAACATCCCCATCCGCAGCGAACTCGGCCGGCAGATCAGGCGCGGCTTCGTGGTCGGCCCGGGCTATGAGTGCCTGCTCACCGCGGACTACAGCCAGATCGAGCTGCGGATCATGGCGCACCTGTCCGGCGACGAGGCGCTGATCGCGGCGTTCGAGTCCGGGCACGATTTCCACGCCGCCACCGCCTCCCGCGTGTTCGGGCTGCCGCCCGAGCAGGTGGGGCCCGAGCTGCGGGCCAAGATCAAGGCGATGAACTACGGCCTGGCCTACGGGCTGTCCGCCTTCGGGCTGTCCCAGCAGCTGCGCATCAGCACAGAAGAGGCGCGCGGCCTGATGGAGGAGTACTTCAAGGAGTTCGGCGGCGTGCGGGACTACCTGCACGAGGTGGTGTCCCGGGCCCGGATGGACGGCTACACCGCCACCATGATGGGCCGGCGCCGTTACCTGCCCGACCTGACCTCGGACAACCGGCAGCGGCGGGAGATGGCCGAGCGGATGGCACTGAACGCGCCGATCCAGGGCTCGGCCGCGGACGTGATCAAGGTCGCCATGCTGGCCGTGGACAGCTCGCTGGCCGGCGCGGGGCTGCGCTCCCGCATGCTGCTCCAAGTTCACGACGAGCTGCTCATCGAGGTGGCCCCCGGGGAGTATGACCAGGCCCGTGACCTGGTCTGCGCCGCCATGGCCGGCGCTGCCGCGCTGCGTGTCCCGCTCGACGTCTCCGTGGGCACCGGCCTCAACTGGGACCAAGCGGCCCACTGAACCGCGGACCGATACCCTATTGTGGCCGGTCGCAATTGACCCTTGGAGCCTGCTCTCATATCCTGAACGCTGCGCCGTGTCCTCGTGCGTTCCGTCGTGGTCACCTGACAGCACGTCAGATGGCCGGGCTGGCGGTCGCCGGGCGTGCCGTGGTCGGCCCCCGTGCTGGTTCCGGCAGGTCCTGCGAATTCTGGTCATTCTGGGGTGCGCGGTTTAGCGGCGTGTCCAGAACTTTCCCTGTCCGCATCCGGAGCCAACCCACACATGACGAGCAGCACACAAGCCAACTCGACCCCCAAGGTGGCGGTCAACGACATCGGGTCCGAGGAGGCATTCCTCGCCGCGATCGACGAGACCATCAAGTATTTCAACGACGGTGACATCGTCGAAGGAACAATCGTAAAAGTCGACCGAGACGAGGTATTGCTCGATATCGGCTACAAGACAGAAGGCGTGATTCCGTCACGCGAACTGTCGATCAAGCATGACGTCGACCCGCATGACGTAGTCAAGACCGGCGAGCACATCGAGGCCCTGGTCCTCCAGAAGGAGGACAAGGAAGGCCGCCTGATCCTGTCCAAGAAGCGCGCCCAGTACGAGCGGGCCTGGGGCACGATCGAGAAGATCAAGGACGAGGACGGCGTGGTCACCGGCACGGTGATCGAGGTCGTCAAGGGCGGCCTGATCCTGGATATCGGGCTGCGCGGCTTCCTGCCCGCCTCGCTGGTGGAGATGCGCCGCGTCCGTGACCTGCAGCCTTACGTGGGCCGGGAGATCGAGGCCAAGATCATCGAGCTGGACAAGAACCGCAACAACGTGGTGCTGTCCCGCCGGGCCTGGCTCGAGCAGACCCAGTCCGAGGTCCGCCACACCTTCCTCAACACCCTGTCCAAGGGCCAGATCCGCAAGGGTGTCGTGTCCTCGATCGTCAACTTCGGCGCGTTCGTCGACCTCGGCGGCGTGGACGGCCTGGTGCACGTATCGGAGCTGTCCTGGAAGCACATCGATCACCCGGGTGAGGTGGTCGAGGTGGGCCAGGAGGTCACCGTCGAGGTGCTCGACGTGGACATGGACCGGGAACGGGTCTCGCTCTCGCTGAAGTCCACCCAGGAAGACCCGTGGCAGCAGTTCGCCCGCACCCACCAGATCGGGCAGGTCGTGCCGGGCCGGGTGACCAAGCTGGTGCCGTTCGGTGCGTTCGTCCGCGTCGAGGAGGGCATCGAGGGCCTGGTCCACATCTCCGAGCTCGCCGACCGGCACGTGGAGATTCCCGAGCAGGTCGTGCAGGTAGGCGACGAGATCTTTGTCAAGATCATCGACATCGACCTGGACCGGCGGCGGATCAGCCTATCGCTGAAGCAGGCCAACGAGGGCACCATCGGCGAGACGGTCGGCGACGACTTCGACCCGACGCTGTACGGCATGCCGGCCTCCTACGACGAGCAAGGCAACTACGAGTACCCCGAAGGCTTCGACCCGGAGACCGGGGAATGGCTGCCCGGCTACGAGAAGCAGCGTGAGGAGTGGGAGCACCAGTACGCCGAGGCGCGGGCCCGGTTCGAGGCGCACCGGCGGCAGGTCGAGGAGTCCCGCAAGGCCGACGAGGAAGAAGCGGCCGCCACTGGGGCCGAGGAGTCCGAGGACGGCGCGGCGGCTTCGGCCGGTGCCTCCCGGGGCGGCCGCGGCGCTCGCTCCGGCGGTTCCCGGCCGCCCGCAGCCGGGTCGGGCGCGGTCACGTCCAGCTCGACGCCGGGCCCTGCCTCGACCGGCACCCTGGCGTCGGACGAGGCCCTGGCCGCTCTCCGCGAGAAGCTCTCCGGCGGCCAGTCCTGACCAACGCATAAAAAGCGGCACCCGCCACGGCGGGTGCCGCTTTCGTTTGGCCCGTGAAGCCTACGCTCCGTAACGAAGGAGCAGCTCCGCGACGCATACCGGCTTGGTTCCGCCCTCCCGCTCGAACGTCACGGCGTAGGTGGCCTGCTTCCCGCCGGGCACGTCGTCGACCGCGGTGCAGCTCACGTCGGCCCGGACCCGGCTGCCGACCGGCAGCGGAGCCGGGAAGCGTACCTTGTTGAGGCCGTAGTTGATCACGAGGGACGCGTCGGCCACCTCGACCACTTCCCCTAGCAGCAGGGGGGCGAGCGAGAGGGTGAGGAAGCCGTGCGCGACCGTGCCGCCGAACGGCCCCGTTTTGGCCCGCTCCGGGTCGATGTGAATCCACTGGTGGTCGCCGGTCGCGTCGGCGAACAGGCCCACCTGCTCCTGTGTCACCTCGTGCCACGGGCCGGTGCCCAGGTGCTGGCCCACATGGTTGCGCAGCTCGTCGACTTTCAGGGTCACTAGCGCCATCTTCTACCTCGGCATCTCATAGGACGATGAAGTGATCATGGCACCGAAACCAGCCGATAGCCATGATGACCACCGTACGCCCTACGCTGGTGCCCGTGACAGGACAGGATGGCCGGGTGCTGCGGGCTGGGCTGACCGGGGGCATCGGGTCCGGCAAGAGCGAGGTATCCCGGCGGCTGGCCGCGCACGGGGCCGCGATCATCGACGCGGACGTCGCCGCCCGGGCGGTGGTTGCCCCGGGGACCCCTGGGCTCGCGCGAGTGACCGAGGCCTTCGGCTCCGGGGTGCTCGGCCCGGACGGCGCCCTGGACCGGGACCGGCTCGGCGCGATCGTGTTCGCCGACCCCGCCTCGCGCGCCACGCTGAACTCCATCGTCCACCCCCTGGTCGGACAGTGGATGCGGGCCGCCGAGCAGGCCGCCGTGGACGCGGCCCCCGGCGACCTCATCGTCGTGCACGACGTGCCGCTGCTGGCCGAAAACCGGCGGGCCGGCGACTTCGGCCTGGTCATCGTGGTGGATGTGCCGCCTGAGATCCAGCTCGAGCGGCTGGTCGGCCAGCGCGGCATGGCGCCCGGGCAGGCGCGAGCCCGCATAGCGGCGCAGGCCAGCCGGGAGCAGCGCCTGGCAGTGGCCGACCTGGTGATCGACAACTCCGGCTCCCTGGCCGACCTGGACCGCCGCGTCGCCGCCGTCTGGGCCAACCTCACCCGCCGCGTCGCCGCCGGTTAGCGCCTGCCGCCCTCATCCGCATCCGTGCGGGGCTGCTGTCCGGCTGGGATCAGCTCATTCGTCCCGAACCCCGTCACCGCGAACAGCGGCCACTCGTCCGGCGGCCCGTTCAGCGCGTGGCTGCCGCGTTCGGCGAAGGTGATGCCCGATCCGGTCACCAGATCCTTGACCGTCCGGGAGACCAGGATCTCCGCCGGCTGCGCCAGCGCCGCCACCCGGTCGGTCATCTGCACCGAGAAGCCCGCGATGTCCTCCCCAACCAGGTCCACCTCGCCGGTGTGGATCCCGGCCCGGATCTGGATGCCTGCCGCGACCGCTCCCTCGCGGACCGCGGCCGCGCACCGGATCGCCTGCCCGGGAGCGTCAAAGGTGGCCAGGATGCCGTTCGCCGTGGTCCTGATCAGGCGCCCCCGGTGCCCTCGGATGAGCTCCCTGATTTCCTCGCCCTGCCCGTTGGCCGCGGTCTTGGTGTGCAGGATCGTGGCCAGCACGCGATCGGGATCGCCCGGGTGCGCCGTGGTGGCGAGGAAGCCGGCGATCTCGGCGTACAGCGCGTCGTTGTCCCCGCTCGCGGCGAAGCGCAGCGAGTGGTCACCCGGCTGCTCGAAATAGCGGGCGCCGGCGATGTGTGCGGCCAGGTAGCGGCCGTGGCAGGGCGGCGTGATGCGGTCGGCCAGACGCTGGATCACCAGCGTGGGCACGTGGATCGCGGGCAGCACGGCCCGGACGTCGATGTCGTGGATCATCCGGGTCATCCGCAGGAACGCGC
>CAWDEB010000024.1:0-12293 GCA_963801155.1 uncultured Actinomycetes bacterium
TGGGGCTGATCGCCATCCGCTCGAACCGCTCATCAGGCCGGGCACGAAGATGATGTCCCGCTCGCCCTCGCCGAGCACCTGGTAAGCGACGTGGATACCGTCGGCCGTCGGGGCGTAGTGGGTCGCCGGGACCGCATCGGGTCCGGCGCCCGCCTGCCGCGCCACCGGGCCGTCCAGTGCGGGATCCTGGCGCAGGATGCGGGCGTGCAGCTCGCGCAGCTCCGGGCCAGGCTCGATGGCGAGCTCGGCCACTAGAACGTCGCGCAGCTCCCGGTAGGCTCGCAGTGCGTCGGCCTGGCGCCCGGCCCGGTAGAGCGCGAGCATGCGCTGGCACCAGAACCGCTCACGCAGCGGATGCGCCGCGGTGAGCGTTTCCAGCTCCGCGATGAGATCCCGGTGCCTGCCGCAGGCCAGCAGGGCCTCGGCCCGCGATTCGAGCGCGGCCAGGCGTTCCTCCTCCAGCCGGGCCGCCTCCGCGCGGGCCGAAGGCACCGTGTCGAAGTCGGCCAGCGCGGGCCCACGCCACAGGGCCAGGGCCCGATCGAGGTGCTGCGCGGCCGTGGCGGCATCACCGTCCGCCAGCGCCGTGGCGCCGGCGGCGGCGAGCCGCTCGAACCGCAGCGCGTCCAGTTCCGCGGGCGCCACCCGCAGCAGGTAGCCCGGCGGCCGGGTGGCCAGCCGGTCCGCCTCTCCGGCCGACCGGAGCGCCTTACGCAGCTCGGACAGGCGGACCTGCAGGCTGTCGGTTGCCTTGCCGGCCGGCTGGCCGGGCCACAGCTCCTCGACCAGCCGGTCGGAGGAGACGACCTGGTTGGCGTGTACCAGCAGCAAGGCCAGCACCGCCCGGGTACGTGCGCCCGCCAGCCCCAGTGACCGCCCGCCGGCCGTCACCTCGAGCGGACCGAGCACCCCGAACTCCACCCCGACCTCACCCCATTCCGGCACTGGTAAGTCAACGGTAAGCCCGCGGTAGGCCGCCCGGAACCCGCACCGGTCACGATGCACATGCGAGCACGCAGACAAGGAGACGGCCATGACCACAACCACCGGGCCGGACGCGGCCGAGGTCTACGCGCTGGGCAGTAACCCGGCCGAGAGCGCCCGGCTGCAACGCCAGTCCGACGAGCTGCGTCCGCAAGGCGCCGAGCTGCTCGGTCGCATCGGCCTGGCACCTGGGCAGAGCGCGCTCGATCTTGGCTGCGGCCCGAGCGGGATCCTCGACCTGCTGTCCGTCGCGGTCTTTCCCGGCGGGCGCGTGGTCGGGCTGGATGCCGACCCGGTCCACACCACGATGGCCCGTCAGCACGTCAGCGAGCTCGGGCTGCTCAACGTGAGCGTGGTGACGGCCGACGCCAGGCACACCGGCCTGCCGCCGGACAGCTTCGACCTGGTACACGCGCGGACGGTGCTGGTCACGATCCCCGAACCCGAGGAGGTGCTCGCCGAGATGGTTCGCCTGACCCGGCCGGGCGGCTGGGTCGCCAGTCAGGAACCCGACATCGAGAACGCGTTCTGCTACCCGCCGCTGCCTGCCTGGGACCGGCTCCGCGAGATCTTCCGCGCCAGCTTCGGCCGTTCCGGTGCCGACCTGCTGATCGGCCGCCGCCTTCCCGAGCTGTACCGGCAGGCCGGGCTGGAGGAGATCGAGGTCGTGGTGCACGCTCCGTGCTATCCGGCGGGCCACTCACGCCGCACGATCGTGCCCGACCTGGTGCGCAGCCTGCGTCCCATAATTCTCGAGCTGGGCCTGTCCGACGAGCGGGAACTCGCCGAGCTGGACCAGGCGGTCCGCGAGCATCTCGCCGACCCGCGCACGCTGACGCTGGCCCACCTGCTCGTCGTCACCCGGGGCCGCAAGCCTCTGGCCTGACGCCCCGGAATGTCAGACCCCCCTCCTAGAGTTGAACTCTCGGAGGCAGGAGGTCAGTGCCGTGCGCCCGGTTACCGATTTGAAGCGTAGGGTCGCGCCGTTCCAGGTCGTCACCGACATGGTTCCGGCGGGCGATCAGCCGCAGGCGATCGCCGAAATCACCAAACGTGTCCAGGCGGGGGAAACGGACATCGTGCTGCTCGGCGCGACCGGGACCGGCAAGACCGCCACGGTGGCCTGGATCGCGGAGCGGCTGCAGCGGCCGGTGCTGGTCATGCTGCCGAACAAGACGCTCGCCGCCCAGTTCGCCAATGAACTGCGCGAGATGCTGCCCAACAATGCCGTCGAGTACTTCGTCTCCTACTACGACTACTACCAGCCCGAAGCGTACGTCCCGCAGACCGACACCTACATCGAGAAGGACTCCTCGATCAACTCCGAGGTGGAACGGCTCAGGCACTCGGCGACCAACTCCCTGCTGACCCGGCGCGACACCATCGTCGTCTCTTCGGTGTCGTGCATCTACGGCCTCGGCACCCCGCAGGAGTACGTGGACCGGATGCTCACGGTCAAGCTCGGCGACACCATCGAGCGGGACATGCTGCTGCGCAAGCTGGTCGGCATGCATTACGCGCGGAACGACCTGGCCTTCACCCGCGGCACCTTCCGGGTCCGCGGGGACACCATCGAGGTCATCCCGATGTACGAGGAGCTCGCCGTCCGGATCGAGATGTTCGGCGACGAGATCGAGCGGCTGATGACGCTGCACCCCCTCACCGGCGAGGTGGTCAGCGAGGACACCGAGCTGTACATCTTCCCGGCCTCGCACTACGTGGCCGGGCCGGAGCGCATGGAGCGCGCCATCAACGGCATCGAGGCCGAGCTGGCCGAGCGGCTCGGCGAGCTTGACCGGCAGGGCAAGCTGCTCGAGGCCCAGCGGCTGCGCATGCGCACCACCTACGACATCGAGATGATGCGCCAGGTCGGCAGCTGCTCCGGCATCGAGAACTACTCCAGGCACATCGACGGCCGCGGGGCGGGCAGCCCGCCGAACACCCTGCTCGACTACTTCCCCGAGGACTTCCTCCTGGTCGTCGACGAGTCGCACGTCACCGTCCCGCAGATCGGGGCCATGTACGAGGGCGACGTGTCCCGCAAGCGAGTCCTGGTCGAGCACGGCTTCCGGCTGCCCAGCGCGATCGACAACCGTCCGCTGACCTGGGATGAGTTCCTCGACCGGATCGGGCAGACCATCTACCTGTCGGCCACCCCCGGGCCGTACGAACTGCAGCGCGTCGGCGGCGACGTGGTCGAGCAGGTGATCCGGCCGACCGGCCTGGTCGACCCCGAGGTGGTCATCAAGCCCACGAAGGGCCAGATCGACGACCTGCTGCACGAGATCAGGCAGCGGGCCGAGCGCGACGAGCGGGTGCTGGTCACCACGCTCACCAAGCGGATGGCCGAGGACCTGACCGACTACCTGCTCGAGAACGGGGTCCGGGCCCGGTACCTGCACAGCGAGGTCGACACGCTGCGCCGGGTCGAGCTGCTCCGCGAGCTGCGGATCGGCGAGTACGACGTGCTGGTCGGGATCAACCTGCTCCGCGAGGGCCTCGACCTGCCCGAGGTGTCCCTGGTCTCCATCCTGGACGCGGACAAGGAAGGCTTCCTGCGCTCGGGCACGTCGCTGATCCAGACCATCGGCCGCGCCGCGCGGAACGTGTCCGGCCAGGTGATCATGTACGCCGACACCGTGACCCCGTCCATGCAGCGCGCCATCGACGAAACCAACCGGCGCCGCGACAAGCAGAAGGAATACAACGCCGAGCACGGCATCGACCCCCAGCCACTGCGCAAGCGCATCGCGGACATCCTGGACCAGATCGTCCGGGAGGACGCCGACACCGAGCAGCTGATCGGCGGCGGCGGCCGGCAGCAGTCCCGCGGCAAGGCGCCGGTCCCGGGCCTGTCGTCCCGGGCCCGCGCCGCGGTCCGCGCCGCCGAGCACCCCGAGGCCGGGGTCCCCAGCAGCGCCGCCCGCGGCGAGCTCGTGGGGCTGATCACCGAGCTCACCGAGCAGATGCACGCGGCCGCCGCCGAGCTGCAGTTCGAAGTCGCCGCCCGCCTGCGCGACGAGATCCGCGATCTCAAGCACGAACTGCGCGGCATGCACGCCGCCGGCGTCTGACCGCCGTCAACTGGAACTCCCCCGGAGCGGGTGAAGCGCGAGGACCACCGGCGCATGAAGATCAGACGTATGGACCAGGCGATTGATGAACCCACGTCCGCCCAGCGTTGGCTCGCGCGTCTCAGTTTCGCCTTGCTGGGCCTGGCGGTCGTCATCGTGGGGGTCTTCGCCGGGCTGAAGAGCCTCACGATGCTGGCCGTGGGGCTGGCTGGCGTGGCCGTCAGCCTGGCCGCCGCGTTCCTCTTCCTGTCCCGCCGGGGCGTGCTGCGCCAGGTAGCGCTCGCGGTCTTCGTCCTGGCGCCGGTCGCCGTCATCGTGGTGTACGCGTTCCGGGATCTGCTGTGGGTAGCGGCGGTACTGGCCGCGGCCTGGCTGCTCGCGAGCATGACCGCACGCCTGGCTCTGGCCGCGGACCAGCCGGACTGGCACATGCCCGAACGCCCGGCCCGGCCGTCGGCCCGGCACCCGTACTTGATCATGAATCCCAGGTCGGGCGGCGGGAAGGTCGGGAAGTTCGACCTGAAACGGAAGGCTGAAGACCTCGGCGCCGAGGTGTTCCTCATCGGCGGCTCCCAGCCCGTCGACGTGGCCGAGGTGGCTCGCGAGGCCGTGGCCAAGGGCGCGGATCTGCTGGGCGTCGCCGGGGGCGACGGCACGCAGGCCCGGGTGGCCGCGGTGGCCGCGGAGCATGGCCTGCCGTTCGTGGTGATCAGCGCCGGCACGCGCAATCACTTCGCCCTCGACCTGGGGCTGGACCGCGAGGACCCGTCGGCCTGCCTGCGCGCCCTGACCGATGGCGTCGAACTTCTGGTCGACGTCGGGACGATCAACGGCCAGGTGTTCGTCAACAACGCCTCCTTCGGCGCCTACGCCGAGATCGTGGAAACCCCGGAGTACCGGGATGACAAGCGGAACACGACGCTGAACCTGCTCCCGGATCTGCTGCAGGGCCACCGCGGGGCACGGCTGCTGGCCCGGGCGGACGGCGTGGAGATCAGCGCGCCGCAGGCGCTGCTGGTAGCCAACAACCCATACGGAACCGGGGACATCGCCGGGCTGGGCCGCCGGGCACGGCTGGATCGAGGCCTGCTCGGCGTGGCCGGCGTCCGGGTGAGCAGCGCCCGGCAGGCCGTCGACCTGCTCCGCGGTCGGCGTGCCCCCGAACTGAAGGTGCTGACCACGAAGAAGATCGAGATCGACGCCGACGCGTCCCGGATCCCGGTCGGCATCGACGGGGAGGCGATGTCGATGTCCGTGCCGGTTACCTGCGCGATCTGGGCGCACGCGCTCCGTGTCTGGGTGCCGCGGGATCGCCCGGGAATCCCGGCGCCGAAACCCGCGCTGAACTGGACCAGGCTGCGGCACCTGGCAGGTGTCCGCCGTGAGCAGGCCGGGCTGACGGCATGAGAGCCGCGTTCACCCTGGCGGCCGCGCTGGACGATGTGGTGCGCCGGGCCGGGGAGCTGTCAGCGCGGACGATGATCTTCGACGTGGAGCCGCTGGTGGCCTACTGGAATGGCGGCCAGGACGCTCTCGACGAGGGTGTCACGCGGGTGCTCAGCGAGGTCGCGGTGCTGCCGGCCGTAGAAGTGGTGTGCTTTGCCACCAACTCGGTGCGCCGGCCCTCGGCGGTGCCCGGCGAACCGGGGGTGCGGGTTGTCTACCTGGCCTCGGCGGGCAAGCCATTGCGGACCGCGCCGTATCTCGGTTTTCCCCGGCCCGGGATGGTGATCGGGGACCAGGTTGCCACCGACGGGATCTTGGCACGGCGGCTCGGCTATGAGTTCGTGCTGTTCGACCCGCGGCTGAGGACGGTCCCCTTCGGGCCGCGGGTGATGGACGCAGGCGGACGGCTGCTACGGCCGCTGCTGTTCACCGGGCCCAAGGCGGTATCACGCCCGCGCTGAACCTGGGCGATATCGATATAGTGCCTGCCGGAGCGGAGAACGGCGCGATACCACGAAGGCGGGACGAATGCCCTGGCTGCACTATGCGCAGGTGAACCCGCTGTCGGCGCCGTTCTGGCACCGGATGGGGTACCGGCCGCTGTGGTCCAGCTGGGAGGCCCGTCCGGCGTCCACCCTGCGCTGACGCGCCGCGGCGCCACCCGCCACGCCCAAGCCCCGGCGAGCCAGGCATGATAGTACACGGGTCCGCCGGAATGCTGAGCGTCACCTTACTGTTGGCTCAGAGGAGTGTGTCCTGGCGGTGTTACGGGCGGCGCGCAGCGGGAACGTGCTTCAAGCGGGCCCGGCGCCAAGGCAGCCGACTAGCAGAGATGCCGGGGGAGGTGCGGAGTGCTGGTCAGCCTCATCGCGGCGATCGTCGCGGCGGTGTTCTACGGTGTCGCTTCGGTGATACAGGCCATCGCCGTCCGCGCGGCCAGCCACCGGGATCCGGAGGCCGCCTCGTCCGGAGGCGTCGACCCTGGCCTTGTGGTGCGCATGCTGCACCAGTGGCGGTTCGTAGCCAGCATCTGCCTCGACGCGCTCGGCTTCCTCGCCCAGCTCGTGGCCTTGCAGCGGCTTCCCCTGTTCGTAGTTCAGGCCTTCGTCGCGTCCAACCTTGCGGTGACCGCGGTGGTCGCCTCGTGGCTGATCGGCATGACCCTGTCCTGGCGGGAGTGGGCCGCGGTCATCGGCGTGGTGTCCGGCGTGGGCCTGCTCGGCTCGACGGCCGGCGCCCAGGGCGCCGCGCAGGTGGGAGCGATGTTCAAGCTCGCCCTGATCGTGGCGGTGGCCGGCCTGGCCGTGGTGGGCATGGCCGCGGCCAAGCTCAACGAGCCGTTCCGCACCACCGCGCTCGGCCTCACCGCCGGTTTCGGTTTCGGCGTGCTCAGCATCGCCGCCCGTGTCCTGGACGGCTTCGCCCCGCTCCAGCTCGCCCGTGACCCGGCGTCCTACGCGATCGCCGCGGCCGGCATCATCTCGTTCATGTTCTACGCCACCGCCCTGGAAGGCGGCAGCGTCACGGTCGCCACCGCCGCCGTGGTGCTGGCCGAGACGATCCCGCCCGCCATCATCGGCGTCGTCTTCCTCGGCGACCAGACCCGGCGCGGGCTGGCCGGCGTGGCCTGGGCCGGGTTCTTCATCGCCGTCGCGTCCGCCGTCATGCTGGCCAGATTCGGCGAGGCACACCACACCGAAGACGTCGCGCTAGCCGACGCGGTAGCACACCGTCAGGCAAATGCCGGGCCCGCTGCCGCCGAACTGTTATCCTGGTGGCCCGTGGACCTGCAGCTTTTCCCTGCCCTGTCGGACACTGCCATACCGGAAACCACGGGAGTCTCATAGTGGCCGCATCATCACTTCATCCACGGCCGGTTCAAACCAGACACCTCTTCGTCACCGGGGGAGTCGCCTCCAGCCTCGGCAAGGGGCTGACCGCGTCCAGCCTGGGCCGCCTGCTCAAGCTCAGAGGCTTGCGGGTCACCATGCAAAAGCTCGACCCGTACCTGAACGTCGACCCGGGCACGATGAACCCCTTCCAGCACGGCGAGGTGTTCGTGACCGATGACGGGACGGAAACCGACCTCGACGTCGGCCACTACGAGCGTTTCCTCGACACCAACCTGCAGGGCGAGGCCAACGTCACGACCGGCCAGATCTACTCCACGGTGATCGCGAACGAGCGCCGCGGCGCATACCTCGGCGACACCGTGCAGGTGATCCCGCACATCACCAACGAGATCAAGTCGCGCATCCTGCAGATGGGCGGCAACGACGTCGACGTGGTGATCACCGAGGTGGGCGGGACCGTCGGGGACATCGAGTCGCAGCCGTTCCTGGAGGCCATCCGCCAGATCAGGCACGAGATCGGCCGGGACCGCTGCTTCTTCCTGCACGTCAGCCTGCTGCCCTACATCGGCCCGTCCGGCGAGCTGAAGACCAAGCCCACCCAGCACAGCGTGGCGGCCCTGAGAAGCATAGGCATCCAGCCCGATGCGATCGTGGCCCGCTCTGACCGCCCGATCAGCGTCGGCCTGAAGCGCAAGATAAGCCTGATGTGCGATGTGGACGAGGAGGCCGTGGTTTCCGCGCCCGACGCGCCGTCCATCTACGACATCCCGAAGGTGCTGCACGCCGAAGGGCTGGACGCCTACGTGGTGCGCAGGCTGGGCCTGCCGTTCCGCGACGTGGACTGGAGCGAGTGGGATGACCTGCTGCGCCGGGTGCACCGTCCGGCCCACAGCCTCACCATCGCGCTGGTCGGCAAGTACGTCGACCTGCCCGACGCGTACCTGTCCCCGGCCGAGGCGCTCAAGGCCGGCGGTTTCGCGAACGACGCCCAGGTGAACATCCGCTGGGTGATCAGCGACGCCTGCGAGGATCCCGAAGGCGCCGCCGCCGAACTCGAGGGAGTCGACGGGGTGCTGATCCCGGGCGGGTTCGGCGTCCGCGGCATCGAGGGGAAGATCGGTGCGATCCGGTACGCGCGCGAGCACGGCATCCCGATCCTGGGCCTGTGCCTGGGCCTGCAGTGCATGGTCATCGAAGTGGCCCGTGACCTGGCCGGACTGGCCGACGCGGACAGCGCCGAGTTCAACCCGCACACGCCGTACCCGGTGATCGCCACCATGGCGGACCAGGAAGACGTGGTGGCGGGGGAGCGGGACATGGGCGGCACCATGCGCCTGGGCCTGTACCCGGCCGCACTGCAGCCCGGCACGCGGGTGGAGCAGTTGTACGGCAGCACCCTGGTCGAGGAGCGGCACCGGCACCGCTACGAGGTCAACAACTCCTACCGCGCGCCGCTGGAGCAGGCCGGCCTGGTCTTCTCCGGGCTCTCCCCGGACGGTCACCTGGTGGAGTTCGCCGAACTGCCCAGCCACCCGTTCTTCGTGGGCACGCAGGCGCACCCGGAATTCCTGTCCCGCCCGACCCGGCCGCATCCGCTGTTCGACGGCCTGATCGCCGCCGCGCTCGTCCGGTCCAAATCCCTGGCGTCCGCCAGCAACCTGTCCGGCGCCCGCGCCGCGGCCACCGCGTGAACATCAGGGACGAGCCCGCGCACTGGCCGGTCGTCTCGTCTGCTGAGCTGATCCGTAGCCGCCTGGTCACCGTACGGACCGATAAGGTCCTCACCCCTGATAATGATGTGGCCGAACGGGACGTGGTGCTTCATCCGGGCGCCGTGGCCGTGCTCGCCCTGGATGACGCCGACCGGATCCTGATGATCAGGCAGTACCGTCACCCCGTGGGGCGCCTGCTCTGGGAGCTCCCGGCGGGCCTGCGCGATGTCCCGGGGGAGGAGCCGTGGGTCACCGCCGCACGCGAGCTGGAGGAGGAGGCCGGCTACCGGGCCACGGACTGGCGGGTCCTGGCCGACTACTTCTCCTCGCCCGGCTTCAGCACCGAACGCCTGCGCATCTTCCTGGCCCGTGACCTCGCGCCCATCCCCGCGGCCGAACGCCACTTCGTCCCCCACGCCGAGGAGGCTCACCTGCTGCTCGACTGGCTGCCGCTGGACCAGGCGGTAGGCAAGGTCTTCGCCGGCGAGCTGCACAACGGCCCAGCGGTCCTGGCCATCATGGCGGGGTATGCTGCCAGGTCACAGGGGTATGACCAACTTCGTCCGGCAGATTCCCCCGAAGAGCAATGACGCTCCCGGTCTGGAGGGACCACCATGAAGGTCGGAATTCCCAAGGAAATCAAGAACCACGAGTACCGGGTGGCGATCACGCCCGCCGGCGTGCACGAACTGGTCCGTGGCGGCCATCAGGTGGTCATCCAGGCCGGAGCGGGGGACGGCTCCTCGATTCCGGACGAGGACTTCACCACGGCGGGCGCGAAGATCCTGCCCACCGCGGATGACGTGTGGGCCGAAGGCGAGCTGATCCTCAAGGTCAAGGAGCCGATCGAGGAGGAGTACCACCGCATGCGCTCCGGCCAGGTGCTGTTCACCTACCTGCACCTGGCCGCCTCCAAAGGCTGCACCGACGCGCTGCTCGATTCCGGCGTCACCTCGATCGCGTACGAGACGGTCCAGCTGCCCGACGGGTCGCTGCCGCTGCTCGCCCCGATGTCCGAAGTCGCCGGCCGGATGGCGCCGCAGGTGGGGGCGCACCATCTGCAGCGTGACGGCGGCGGGCGCGGGGTGCTGATGGGCGGGGTATCCGGCGTGTACGCGGCCAAGGTGGTCGTGCTCGGCGCGGGCGTGTCCGGCATGAACGCCGCCGCGATTGCCCTCGGCATGCAAGCCGAGGTGCTGCTGGTAGACAAGAACATCGCCCGGCTCCGTCAGGCGGACGCCATCTACCAGGGTCACTGCCAGACCGTCGCGTCCAACGCCTACGAGATCCAGCGCGCGGTGATCGACGCCAACCTGGTCATCGGCGCCGTCCTCGTACCGGGCGCCAAGGCCCCCAAGCTGGTCAGCGACGAGCTCGTCTCCCGGATGAAGCCCGGGGCGGTGCTGGTCGACATAGCGATCGACCAGGGCGGCTGCTTCGAGGGCTCCCGGCCCACCACGCACGCCGATCCCACCTACAAGGTGCACGACGCGCTGTTCTACTGCGTGGCCAACATGCCGGGCGCCGTCCCGCACACGTCCACCTACGCGCTGACCAACGTCACGCTGCCCTACACCGTCGAGATCGCGAACCGGGGCTGGCGCGACGCCCTCCGCGCCGACCCCGCCCTCGCCCTGGGCCTGAACACCTACGGCGGCGCCGTGACCTGCGAACCCGTCGCCGAAGCCCACGGCCTGGTCTACAGCCCGATCGCCGAGGTCCTCAATTAACGGCCGTCCCTTGAGCCGGTCTCGACCGCCCGCTTGAGCTCGCCCGCCCGGGCGCTCACGAGCATTCCCCGTACCAGGTCCACCAGCGGGCCGCGGATCACCAGGCTGAGCATGCGGCCGAGGTCAACCTCGAGCGAGTAGGTCGCCCGCGTCCGGTTCTCGCCCAGGTCCTCGAGTTCCCAGCGCCCGTCGACCGACTTCAGCTCGCCCTTCTCCTGCCGCCAGGTGAGCGTGGTGGGGCCGTCGTAGGTGAAGCGGACGGTGGACTTGATCGTCCGGACCTTGGCGTCGGATTCGGTCTGGCACACGATCGCGTGCCCTCCGTCGTCGCGCTCGAGGGCGTGCATCGCCTTCAGCCCGCCCTGCCACTGCGGTGCCCGCTCCACGTTCTCGACGAGCGCCCACACCTGTTCGAGCGGGGCGTCAACCTCCGCAGTCGAACTGCCGGTCAGCATGGCCATGGACCGTTCCTCCTTTACTCCTGTCTCCTGGGAACATCATTGTCATGACGACAGGCCAGACGGTGAGCGGGGCGGTGCACGGGTATCTGCAGCACCTCGTGGTGGAGCGGGGACTGGCCCGGAACACGGTCGACTCCTACCGCCGGGACCTGCGCCGGTACGAGTCTTCGCTCGCCGGGCGCGGCAAGGCCCGGCTCGCCGACGTTACCCCGTCCGACGTGGCCGAATTCCTGACCTCGCTGCGAGAAGGGGACGCCGAGCACGGGGCGCTCGCGGTCAGTTCGGCGGCCCGGGCGGTGATCGCGGTCCGGGGCCTGCATGCGTTCGCGGCCGCGCATCATCTGGCCGAGACGGACCCGGCGCGTGACGTACCGCCTCCTACACCACCCCGGCGCCTGCCGAAGGCGATCACCCTGGCCGAGGTGGAACGCCTCCTGGATGCGTCCGGGCCTGGCTCCTCAGCCGATCCGCGGTCGCTGCGGGACCGGGCCCTGCTGGAGTTCCTGTACGGAACCGGGGCGAGAATCTCGGAAGCGACCGGCCTCGACGTGGATGAGCTGCACCTGGACGCCGACCCCGTGGTGCGGCTAGCCGGGAAGGGCGGCAAGCAGCGGGTCGTCCCGGTCGGCAGCTACGCGGTGCGGGCCCTGGAGGCGTACCTGGTGCGGGCCAGGCCCGCCCTGGCCGCCGCGTCCCGGCGGGTTTCCGTGAGCCCGGCGGTGTTCCTGAACGCTCGCGGCGGGCGGTTGACCCGGCAGGGCGCCTGGGGCGTGCTGCACGCCGCCGCCGGGCGGGCCGCCCTGACCGACGTGTCCCCTCACACGCTGCGGCACTCGTTCGCCACCCACATGCTGGACGGCGGCGCGGACATCCGGGTCGTCCAGGAACTGCTGGGCCATGCGTCGGTGGCGACCACCCAGATCTACACCCTGATCACCGTGGACCGGCTCCGCGAAGTCTACGCATCCTCCCACCCCCGCGCCCTGGGCTGAGCGGGCGCGTGCCACCACGGCCCGTTCGGCGGTGCCTCACG
>CAWDEB010000025.1:0-106290 GCA_963801155.1 uncultured Actinomycetes bacterium
CCAGGATCTCGGTCGAGCGGCAGCAGCTCGAGCAGCGCCGCGACGCCGACGTCGAGGCGCGCCAGGCCAAGCTCGAGGCCGACCTGGCCGAGCTGGAGGCGCAGGGCGCCAAGAGCGACGCCAAGCGGAAGCTGCGCGAATCGGCCGACCGCGAATGCAAGCAGATCAGGGACCGCGCGGGCAAGGAGATCGACCGCCTGGAGGAGGTCTGGAGCAGGTTCAAGAACCTGAAGGTCCAGGACCTCGAGGGCGACGAGCTGCTGTACCGCGAGATGCGGGACCGGTTCGGCCGGTACTTCCGCGGCGGCATGGGCGCCCAGGCCATCCAGGACCGGCTGGCCAGCTTCGACCTGGAGGCCGAGGCGCAGAACCTGCGCGACACCATCAGGACGGGCAAGGGCCAGAAGAAGGCCCGCGCGCTCAAGCGGCTCAAGGTGGTCAGCGCGTTCCTCAACACGCGCAACTCGCCCATGGGCATGGTCCTCGACTGCATCCCGGTGATCCCGCCGGACCTGCGGCCGATGGTCCAGCTGGACGGCGGCCGGTTCGCGACCAGCGACCTCAACGACCTGTACCGCCGGGTGATCAACCGGAACAACCGGCTGAAGAGGCTGCTCGACCTCGGCGCGCCCGAGATCATCGTGAACAACGAGAAGCGCATGCTGCAGGAGGCCGTGGACAGCCTGTTCGACAACGGCCGCCGCGGCCGCCCGGTCACCGGTCCCGGCAACCGGCCCCTGAAGTCCCTGTCCGACATGCTCAAGGGCAAGCAGGGACGGTTCCGCCAGAACCTGCTGGGCAAGCGGGTGGACTACTCCGGCCGGAGCGTCATCGTGGTCGGCCCGCAGCTCAAGCTGCACCAGTGCGGCCTGCCCAAGCAGATGGCCCTGGAGCTGTTCAAGCCGTTCGTGATGAAGCGCCTGGTTGACCTCAACCACGCGCAGAACATCAAGTCGGCCAAGCGGATGGTGGAGCGGGCCCGCCCGGTCGTCTGGGACGTGCTCGAGGAGGTCATCACCGAGCACCCGGTGCTGCTGAACCGGGCGCCGACCCTGCACCGCCTCGGCATCCAGGCTTTCGAGCCGCAGCTGGTCGAGGGCAAGGCCATCCAGATCCACCCGCTGGTCTGCACCGCGTTCAACGCGGACTTCGACGGCGACCAGATGGCGGTGCACCTGCCGCTGTCCGCCGAGGCGCAGGCCGAGGCGCGGATCTTGATGCTGTCCACCAACAACATCCTCAAGCCCGCCGACGGCAAGCCGGTGACCATGCCCACCCAGGACATGATCATCGGGCTGTACTGCCTGACCCGGCAGGCCGACGGCGCGATCGGTGAGGGCCGGGCGTTCTCGTCCCTGGCCGAGGCGCTGATGGCCTACGATGCGGGCGAGCTCGACCTGCAGGCCAAGATCGAGATCCGGCTGCCCGGGATCGTCCGGCCGGATACCGAGGCGTCTGTGGGTTCTGCGGACGAGACCGGCGGCGCACCGGTCCGCCTGACCACCACGCTGGGCCGGTGCATCTTCAACGAGACGCTGCCGGACGACTTCCCGTTCGTGAACTACGAAGTGGGCAAGAAGCAGCTGACCGTGATCGTGAACTCGCTCGCGGAGAGCTACCCGAAGGTGGAGGTGGCCGCGGCCCTGGACAACCTCAAGGACGCGGGGTTCCACTGGGCCACCCGGGCGGGCGTGACGATCGGCATCGAGGATGTGATCGCGCCGCCGAACAAGGCGCAGATCCTGGAGAACTACGAGCGCCGCGCCGACAAGGTGCAGCGCGAGTACGACCGCGGCCTGATCACCGACGACGAGCGCCGTCAGGAGCTCATCGAGATCTGGACGCACGCCACGGCCGACGTGGCCCAGGACATGGAGGCGGCCTTCCCCGCGACCAACTCGGTCTGGATGATGGTCAACTCCGGCGCCCGCGGTAACCCGATGCAGGTGCGGCAGATCGCCGGCATGCGGGGCCTGGTCTCCAACCCCAAGGGTGAGACCATCCCGCGCCCGATCACGTCCAGCTTCCGCGAGGGGCTGACGGTGGTGGAGTACTTCATCTCCACCCACGGGGCCCGCAAGGGCCTGGCCGACACCGCGCTCCGCACGGCGGACTCCGGGTACCTCACCCGCCGCCTGGTGGACGTGGCGCAGGACGTGATCGTCCGTGAGGAGGACTGCGGCACCGACCGCGCGATCAGCATGAAGATCGCCGAGAAGGACGCCGAAGGCCGCCTGCGCAAGCTGGCCAACCTGGAGAACACCGGCACCGGCCGGACCGTCGCCGAGGACATCGAGGTCGACGGCGTGGTGCTGGCCAAGATCGGCGACGACACGACCGAGTCGATGCTCGACCGGCTGATCGAGGCGGGCGTGGAGGCCATCCGCACGCATAGCGTGCTGGTCTGCGAGGCCAAGATCGGCGTCTGCGGCAAGTGCTACGGCCGCTCGCTGGCCAGCGGCAAGCGGGTGGACGTCGGCGAGGCCGTCGGCATCGTCGCCGCCCAGTCGATCGGCGAGCCCGGCACCCAGCTGACCATGCGGACCTTCCACACCGGCGGTGTGGCGGGCCAGGACATCACCCACGGCCTGCCGCGCATCCAGGAGCTCTTCGAGGCGCGTATCCCCAAGGGCATGGCCCCCATCAGTGAGTACGAGGGCCGGGTCAAGATCGAGGAGACCGAGAAGACCAGGAAGATCATCGTCGTCCCCGACGATGGCGCGGAGGAAGTCGCGTACCAGGTGCCGATGCGGTCCCGGCTGCTGGTCGCCGACGGCGGGCACGTCACCGTGGGGCAGCAGCTCATCGCGGGCGCGGTGAACCCGCACGAGGTGCTGCGCATCCTCGGCGGGCGGGCGGTGCAGCTGCACCTCGTGCATGAGGTGCAGGAGGTGTACCGGTCGCAGGGTGTCTCGATCCACGACAAGCACATCGAGATCATCATCCGGCAGATGCTGAAGCGGGTGAACGTGCTCGAATCCGGCGACACCGAGCTGCTGCCCGGCGAGCTGGTCGAGCGGCCCCGGTTCGAGGAGGTCAACCGCGCGGTGGTGAACGAGGGCGGCACGTCGGCTTCGGGCCGGGCCGTGCTGATGGGCATCACCAAGGCGTCGCTGGCCACCGAGTCCTGGCTGTCGGCGGCCTCCTTCCAGGAGACCACCCGGGTGCTCACCGACGCGGCCATCCACGCCAAGTCGGACTCGCTCCTGGGCCTGAAGGAGAACGTCATCATCGGCAAGCTCATCCCGGCCGGCACTGGCATGCAGGTGTACCGGAACATCCGGGTCGAGCCGACCGACGACGCCCGGTCGTCGGCCTTCCCGCCGGGTTCCTACACCGAGCCGGAGACCTACGCCTTCGGCCAGGGACCAGGCGAGGCCGTCCCGCTGGAGGAGTACGACTTCGGCTCGTACAACAGGTAATAGGTAATAAGGCCAGTCACGGGCTGGCGGTTTCAGGGGTTCGGCTCCGAGCCGCGCCGCCAGCCCGTTTCCTTATTTACACGGAACGGGCCGTGGTATCCGCTCCCCGTCGGCCCGTTCGCCCCCCCGAGGAGCGGGCTGGACCTGGCGGGCTGTCCGGAAGCGGCTCCTCCCCAGACCCGCGCCGGGGCGCCCCAGCGCGGCGGGCCCGGGCGGGATTAAACGGCGCAGGTTCCGTGTTGGTGATACTGCGAGCAATGCTGGACGGGCATCCACGCTCCCGGGGGACCGGGCCGGGTGGAGGCTCGATTTTGCTTGAGAGTTGTGTCATGGTAAGTTCTTCATCCGTGTCCGTGTTCGCATGGGCGCGTACGCATGCCAGTTGATGGCCAGGCCAGGGGCTGACGGTTCCGGGTGGCCGACCGGCTGGCAGCATGGGCTTTCTTCCTCCCAGTAGTCGGCTCACCACGAGCCGTTGACTCCCGGTCACGGCGACACGCCCGACCTCGGGGGTCGGCGGAGGACAAGAAAGCCCAGGCTAGACGGGTTACGGGGTCTCGATTTTGGGATGATCGGGATCCTCGCCCGTTCAGGGACCTCGGAAGCGAAAACGACGGAAAGACGGAGACGCGGTTGCCCACGATCCAGCAGCTGGTCCGCAAGGGCCGCCAGGACAAGGTAGCGAAGAACAAGACGCCGGCGCTCAAGGAGAGCCCGCAGCGCCGCGGCGTGTGCACGCGCGTCTATACGACGACGCCGAAGAAGCCGAACTCGGCTCTGCGCAAGGTCGCCCGGGTCCGGCTGACCAGCCAGATCGAGGTCACCGCGTACATCCCGGGCGTCGGGCACAACCTGCAGGAGCACTCGATCGTGCTGGTGCGCGGCGGCCGCGTGCGCGACCTGCCCGGTGTCCGTTACAAGATCATCCGCGGCTCCCTGGACACCCAGGGTGTCCGCAACCGCAAGCAGGCTCGCAGCCGGTACGGAGCGAAGAAGGAGAAGAGCTGAGATGCCTCGCAAGGGTCCCGCGACGAAGCGGCAGCTTGTCACCGATCCGGTCTACGGCTCGCCGCTTGTCACCGCGCTCGCTAACAAGGTCCTCAAGGACGGCAAGCGGTCGGTGGCCGAGCACATCGTGTACGGAGCGCTCGAGGGGTGCCGGGATAAGACCGGCAACGACCCGGTGATCACCCTCAAGCGCGCCCTGGACAACGTCAAGCCGACCCTGGAGGTCAAGAGCCGCCGAGTGGGCGGCGCCACCTACCAGGTCCCGGTCGAGGTCCGCGCGTCCCGCAGCACCACGCTGGCGCTGCGCTGGATCGTGGCCTACGCCAGGAACCGCCGGGAGAAGACCATGACCGAGCGGCTCATGAACGAGCTGCTCGACGCGAGCAACGGCCTCGGCGCCAGCGTGAAGCGGCGCGAGGACACCCACAAGATGGCGGAGTCCAACAAGGCGTTCGCCCACTACCGCTGGTGAACCGCAAGGCTAACCAGAACCAAGACTTACGAGAACGAGGAATCGTGGCCACCCAGACCGCAGTAGACCTCGCCAAGGTCCGCAACATCGGGATCATGGCGCATATCGACGCGGGCAAAACGACGACAACCGAGCGGATCCTGTTCTACACCGGCATCAACTACAAGCTCGGTGAGGTCCATGAGGGCGCGGCCACCATGGACTGGATGGAGCAGGAGCAGGAGCGCGGCATCACGATCACGTCTGCCGCGACCACCACGCACTGGCTCGGCCACACCATCAACATCATCGACACGCCGGGTCACGTGGACTTCACCGTCGAGGTCGAGCGCTCGCTGCGCGTCCTCGACGGCGCGGTCGCGGTCTTCGACGCCGTGGCCGGCGTGGAGCCGCAGTCCGAGACCGTCTGGCGGCAGGCCGACCGGTACGGCGTACCGCGGATCTGCTTCGTCAACAAGATGGACCGGGTCGGCGCCGAGTTCCACCGCTGCGTGGAGATGATCACCGACCGGCTCGGCGCGACGCCGCTGGTCGTCCAGCTGCCCTGGGGCGTGGAGTCCGACTTCCGCGGCGTCATCGACCTGGTGCGGATGCGCGCGCTGCTGTGGCAGACCGAGGGCAAGGGCGACAAGTACAACGTCGTCGGGATCCCCGACGACCACGCCGAGGCCGCGCGCGAATACCGTGACCGGCTGCTCGAGACGATCGCCGAGAACGACGACGAGATGATGGAGCTGTACCTGGAGGGCACCGAGCCCACCGAGGAGCAGCTCATCGCGGCCATCCGCCGGGCGACCGTCGCCGGCGCGGTGACCCCCGTGCTGTGCGGGACCGCGTTCAAGAACAAGGGCGTCCAGCCCATGCTCGACGCGATCGTGGACTACCTGCCGAGCCCGGTCGACATCCCGTCGGTCAAGGGCCACGCGGTGGGCGACGAGGACACGGTCATGGAGCGGCAGCCCGACCCGGAGGCGCCGTTCGCGGCGCTCGCGTTCAAGATCATGTCGGACCAGCACCTCGGCAAGCTCACCTACATCCGCGTCTACTCCGGCACCGTGGAGTCGGGCAGCAACGTGCTGAACTCGATCAAGGGCCGCAAGGAGCGGATCGGCAAGATCTACCAGATGCACGCGAACAAGCGCGAGGAGCGCCCGTTCGCGGTGGCCGGGCAGATCGTCGCGGTGATGGGCCTGAAGGACACCACCACGGGCGACACGCTGAGCGCGCAGGACAAGCCGGTCATCCTGGAGTCGATGACGTTCCCGGCGCCGGTGATCAACGTGGCCATCGAGCCGAGGACCAAGAGCGACCAGGAGAAGCTGGGCACCGCCATCCGGCGGCTCGCCGAGGAGGACCCGACCTTCCAGGTCAGGACCGACGAGGAGACCGGCCAGACGATCATCTCCGGCATGGGCGAGCTGCACCTGGAGGTGCTGGTCGACCGCATGCGCCGGGAGTTCAAGGTCGAGGCGAACATCGGCCGCCCGCAGGTCGCCTACCGGGAGACCGTCACCCGCAAGGTGGAGAAGGTCGAGTACACGCACAAGAAGCAGACCGGTGGCTCCGGCCAGTACGGCCGGGTGCTCATCAACCTCGAGCCCACCGGCGGCGACGGCGGCGGGTACGAGTTCGAGAACAAGGTGACCGGAGGCCGGATCCCCAGGGAGTACATCCCCTCGGTGGACGCGGGCTGCCAGGAGGCCGCCGAGTTCGGCGTCCTGGCCGGCTACCCGATGGTCGACGTCAAGGTGACGCTGACCGACGGCGCCTACCACGAGGTCGACTCGTCCGAGCTCGCCTTCAAGATCGCGGGTTCGATGGCGTTCAAGAAGGCGGCCGCCCAGGCGAACCCCGTGCTGCTCGAGCCGGTCATGGCCGTCGAGGTCAGGACGCCGGAGGAGTACATGGGCGACGTCATCGGCGACCTGAACAGCCGCCGTGGCCAGATCCAGGCCATGGAGGAACGATCCGGGGCCAGGGCAGTCAAGGCGCTTGTCCCGCTGTCGGAGATGTTCGGCTACGTGGGGGACCTGCGCAGCCGGACGCAGGGCAGGGCGGACTACAGCATGCAGTTCGACTCGTATGCCGAGGTCCCGCCGAGCATCGCCAAGGAGATCATCGCCAAGGCGCGAGGCGAGTAGTCAGTTCGGCCCCAACCCGTTCCACCCCGGCCCAGCCCGGCTGGTGGCCGGAACAGTAACCAACGAGGAGAAACCAGTGGCGAAGGCCAAGTTCCAGCGGACTAAGCCGCACGTCAACATCGGCACCATCGGGCACATCGACCACGGCAAGACCACGCTGACCGCGGCGATCACCAAGGTGCTGCACGACAAGATGCCGGACGTCAACCCCTTCACCCCCTTCGACCAGATCGACAACGCGAAGGAGGAGAAGGAGCGCGGTATCACGATCTCGATCTCGCACGTCGAGTACCAGACCGAGAAGCGGCACTACGCGCACGTGGACTGCCCGGGTCACGCGGACTACATCAAGAACATGATCACGGGCGCGGCGCAGATGGACGGTGCCATCCTCGTGGTCGCCGCGACCGACGGCCCGATGCCGCAGACCCGCGAGCACGTGCTGCTCGCCCGCCAGGTCGGCGTGCCCTACATCGTGGTGGCGCTGAACAAGGCGGACATGGTGGACGACGAGGAGATCCTCGAGCTCGTCGAGCTCGAGGTCCGCGAGCTGCTCACCGAGTACGAGTTCCCCGGTGACGACGTGCCGGTCATCCGGGTGTCGGCGCTGAAGGCGCTCGAGGGCGACGCCGAGTGGGGCGAGAAGGTCCTCGAGCTCCTGACCGCGTGCGACGACTCGATCCCCGAGCCGGTGCGCGAGGTCGACAAGCCGTTCCTGATGCCGGTCGAGGACGTGTTCTCGATCACCGGCCGCGGCACCGTGGTGACCGGCCGGATCGAGCGCGGCACCATCCACACCGGCGAGACCGTCGAGATCATCGGCATCAAGGAGAAGGCGCAGTCCACCGTCGTCACCGGTGTGGAGATGTTCCGCAAGATCCTGGACGACGGCCAGGCCGGCGACAACGTGGGCCTGCTGCTGCGCGGCATCAAGCGCGAGGAGGTGGAGCGCGGCCAGGTCGTGATCAAGCCGGGCACCAACACCCCGCACACCGAGTTCGAGGGCCAGGTCTACATCCTGTCCAAGGACGAGGGCGGTCGGCACACGCCGTTCTTCAACAACTACCGTCCGCAGTTCTACTTCCGGACCACCGACGTGACCGGCGTGGTGAACCTCCCCGAGGGCACCGAGATGGTCATGCCGGGCGACCGGACCGACATGCGCGTCGACCTGATCCAGCCGATCGCCATGGAGGAAGGCCTGCGGTTCGCGATCCGGGAGGGCGGCCGCACCGTCGGCGCCGGCCGGGTCACGAAGATCATCAAGTAACGGTCGTATCCGGCGGCCGGGACCGGTGACCGGGCCCGGCCGCCGGATCACGTCACAGCACGAACGTACAGCGGCTGACTAAAAGCGAAGGACACCGAGGCCAACATGGCGGGACAGAAGATCCGCATCCGGCTCAAGGCATATGACCACGAGGTCATCGACAGGTCGGCGCGGAAGATCGTCGACACCGTGACGCGTACCGGCGCGCGGGTGGCTGGCCCGGTGCCGCTGCCTACCGAGAAGAACGTGTACTGCGTCATCCGCTCTCCGCACAAGTACAAGGACTCGCGCGAGCACTTCGAGATGCGGACGCACAAGCGGCTGATCGACATCATCGACCCCACGCCGAAGACGGTGGACTCGCTGATGCGCCTCGACCTCCCGGCCGGCGTCGACATCGAGATCAAGCTCTGAGGAACGCACCGACATGGGCAAGCAGATCAAAGGGATCCTGGGCACCAAGCTTGGCATGACCCAGGTCTTCAACGAGGCCGGGCAGATCGTGCCGGTCACGGTCGTGCAGGCCGGGCCGTGCGTGGTGACCGCCGTGCGCACCCCGGACAGCGACGGATACTCGGCCGTGCAACTCGGCTTCGGCGAGATCGACCCGCGCAAGGTGACCAAGCCGGTCAGCGGGGTGTTCGAGAAGGCAGGCGTGACCCCGCGCCGGTACCTGGCCGAGCTGCGCACCGACGACGCGTCGGAGTACACGCTCGGGCAGGAGGTCACCGCCGAGGTGTTCGCCAGCGGCCAGCACGTGGACGTGACCGGCCGGAGCAAGGGCAAGGGCACCGCGGGCGTCATGAAGCGGCACGGCTTCAAGGGCCTCGGCGCCGCGCACGGCACCCAGCGCAAGCACCGCTCGCCCGGCTCCATCGGCGCCTGCGCCACCCCGGGCCGGGTGTTCAAGGGCGTGCGGATGGCGGGCCGGATGGGCGGCGTGCGCACCACCGTGCAGTCGCTGACCGTGCATGCCGTCGACGCCGAGCGCGGGCTGCTGCTGATCAAGGGCGCGGTGCCCGGCCCGAGCGGCCGGGTCGTCCTGGTCCGCAGCGCGGTCAGGAACCTAGCCGAGCGTGGGAGTGAAGCCTGATGACCGCAGTCAGCGTCATTGGCGCGCAGGGCAAGACGGTCGACCTGCCGGAGGAGATCTTCGCCGCCAAGGTGAACGTGCCGCTGATCCACCAGGTCGTGGTGGCCCAGCAGGCGGCGGCCCGGCAGGGCACGCACGCCGCCAAGACCCGCGGCCAGGTCCGCGGCGGCGGCAAGAAGCCGTACCGGCAGAAGGGCACCGGCCGGGCCCGCCAGGGCTCGCTCCGCGCGCCCCAGTACGCCGGCGGCGGCACGGTCCACGGCCCGGTGCCGCGCTCCTACGTGCAGCGGACGCCGAAGAAGATGAAGGCCGCGGCGCTGCGCGGCGCGCTGTCCGACCGGCTCAGCCACGGCCGGGTCCTGGTGGTCAGCGGCTTCGTCGACGGCGACGCGCCGAAGACCAAGGACGCCGTGGCCGTGCTGACCGGGGCGGTTTCCTTCCGGCGGGTCGCTCGGCCGTCCGGTCCTGGTCGTCGTGCACCGCGACGACGAGCTGACCTGGAAGTCGCTGCGGAACGTGCCGCGCGTGCACGTCCTGGCCGAGGACCAGCTCAACACCTACGACGTGCTGGCCAGCGATCACGTGGTCTTCACCGAGCAGGCCCTGACGGCGTTCGTCTCCAGGGTAACGAAGGGAGCGGACCAGTGAGCCGGGACAACAACCCGAGGGACATCCTGCTGCGGCCGGTGGTCTCGGAGAAGAGCTACGGGCTGCTCGACGAGGGCAAGTACACCTTCGTCGTGGCTCCTGACGCCAACAAGACCCAGATCAGGCTGGCCGTCGAGGCCGTGTTCGGGGTCAAGGTGACCGGGGTCAACACCGTGAACCGGCAGGGCAAGCGGCGGCGCACCCGGTACGGCTGGGGCAAGCGGCCGGACACCAAGCGAGCGATCGTGACCCTCGCCGCGGGGGACCGGATCGACATCTTCGGCGCCTAAGGGAGACGCGACCAGACATGGCTATCCGTAAGTACAAGCCGACCACCCCGGGGCGGCGCGGCGCGAGCGGCTCGGACTTCTCCGAGGTCACCAGGAGTGAGCCGGAGAAGTCGCTGGTGCGCCCGCTGCTCTCGCGCGGCGGCCGGAACGTGCACGGCCGCGTCACCGCCCGGCACCAGGGCGGCGGCCACAAGCGGTCCTACCGGCTGATCGACTTCCGGCGGGCGGACAAGGACGGCGTGCCGGCCAAGGTCGCGCACATCGAGTACGACCCGAACCGCACGGCGAGGATCGCGCTGCTCCACTACGCGGACGGCGAGAAGCGCTACATCATCTGCCCGCAGGGCCTGTCCGCCGGGGACACCGTGGAGAGCGGCACCGGCGCGGACATCAAGCCGGGCAACTCGCTGCCGCTGCGCAGCATCCCGACCGGCACCGTGGTGCACGCCATCGAGCTGCGGCCCGGCGGCGGCGCGAAGATCGCGCGCTCGGCGGGCGCCGGCGTGCAGCTGCTGGCCAAGGAGGGCGGCTACGCCCAGCTGCGGATGCCGTCCGGCGAGATCCGGCGGGTGGACGCGACCTGCCGGGCCACGGTCGGTGAGGTGGGCAATGCCGAGCAGGGCAACGTCAAGCTCGGCAAGGCCGGCCGCAGCCGGTGGAAGGGCCGTCGGCCGTCGGTGCGCGGCGTGGCCATGAACCCGGTTGACCATCCGCTGGGCGGCGGCGAGGGCAAGAGCTCCGGCGGACGCCATCCGGTCAGCCCGTGGGGCCAGCCGGAGGGCCGGACCCGGCGGGCGCACAAGCCGAGTGACCGGCTGATCAGCCGTCGCCGCGGCAGGAACAAGCGGTAGGAGCAGCACGCGATGCCTCGTAGTCTCAAGAAGGGCCCCTTCGTGGACGACCACCTGATGAAGAAGGTGGACGTGCAGAACGACAAGGGGACGAAGACCGTCATCAGGACGTGGTCCAGGCGTTCCATGATCGTGCCGGCCATGCTCGGCCACACGATCGCCGTTCATGACGGCAGGAAGCACATCCCGGTGTTCATCACCGAGTCGATGGTGGGCCACAAGCTTGGCGAGTTCGCTCCCACGCGGACTTTCCGCAGTCACGTCAAGGACGACCGGCGCAGCCGCCGATAGGAGAACGACGACACATGGCGGTGCTAACCCCGGGGGACGCCCCCCCCAGACCCCCCCGTCCGGAGGGACCCATCCCCCCGGACCCCCCTTGGCGGGGCTTCGCCCCGCGGAGGCCATTGTGTCGTCATACATACAGGAGGATTGATGGAAGCGAGGGCGAAGGCGCGGTATGTCCGCGTCACGCCGCGGAAGGCCCGCCGGGTGGTGGACCTGATCCGCGGGCTGCCCGCCGACCAGGCGCAGGCCGTGCTGGACTTCGCGCCGCAGTCGGCCAGCGAGCCGGTCGGCAAGGTGCTCGCCAGCGCGATCGCCAACGCGGACGCCATGGGCGGGCGCGGGGACCGGGGCATGCTGTGGGTGCGTCGCGCCTGGGTCGACGAGGGCCCGACGCTCAAGCGCTTCCGCCCGCGCGCCCAGGGCCGCGGCTACCGGATCCTCAAACGCACCAGCCACATCACGGTCATCGTCTCCGACGACACCGAGGGAGGGACCCGCTAGTGGGGCAGAAAGTGAACCCGCACGGGTTCCGGCTCGGCATCACCACGGACTTCAAGAGCCGCTGGTACGCCGACAAGCTGTACAAGGAATACGTGGCCGAGGACGTGGCGATCCGGCGCATGCTGCAGCGCGGCATGGAGCGGGCCGGCATCTCCAAGGTCGAGATCGAGCGGACCAGGGACCGGGTGCGGGTGGACATCCACACCGCCCGGCCGGGGATCGTCATCGGCCGCCGCGGCGCGGAGGCCGACCGTATCCGCGGGGACCTGGAGAAGCTGACCGCCAAGCAGATCCAGCTGAACATCCTCGAGGTGAAGAACCCCGAGATCGACGCCCAGCTGGTCGCCCAGGGGGTCGCCGAGCAGCTGTCCAGCCGGGTCTCGTTCCGGCGTGCCATGCGCAAGGCGATCCAGAGCGCCATGAAGGGCGGCGCCAAGGGGATCCGGGTGCAGTGCTCGGGCCGCCTGGGCGGCGCAGAGATGTCGCGGTCGGAGTTCTACCGCGAGGGCCGGGTGCCGCTGCACACCCTGCGCGCGGACATCGACTACGGCTTCTACGAGGCCCGCACCACCTTCGGCCGGATCGGCGTGAAGGTCTGGATCTATAAGGGGGAGGCGCCGACCAGCCGGGCCGGCCGCGAGGCGCAGGCCGCCGCGCTGCGGGCCGCGGCCCAGCAGCGACCGCAGCGCCCTTCCCGTGAGCCGCAGCGGCGTCGCCGGGCCCCTGAGGGCGCGACCGCCGGCGAGGAAGGCTGAGCCATGCTCATTCCGCGCAGGGTTAAGCACCGCAAGCAGCACCGGCCGCACCGGACGGGCAACGCGACCGGCGGGACCCACGTGTCGTTCGGTGAGTACGGGATCCAGGCCCTCGAGCACGCCTACGTGACCAACCGGCAGATCGAGGCGGCCCGTATCGCCATGACCCGGCACATCCGCCGTGGCGGGAAGGTCTGGATCAACATCTACCCGGACCGGCCGCTGACCAAGAAGCCGGCCGAGACCCGGATGGGCTCGGGCAAGGGATCGCCGGAATGGTGGATCGCCAACGTGAAGCCGGGCCGGGTCATGTTCGAGCTGTCCGGGGTCGCGGAGCCGGTAGCGAAGGAAGCGCTGCGCCGCGCGATCCACAAGCTCCCCATGAAGTGCCGGGTGGTCAAGCGAGAGTTGGGTGAGGGCTGATGGCGAGCGGCCTGACCGCGCAGCTGCGCGTGTCCACCGAGGAGGAACTGCACGCCAAGCTGGCCGAGGCCAAGGAAGAGCTGTTCAACCTGCGCTTCCAGGGCGCCACCGGCCAGCTGGAGAGCCACGGCAGGCTGCGTGCGGTCCGCAAGGAAATCGCCCGGATCTACACGGTGATGCGCGAGCGCGAGCTCGGGATCATCACCCTGGTCGAGGAGTCCGGCGAACCGGAGGATCTCGAACCGGAGCAGCGCCGGCGGCCACCGCGGCCACCGATGACGCCGCCGAGGGCACCGAAGCCGAGGAGACGAGCCAGTGAGCGAGAACGCCACGGGGGCCGCGCCGACGCGTGGCTACCGCAAGGGCCGGGAAGGCTACGTGGTCAGCGACAAGATGGACAAGACCGTCGTTGTCGAGGTCGAGGACCACGTCAAGCACCCGAAGTACGGCAAGGTTCTGCGCCGTACCAAGAAGTACCAGGCGCACGACGCCGACAATGCCTGCGGCGTGGGCGACCGTGTGCTGCTGATGGAGACCCGGCCGCTGTCCGCGACCAAGCGCTGGCGGGTAGCCGAGATCCTCGAGAAGGCCAAGTGAGCGAGACGCAATCGCGGTCTCGCGAACTTTAGAAGGAAGCACAGTAATAGCAGACCGCCTGGCTCCGATGCCCGGCGAAAGATAGCAGGAGTTGACGTGATCCAGCAGGAGTCGCGGCTCAAGGTCGCCGACAACACGGGTGCGAAGGAGATCTTGTGCATCCGTGTGCTCGGCGGCAGCGGCCGACGATACGCGGGCATCGGTGACGTCATCGTGGCGACCGTGAAGGATGCCCTTCCCGGCGCCGGCGTGAAGAAGGGCGATGTCGTCAAGGCGGTCGTCGTGCGCACGCGCAAGGAGCGCCGCCGCGGCGACGGCTCCTATATCCGGTTCGACGAGAACGCCGCGGTGCTGATCCGGGACGGCGGCGACCCGCGCGGGACCCGCATCTTCGGGCCGGTCGGCCGTGAACTGCGCGAGAAGCGGTTCATGCGGATCATCTCGCTGGCGCCGGAGGTGCTGTGATGAAAATCAAGAAGAACGATCACGTGATCGTGGTCGCGGGCCGCGACAAGGGCCGTACCGGCCTGGTGATCGCGGCCTATCCGGACAAGGGCAAGGTCCTCGTCCAGGGCGTGAACATGGTCAAGAAGAACAAGAAGGTCACCTACCAGGGCCAGCGCGGGGCCAAGGAAGGCGGCATCACGCACGAGGAAGCGCTGATCGACGTGAGCAACGTCCAGCTGGCGGATCCGGACAGCAAGCAGGCGGCCCGGGTCGGCTACCGGTTCGACGAGGACGGCAGGAAGATCCGCGTCGCCAGGCCGAGCGGGAAGGACATCTGATGGCGACCGAGGCTCCGGCCGTGCCGCGGCTCAAGGAGCGTTACCGGGCCGAGACCGCACCCGCGCTCAAGCAGGAGTTCGGCTACCCCAACGTGATGCAGATCCCCGGGCTGACCAAGATCGTGGTGAACATGGGCGTGGGAGAGGCGGCCAGGGACGCCAAGCTCATCGAGGGCGCGGTCCGCGACCTGTCCACCATTACCGGGCAGAAGCCGGCCGTGGCCCGGGCGAAGAGGTCCGTCGCCCAGTTCAAGCTGCGCGAGGGCATGCCCATCGGCGCGCACGTCACGCTGCGCGGGGACCGCATGTGGGAGTTCTTGGACCGCCTGCTGACCATCGCACTGCCCCGGATCCGCGACTTCCGCGGCCTGTCCGACCGGCAGTTCGACGGGCACGGAAACTACACATTCGGGCTGACCGAGCAGGTCATGTTCCACGAGATCGATCCGGACAAGGTGGACAGGCAGCGCGGGATGGATATCACCGTCGTGACCACCGCAACCAACGACGCCGAGGGCCGCTCGCTGCTGCGGCGGCTCGGCTTCCCCTTCAGGGAGGGGTGACAAGTGGCAAAGAAGGCGCTGGTCGTCAAGCAGAAGCGGACGCCGAAGTTCCAGGTCCGCGGGTACACGCGGTGCACGCGCTGCGGGCGGCCGCGGGCCGTCTACCGCAGGTTCAGCCTGTGCCGGATCTGCTTCCGGACCATGGCGCACCGCGGCGAGCTGCCCGGCATCACCAAGTCCAGCTGGTAACAGGTGAGCGTTATTCATACCGATTGGCGAGCATGGGCCTTTGGCCTGTGCGAACGGTCGGAGCGAAGTACCGAATAGCGCGAACCTTCGAGATAAATAGAGCACGAGACGAGCACACCGCAGGTCCCGATGCGGGAAACCACGGTGAGGAAGGCCTGTTGGCCATGACGATGACCGACCCGATCGCAGACATGCTGACGCGTCTGCGCAACGCGAACTCGGCGTACCACGACACGGTGGGCATGCCGTACTCCAAGATCAAGTCCCACATCGCGGAGATCCTCCAGCAGGAGGGCTACATCGCCGCCTGGCGCGTCGAAGACGCCGAGGTGGGCAGGAACCTGGTGATCACGCTCAAGTTCGGCAACGCGCGGGAGCGCTCCATCGCCGGCATCAAGCGGGTGTCCAAGCCGGGCCTTCGGGTCTACGCGAAGAAGGACGGCCTGCCCCGGGTGCTCGGCGGCCTCGGCGTGGCGATCATCTCCACCTCCGGTGGGCTGCTGACCGACAAGCAGGCCAAGAAGCGCGGCGTGGGCGGGGAAGTCCTCGCCTACGTCTGGTAAGGGAGGAGCTGCAATGTCAAGGATCGGGCGGCTCCCCGTGACCATCCCCAGCGGGGTACAGGTCACCATCGACGGGCGCGACGTCACCGTGCAGGGGCCGAAGGGGACGCTGAAGCACACCGTCGCCGACCCCATCGACGTCGTCCGCGAGGACGGGGTGATCAGGGTGACCAGGCCCAACGACGAGGGCTCGGTGCGCGCGCTGCACGGCCTGTCCCGCACGCTGATCGCGAACATGGTCACCGGCGTCACCGACGGCTACCGCAAGACGCTGGAGATCGTCGGCGTCGGCTACCGGGTGCAGGCCAGGGGAAGCGACCTGGAGTTCTCGCTCGGGTTCAGCCACCCCGTGACCATCGTCCCGCCGGAGGGCATCACCTTCCGGGTCGAGGCGCCCACCCGGTTCGTCGTGGAGGGCATCGATAAGCAGCAGGTGGGCGAGATAGCCGCGCAAATCCGCAAGCTCCGCAAGCCGGACCCGTACAAGGGCAAGGGCGTGCGGTACCAGGGTGAGCAGGTCCGCCGCAAGGTCGGGAAGGCTGGGAAGTAATCATGGCTGGCACCAAGACCAGGTCGCACGCACGCGTCACCGGGCGGATAGGGTCGCACACCCATCGGGCCGCGGCCAGCCGGGTGCGGCGTCACCTGCGGGTACGCAAGAAGGTCACCGGCAGCGCGAGCAGGCCGCGGCTGGTGGTCAACCGGTCCGCCCGGCACATGTTCGCGCAGATCGTGGACGACAGCGCGGGCCGCACGCTGGCCGCCGCGTCCACCCTGGACCCGGCGATCCGGACCGCCGAGGGCGACAAGACGGCCAAGGCGCGCAAGGTCGGCGAACTGCTCGCGCAGCGCGCGGCGCAGGCCGGCATCGCGGCCGTGGTGTTCGACCGCGGCGGCTACCGCTACCACGGCCGCGTCGCGGCCCTCGCGGACGGCGCCCGGGAAGGCGGCCTGCAACTGTGAACGAGCACGGCAAGACAGAGATGAGGAAGGGCTAATGCCAGGAGCACCGCGGCGCGGTGGCGGCGGCGAGCGGCGCGAGCGCCGTGAGGACCGGCGCGGCAGCGCGGCCGAAAAGCAGGCTGCCTACCTTGAGCACGTGGTGACCATCAACCGCGTGGCCAAGGTGGTCAAGGGCGGCCGGCGCTTCAGCTTCACCGCGCTGGTCGTGGTGGGCGACGGCAACGGGATGGTCGGCGTCGGGTACGGCAAGGCCAAGGAGGTCCCGGCCGCCATCGCCAAGGGTGTCGAAGAGGCGAAGAAGCACTTCTTCCGGGTGCCGCGGATCGCCAGCACGATCCCGCACACGGTCCAGGGCGAGGATGCGGCGGGGGTGGTGCTGCTGAAGCCGGCCAGCCCCGGTACCGGCGTCATCGCCGGCGGCCCGGTCCGGGCCGTGCTCGAGTGCGCCGGGATCAGCGACGTGCTGTCCCGCTCGCTGGGCTCCTCGAACCCGATCAACGTCGTGCACGCGACGGTGGCGGCGCTGAAGAGCCTGAACCGGCCCGAGGAGATCGCCGCCAAGCGCGGCCTGCCGATCGAGGACGTGGCGCCGGCGGCCATGCTGCGGGCGCGCGCCGCCGCGGCCGGGTCCTGACGGGAAGGGCACGGAGATGGCACAGCTGAAGGTGACCCAGATCAAGTCGAAGATCGGCGGGACCAGCGCGCAGCGGAATTCGCTGCGTTCGCTCGGGCTGCGGCGGATCGGCCAGGTGGTGGTCAGGCCGGATCGCCCGGAGTTCCGCGGCATGATCAAGACCGTGCGCCACCTGGTGACGGTAGAGGAAGTGGACTAAATGCCGGAGATGAACCCGGAGATGAACACGGCCGAGCAGACGGCGTCCGGGCGCGGGCTCAAGCTGCATCACCTGCGGCCGGCGCCTGGGGCGCACAAGGCCAAGACGAGGGTCGGCCGCGGCGAGGCGTCCAAGGGGAAGACCGCGGGCCGCGGCACCAAGGGCACCAAGGCCCGCAGCCAGGTCCCCGCGCGCTTCGAGGGCGGCCAGATGCCGCTGCACCGGCGGGTGCCCAAGCTGAAGGGCTTCTCGAACGCCGGCTTCCGCACCACCTACCAGGTGGTGAACACCGGCCGGCTGGCCGAGCTGTACCCAGAGGGCGGCGACGTGACCCCGGAGAGCCTGGTCGCCAGGGGCGCGGCGCGTCACGGTGAGCTGATCAAGGTGCTGGGCAACGGCGAGCTCTCGGTCGCGCTGCGGGTGACCGCGCACGCGTTCTCGGCCGCTGCCGCCGCCAAGATCGAGCGCGCCGGCGGGACCGTCACCCAGCTCTCCTGACCCGACGAGCCAAGCGGTGTCGCAGCGAGCGAGCGGGAGCAAAAAGATGGCGTGCCGGGTAAGATACGTGGACTGCCCGATCAACCGAACCGAGGACTGCGCATGCTGACGGCCTTCGTGCGGGCGTTCCAGACGCCGGACCTTCGCAAGAAGATGCTGGTCACGCTGGGCCTTATCGCGTTGTTCCGGTTCGGGGCCTCGCTGCCCACGCCCGGCATCGACGAGAAGAACGTCGCCTACTGCTCCAACCTCGCGACGACTCCCGGCAGCCCTACGGCCGGCGTGCTCGGCATCGTCAACCTGCTCAGCGGCCAGGCGCTGCTGCACCTGTCGGTGTTCGCCCTCGGCATCATGCCGTACATCACCGCCAGCATCATCCTGCAGCTGCTGACGGTCGTGATCCCGCGGCTGGAGACGCTGAAGCAGGAAGGCCAGGCCGGCCAGGCGAAGATCACCCAGTACACCCGGTACCTCACCGTGGGCCTGGCGGTCCTGCAGTCCACCGGCTACATCGAGCTGGCCCGGTCCGGCACGCTGTTCAACGGCTGCGGCACGGCGGGCAACAACCCGCTGATCCCGAACAGCGGGGTGTTCAACATCGCCACCATGGTGATCTGCATGGTGGCCGGCACCACGGTCATCATGTGGATGGGCGAGCTGATCACCGACCGCGGCGTCGGGAACGGCATGTCGGTGCTGATCTTCACCACGGTGATCTCCGTCATCCCCGGCGAGATCCTGGCCATCTACCGTGACAAGTCGGCCTTCTACGCCGGCGTGGCCATCCTGGTGGTGATCGCCATCGTGGCCTTCATCGTGTTCATGGAACAGGCCCAGCGCCGCATCCCGGTCCAGTACGCCAAGCGGATGGTCGGCCGGCGGATGTACGGCGGCACCTCGACCTACATTCCGATGAAGGTCAACCAGGCCGGGGTGATCCCGGTCATCTTCGCCTCGTCGCTGCTGTACATCCCGACGCTCGGCGCGCAGCTGTTCGGCAACCAGACGCACCCGCAGGGCTGGGTGTCCTGGGTGGACCGCTACCTCGCGCTGGGCGGCACGAGCAGCCTGCAGACGGCCGGCGTCTACATGCTCGCGTTCTTCGTGCTGATCGTCGGGTTCACGTACTTCTACGTGTCGATCACCTTCAACCCCACCGAGGTGGCCGACAACATGAAGAAGTACGGCGGGTTCATCCCCGGCATCCGGCCGGGGCGACCGACCGCCGAGTACCTCAGCTACGTGCTCAGCAGGCTCACCGCACCCGGCTCGACGTACCTGGGCCTGATCGCGCTGTTCCCGCTGGTCGCGCTCACCGCCATCGGGGTCGGCCAGCAGTTCCCGTTCAGCGGGGTCAGCCTGCTGATCATGGTCGGCGTGGGACTCGACACCGTGAAACAGATCGAGAGCCAGTTGCAGCAACGCAACTATGAGGGTTTCTTGCGATAGTGCGTATCGTCCTCGTCGGGCCCCCCGGTGCGGGCAAGGGGACACAGGCCCAGTTCATCTCCTCGCACCTGGCGATCCCGAGGATCTCGACAGGTGACATCTTCCGCTACAACGTGACGAACCACACCGAACTGGGCCGCAAGGCCCGGGAGTACATGGAACGCGGCGACCTGGTTCCCGACGAGGTTACCGTGGCCATGGTCCGGGACCGGCTGACCGAGGACGACGCGCAGGAGGGGTTCCTGCTCGACGGGTTCCCCCGGAACGTGCCGCAGGCCGAGACGCTGAAGAAGATGCTCTCGGAGTGGGACGCCAGGCTGAGCGTGGTGCTCGAGCTGGTGGTGGACGAGGACGAGGTGGTGCGGCGGCTGTCCGGGCGCCGGACCTGCCGCCGCTGCGAGCGGGTCTGGCACGTCCTGTACGACCCCCCGGCCCGCAACCTCATCTGCGACGACTGCGGTGGCGAGCTCTTCCAGCGGGACGACGACTCCGAGCAGACCATCAGGCACCGGCTCGAGGTCTACGCCGAGCAGACCTCCCCGCTCATCGCGTTCTACGCCGATGAGAACATCCTGATCGGCATCGACGCGACCGGCCCGGTCGAAGAAATCACCAGCCGGGCGCTGGCCGCGCTCCGCCCGTTCGTACGCTGAGGGCGGCCGGAATGCGGCGGCTGGGGAGGCGGGCGGGAATCCAGATCAAGACCCCCGAGCAGATCGCGGTCATGCGCGAGGCCGGGCTGGTCGTGGCGCGCACCCTCGAGACGGTCGCCGCGGCGGTCGGGCCCGGCGTCACCACCGCCGAGCTCGACGCCCTCGCCGAGCGAGAGATCCGCGCCGCGGGCGCCACCCCGTCGTTCCTGGGCTACCACGGGTATCCCGCCACGATCTGCACGTCGGTGAACGACGAGATCGTGCACGGCATCCCGAGCCCGGCCCGGCGCCTGAACGAGGGCGACATCATCTCCATCGACTGCGGCGCCATCGTCGGCGGATGGCACGGGGACGCGGCGGTCACCGTGGGCGTCGGCGCCATTTCCGCCGAGCACGCCGCGCTGCTGCGCGCCTGTGAGGCCGCGCTGTGGCAGGGGCTCGCGCAGGCGCGGGCCGGCGGCAGGCTCGGTGACATCTCGCACGCGGTGGAGGCCAGCATCGCTCAGGCGGGCCCGTTCGGCGTGGTCGAGGAGTACACCGGTCACGGCATCGGCACCGCGATGCACATGGACCCGCCGGTGCCGAACTACGGCCGGCCCGGCCGCGGGCCGAGGCTGCGCACCGGCATGGCGCTGGCCATCGAGCCGATGGTGACGATCGGCAGCCCGGAGACGGTCCTGCTGGACGACGGGTGGACCGTCATCACCGCGGACGGGACCTGGGCCGCGCACTTCGAGCACACGGTCGCGATCACCGCCGACGGGCCGTGGGTGCTGACCGCCGAGGACGGCGGCCAGGCGGCGCCTGGGCGATACTAGACAGAGGAACCCCGCGAGCGTTCCGCCGGCCTAGGCCGGCGGTCGGTCCGGGTGGGTTGGCCGGGAAAGACCAGGAGGAAGGCCGGGGCGGGTTGGCCGGGAAGACCGGGAGGTAGGCCAGGGCGGGTTGGTCGGAAGAGGGAGGTGTCCGGTGCCTGGTGACCCGCGGATCCGCGCCTCGGACGCGGATCGCGACCGCACAACGGCGTTGCTGCGCGAGCACCACGCCGCGGGCCGGCTGACCGCCGAGGAGTTCGGGGAGCGCATGGACGCCGCGCTCAGCGCCAAGACCCTGGGAGAGCTCGAAGATCTGATGGCCGACCTGCCGGTGATCGACCTGTACCGGCTGCCGGACGAGTCGATGCGGCGGCCCGCCGAGCTCCCGCACTCCTCGCTCGTGCCGAGGGACACGGGCGCCAGCCCGGCCAGGTTCCCGCCGGGCACCGTGGCCGTGGGTGCCTGGGCCGTGGTCGGCGGGACGCTCATCGCCCTCTGGGCGGTCGCGGCCGTGATCGGCATCGGGACCTGGTTCCCCTGGTGGCTGCTGGTCGTGATCCCCTGGACCTGGATCATGATCCGCCGGGCCCGGCGCGACCGGGAATAGCCGCGGGCCATCGGGTGTCATATACGTGGGCGGTTCGCGTTGGTGCCGCGGGTCGAGTACACTCGTCTCCGGCCCATCTGCTGGGTTCCCCGTGGTTGACACCCGGGCTCGCGCATGCGAGCGGTACGGACCCTTCGGAGCCCTTCCCGGTTATCTCGTCCCGCTGTCTAAGCGAGCACGGGCGTGAGCGGGCGGGGCGGGCTAACCGCCCAGGAGAGTAAGGCCCATCCGCGCCCAGGCGCGGACCACCCTATAGAGCGAAGCGCGGAGGATATGCCCAAGAAAGACGGCGCCATCGAGATTGAGGGCACGGTTGTCGAGTCACTGCCGAATGCCTTCTTCCGGGTGGAGCTGGACAACGGGCACAAGGTTCTCGCTCACATCAGCGGGAAGATGCGGATGCACTACATCCGCATCCTGCCCGACGACCGGGTGGTCGTAGAGCTCAGCCCCTACGACCTCAGTCGCGGGCGGATCGTGTACCGGTACAAGTAAGAATCAGACTTAGTGGAGACAGCACCGTGAAGGTCAAGCCGAGCGTCAAGAAGATCTGCAGCAAGTGCCGGATCATTCGCCGGCACGGCCGCGTCATGGTCATTTGCGCCGATCCCAGGCACAAGCAGCGTCAGGGCTGACGCGCACCGCAGGACGCAACCGAGATAGACGCGCACCGCAGGCAGCCCAGTTAGGGCTTCCAACCCCCGGACGGAGGCCGGGGCCATGTCCGGGCAGGGCATGGGGGCGGCGCGAAGGACCTCCGCGAAACGAAGGAGAACTGCCCGCACATGGCTAGGCTTTCTGGCGTCGACCTCCCCCGCGACAAGCGGGTCGAGGTCGCGCTCACCTACATCTACGGCATCGGCCGCACCAGGGCGCTGCAGACGCTGCAGGCCACGGGGGTCAGCGGCGATACCAGGGTCAGCAGCCTGACCGACGAGGAGCTGATCAAGCTCCGCGACTGGATCGACGCCACCTACCAGGTCGAAGGTGACCTGCGCCGCGAGGTCCAGGCCGACATCAGGCGGAAGGTCGAGATCGGCTGCTACCAGGGAATCCGCCACCGCCGCGGGCTCCCCGTGCACGGGCAGCGGACGCAGACCAACGCGCGCACCCGCAAGGGCAAGAAGAAGACAGTGGCCGGCAAGAAGAAGGCCGGCAAGAAGTAATGAGTAGTCCGCACGGACCGATCACCTCGAAGGAAGCAGATGCCGCCTAGGAGCCGTCAGCAGGCCGCCGCCAAGAAGGTGCGCCGCAAGGAGCGGAAGAACGTCGCTCACGGGCATGCCCACATCAGGAGCACGTTCAACAACACGATCATCTCGATCACCGACCCGACAGGCAATGTCATCTCGTGGGCCTCCGCCGGCCAAGTCGGATTCAAGGGATCCCGCAAGTCGACCCCGTACGCGGCCCAGATGGCGGCCGAGGCCGCCGCGCGCCGGGCCATGGAACACGGCATGCGGAAGGTCGACGTCTTCGTCAAGGGCCCGGGCTCGGGCCGGGAGACCGCCATCCGGTCGCTGCAGGCGACGGGGCTGGAGGTCGGCTCGATCCAGGACATGACCCCCGTCCCGCACAATGGCTGCCGGCCGCCCAAGCGGCGCCGGGTCTGACGGTCCCTGACAGGAGATAGCGACACAATGGCTCGATACACAGGCGCGGACTGCAAGCTCTGCCGCCGGGAGAAGACCAAGCTCTTCCTGAAGGGCGCCAAGTGCGACTCGCCGAAGTGCCCGATCGAGATCCGGCCCTACCCGCCGGGTGAGCACGGCCGGAACCGGCCCAAGGAAGGCGACTTCCTCCAGCAGATCCGGGAGAAGCAGAAGGCGCAAGCCGGATCTACGGCATCCTCGAGCGCCAGTTCCACGGCTACTACGAAGAGGCGGCCCGCAAGCACGGCCGGACCGGCGAGACCATGCTCCAGCTGCTCGAGCGCCGCCTGGACAACGTCGTGTTCCGCGCGGGCTTCGCGAAGAGCCGTGACATGGCCCGCCAGCTGGTGTGCCACGGGCACTTCACGGTGAATGGCAAGAAGGTCGACATCCCGTCCTACCGGGTCAGCGAGAACAACATCGTCGAGGTTGCCGCCAAGTCCCGCGACATGACTCCGTTCATCGTGGCGCAGGCCGAGGTCGGCGACCGCACCGTGCCGGCCTGGCTCGAGGTGGTCCCGGACAACATGCGCATCCTGGTCCACTCGCTGCCGGTCCGGGCCCAGATCGACACCCAGGTCCAGGAACAGCTCATCGTCGAGTACTACTCGAAGTAAAGCAGCATCACCTCGCCGTACCGTCCGGATGGCGGCACGGCAGGCGGGCCCCCGGCCCGCCGATCACGACTGTCATATAGCGGGCGTCGTGGAAAGGAATATCAATGCTCATCGCTCAGCGCCCCTCACTCGCCGAGGAGCAGGTAGACGAGTTCCGGTCGCGGTTCGTCATCGAGCCGCTCGAGCCGGGTTTCGGCTACACCATCGGCAACTCACTCCGCCGCACGCTCCTGTCCTCCATCCCCGGAGCCGCCGTCACCAGCATCAGGATCGAGGGCGTCCTGCACGAGTTCTCTACCGTCCCCGGGCGTGAAGGAAGATGTGACCGACATCATCCTGAACCTGAAGGAACTGGTGGTGTCCTCCGAGCACGACGAGCCGGTCGTGATGTACCTGCGCAAGCAGGGCCCGGGCGAGGTGACCGCGGCTGACATCGCGCCGCCGGCCGGCGTCGAGGTGCACAACCCCGAGCTGCACATCGCCACCCTGAACGCCAAGGGCAAGCTCGAGATGGAGCTGACCGTGGAGCGCGGCCGCGGCTACGTCTCGGCCACCCAGAACAAGCAGCCCGGCCAGGAGATCGGCCGGGTGCCGATCGACTCCATCTATTCGCCCGTGCTGCGCGTGACGTACAAGGTGGAAGCCACCCGCGTCGAGCAGCGCACCGACTTCGACCGGCTCATCCTCGACGTGGAGACCAAGCCGTGCATGCGGCCGCGGGACGCGGTGGCGAGCGCGGGCAAGACCCTGGTCGAGCTGTTCGGGCTGGCCCGCGAGCTCAACGTCGACGCGGAGGGCATCGACATCGGCCCGTCGCCGACGGACGCCGCGCTGGCCGCCGACCTGGCCCTGCCGATCGAGGACCTCAACCTCACCGTCCGTTCGTACAACTGCCTCAAGCGCGAGGGCATTCACACGGTAGGCGAGCTGGTCGGCCGCAGCGAGCAGGATCTGCTCGACATCAGGAACTTCGGCGCTAAGTCGATCGAGGAAGTCAAGCAGAAGCTCATCGACATGGGTCTGTCGCTCAAGGACTCGCCGCCCGGATTCGACCCGAGCAGCGCGGTAGGCGCGTACGGCGACGACGACGAGAGCTATGTGGAGACCGAGCAGTACTGACACGGCGCGAGCCGTGTAGACCAAGGAGAAGTCCTTATGCCCACGCCTACCAAGGGTCACCGCCTGGGCGGCAGCCCGGCCCACGAGCGGCACATCCTGGCTAATCTGGCCACCGCGCTGTTCCAGCACGGCCGGATCACCACCACCGAGGCCAAGGCCCGCCGGCTGCGTCCGGTCGCCGAACGGCTGATCACCTTCGCCAAGCGTGGTGACCTGCATGCCCGTCGGCACGTGCTGACCGTGGTCACGGACAAGGGCGTGGTGCACCAGCTGTTCACCGAGATCGCCCCGCAGTTCTCCGAGCGTGACGGCGGCTATACCCGCATCACGAAGATCGGCCCGCGCAAGGGCGACAACGCGGCGATGGCGGTCATCGAGCTGGTCCGCGGCGAGCCGGTGGCGGCCAAGCCCCGCCGCCGCGCCCGCCGCGCCGACTCCCCGGCCACCGCGCCCACGCACCGCCACCGCGGCCACCGCCGTCGCCGAGCCGGAAACCGAGGCCGCCGAGGCCGACGACCGGAGCGAGGCCGCGAGCCGACGAGGGCTCGACGAGGCTCCCGAGGCCGTGACCGACGAGAGGCCGACTGAGGCCGAGGACAGCCGACGAAGCCGACGAGGCGGACGGCGCCGCTGACGCCGTGGACCGACGAGGACGGGCTGGCGTTATTTGACTAGCGCGTCCGGCGCGACCGAGCCCTGATCGGTTGAGGTGGCCTTGGAGCAAGAACCACGGTCCGTTCGGCTCCGAATTGACTTGGCCTACGACGGGTCAGGGTTTTCCGGGTGGGCCGCCCAGCCCGGCAGGCGTACGGTCGAGGACATGGTGGGCACGGCGCTCGGCCGGGTGCTGCGGCTGCCGGGACCTAAGGGGCACATGGGCCCTTGGGTCGCCGGGCCTGACCGTCGCCGGGCGCACGGACGCCGGAGTACACGCCCGCGGGCAGGTCGTCCACACCGACGTGCCCGCGGCCGCCTGGGCGGCCGTCCAGGATCCCGTGGCCCGGCTGGCCGCCGTGCTCCCCGCCGATGTCCGCGTGCACGCCGTCGGCCCGGCGCCGGACGGGTTCGACGCGCGGTTCTCCGCTCTGTGGCGCCGCTACTCCTACCGGGTCTGCGACGACCCGGCCCGGGCCGATCCGCTGCGTCGGCACGAGACGCTCTGGTCGTTCCGGCTGGCTGGATCTGGCCGTCATGAACGAGGCGGCGCGGTCCTTGGTGGGCGAGCACGACTTCGCCGCGTTCTGCCGCCGCCGGGAGGGCGCGACCACCATCCGCGCGCTGCGCGTGCTGGACTGGCGCCGGGACGGTGAGGGCCTGGCCGTCGCGACGGTGACCGCCGACGCGTTCTGCCACAACATGGTGCGCGCGCTGGTCGGCGCGCTGCTCGCCGTCGGCGAGGGGCGCAGGCCGCCCGGCTGGCCCGCCCAGGTGCTCGCGGCCGCCGTCCGCGACCCCGCGGTCCGCGTCGTCCCGCCGCACGGGCTGTGCCTCGAAGAAGTCGACTATCCTCCGCCCGCCGAACTGGCCGCGCGGGCCGCCGAGACCCGGAGGGTACGGGCCTGACGGTCAGGGTTTCCCGGTCAGCATCCGGGTGCTGAGGTTGATGTTGGCGCTGCCGGTAAGCAGGTTGTCCGCGAACTGCTCGAGCTGCTGCCGCTGGGCTGACGTCGACGGCGACTTCAGGCTGGTGAACTCGGCCCACATCAAGATCAGGTAGTGCCCCTTGATCTCGGCCTGCACCACCCCGGTGCCGTTGCCGAGCTTGCTCGTGGGGCCCTTCTGCGCCGCGAGCGGCGCGATGATCTCCTGCGCCCGGTGACGTCGCCGGCCTTCTGGGCGGCGGACGAGCTGCTCAGGTTCGCGACCCCGACGGTGCCCATCATGGTGCCGTCACCCGAGATGTAGCTGGCCCGCAGCACCTGGGTGCAGCGGCCCGCCTGCAGCGCCGTCTGCAGGTTCGAGCCGAACACCGCCAGGGAGCAGTTCTTGCTCACGTCGGCCGCCGTCCGTATGTACGAGCTGCCGTTGAGCTCGAACTGAGGCGGGAAAAGCTCCTGGAGCGTCAGCGGCTCCGGGTCCTGGGCCCGGGTCCCGATGTGCTGCCACTTGCCGAGGGCCGGGTTGTAGCCGGGTGACGCGGGAGCGTTCGTCGGCAGCCGCAGCGTCGAGGGCACCGGAGCGTTCACGCGCGCCTCGTACAGGTACTTGTAGCTGGCGTACCCGCCGCCCGCGACGATCAGCACCGCCGCCGCGGCCAGCCACGCCACGCGGGAGAAACGGCGGCGGGAACCCGCTGACCCGGCGGTACGCCCGCCGCGCCGCCGCGGGCCCGGCTCGATCGAGGCCGGGGGAACCGTATCCTCGTCGTCTTCGTCGCCATGGTGCGGCTGTTCTTGTCCGGGGGCCAGCGGCGGGAACCCGCGCACCGGAGTGCGTTCCAGGGCCGGCTGCGGGGCGGTGCCGGAACCGATGCCGGACCGATGACCTGCTGCGGGCGGCTGCCCGAACCGATGACCGGCTGCGGGGCGGTGCCCGAACCGATGACCGGCTGCGGGGCGGTGCCCGAACCGATGACCGGCTGCGGGCCGCTGCCGGCCGCTCGAGGACCCGGTACCCGCCGGTGCCGGTACCGTTCGGCTGCCCTGGGCCCTGACCGGCCTGCCCGGGATCATCAGCCGGCCAGGACGCCTGGCGCGCGCCAGCACCTGGCCGGATGCGCCTCGCGCCCTGATAACCCATAACGATGAGCGTAGCGTCCGCCCCGGCGCCGGGGGCGCCGCTTTGGCATCACTGGGCGAGTCGGAGTATGCTGCATTGGCGTCATGCGCGACGGGCATGCACGCGGCGTGCCGACTGCGCGCGTTCAGCACTGCGCCCGTTCAGCGCTGCGACGCGCCTGCGGAGCATCCCGCGGCGGCCAGCAGGTGCAGGCCGACTAGACCACGATACATACGCAAAGGCTCAGGACTGTGCGCACTTTCAGCCCGAAAGACAGTGACATTACGCGCCGGTGGCACGTCATCGACGCGTCCGACGTCGTGCTCGGCCGCCTGGCCAGCCACGTGGCGGTGCTGCTGCGGGGCAAGCACAAGCCGATCTTCGCGCCGCACGTGGACACGGGCGACTTCGTGATCGTGGTCAACGCGGCGAAGGTCGCGCTGTCCGGCAGCAAGCTGGAGCAGAAGCACGCCTACCGGCACTCCGGTTACCCGGGCGGCCTGCGGTCGGTGTCCTACGCGAGCCTGATGGCCGCCAGCCCCGAGCGGGCGGTGGAGAAGGCCGTCAAGGGGATGCTGCCGAAGAACGCGCTCGGCCGGAAGACGCTGCGCAAGCTCAAGGTGTACCCGGGGCCCGATCACCCGCACCAGGCGCAGCAGCCTCAGCCGTACGAGATCACGCAGATCGAGCAGTAGCCCCAGATAAGGAAGCACGAGGAAGACCGTGGCTGAGCCCACCAGCGGCACCGCCGTCGAGGACGACGCGGACTACGCGGATTACGCGGACGACGAGTACGGCGCGGACGCGCCGTCGGAGTACACCACAGAAACCGCTCAGGACGCTCCGGCCCGGGCCGTCGCACGACGCCCGGTGGTGACCGGCCACGCGGCGGGCACCGGCCGCCGCAAGGAGGCGATCGCCCGGGTCCGCATCCTCCCCGGGACCGGCCAGTGGCTGATCAACGGCAGGTCGCTCGATGTGTACTTCCCGAACAAGGTGCACCAGCAGCTGGTCAACGAGCCGTTCGTGACCCTGGGTGCGGAGGGCAAGTTCGACGTGGTGGCCCGCATCTCCGGCGGCGGCGTCACCGGGCAGGCCGGCGCGCTGCGCCTCGGCGTGACCCGGGCGCTCACCCTGGTCGACCCGGAGAACCGCCCGGCGCTGAAGAAGGCCGGGTTCCTCACCCGGGACGCGCGGGTCAAGGAGCGCAAGAAGTATGGTCTGAAGAAGGCCCGGAAGGCGCCTCAGTACTCCAAGCGGTAGGGGCCGCTTACGCCCGTCGAGCCACACGTCAACGCTTACGAGCGGGGGGAGCGACATGGGTGAATCGAGTCAGCGTGGCCGTCTGTTTGGTACGGACGGTGTCCGAGGGGTTGCTGGTTGCGATCTGACCGCCTCCCTGGCGCTGGATCTCAGCGTGGCCGCCACCGCCGTCCTGGCCGGCCATCAGGGGTCCAACGGGGACAGCGCCCCGGTGGCTGTGGTGGGCCGGGACCCGCGTGTCTCCGGCGAGTTCCTCGAGGCCGCGGTGGTGGCCGGCCTGACCAGCGCGGGGGTCGACGTGCTGCGGCTGGGGGTCATCCCGACGCCGGGCGTGGCCTACCTGACCGGGGCCCTCGGCGCCGCCTTCGGCGTGGTCATCTCGGCGAGCCATAATCCGGCCCGGGACAACGGGATCAAGTTCTTCGGCCCCGGCGGCGTCAAGCTGCCGGACGCCGTCGAGGACCAGATCGAGGCCCGGCTCCGTAGTAATCAACGGGGCCAGGGCCGGCCATGTACCCGGTTCGGCCGGGTGAGCGACGCCGGCGCCGAGCAGGAACGGTACCTGGACCACCTGCTGTCGACGCTGCCCGCCGAGCCGGGCCAGGCGCTGGCCGGCCTGCGCGTGGTGGCCGACTGCGCTCACGGCGCGGCGTACCGTCTCGCGCCGCGGGCGCTGCGCCGGGCCGGGGCGGAGGTCATCGCGATCGGCGCCGAACCCGACGGGGAGAACATCAACGCCGGCTACGGCTCGACCTGCCTGGACACCCTGGCCGCGGCCGTGGTCGAGCACGGCGCGGACGCCGGCGATCGCCTACGACGGTGACGCCGACCGGTGCCTCGCGGTCGACGCCGCCGGGCAGCCGCTCGACGGAGACCAGATCCTGACCGTGCTCGCCACCGAGCTGCGGGAGGCAGGGCCGGCTGGCCGGCGACGCCGTGGTGGTCACCGTGATGTCGAACCAGGGCTTCCACGTGGCGATGCGGGACGCCGGCGTCACGGTGATCGAGACCCCGGTGGGAGACAAGCACGTGTCCGCGGCCATGCGCGCCGGCGGGTACTCACTCGGCGGGGAGCAGTCCGGGCACATCATCCTGCTCGACCACGCGACGACCGGCGACGGCATCCTGACCAGCCTGCAGCTGCTCTCGGCGGTGAACCGGCGCGGGATGCCGATGGCGGCGGCGGCGAAGCTGATGCGGAAGTACCCGCAGGTCCTGGTCAACGTGCCCGGTGACGCCTCGCGGCTCGGGCCGGGGGTCGATGCCGCGGTCGCCCGGGCCGAGTCCGCGCTCGGCGACCGGGGGCGGGTACTGGTCCGGCCGAGCGGCACCGAGCCCGCGATCCGGCTGATGGTCCAGGCCGCCGACGCGGCCCTGGCCGAGCAGGTCATCAGCCAGCTTGCCGCCGAGGTGCGGCTGGCCCTGGCCGGGTAGTAGGCCAGCATGCGACGCGCCTACCAGGTCTCCGCGGTCCGGGCCGCCGAACGCGCGCTGATGGACCTCCTGCCCGAGGGGACGCTGATGCGGCGCGCCGCCGCCGGGCTCGCGTCGGTCTGCGCGTCCCTGCTGGCCCGGTACCCGGGGCACGTCTACGGCGCCCGGGTCGTGGTGCTGGCGGGCAGCGGGGACAACGGCGGCGACGCCCTGTACGCGGGCGCGCTGCTGGCCCGGCGCGGCGCGGCCGTCACCGCGATCACCGCCGGGCCGAAGGCCCACGCCGGCGGCACCGCCGGACTGCGCGCCGCCGGCGGCCGGGTGACCGGCGCCGACGCCGGCCGCGAGATCGCCCGCGCCGACCTGATCATCGACGGCCTGCTCGGCATCGGCGGCCGGGGCGGCCTGCGGGAGCCCTTCGCCGGCCTGGCCGCGGCGGCGGCCGCGGCCCGCGCCGGAGCCCGCGGCACGACCGTGGTAGCCGTCGACCTGCCCAGCGGCATCGACGCCGACACCGGAGCCGTGGACGGGCCGGCCGTGCGAGCTGACGTCACGGTGACGTTCGGCGTGATCAAGCCCGGCCTGCTCGTGGACCCGGGCGCCGGGCATGCGGGAACCGTGGAGCTCATCGACATCGGCCTCGGCCCGTACCTGACGGGCGAGCCCGCCGCCGTGGCCCCGCAACACGACGACATCGCCGGGCTGCTGCCGCGTCCCGGCCCGGAATCGGACAAGTACCGCCGGGGGGTCGTCGGCCTGCTGGCGGGCAGCGACCGGTTCGGCGGCGCCGTCGTGCTGGCCACCGGCGGGGCGGTGCGCGGCGGGGCCGGCATGGTCCGGGTGGTCACCGCGAGCGCGGCCGCCGGGGCCGTGCGGCAGGCCTGGCCGGAGGCGGTGCTCACCGTGCACGCGGACGACCCCGGCTGGGACCTGATCGGGTCCGTGGGGCGGGTCCAGGCCTGGGTGGCCGGGCCGGGCATGGGCACCGGCCAGGACGCCGTGGCGCGCCTGGCCGCGATCCTCGGCACCGGCCTGCCGGTCCTGGTCGACGCGGACGGGCTGACGATCCTGAGCCAGCACCGGGACCTGCTGCCGCGGCAGCCGCCCACGCTGATCACGCCGCACGCCGGGGAACTGGCCCGGCTGCTCGGCACCGAGGCCGCGAGCGTCGAGGCGCGGCGGCTCGAGCATGCACGCCGAGCCGCCGCCGAACTCGGCGTGACCGTGCTGCTGAAGGGATCGACCACGGTGGTCGTGGACCGCCGCGGCGGGCCGGCGTTCGTGAACCCCACCGGCACCCCGTGGCTGGCCACGGCCGGCAGCGGCGACGTGCTGTCCGGGCTGGCCGGATCGCTGCTCGCGCAGGGCCTGCCGCCGGCGGAGGCGGGGATCGCGGCCGCTTACCTGCACGGCATCGCCGCCCGGCTGGCGGCGGCCGGGGGACCCGGTGAGACGGGCGAGGCCCCGATCGGGGCCCACGACGTCATCACGGCGCTGCCGGCCGCCATCCGCGGCGTGGCAGCGGCCTGAGGATGCCCATGGACAGTGCTAGCCACGGGGGGACGAACCCCACAGCTCCCCTGGCACCCCTTGCCAGGCAGGCCGCCGTCGACCTCGGCGCGATCACCGGCAACGTCGCGGCGCTGTGCGAGCGGGTCCGCGGCAGCCAGGTCATGGCGGTGGTCAAGGCGGACGGGTACGGGCATGGCATAGTCCCGGCGGCCCGGGCCGCGCTGGCCGGCGGCGCGGGCTGGCTCGGCACCGCCGACCTGGCCGAGGCGCTCGCACTGCGGGCGGCCGGGATCACCGCCCCGGTGCTGTGCCTGATGGCCATCGGCGAGCCCGCCGACGCGATCCGCGCGGGCGTCGACGTCACCGCCACCTCGGTCGCGGTCGTGACCAGGGTGGCGGAAGCGGCGGCCCGGGCCGGCGTCCCGGCCCGGCTGCACCTCGAGGCCGACACCGGGCTGAGCCGCGGTGGAGCCACCCGCGCGGATTGGCCCGCCGTGGTCCGAGCCGCCCTGGCCGCCCAGGCCGCCGGACGGCTCCAGGTCGCGGGCCTGTGGTCCCACTTCGCCTGCGCCGACCTGCCCGGGCACCCATCGGTCGCCGCCCAGCTCACGGCGTTCGCCGACGCGGTCGGCTACGCCGAGGAGGCGGGCGTCACGCCCGAGGTCCGGCACATCGCCAACACCGCCGCCGCGCTGACCGTGCCCGAGTCCCGGCTGGACCTGGTGCGGTTCGGCGGCGCCCTGTACGGCATCTCCACCCTGCCCGGGGGCGCGCCGCCCTGGCTGCGGCCGGCCATGACGCTGCGCGCCCGGCTGGCCCTGGTCAAGCGGGTGCCGCCCGGCTCCGGCGTCTCCTACGGCCACCGCTACGTCACCCAGCGCGAGACCACGCTCGGCCTGGTGCCGGTCGGCTACGCGGACGGCGTGCCGCGCGCGGCGGCCGGCCTGCCGCTGGTGGCCGCGCGCGGCCGCCGCTGGCCCATCGCGGGCACGGTCTGCATGGATCAGTTCGTCGTCGACTTCGGCGACGAGCCGGTGACGGCCGGCGAGGAAGTCGTGCTGTTCGGCCCGGGGGACGACGGCGAACCCACCGCTCAGGAGTGGGGCGAGGCTCTCGGCACCATCTCCTACGAGATCGTCACCGGCATCGGGGCCCGGGTCTCACGCACCTATCCCGGTGGCTCGTAATGAATATCCAGAACGGAACGGACTGCGTGCCCGCCGAACTGCGCATCGCCACCGACGCGGCCATGCGCGACCTCGGCCGCGAGCTGGCCGCCCGGCTGCGCGCCGGGGACCTGGTGATCCTGACCGGGCCGCTCGGGGCGGGCAAGACCACTCTGGTGCAGGGCATCGGCGAGGGGCTCAGGGTGCGCGGGCCGGTCACCTCGCCGACCTTCGTCATCGCACGGGTCCACCCGGCGCTGGCCGGATCCGGGCCGTCGCTGGTGCACGCGGACGCCTACCGGCTCGGCAGCATCAGCGAGGTGGACGACCTGGATCTCGACGCGGACGTGGCCAGCGCGGTCACGGTGGTGGAATGGGGCGAAGGGCTGGCCGAAGGCCTCGCGGCCGACCGCCTGGAGGTCTCGATCCAGCCCGACCCGGACGGCGAGGCCCGGACCGTACGGCTGCGCGGTCACGGGGCTCGCTGGCGCGCGGGGTTATCCGGAAAACAGCCGGCCAGCAGCGCAGACCGTGAGCGTTATTCAAAACCGGTCAGCGAGCGCAGGCCTTTTGGGCCTGCGCGAGCGGCCGGTGCAGATGACGGGACAGCAACCACAGCGGGTTCTTGAATAACGCGAACTTCTGAATACGACACCGTTATAGTTCCGCTGTACTTCGATCCCCGGTTCGCCTACCGCGCCGTTTACGTACCGTATCTCTCTTCCGGAGACGTGCCGTGCCCGAGCAGGAATTCCTGCCACCCCGGTTCCATCGCCCCGATGGCCCCGCTGGCTACCCGGACGAGCAGCCGCCGTGGGCGAACCTGCCCCCGGTCCGTGCGGAGGCGGACGAGCCGCCAGGCGACCCGCCGCGCGCCCCGGGCGGGCGGGCCGGGCGGCCAGCAGCGGGCGGCCGGGCCCTGCGAGCGGCCGCGCGCCGCCGGCGGCGCTGGCTGGTCATGATCGCCGGCCTGGTGGTCGTGGCCGGGGGAGTGACCGCGGCGGTGGTGGTGCCGGGCGGGCCCGCTCCCGCGCCGGTCGTCCCCGGCGGGCTGATCACCACGTTCCAGCCCGGCGAACTCCAGACGGTCCCGAACGCGTGCGGGGCGGTGCCCGCCGCCACCGTTCAGCACTACTTGCCGGGCCAGGTCGAGCGGGCGTCCCCGCTGCCGATCGACGGGTCGGCCGAGTCGGCCTGCGACTGGACCATCGACCAGGCCCCAGTCTACCGGCTGCTCGAACTCAGCCTGCTCGCCTACGCACCGAGCGGGCTGGCCAGCGGCGACGGCAGCGCCACCTTCGCCGCGATCGACGCCTACACCGAGACCCTGCAGGACCTGCAGGATCCGCCCAGGCACTCGGCCGATCCCCGGGCCGCGGTCACCGCGCTGGACGGGCTCGGGAACGAGGCGTTCAGCGCCACGCAGGTATTCCGGCGCGGCGGCGCCGTCACCGACGTGGCCACCGTGGTCGTGCGCTACCACAACGTGATCGTGACGGCCACGCTGAACGGCCTGGAGCACTCCAACCGCGGCACCTACGGGCCGGTGTCCATGTCCGAGCTGTCGGCGGCGGCCCTGGCCTTCGCCCAGGCGGCCGAGGCCACCTTGCGCTAGCCGGCAGCGCACTAGCCCGCAGCGCACTAGCCCGCAGCCACTAGGCTGGGCGGGTGCTGGTGCTGGGATTCGATACGTCGACGCCCGCGGTGAGCGTGGCGCTGCACGACGGGGAACGGGTCATCTCCGCGGCCTCCGCCGTCGGCGCCCGGCGGCACTCCGAACTGCTCGCGCCGATGATCGCGAAGGTCATGGCCGACGCCGGCGTGGCGCGCCGTGACCTGAGTGCCGTCGCCGTCGGCGTCGGACCCGGGCCCTACACCGGGCTGCGGGTGGGCGTGGTCACCGCGCGGGTGCTTGGCTCCGTCCTCGGCCTGCCCACCCGCGGCGTGTGCTCGCTGGATGTGATCGCCGTCGCCGCGCGGGAGGGCATGGAGGGGTCGTCCCCCCGGGCCATGCCCTCGCGGGGGGGTCTGGGGGGGTCGTCCCCCCGGGCCGGCACCGCCGGCCCGGGACGGGAGTTCCTGGTGGCCACTGACGCCCGGCGCAAGGAGGTCTACTGGGCCCGCTACGACGCGGCAGGCCGCCGCGTGGCCGGTCCGGCCGTGGGCCAGGCCAGCTCGATCCCCGGGGCCGCGGACCTGGCCGTGGCGGGCGCCGGCGGGCAGCTGTACCCGGAGGCCTTCGGCGAGGTGATCGGGCCCGCCTATCCCGACGCGGCGTGCTGTGCGGCATCGTCGCCCGGGCCTCGGCCGCGGCATCCTCGGGCCAGCCGGAGTCCTCGGGCCAGCCGGCGTCCTCGGGCCAGCCGGCGTCTTCCGGCCAGCCGTGGTCCTCCGGCCAGCCGCCGCTGCTGGACGCCGAGCCGCTGTACCTGCGCCGTCCCGACGCCCGGGAGCCGGGCCCGCCGAAGCGGGTCACGCCGTGAAGCCTCCGCAGGCTGAGGCGCGCCAGGTCCGGCTGCGGGAGATGAACCGGGCCGACATGCCCCGCATCATGGCCCTGGAGCAGGAGCTCTTTCCCGAGGACGCGTGGACCCCGGAGATGTTCGCGGCCGAGTTCGCCCAGCCGGCCTCGCGCCGGCTCTACCTGGTGGCCGAGGAGGGGGAGACGCTGATCGGGTACGCGGGGATGATGTTCACCGCCGGGCCGCAGGCCGACGTGGTGACGCTGGCCGTGGAGCCTGCCCGCTGGGGCCGCGGCACCGGCACGGCGCTGCTGACCGTGCTGGTCGACGAGGCGGCCCGGCGCGGGTGCACGGAGGTCCTGCTCGAGGTGCGGGAGGACAACCCGCGGGCCCGCCGACTGTACCTGCGGCAGGGTTTCGCCGAGGTCGGGATCCGGCGCGAGTACTATCAGCCGTCCGGCGTGGACGCCGTGGTCATGCGGAAGGTGCTGGCCTGATGACCCTTCCCCTGGTGCTGGGCATCGAGACCTCCTGCGACGAGACCGGGGTCGGGCTGGTGCGCGGGCACGACCTGCTCGCCGACGCCGTGGCCTCCAGCGTGGACGAGCACGCGCGGTTCGGCGGCGTGGTGCCCGAGGTGGCCAGCCGGGCGCACCTGGAGGCGATGATCCCGGCCTTCGACCGCGCGCTCGCGACCGCCGGAGTCCAGGCCAGCCAGATCGACGCCGTGGCCGTTACCGCGGGACCCGGGCTGGCCGGCGCCCTGCTGGTCGGGGTGGCCGCGGCCAAGGCGTACGCGTTCGGGCTCGGCAAGCCGCTGTACGGGGTCAACCACCTGGCCGCGCACATCGCCGTCGACCAGCTCGAACACGGCACGCTCCCGACGCCAGCGGTGGCCCTGCTGGTCTCCGGCGGGCACTCCTCGCTGCTGCTGGTCACCGACGTAGCCCGGGAGGTGATCCCGCTCGGCGCCACCATCGACGACGCCGCGGGCGAGGCCTACGACAAGGTGGCCCGGGTGCTCGGCCTGCCGTTTCCCGGCGGACCGCCGATCGACAAGGCGGCCCGCGACGGCGACGCCGCCGCGATCGCCTTCCCGCGCGGGAAGTACCACGACGGCACGCTCGACTTCTCCTTCGCCGGCCTGAAGACCGCCGTGGCACGCTGGGTGGAGGCCCGGCAGGCCGCCGGCGAACCGGTGCCGGTCGCCGACGTCGCGGCCTCGTTCCAGGAGGCGGTGGCGGACGTGCTCACCCGCAAGGCCGTGCAGGCCTGCCGGCAGCACGACGTCCGGGACCTGATCGTCGGCGGTGGCGTGGCGGCGAACTCCCGGCTGCGGTCGCTCGCCGCGGAACGGTGCGCGGCGGCCGGCATCCGGCTGCGGGTGCCCAGGCCCGGGCTGTGCACCGACAACGGCGCCATGGTCGCGGCGCTGGGCGCCGAACTGGTCGCCCAGGGCGTCGCGCCGTCCCCGCTCGACCTGCCCGCGGACTCCTCGCTGCCGGTCACCGAGGTAGTGGTCCGCTAGCCGCTGAGTTCATGATCACGAAGGCAGGGTCTCAGCAGACAGAAAAGTCTTCACGATCACAGCAGCGCCGACCTCACCAGCGGCCGTAGTGGATAACGTCCTCGGCCGGACGACGGCGGGCCCGCAGGTCGCGCGGCGCGGCCTCGGCGTCGTGGCCGATGGCGATGGCGCCGATCGGTTCGTGGTCCTCCGGCACACCGAACGCCTCGCGGAACGGCTCCACGGCCTCGGGCACGATGCCGAAGTACAGCGCGCCGAGCCCCTCGTCCACCACGGTGAGCAGGATCAGCAGTGCCGCCATGCCGGTGTCGATGTGCCAGAACGGCACCGGCCAGCGCTTCTCGTCCCGGTCGGTCCAGCCCTTGTCGGGCTGGGCGTAGCGGTCCAGGTACACCCTCTTGGCCGACATGGGCACGATGACCAGCGGCGCCGACGTCACCGAGTCGGCGGCGGCCGCGCCGGCCACCTCCCAGAAGCGCTTCAGGTCCTCGCCGGTCAGGACCAGGAAGGCCTGGCCCTGGGAGAACCCGGCCGACGGGCCGCGCACGGCGTGGTGCAGGATCCGGTCCAGGCTCTCCGGCGAGACCGGCTCGTCGGTGAACCGGCGCACCATGTGCCGGCGCTGCACGACCTCGCTGAATTCCACCGCCCGTTAGGCCTTCCCGGCCCGCCGGTGCCGCAGGCGCCAGAAGAGCCTGCTCAGCAGCGCGAGGCCCGCCACGCCAACCACCACTGGGACCACGCGCTTGAGGAGCGAGGGGCCGACCAGCTTGATCAGGTTGAGGGAGTCCTCGTGCGTCTGAGGCGGGGGAGCGGTGGTGCCCACCACGTCCACGGGGGCGCCGGCCCCGGTGCCCCCGTCCGGCTCGGCAGCGGTCGCGGCGGCCGGGCCCGTGCCCTCGGCGCTGCTCCCGGAGGCCTCGGAGACCGCGCTGGCGGCGGTCGCGCCGTCCGGGGCGGCGACCGCCGCGCCGTCCGCTCCGGATTGCGTGGTCTCGGTATCCCCGGCGATCAGGTGGCTCAGGTTCGTCGCGAACTGGTCGACCAGCTTGCCGCCGACTTCCACCATCACGCCGCGGCCGAACTGAGCGGGCCGGCCGGTCACGTTCATCGTCGTGTGCATGGTGACCTGGGTGCCGATCCCCGAAGCGTCCGGGGCCAGCGACGCCCGGACGGTGGCCGACGCGGTGCCGGCGCCGCGGGTTTCCTTGCCCGAGGCCTCCATCAGCACCATGTGGGCCTCGGGGTCGCGCTCGGTGAATTTCGCCGTGCCGCGGTAGGTCAGCGAGACCGGGCCGACCTTGACCTTGATGCGCCCGGTGATCACGTCGCCTTCGACCTCGTCGACGGTCGCCCCCGGCATGCAGGGCGCGATCCGTTTCACGTCCAGCAGCACGTCCCAGGCCTGATTGGGCGGTACGGGCACAGTGAAGGAGTTGTCGAGCTCCATGGCCATCAGAGGTCACTTCTTTCTGCGCTTGGATCAGTGAATTATGCCCGCTACCGCTCCACGTCGGCAAAAAACGCCCGCGCGGCCGGGCGGGGACCGCCCGGCCGCGCGGCGCTAACTCCGGCTAGCTGGCCCCGGCCGCGGCGGCCAGCGCCCGGCCCGTGAGCACCCGGGCCAGGTGCCGGCGGTAGTCGGCCGCCGCGCGCAGGTCGCTCGGCGGGTCGCTGCCCTCGTCGGCGTTCACGGCGGCGGCGGCCAGCGCCTGGCGCGACGCCTCGGCCCCGGCCGCGGCGGCCTCGGCGGCCCGCGCCCGGACCGGGACCGTGCTCATGTTGGTGAGACCGACCCGGGCCTCGGCCACGTGGCCGTTCTCCCTGCGGGCCAGGGCGGCCACGCCGACGATGGCCCAGGCCTGCGCCGTCGGCTGGAACTTCTCGTACCGGAAGCCCCAGCCGGGACCAAGCTTTGGTACCCGGATCGCGGTCAGGATCTCCTCCGGCTCCAGCGCCGTGGTGAGGTAGTCCACGAAGAAGTCCGCCGCGGCGACCTCCCGCTCCCCGCCCGGTCCGGCCGCGACCAGCGTGGCGTCGAGCGCGGAGATCACGGCGGGCAGGTCGCCGGCCGGATCGGCATGCGCGAGCGAGCCGCCGATCGTGCCCCGGTGCCGGACGGCCGGATCGGCCACCGTAGCCGCCGTCTCGGCGATCAGCCCGCAGTGCTCGCGGATGAGCGGATCGCGGATCAGCGAGTAGTGCGTGGTCATGGCGCCGATCACCAGCGCGTCGCCGGCGTCCCGGACACCGGCCAGCTCGCCGAGCCCGCCGATGTCGACCAGCAGCTCGGGATAGGCGAGCCGCAGCCGCAGCAGCGGCAGCAGGCTCTGCCCGCCCGCGATCACCTTGGCGTCCTCGCCGCCGCCGGCCAGCGCCGCCGTCGCTTCGGCCAGCGACGAGGGCCGGACGTAATCGAACTTCGCCGGGATCATCGCGCGTCTCCCTTCGCCTCGTTGATGGCCCGCCAGACCCGCTCGGCCGTGCACGGCATCTGCACGTCGATGACGCCCAGCGGGCGCAGGGCGTCGATGACCGCGTCGACCACAGCGGGCGTGGAGGCGATCGTGCCGGCCTCGCCGACGCCCTTGACCCCGAGCGGGTTGGTCGTCGACGGGGTCTGCGTCCGTTCGGTCACGAACGTCGGCAGGTCGGCGGCCGACGGCAGCAGGTAGTCCGCCAGCGTGGTGGTCAGCAGGTTGCCGTCGGCGTCGTAGGCGGCCTCCTCGTACAGCGCCTGCGCGACGCCCTGCGCGATGCCGCCGTGCACCTGGCCCTCCACGATGAGCGGGTTCACCACCACGCCCACGTCGTCCACCGCCACGTAGGAGCGGATCTTCACCTGCCCGGTCTCGGTGTCCACCTCGACGGCGCACAGGTGCGTGCCGTGCGGGAAGGAGAAGTTGTCCGGGTCGTAGGTGGCCTCGGAGTCCAGCGACGGCTCGACGCCGTCCGGCAGGTTGTGGGCCGCGAACGTGGCCAGCGCGATCTCGGCGATCGTGCGGCCCTGCTCCGGGTCGCCGCGCACCGACCACCGGCCCGGGGTCCACTCCAGGTCGTCGGCCGAGACCTCGAGCAGGCCGGCCGCGATCGTCTTGGCCTTCTCGACCACCTTGTCGCACGCGCCGACCACGGCGATGCCGCCGACCGCCAGCGAGCGGGACCCGTAGGTGTCCATGCCCTTCGGCGACACCTGAGTGTCGCCGTGCAGGACCCGGACGTCCTCGAACGCCACGCCCAGCCGGTCGGCCACGATCTGGCTCCAGGCCGTCTCGTGCCCCTGGCCGTGCGCGCTGGACCCGGTGACCACCTCTACCTTGCCGGTGGGCAGCATCCGGATCGCGGCGTGCTCCCAGCCGCCCGCGCCGTAGGCCAGCGAGCCGAGGATCCGCGACGGCGCCAGCCCGCACATCTCGGTGAAGGTCGAGATGCCGATGCCCAGCTGGACCGGATCACCGGAGGCGCGCCGCTCGGCCTGCTCCTTGCGCAGGTCGTCGTAGCCGAACAGCTCGACCGCCTTGGCGGTGGCCGCCTCGTAGTTGCCGCTGTCGTAGGTGAGCCCGGCGATCGTGGTGTACGGGAACTCCTCGTGCGTGATCCAGTTCCGCTTCCGCAGCTCCAGCGGGTCCATGCGGAGCTCGGCGGCCAGGTCGTCCATGGCGTGCTCGATGGCGTACGTCGCCTCCGGCCGTCCCGCGCCGCGGTAGGCGTCGGTGGGTACCTTGGTGGTGAACACGCCGGTGCACTTGAACGAGTAGGCGTCCATCTTGTAGATGGCGTTGAACATGAACGCGCCGAGCAGCGGCACGCCGGGCGTGACCAGCATCAGGTAGGCACCCATGTCGGCCAGCAGGTCGACGGACAGGCCGCGGAGCCGTCCGTCCCGGTCCGCCGCGATCTTGATCCGCTGCAGCTGGTCGCGGCCGTGGTGCACGGCCAGGTTGCCCTCGCTGCGCGACTCGGTCCACTTCACCGGCCGGCCGAGCTTGCGGGCGAGCAGCACGGTCAGCACCTCTTCGGCGGTGACCTGCAGCTTGGACCCGAACCCGCCGCCGACATCGGGCGCCACCACCCGCAGGTTCTGCTCCGGGATGCCGAGGATCACGGCGAGCAGGAACCGCAGCACGTGCGGGATCTGGGTGGCCGACCACAGGGTGATCTCATCGCCGAATACCGTGGCGACCGTGGAGCGCGGTTCCATCGCGCACGGGATCAGCCGCTGCTGCCGGTAGGTCCGCTCCATCACCACCGGCGCGTCCCGGAACGCGGCGTCCAGGTCGCCCTGGGCGAAGGGCCACTCGAAGGACTTGTTGCCCGCCTCGTGCACCTTCGGCGAGCCCTCGGTAAGCGCGGCCTCCATGTCCAGGACGGCCGGCAGCGGCTCGTAATCGACATCGACGAGCTGGAACGCGTCGGCCGCCGCGTACCGGTCGCGCGCGACCACGCAGGCTACGATCTCGCCCACGTAGCGGACCTCGTCGGTGGCCATCGGCGGGTGGGCGGGGATGACGATGTCCGGGGTCACCGGCCAGGCGCAGGGCAGGCTGCCCTGCTCGGCGGCGAAGTCCGCGCCGGAGAACGCCGCGATGACGCCGGGCGCGCTGCGCGCCGCGGACACGTCCACCCGGGTGATCCGCGCGTGCGCCATCGGGCTGCGCACGAACGCGACGTGCACCATGCCCGGCAGCTGGATGTTGTCGGTCCAGTTGGTCTGCCCGGTCACCAGCCGGGCGTCTTCCTTGCGGGCCCGCGCCTTGCCGATCTCGGTGGTGACAGTCATGCTGCTGCTAGTCATGCTGGCGCTCCTTGGCTAGCTGCCGCCGCGCGCATGACGGCGCGCACGATGTTCTGGTATCCGGTGCAGCGGCACAGGTTGCCTTCGAGCCCCTCCCGGACCTCCTGCTCGGTCGGGTTGGGATTGTCCCGCAGCAGGTCGGCGGCGGCCATGATCATGCCCGGCGTGCAGTACCCGCACTGCAGCGCGTGCTCTTCGTGGAAGGCCTGCTGCAGCGGATGCCATTCGCCGTTCGCCAGCCCCTGGATGGTGGTGATCTCCGCGCCGTCGGCCTGCACCGTGAGCACCGCGCAGCTCTTCGCGGACAGCCCGTTCAGCAGCACCGTACAGGCGCCGCAGTTGGACGTATCGCAGCCGACGGGGGTACCGGTCCGCCCCGCCACTTCACGCAGATAATGAACGAGCAGCATGCGGGGCTCGACCTCGTCGTCGTACCGCACGCCGTCGATAGTCACGCTCACCTTGGTCATCCGGCCTCCTTGCCCGACCTACCTGGGCAGATTCGCTCTATCGTTCCCCCAGGCCACCCTACGAGCCCAACCTAGGACGCATGGGCACCGAGCACCAGACCCGCCGCGTCCAACGTGTCCGGCCGCACTTCGCGCCGTCCTTCTTCGGCCGAACGGGCCACCGTCCGTGCTCCTGCTCTCGATGCACGCTCATCAGCGTTGGAGCACCGTGACTACGGGTAACGGGGACGGCCGCCGCGGGCGTCAGTGTGCCAAAAAGAGCAGAAAAAAATTGTCGCTGCAGTCCCTCCGGTACCACGGATTAGCGGCCCGCGGGCACCCGCTCCTCGCAGGCCCAGGGCGAGCCGTACTCGGTGAGCAGGTCGAGGAACGGCCGTGGCGGCAGTGCCTCGGGACCCAGGACACCCGAGCCGGACCAGGCGCCGTCCTCGATCAGCTCCAGCGCGACCACCGGGTTGACCGCGGTCTGCCAGACCACCGCCTGGGATCCGTACTCGGCCATCGACCAGGCGTTGTCGACCACGTGGTACAGGTACACCTCGCGCGGCGCGCCGTCCGGGGCCGTCCCGGTCACCCAGGTACCCGCGCAGGTCAGGCCGCTCATCTTGTCCCCGAGCGTGGCCGGGTCGGGCAGGCACGCGGCCAGCACGTCGCGGGGTGACACGCTCACCGCGCCCACCCGCACCGGATCCGTCCGGTCCAGGCCGAGCTGGTGCAGGGTGCGCAGGATGCCGATGAACTCCGCGCCGAGGCCGTACTTGAAGGTGACCCGCTGCGCCTGGATCCACCGCGGCATCAGCAGGACCTCTTCGTGCTCCACGTTGACGCACTCGACCGGGCCGATCCCGGCCGGGAAGGTGAAGACCTCGGGTTCACTGAACGGCTCGGTGGTGAACCAGCCGCGGCCCCGTTCCCAGATGACCGGCGGGTTCAGGCATTCCTCGATCGTGGTCCAGATGGAGAACGTGGGGGCGAAGTCGTGCCCCGCCACGGTGAGGTTCGCCCCGTCCCGCACGCCGAGCTCGCTGATCTCGCCGAACATCTCATCGGCGGCGTGCCGGGCGAACACGTCGGACAGGCCCGGCTCCACGCCGATCCCCACCAGCGCGAGCTTCCCCGACTCTTCCCACTGCCGGGCCATCGCGAACTGGTCGTCGCCCAGCTTGACGCCGGTCCTGCGGTACGGGTCATCCGGGTCGGGATGAGACAGCGACATCGCCATGTCCAGGTAGTGCACGCCGGCGCCGAGCGCGGCGCGGAACAGCGGCATCACGAACCGGGGGTCGGCGGCATTCATGAGCGCGTCGCAGCCGCGCCGGGTGAGCAGCTCGGCGACGGCCCGCTCGTCCCTGGCGTCCAGCTGTACGGCCTCGTACCCGTCGCGCGCCGCGGCGGCCCGCTGCGCCCGCCCCAGGTCGTAGTCGGCGATGACCAGCTCGGCGAAGGGGCGCCGGGCGGCGATCCGGGCCAGCGCCGTGCCCACCCCGCCCGCACCTACCAGGAGTATGCGCATGGCTGATCCCCTTTCGCGTGGTTTGGGGCCCCATCGGAGTCGGCGTCGGCCGACGAGACCAGTTGTCGCCCCCCATGTTACACAACTGAAATCGTTGCCAATCAGTGCATTATGTGCTAGAACCGTAGCACCGGCCGGGCGATCTGTCGCTTTGCCCTGCCCGATCTAACATCTTCCTAACGGGCGGCGTCCCTGGGGCGACCGATCCGGCGACCGGCTGACTTGCAGGAGGGTGAGGATGGCCACAGCTTCAGAGATCCAGCCGATGGAGCAGGAGCAGGACAAGGGCCTGAAGGCCGGTGCGCTCGGCCTGGTCTCCAGCATCGTCATCGGGGTCGCCTCGACCGCCCCCGCCTACAGCCTCGCGGCCACCCTGTTCTTCGTGGTTGTCCTGGTGGGCTTCCACGCTCCGGCGGTCGCCGTGCTCGCGTTCATCCCGATGCTGTTCTGCTCGATCGGGTACAGCGAGATGAACAAGGCGGACCCGGACTGCGGCACCACGTTCACCTGGGGGGCCAGGGCCTTCGGGCCGAAGACCGGCTGGGCGGGCGGCTGGGGTATCGTCGCCGCCGACCTCCTGGTCATGGCCAGCCTCGCGCAGGTGGCGGGCCAGTACGTGTTCCTGCTGGTCGGCGCCAAGGGCATCGGCTCGGATCCGGCCAGCGGCTGGGTGCTGCTGGTCGGCATCCTGTGGATCATCGCGATGACGTACATCTGCTACCGCGGCATCGAGGTCTCCGCGAACTTCCAGAAGGCGCTGCTGTCCGTCGAGGTCGTCATGCTGCTGGTGCTGTCGGTGACCGCACTGGTCCGGGTCGGCACCGGGCATCACCCGTCGCAGTCGGTCCACCCGAGCCTGAGCTGGCTCAACCCGTTCCACCTCGGCGGCTTCCAGGCCTTCGTCGGCGGGCTCATCCTCATGCTGTTCATCTACTGGGGCTGGGACACCGCGGTCTCGGTCAACGAGGAGACCAAGGACAAGAACAAGACGCCCGGCCAGGCGGCGATCATCTCCACCGTGCTGCTGCTGATCACCTACGCGATCGTGATCTTCTCCGTGCTGGCGTTCGCCGGGATAGGCTCGACCGGGATCGGCCTGAGCAACTCCAGCAACTCCGGCGACGTGCTCTCGGTGCTCGGCGGCGCGATCTTCGGCAGCGGCGGCCTCGGGACCTTCCTGAGCCGGCTGCTGATCCTGATGGTGCTCAGCTCCGCCGCCGCCTCCACCCAGACGACGATCCTGCCGACCGCCCGCACGACCCTGTCGATGGCCGCCTACAGGGCGCTGCCCGCCTCGTTCGCCAGGATCCACCCGAGGTACCTGACGCCAACCGTGTCCACCATCGTGATGGGCTTGGTCTCCATCGCCATCTACGTGCCGATGAACTACATAGGGCACGGCAATTCCGTGATCCTCGACGCGGTGACCGCGCTCGGCCTGTACATCGCCTTCTATTACGGGCTCACCGGCTTGGCCTGCGTGTGGTATTACCGCAAGACACTGACCAGCAGCGCGCGTCATCTGTTGATGCGCGGCATCCTGCCAGGTCTTGGCTGGCTGATCATGTGGGGGGCAGGCGGCTACGCCCTGTGGGAGGACTGGGACGTCGGCACCGCCAACAGCTACACGTCGTTCAAGTTGCCGTTCTACCCGGACTGGCACGTCGGCGGCGCCTTCGTGATCTTCTTCCTCGCGGCCGTGGCCGGCGTGCTGGCCTGCGTCTACATGCGGGTGACCGCGCCCGCGTACTTCAGGAAGCAGACCCTGACCAGGTCGACCCCGACCCTGGTCCCGGACAAGTAAATCCGCCTGACCCGGCGTCCGGACCGTCAACCCGGGCCCCGCCCGGGACGGCGGCTCGTCATGATGGCCGCCCGTTAGGATGGCGGGCGTGCTCGACGACGCAGAAATCATCCGGGTCCTGGTCATTACCGCGCATCCCGATGACGTCGACTTCGGCGCGGCGGGCACGATCGCACGGTGGACCGACGCGGGGATCGAGGTCACCTACTGCCTGGTGACCGACGGCGACGCCGGCGGGCTCGACGAGGACGTCCCCCGCGCCGGGATGCCCGCCTTGCGGCGCGCCGAGCAGGTCACGGCGGCCAAACGCGTGGGCGTGCACGACGTGCGGTTCCTCGGCTACCCGGATGGCCGGGTCGAGGCGACGCTGGACCTGCGCCGGGATCTCGCCCGGGTGATCAGGCAGGTCCGCCCGGATCGCGTCGTCTGCAGCGGAGGGAGGGTGCCCCAGCCCGGAGCGGAACTACGCCCGGATGGGGGTCAGCCACCCCGATCACCGGGCGGTCGGCTCCGCGGCCCTGGACGCCGTGTACCCGGACGCCCGCAACCCGTTCGCCTTCCCGGAACTGCGCGAGCGCGAGGGCCTGGCGCCGTGGAAGGTCCGCGAGGTCTGGCTCGCGGGCTCCCCGTCACCCACGCACTTCGTCGACGTGACCGCCACGTTCAGCCGGAAGATCGCCGCCCTGCGCGCGCACGAGAGCCAGACCGGGCACCTGGATGACCTGGAGGAGCGCATCCGGGGATGGCTCACCCGCGGGGCAGCCCTGGGCGGTCTGCCCGACGGCCACCTGGCCGAGTCCTTCCAGGTCCTCGACACGGTATTACGGCAGGTCCTCGACACGCGGCCACGGCCCTATCGACACGGGGTTACGGTCCAATTCACACGGGGTTACGGTCCAATCGGACCGAAGGTCCGTAACCGGCCAGCGAGTCCCGGGCCTCGTGCCCGGGCGAGCGCCGGTTGTATCGGCGAGCCCCGCAGCCGGGGCGCGAAGCGCACCGGGGGGCTCCGGGGGGTCGCCCCCCCGGGCTAACACAGGTCGGCGAGGATCTGGTTGAGCATCTTCACCGTGTCTCCCGCGGGCTCGGCCTGCAGGCACAGCTGCTCCATGACCTCGAGGTAGCTGTCGACCTCGGACGGCTTGTCCAGGTACAGCGCGCTGGTCAGCTGCTCGATGTAGACGACGTCGTGCAGGTCCGGCTCGGCGAACCGCAGGATCGTGAACGGGCCGCCCATGGCGGAGTGCGGGCCCGCCGTGAACGGCAGGATCTGCAGGGTGACCGCGTGATGCTCGGCCATCTTGATCAGGTGCTGAAGCTGCCCGCGTGCGACCTCGCGGCCACCGACCGGACGGCGCAGCGCGCCCTCGTCGACGACCGCCCACAGCTGCGGCGGGTTGGGGCCGCCGAGGATCTCCTGGCGGCTGACCCGCAGCTCGGCCCGGCGGGCGATCTCGTCCTCGCTGACCGCCGAGCCCAGCCGGATCAGCGCCCGCGCGTAATCCTCGGTCTGCAGCAGGCCGGGGACGAACTGGACTTCGTACGTACGGAGGACAGACGCCGCGGCCTCGAGTCCGACGTACGGCTCGAGCCAGGTCGGCAGGACGTCGGAGTAGGCGTGCCACCAGCCGGGCGTGTTGGCTTCGCGGGCCAGGTTCAGCAGGGCGGCACGTTCTTCGCTGTCGGTCACGCCGTAGAGCGTCAGCAGGTCACTCACGTCGCGCTCTTTAAAGCCCACGCGGCCGTGTTCCATCCGGCTGATCTTGGAGTGGGAGCCGCGGATGGCCTCGGCAGCCTGTTCCGCGCTGATCCCGCGCGACTCGCGCAGCCGGTGCAGCTGACCACCGAGCACCAGACGCTGGACGGTCGGCCCGCCCGCGCGCGTGCCGAAGATACTGGGCGGGACATCCCAGGCCGAGTCTTCGGACGAGACCATCGGCACTCCTCGCATCGTTACACCCTGAGCCTGGCGGGGTGTGGACCAGTCTCCCATGCATTCTCATGCCTGCGGAAGGGGCTTCTGTGACAATTCAACAGAAGTCCTGATCTCTCCGTGTTCCCGCAGGTCGTGAGGGTCACGTTTGTCGGTCTGTTGTTGACGTGTCGCCGCACGCCGGCTGGTGACGATGCTACTGGCGAGTAAACTGCTCTGCTTCGCGCAGTACGTTGTCAAACTCGCCATCCTTGGCACCTGCCAGGAATGCGGTGATCTCCGCCTGAGTGTAGAGCAGGACAGGGCCCACTGGAAACCGGGAGTTCCGCATGGCGATCTCGCCGCCCGGCAGCGCGGCCAGCTCCACGCATGCGCCGTTGGGGTTACTGTGCTGGCTCTTCTTCCAGCGGACGTCGCCGAGATCGCCCGCCGGCATGCCGTTGTACATCGTGACCATCCCTATCCCTTCCCACAGTCTCAACGCATCCGGACCCGCGAAAGGTTGACTCGCTGTAATTCTCGATTTACTAGAGGTAAGCAAGTGCCTGATGCGTTTCAACTGTCTGGTGGACCCCCGTGCGTCTATCCGTAGACCTGTGCACAGAGCGAATGAACGTGCATTTGGTCTTGCATTTGCACATATTATCAGGCAGCATGTCACTCAGCACGCAGTTAACACCGTGATGGGCAACCGTTTTGCCCCATGACATGCAGGAAGCTGTTGCGTTGGCGCATCTCAGTGTCGCGACCGGTAGCGGAGATGACGACGAGGACGTGGACGTCCCGTGGCCACCGGCGTCAGATGGAATGCCGCGGCTGCTGCCCGTGCCGTCAGCGTGGTGGGAGACCCCGGCGGTCACCACCCGGGCTCTCAGCGCGCGGCCGGAGGAGGCCAGGACCGCCCGGCGGTTCGTCCGCGAGATACTGACCTGCTGGGGCCTGGAAGCGCTGGCGGACGACGCGGAAATGATCGTCGACGAGCTCGTGGTCAATGCCGTCCTGCACGGCACCCGGGCCGGCCTGACGCACGCTAACCCGGGCGCGGTGCTGCGCCTGTGCCTGCTCCGGCGCGCGGGCGAGGTCATGCTGGCCGTCGTCGATCCCGGGAACGAGACCCCGATGCCACGGCAGCCCGACTGGGGCGGGGAGAGCGGACGCGGCCTGCAGATCGTCGGCGCGCTCAGTCACGTATGGGGCTGGAGCCCCATCGCCGGCCACGGCAAGGCGGTGTGGGCCGTGCTACGCGATCCCTGACAGGGGTTCCTCCGACGCGGTCACCAGCACGTGCTCGACCAGGGTGATCAGCACTTCCTTGGCCGACTCCTTGCTGCGCGCGTCACACAGGATGATCGGCATGTCGGGATCCAGGTCCAGGGCGAGCCTGACGTCCTCCGTCTCGTACCGCCGGGCACCTTCGAAGCAGTTCAGGGCGACGATGAACGGTATCTGCCTGCGCTCGAAATAGTCGATGGCCGGGAAGCTGTCCGCCAGCCGCCGGGTGTCGGCCAGCACCACCGCGCCCAGCGCCCCGATGGCGAGCTCGTCCCACATGAACCAGAACCGCTGCTGGCCCGGAGTGCCGAACAGGTACAGAACCAGATCGCTGCGGAGGCTGATCCGCCCGAAGTCCATCGCGACCGTCGTGGTGGTCTTGCCCTCCACGCCGGCCGTGCTGTCCGTGCGCAGGCTGCCCTCGGTCAGCGGCTCTTCGGTGCGCAGCGGCCTGATCTCGCTCACGGCGCCGACCAGCGTGGTCTTGCCCACGCCGAAGCCGCCGGCCAGGAGGATCTTGATGGCGCGGTACTGACGGTCCCCGCCTGCGACGTCAGAGACCCCGTAGTCCATTTAGCACCTCCCTGAGAGTGTGCTTGTCGATCCGTTCTGCCATCACGACCGGGGTGCTGATCACGACCAGGCCGAGTTCCCTCAGGTCGGCCAGGATGATCCGGACCACCCCCAGCGGGAGGTCGACATCAGAGGCGATATCGGCGACCGTCGTCGGCACGCGGGCGAGCTGCAGCACGCTGATGTGCTCCGGCGCCAGCGAGGACGGGTCACCGAAGATGCGCGTGGCCATCACGGTGGCGACCAGATCGAACGAGTCACCGGTGTGCCTCGTGCGGCCCTGGGTCAGGGCATACGGCCGGACCACCGGCCCGGCCTCGGCGTCCAGCCACCGCTCATCGTTGGACGGCATCGCGCCTCTTAGTCCCGGCCGCGCAGCGGCGCGGTCGCGCGGGTATTGACCCGGATATGCTCCCCGGACCGCTTGACCAGGATGGCCATCTCGTAGGCGACCAGGCCGAGATCGGCGCCCGGCCCGGTGATGACCGCCAGGCACGTCCCGCTCCCGGCCGCCGTCACCAGCAGGAAGCCCGATTCCATCTCGATGACGGTCTGCCGGGCCTCCCCGCCGCCGAAATGCCGGCTGGCGCCGCGAGCCAGCGACTGGAATCCGGCGGCCAGTGCGGCCAGGTGCTCGGCGTCGTCGCGTTCCAGCGTGTCCGACGCGCCGAGCGTCATCCCGTCCTGCGACAAGATCACGGCCTTGGTGATATGCGATACCCGCCGCACCAGATCATCCAGCAGCCAGTCGAGCTGGCCGACGCGGGTCGACGTGCCCACATCAGGTTCCATGGGATTCCCCCCGTGGCTCGTCCGCGCCCGGGCCGTCCGGCAGTGCCCCCCGGTCGCCGTCGGCGCCCGGAGCCGGGCCAGATGACGGATCACCCGGTGCCGGGGCGGTCATCCGCTGTGACCGCCCCTCTTGCCAGCCGCGCTGCAGCGCCAACATGGTCTGGCGGATCTCGGCCGGCGTCGGCCCGCTGGCCGGGGCCGCGCCCGCGGCGGCCGCGGCCGCGGAAGTCCGGCGAACCGGCGGGTTGTCGCGGAGTTGAGGGGCCAGGCTGGCCTGCCTGACCCGCCGCGGCAGCCCGTTCACGTCGCCGTCCGCGCCCGGGCCGTCTGGCGGCCCCCCGGATCGCCGTCGGCGGGGATGGCCGGAAGCGGTCCGGTCTGGCGTGACAGCTCCCACGGCGGACCGGACGTCCTCCCGGGCCGGGGCGAGGCCACCGGCGTCATCGGGGTGGTAGGCCCCGGCGGGGACACCTGGCGGGGCCGGCACGCCCGGGGCGGCCGAACCCCCCGCCGCACTGCGGCCGGTCCACCCCGGGAACGGCGCTGGCTGGTCCGGGTAGGGCGCGGAACCCGCGTACGGCGGGGAACTGACGTAGGAGGCGGCCGCGAGCCGGCCTCGGCCGGAACCGGCCCGGCGCCCGGGTCCATGTCGGCGCCTGGGCCGTCGTCGGCGCCCGGGTCGCGCCGCAGCGGCATGAACACGTCGAAGTCCGGGTGCCCGGCCGCGCCGTTCGCCGGTCCGGGGCCGGCCTCACCGAACGGGACCGCCTCACCGAGCGGGACCGCCTCACCGACGCGGGACCGCCTCGCCGAGCGGGACCGCCTCACCGAGCGGGGACCGCCTCACCGCGCGGGGCTGCGGCGTGCGAGCCCCGGCTGGCGCTCTCCGGCGTGCCGCCCGGCGAGCGCCGCAGCGGGCCCGAGATGCGGAGTCCGGGAACATCCGGGAGCCCCTGGCCGCCCAGTTGCGGCACGCCGCGCGAGAACCCGGCCGGGCCTGCCAGTTCCGTGGCGGGGTGATTCCCGTTGGTGGCCGAACCCGCGGCCATGCCGATCGCCGCGGGCTCGCCGGGGAGCCCGGCCCGGAACGCTTCCTCGGTAACCACCAGGTGGCCCGGGATGAGCACGATGGCCGCCGTGCCCCCGTAGGGGGACGCCTTGAGCGTGACCCGGATGCCGTGCCGCTTGGCGAGCTGGCTGACCACGAACAGCCCGAGCTGCTCGCTGTCGGACGGGTTGAACTCCGGCGGGCTGGCCAGCCGCTCGTTGAGCTCGGCCAGCCGCTGCGGGCTCATCCCCAGCCCGCGGTCCTCCACCTCGATCGCGAACCCGTTGGCCACCGTGTCCCCGGACACGCGAACCGACGTGTACGGCGGCGACAGGGTGGTGGCGTTCTCGACGAGCTCGGCCAGCAGGTGGATGACGTCGGCCACGGCGAAGCCGGCCAGCGCGGCCTGGCTCCGGGTGGCCACCGAGACCCGGGCGTAGTCCTCGACCTCGGCGATGGCGCCGCGCATCACGTCCACCATCCGGACCGGGCTGCTCCAGGCCCGGCCGGGCGGCGCGCCCGCCAGGATGACCAGGCCCTCCGCGTGGCGGCGCATGCGCGTGGTCAGGTGGTCCAGGCGGAACAGGTCGTCCAGGGCCTCGGGGTCGGTGGCCCGCCGTTCCATCTGGTCGAGCAGGGTCAGCTGGCGGTGCAGCAGCGACTGGCTGCGCCGGGCCAGGCTGCGGAACACGTCGTTGAGGCCCCGCCGCAGCCTGGCCTCCTCCACCGCGGCCCGGATGGCGGTCTGCCGGACCAGGTCGAAGGCCTGGCCGACCCGGCCGATCTCGTCGCCGCCGGTGCGCAGCGACGGCGCCTCGGCGGCCACGTCCACGTCCTCGCCCCGCCGCAGCCGTCCGATGACGTCGGGCAGCTGGACCTCGGCAAGCTGGAGCGCGGAGCGCTCGAGCCCGCCCAGGCGCCGGATGATGCTGCGCCCGACCAGGATGGTCATCAGGATGGTGAGCAGCAGCCCGAGCAGGCGCGATGCCGCTGGTGACGGCGACCCTGACCCAGGCCGACGTGGCTGATCTGGCGGTCGTCCGCCAGCTGGGCGTTCGCGACGTTCACGCCGCCGGTGAAGTACTGGTCGAGCACCTGGCCCGCCAGCTCCTGCCACTGGGTCAGCGTGATCGGCAGCTTCGCGACCGGGATCCCGGCCGACACCGCCTCTTCGACGTCGGTGACGTCGGTCTGGAACGAGCTGTTCAGCGGCTTGTTGAAGATGGCCAGGTTGGCGGGATCCAGCACGTAGTCCGCGTCGACCACGTCGCCCTGCCGGGTGGCGGCCATCTCGGCGAACGCGGCGCGGTCGGCCTGGCTCTCCCGGTGCGCGGCCAGCATCCCGGACAGCAGCGCGTACTCCTGCGACAGCGCCTCGCGGGCCGATACCGTCGCGATCAGGCCCAGGGCCTGGCCGGCCGCGGAGGCGTTGGTCAGGCTGTCGGCCTCGTCGAGGAACAGCCTGGGCTCGTTCAAGATGCCCGCGCTGTAGTCCTGGAGCGCCTGCAGCGGGCTGAGGGCGCGGTGCGTCGACGCCCGCCCGCAGCGTCTTCATCGGGCTGAGCCCCGCGATGACCGCGCTGATGCCCTTGGCCTCGGCCGGGGTCTCGCTCTCCGTGGTGCCCGGGGAGTTCATCGCGGCCAGGAAGGCCGGCTCGTCCGCGTTGGTCGCCTTGACCGCCGCATCGTACGCCGCCAGGTTGGCCTGCGGTGGGCCGGAACAGGTAGATGACCGCGGCGGCCCGCTCGTCCTGTACGAACCTGATGAAGTCGGCGGTGGGCAGGGAGGTCGCGTTGATCAGGTCGGGGGCCCGGTCCAGGTTGATGGCGTTGTTGACGGAGGTGCCCGCCACGTAGGCCAGCAGTCCGATCATGGCGATGAGAGGGATCGCCACGAGGAAGTAGATTCGGAGCCGGATGGACCGGCCACGCGATCCCATGACACTCCCACGTTGCAGAGGCGCCGGCCTGCGAGGACCCCCCCGCCGCATCCGGCTAAGCCAACGGTCAAGACGGCCAGAATAGCCCATAACAGGCATCCGCCGATGGCAAAGAGTGATATCTCCGCAGATGTGCTCCTGCGTGATCAGGCGGTCTCTGTGAGGACGTATCCGCTGGTCGATGCGTCTGGTGACTCCTGGTGACGGCGATGTCATGCAGAAGTTCGCGTTATGCAAAGAACCTGCTGTGGTTAGCTTGCGCACCGTCACCTGCACCGCGAGTCGGTATTGCAGACCGCTCACCCGCAGTGCTCGCTGCGTCCCCCCCGCGTTTGTCGGCGCGACCGCCTACCCTATTCAGGTGGCCGCCCTCGCGATAGACGCCCTCCTCGACGGACTCAACCCGCAGCAGCGCGCTGCCGTCGTGCACGAGGGGAGCCCGCTGCTCATCGTGGCGGGCGCGGGCTCCGGGAAGACCCGCGTGCTCACCCACCGGATCGCCTACCTGCTGGCCGCGCGGGACGTGGCGCCGCACGAGATCCTGGCCATCACCTTCACCAACAAGGCGGCGGGCGAGATGGCGGCCCGGGTGGCCGCCCTGGTCGGCCCGCGGGCCAGGTCCATGTGGGTCATGACCTTCCACTCCGCCTGCGTGCGCATCCTGCGCCGGGAGGCCAGGCGGTTCGGCTATCCCTCGTCGTTCTCCATCTACGACCAGGCGGACTCGCAGCGGCTGATGGCGCTCACCTGCCGCGAGCTCGAGCTCGACCCCCGGCAGTTCCCGCCGAAGATGATGGCCGCCCAGGTGTCGAACCTGAAGAACGAGCTGATCGACCACGAGACGTTCGCCGCCCAGGCCAGGACGGCCCGGGACAAGGCCCTGGCCGAGGCGTACGGCGAGTACCAGCGCCGGCTGTTCGCGGCGGGCGCGATGGACTTCGACGACCTGATCATGGTCACGGTCAACCTCTTCCAGGCCCTGCCCGAGGTGGCGGCCGAGTACCGCCGCCGGTTCCGGCATGTGCTCGTGGACGAGTACCAGGACACCAACCACGCCCAGTACATCCTCGTCCGGGAGCTTGTGTCCGGCAGTGCTCCTCTTTTTTCGGGCCTAACGGAGCGTGGTGACGGCACCCCGGACCCCCTCCGCCCCCGAGCTCTACCCCCACGGGGGGACGAGCCCCAAAGCCCCCCTGGCACCCCCGAGTTGTGCGTGGTCGGCGACGCGGACCAGTCCATCTACGCCTTTCGCGGCGCGACCATCCGCAACATCGTCGAGTTCGAGCAGGACTACCCCGACGCCACCGTCATCCTGCTGGAGCAGAACTACCGCTCCACCCAGAACATCCTGGCCGCCGCCAACGCCGTCGTATCGCAGAACCAGGGCCGCAAGCCCAAGAACCTGTGGTCTGATCAGGGCGCAGGCCCGCCGATCGTCGGCTACGTGGCCGACAACGAGCACGACGAGGCCGCGTTCGTGGCCGAGGAGGTCGACCGGCTCGCCGACGCCGGGCTGGCCACTGCGGGCCAGGTGGCGGTGTTCTACCGGACGAACGCGCAGTCCCGGGTGTTCGAGGAGGTGTTCATCCGGGTCGGGCTGCCCTACCGGGTGGTCGGCGGGGTCAGGTTCTACGAGCGCCGCGAGGTCCGCGACCTGCTGGCCTACCTGCGGCTGATCGCCAACCCGGCGGACGAGGTGTCGCTGCGGCGGGTGCTGAACACCCCGAGGCGCGGCATCGGCGACCGGGCCGAGGAATACGTGGCCGCCTACGCCCAGCGGGGGCAGATGACCTTCGCCCAGGCCCTGGCCCGCCCGGCCGACGTGCCGGGGCTCGCCGCTCGGTCTGCCGCCGCCATCGAGGGCTTCAACGCGCTCATGGCCGGCCTGCGGGAACTGGCCGAGACCGTGCCCGTCGCGGAGCTCGCCGAGGCCGTGCTCGACCGCACCGGGTACGTCGAAGCGCTGGAATCCTCATCGGACCTGCAGGACGCCGGCCGGGTGGAGAACCTGGAGGAACTGGTGTCGGTGGCCCGCGAGTTCGATGGCGCTCGCGAGGACGGCACCCTGGCCGACTTCCTGGAGCAGGTGTCCCTGGTCGCCGACGCCGACGAGATCCCGGAGGGGGACGACCACGGCGGCCTGGTGACGCTCATGACGCTGCACACGGCCAAGGGCCTGGAGTTCCCCGTGGTGTTCCTCACCGGGCTGGAAGAAGAGGTGTTCCCGCATCAGCGGTCGCTGACCAACGCGAAGGAACTCGAAGAGGAACGCCGGCTGGCCTACGTGGGCATTACCCGGGCCATGGAGCGCCTCTACCTGACCCGGGCCGTGGCCAGGAACTGGTGGGGCCGCCCCGCGTTCCACAAGCAGTCCAGGTTCCTGGCCGAGATCCCGTCCGGCCTCATCGAGTGGCGCCGCGACCAGGCGGCGGCGATGTCGGCGGTCGCGCCCGCGCAGGAGCGGATGGCGCGGATGCCGGGGACCCGGTCGCCGGGCAACCGCCCGGTGCCGTCGCTGGCGCCCGGGGACATGGTCACCCACGACAAGTTCGGGCTCGGCACCGTGGTATCGACGGACGGCTACGGCGACCAGGCCGAGGCCAAGATCGACTTCGGGGCCGACTACGGGGTCAAGCACCTGGTGCTGCGCTACGCCCCGCTGGAGAAGTTGTAAGGCCCGGATCCGGGCCGCTGGCCGGGGGCCAAGCCGGGACGCTGGTCCGGGCGCGGCCCGGGACGCTGATCCCGGGGGGATCCCGGCGGCCACTGGGGCCGCTGCGAGCCCGGCGGTGTTCCCGGCCGGCGGGGCGGGCCCCCCGGTGGCCGGGGCGGCGTGGCTGACCAGTCCGGCGCGGCCGGGCCTCGCTGGTCACGGCGCCACATGTACCAGCGCACCGTGGTCAGCGCGATGGCCAGCAGGGTGGACAGCACCATCACGAAGAACCCGCTGGCGATCCACTGGGCCGCGCCGACGGCGATCTCCGTCTTGTCCGCCGCCCGGTCGTAGACCGCCCCGGCGGTCAGCGCCGCGATCAGGTAGCGAAAGCGCCGGCACCGGGAAGATCATGCGTCCGGTCCGCGGCTGGACGGTCAGCGCCGCGGCGACGGTGCCGGCCAGCACGAACAGGCCCAGCACCGAACCGGGCTGGGCCTTGGTCACGATGGTGGCGACCGCGCCGATGATCGCACTGCCGACGATGACGCAGACCCCGAGTCCGCCGCGCAGCGAGCCCTCCCAGATCCGGCTCAGCCGCCCGCCCGCCGCTCGCGGGCGGTGGCCGGCCCCGCGTCCGCGCCGTTTCCCGGGTCCGTCCGCCGGCCCACTTGCGGGCCGCCGGGGGGTCTCACCGGTCCGGGGCGTGAAGGTGGGCTGGGGACCAACGGGCTGGGTGAGGCCCGTCTGGGCCGGCATCCGGCGGGTGGCGGCCTCGTCCGCCGGGCCGCCCCGCTTCCGGGGATCGTGCCCGCGCGTGTCGCGGCCGCGCGGCGAACCTCCCGGATCGCCGCCATACGGCCTGCTAGGGCGTACATCGCGCCAGCGTGGGTCACTCATATGTGCTTCGGATGTTAGTCGCTGCGCGTAGGTAACGGGACCATCAAGGTAGGCTTCGTCCGACGGTAACCATCCACCCCTGGGATTCCTGAGGAAGAATGCGATGGTGAGGACAGGCTCGCCGGGCCCTCTGTGGGGTGCTGCCGGGAAGGCCGGATACGTCCTGAGCTGCGTCGCCGCCTCACTCATCCTGGCCATAAGCGGCTTCTCCTACTTCGTGGTCAAGGACGTGAGCGCCATCGGCGGGTCGCACGCCATCGTCAGCGGCCCGTCCATCGGCGCACAGAACATCCTGCTCATGGGGCTGGAGAGCCGGACCGACTGGAACGGCAACATCCTGCCGAACGACGTGCTGAAGGCCCTGCACGCGTGCAACGCGGCCGAGATCGCGGCCGGCTGCGGCGGCAACGACACCAACACGCTGATCCTGATCCACATCTTCGCAAACGGGGGGAAGGCGGTCGGCTTCTCCATCCCGCGTGACAACTGGGTCACCTTCCCCACCGCCTACGACGGGCAGAGCCAGGGCAAGATCGACCAGGCGTACGGCCTGGCCCTGGCGGCCGAGGAGAGCCAGCTCCGGGCGCAGAACCCCGGCATGAGCCAGGATCAGGTCGCCTTCGAGGGCAACGAGGCGGGCCGGGCGGCCGAGGTGGCCACCGTGGAGCAGCTCACCGGAGTGCACATCGACCATTTCGCCGAGCTGAACCTGGACGGGTTCTATGAGCTGGCCAAGGTCGTCGGCGGCGTGGAAGTCTGCCTCCTGAACCCGGTCCCGTATGACCCTTACTCAGGTTTCTCCGCCGCCCACGCCGGCTACCAGCACCTGAACGCCAAGCAGGCGCTGGCCTTCGTCCGCCAGCGGCACGGCCTGGCCAACGGCGACTTCGACCGCACCAAGCGCCAGCAGGCGGTCATCGACTCGGTCACGAAGCAGTTGCGCGACGATGGCGTGCTCGGCGACCTGACCAAGCTGAACGACCTGCTCTCGGTGGCCAAGCAGTACCTGATCACCGACGCCGGCTGGAACCTGCTCGACTTCATCTCCCAGATGCGCGGGCTCAGCCTCGGCAACGTCACGTTCCGCACCCTGCCGGAAGTGGCGCCCATCACGATCGACGGCCAGGACGCCAACCAGATCAACGTGCCCCAGATTCAGCAGATCGTGCAGGAGACGTTCTACCCGGCGCCCAAGCCGGCCTCCTCGCCGAGCCCCGCGGCTGCGGCCACGGCAGGAAACAGCAATGTCACCGTGGACGTCTACAACGGCGGCAACACCCCGGGCCTGGCCGGGGGAGTCTTGGCCGCGCTGGTCAAGGACGGATACGCGGCCGGGCAGGTCGGGAACACCAGCCCGCTCACCACTACCGAGGTCTTGTACGGGGCGGGCACCTCGGCCAGCGCGAGCAAGATCGCATCGCTGTTCGGCGTGACCGCCCAGCCGGGCTCGACGGTCGCGGCGGGCCACGTCGAGGTTCTGCTCGGCGCGGACGCCACCCTGCCCAGCACGGCTGCCTCGCCGTCGCCGTCGGATTCGGGGGTGCCGATCCCGACCACTGGCGCGCAGGGCGGCGCGGTCAACGCCCAGAACGGCATTCCGTGCGTGAACTGAGCACCTGCGTGTCCGGCTAGGCTGGGCGGTATGGGGAAGATCCGGGTGATCGTCGCGAAGGTCGGGCTCGACGGCCACGACCGGGGGGCCAAGGTCGTGGCCCGGGCGCTGCGCGACGCCGGGGTAGAGGTTATCTACACCGGGCTGCATCAGACCCCGGAGCAGATCGCGGCCGCCGCCATCCAGGAGGATGTGGACGCGGTCGGCCTGTCCATTCTTTCCGGGGCGCACATGACGCTGTTCCGCCGGGTCATCGACCTGCTGGCCGAACGCAACGCCACGGACATCGTGGTGTTCGGCGGCGGCATCATCCCCGACGCGGACATCGAGGAGCTCTACGGGATGGGCGTGGCCAGGATCTTCACGCCGGGGGCGACCACCACCGAGATCGTCGCCTGGGTCCGGGCCGAGTTCGGCCACGAAGTCGCCGAGAGCCAGGCCTGAAGCGGGGGCCAGGTCGCCCGGCCTGGGCTTCACTGGATGTCGAACTCGTTTCCCTCCGGGCCGAGCGCTCACCTGGTAGTTCACACGGCGTGCCCCGTTACCGCCAAGACACTGACGCCTATCGCGGCATTGGTCCTCGCTATTAGAGTCATCCACAGGGCTGATGTTCTCCTATACGGAACGGGCGGTGGTGCCTGGCCCGGACTGGGCCTGCCAGTCGTGATGCGATAGGAGCCGTCGCCCAATAGGCGGTCGCGCCCGCGAACCGGTATGGGCGAAAAACATGCCGGAAAGGGACCGTTGCGTAGCGACGCGCTTGGGGGAGAGAGGAGCCTGGCCAGTTGTCCAAACTCGACCCGGCCCAGACCATCATCACCCTTCGCCAATGGCGAGGAAACCCGGATCGATCTCACGAGTGATAACAGAAAGATGATCAGCTTGTCAGCGCGGACGTTCCGGCGTCAGCGCCCAAAACCAACGGAGGCAGCGCATGGGCACGATCACGACGACCGACGGCACGGAGATCTTCTACAAGGACTGGGGCTCGGGCCAGCCGATTGTCTTCAGTCACGGGGTGGCCGCTTTCGGCCGATGACTGGGACACCCAGATGCTGTTCTTCCTGCAGCACGGCTACCGCGTCATCGCCCATGACCGGCGCGGGCACGGCCGCTCCACGCAGACCAGCGGCGGCCACGACATGGATCACTACGCCGACGACCTGGCTGCGGTGACCGCCCATCTGGATCTGCGGGACGCCGTTCATGTCGGGCATTCCACCGGTGGCGGCGAGGTGGTGCACTATATCGCCCGGCACGGGGAGAGCCGGGTGGCCAGAGCGGTGCTGATCAGTTCGGTGCCGCCGCTCATCGTACAGACCGAGGCCAATCCCGGTGGCCTGCCCAAGAGTGTCTTCGATGATCTCCAGGCCCAGCTGGCCGCCAATCGGTCGGTGTTCTACCGGGCCCTGCCGTCGGGTCCCTTTTACGGCTTCAACCGGCCCGGCGTGAAACCAGTCGAAGCGATCATCGAGAACTGGTGGCGCCAGGGCATGATGGGCGGGGCCAAGGCCCACTACGACGGCATCGTGGCCTTCTCCCAGACCGACTTCACCGGGGACCTCAAGCAGATCACGGTGCCGGTCCTGGTGATGCACGGCGATGATGACCAGATCGTGCCCTACGCCGACTCCGCGCCGCTGTCCGCCAAGCTCGTGCAGAACGGCACGCTGAAGACCTACCACGGATTCCCGCATGGCATGCCGACCACCCAGGCCGAGACGATCAACGCCGACCTGCTGGCCTGGTTGAATTCCTGACCGGCTTGGCGGCTGGAAATGGCTTCGGTCAGCTTGCCTTATCCGGCAGCTATGCCTCTATAGGCGGCAGGTGTTGGCCGGAACCGGCGGCCATCGTGTCTGCTGAACAGGCCGATGATCACGACCGCGGCGGTCACCGGGGTGATCAGCCAGCCCGGCGGATTAGCCAGCCACCCGCCCAGATGACCGCTGCCGGGTGGTCAGTGTGCCTCTTTGATAGCTTGCACAAGCGCGTAGGTCACGAGCCCTATGCCGACGGTCACGACGACGATTGGCACGGCGGCAGCGGCGATGGCACCGAGAGTGATGGCACCCTCACCGATTACCAGACCGACGGCGGCTTCCGAGAATGCACTGACAGCGTAGGACCCGTACAAGCTGATAGCGTCGGCGGCCGCGACCTTGAGCGGGTTGTGTGTACTGGCCCAAACGTCGAGAGTGGTGGCGGCGAGGCCTACCCCAGTCAACGTATTTCCGGCTACATCGGCGGCATCTGCAAGGCCAGCCTGGCTAGCAATGGTAAATGTTTTCGAGGCAGCAGAATATGTGGCACCCACCTCCGTAAGAGCTATGGCTTTCAGGCTATCCGTTTGCGTGGTGGTGCTTCCGCCGGCCAGGCCACCAGCGATGATTTCGTCGAATGCGCCATTCGGGTCGAGGCCGGCCCAGGCCGCGCCTGTCCAGCCGTTGACGGTCTGCAGGGATTCAGGGGCGAGGACTAGCCGACCTGAGTCGGCGTCGGCCTGGATGGCGGTCAGGTCCGCCGCCGGCAGGTTCAGGTGGGGCAGAGCCTCGCTGGCGTCATTCGCGGTAACGGCGACGATCGGGATGTCGCTGGCGGAGGCCTGGCCCAGCAGGATCATCGTGGAGATCGCTGGGTCATCCTGGGTGAGCTGGAAGATACCGCTTTCCCACGCGGAGGACACAGAGCCAAGGTTCAGCAAAGTGGTGGCGGCGGCCTGCGTGTCACCGTTGCGAGCTTCGGTAGTGACGATGAACTGCCGCAGGTCCATGCCCATGCCAACCCCTGCGACGCTCACCGGGACGCCGCCGAGGTATGTGAAGATAGGCGCGAACGTCATGAGCATCTCACGCGGCCGGTAGCTGAGCAGCACGTCGTTTTGATTGGATTCGATCAGCGAGTAGGTGTCCAGCAGGCCGTAGTACTCCAGCTCCTGGTCTTCGAGGGTCTCCCCGATAATGTCGTCGAGCGTTACGGGTTGCCCGCTCTGCGCCTTGGCGAGCGTGGCGGTCATGTACGGTGTGCGAGCGGTCAGCACGCCGGAGCTAACCTGGCTCAGGCCAACGCCGACGACGGCGAAGGTGCCCGCAGCGATGTAATGGGTTGAGCTGTCGGTGTTGCCGGACGGTTCGGTGAAGGTGACGTTGACCTGCTGTTCGCTCCCCATAGGAACGGCGGCGGTGCCGACCGCTGCAGCCTGGCCGTTGAGGTAGAGCACGGGAAGGACGTTCAGCAGGTACGGCGGCGTCTTGTACAGGCCGCCGAAGGAGTTGATGAGCTGGTTGTCGGCGGCGGTGGCCGGTATGTACCCGAGGGTCAGCCGCTCATCGGCAAGAGAAGACGTCGGGATGGTCAGGTTCAGCAATTGCGTCCCGTCGGCCGAAAGAATGTTAACGGCCAGTGACCAGGACTGACCGGCCGGGATGGCTGGGGTCGGCGGGTTGCTGGTGACGATACGGCCGGGAGGGCCATTGATGGGTGTCAGGGGGGCCACGGCGGGCGTCATGCCCCCGAAGACCTGGCCGAAAGTGGCGCCCTGGGCGGCCCGGGCTCGCTCGTAGGCGGCGATGCGGGTCTGCCAGGTCGTGACGGCCTGCTGGATGCGCGCGGTGTCCAGGCCGGTGACACTGGGCACGGACGGGTCGATGAGCGCGCCAGCGCCCAGGGAGGTCAAGGTATCCGGTCCTACGCCAGCGATCCGCGCCAGATCGACGGGGCGGATGAATGCCATCGGCTTGATCGCTGCGTCCATAGCCACCCATCCGCCGCCGTCGGGGGCAGTGCCCAAGCGGCCAGAGGTAAGCGGGTTCGCTTCTACCCAGACGCTGCTGTTCAGGTCCGCCTGCACCCAGATGTCCTCGATGAGCACCCCGACGACCTGCTGCTGCGCGTCTTGCTGTTCGGCGATCGGGATGCCGCCATCGGCGGCGGCGGCTTCAGCCGCAGACAGGCTGGTGAAGCCGCCCATTGCGGCCTCGAACTCGGCAGGACGCAACTCAATCACGCCGGTGACGAAGCGGACCGGCACTCCATTGGCTTGCAGCAGGGACGCAAGCAGCTCAGCGGTGCCTTGAATATCGCACTGGAGGCTCTGCAAGCATCCGTCAGCGCCTTGGATGACGCCCCACTGCGGGGTGAATATGACATGCGTCAGTACCCAGTCATAGATGGCCCATGGATTGTGCAGAGAGGATGCGAGCTGGCTCACCGACGTCGCGGGCGCCGCGTTCTGGGCCGCCGGAGCCGAGCCGCCGTCCAGGCGCGGGTGGAAGTCAGCCGGATTCTGGACCACCGGAATGGCAACGTGCGGCGCCGACCGCATCTCGGGACCTGTGTCCCCGCTAACCGTGGTGCTGGGTTTGCCCAGGAGTGCCGTCACGTCGGAGTCAGCTGCCGCGACAGCATCCGCAACGGACTGACCGGCGTCCGCGTCGGCAATGACCGTCCGGACGTCGTTGTCGAGCTTGTTATACGAGGCGGTCAGCGACGCGCGAGCCTGGCTCAGCCTGCTCAACGCCGTCGTCTGGCCCGCCAAAGAGTCGGCCACGGCATCAAATGAGGTTCCGACCTGACCAAACGATGCGACGAGGGCAGTCTCCGCCGACTCCAGGGCGGTGACGGGCGTACTTCCCGTCCCAACGCCGTCGACTGCGGTTCTTACTGCCTGCACCGCCGAGACAAAGGACGACCACGGATCCGGCACCGACACAGACGCGCCCGCCGCGGCTACCGGCAGACCCGGCACCAATGGCGACAGCAGCGCCACCACACCGACAATGACCAATGATCGAACCCGACGTGAACAGAACACCAGACCCCTCCCCTAATTTGACGCATCACTGGGCACCGGAATGGCCTCAATCACGCGATGGCCCAGTTAGCTTCATCACTTCACGTCATACGTGTCCTTAGGCAGTACTATCCGCAGGCGCACACCGGCCTATTCACCCCTAGCTCCAACTCTGAGTTAACAACTTGTCCGGCCGAACCAGCGCGATCCACCAAGGCTGCTATCGCCAGAGGCTCCAGCTGTTAGGCATACATGGCTTTTATCGTCTTACGGGGTATGATCAGCATCTGTTCGCGCAACCTTAGCCAAAGAGTTACCAAGTGAGCAGCGAGGAACATCTCGAACAACAATCGTTTGTGCCATCCGGGGCCTGATCCTCCATATCACCGCCCGTATCGCCGCAGACCGCTGCATTCACCCGGGCCGCGGAGCGGATGTTTATCGCCCAGCCGACCCTGAGCCAGCAGATCCGGCGGCTGGAAGACATCGTCGGCACGCCGTTGCTACAGCGTCGCCGTGACGGCGTGCGGCTTACCAAGGCCGGCGCGGTGCTGCTGGACGCATCCCGCGCCGTACTGTCGCTCGTAGACCACGAGGTGAACCGGACCCGGCAGGCGGCAGGACTGGGGCGGCAGCGTTTGCGTGTGGTCGTGCCGCCCGGTCTGCCGGATGCCCTCGCGGTCGAGGCCGCCTCGACGCTGAAATCGGCGGCCGCCGCCGCGGACGTGGAGATCGTCTGGATTGAAACCCGCTGGACGCCGAGTTCTCACTGATCCGGCAGCTGCTGTCCGGCCGCCAGCGGTTCGTGCTGTCCACCAGCGGGCACGTCGCCGCGATGGTCAACCCGCCTGGCAACGCCAAGGCCAGCTACCAGATGGCCAAGGAGTGCCCGGAAGACTCTCAGGAGTGGCTGCGCCTGGCGGAGACCTGCCACGGGTCCTGGTGGCCGGACTACGCGGACTGGCTGGCCGATCGCTGCGGCGAGGAGAAGGCCGCGCCCGGGGAACTGGGCGGCGGGGGGCTGGCGCCGATCCGCGACGCGCCGGGAACATATATTTACAACCATTGACCGGGAGGAGCCGACGATGACACAGGTCGCTAACGAGCATCTCGGGGAATCCCTCGGGACCGACTTCTTCTCCGTCCGCGAGCAGTTCACCGATGAGCAATGGTCGCACTTCATCACCGTCCGGCGGTTCGTCGACGAGGAGGTGGTGCCGGCCGTGGGCCCGTACTGGGAACGGGCCGAGATCTGCTGGCCGCTGGTCAGGCGGCTGCCCGAGCTCGGCATCGTCGGCGAGGACATCAAGGGCTACGGGTGCGCCGAGATGAGCCCGATGGCGTGCGGGCTAGTCACGATGGAACTGCATCGCGGCGACGGCAGCCTCGGCGTGTTCCTCGGCGTGCACGCGGGCCTGGCCATGCTGTCGATCGCGATGTGCGGCTCGGAGGAGCAGAAGGCACGCTGGCTGCCGGACATGGCCCGGATGGACAAACTGGGGGCCTTCGCGCTGACCGAACCGCAGCACGGCTCGGACTCGGTCGCGCTGGAAACCTCGGCCCGGCCGGACGGGGACGGCTGGGTGCTGAACGGCCGCAAGCGGTGGATCGGGCTGGGCACCGTCGCCGACCTGGTCGTGGTCTGGGCCCGCAGCACCACCGACGGGCAGGTCAACGGGTTCGTCGTGGAGAAGGGGACACCGGGATACCAGGCTCGGGTCATCGAGGGGAAGGTGTCGCTGCGCTCGGTGTGGCAGGCCGACATCACGCTGGACGAGGTGCGGGTGCCGGCCGAGAACCGGCTGCCCGGGGCGCGCTCGTTCAAGGACACCACCCGGGTCCTGGCTACCACCCGGAGCACCTGTGCCTGGGCGGCGCTGGGCCACGCCACCGCCGCCTACGACACCGCCTTGCGGTACGCGCTGGAACGGCGGCAGTTCGGCGAGCCGCTGGCCAGTTTCCAGATCATCCAGCAGCGGCTGGTGTCGATGCTGGCGGACCTGACCGCGATGCAGCTGTACTGCCTGCAGATCGGCCGCCTGGCCGAGGCCGGCCAGCTGACCCCGACCGTGGCCGGGCTGGCCAAGATGCACAACACCCGCAAGGCCCGCGCGATCGCCGCCGAGGCACGGGACATGCTGGGCGGCAACGGCATCCTGCTCGACTACCAGGTCATGCGGCACATGGTGGACATGGAGGCGATCCACACCTTCGAGGGCACCGAGACCATGCAGACCCTCATCGTCGGCCGCGCCATCACCGGCATCGGAGCCTTCGCGTAGATATAACGCGGCCTGTGCTTTGCCGGTGGGAACGATGTCGACCCGGTAGACGTTTTCCGACTCACGCTTCATGCCCGACTCGATGCCGCGTACCAGCGACTTGACCTGGGCAGCGCGGAGCTCATCGTCAACGTCAAGGCGCGCGATAACCCACGCCCGGCCCGGTCCGATGAATGTGACCAGGACTTCCTGAATGGCGGTCACTCCGGGGTAGGCCAGGAGGAAGGCTCGTATTCTCTCTTCCTCAGCCGGCGTGAGTGGCTGGGTGGTGGAGCCATCGTCATCGCGATCCCCATGAGCCGTGGGGGTCAGCGACCAGGCGCCGACCAGGAAGTCGTGGCTGCGTTTGACCAGCCGGAGACTGACGCGGATAAGCACCAGCCCGATGAGCACCGCGGCCACCCCCTGGGGTATGGACGACCCGGTGATCTGATTGAGGGCCAGGGCGGCCAGCGTGATCACGTCTCCCGAGACTGATACCGCGTCCTCGAGGAACACCGCCCGCAGCGTCGGGTCGGATGTGACCCTGGACTCATCCAGGAGGCCTCGGTGGTAACGGCGCCCCCGGTGGATCATCTGGCCCGCTGACTGGCGGAATGACACCAGATCGAAGACGGCCGAGATGGCCAGCACGACGTAGGCCACGGCGAACGACGACGTGACGGTGGGGTGGATCAGCTCGTCGATGCCCTCGCGCAAGGAGAACGCCGCCCCGGCGACGAACACGCCGAGGGCCGCGATCAGCGCCCAGAAGTAGGCTTCCCGCCCGTACCCCAGGGGATGCCGGCCGTCGGGACGGCGGGTACTGCGGCGCTGGGCCACGAACAGGAACAGGTCGTTGGCGGTATCGGCGAGTGAATGCGAAGCCTCGGCGGCCATCGCGGCCGAACCGGTGAAAACCGCTACGCCGACCTTGGCCAGCGCGACCGCGAGGCCTGACCCAAGTGCCACCAATACGGTCCGCAGTGCTGTCGTTCGGCATGACGCGACCTCCGCTCTCCCCGGCGACCGCCTCCGCCTCTAGACCATGCCCCAATTCGGCCAGCCTGGCACGGTTTGCGCAACCGCTGATGAGCAAGGTCTTGCCCGCCAGCGTCATGGATGGCTTTCTTGAGCCAGGTCCGGGCCGTGGCACCACGATCCGTTCGGAGTAATTTAAATGCTTTTATCCGAACGAGCCGTGGCATCACTTCCGCGTCAGCCTGGCTCCTGGGTCTCCCGCAGGCGGCGCCGGGAAGCCTCCACCTCCGCTTCGGCGGCGGCGCGGCCGGCCCAGGACGCACCCTCGACGCTCTTGCCCGGTTCCAGTTCCTTGTAGATCAGGAAGAAGTGCTCGATCTCCAGCCGGTCGAACTGGGGCAGGTCGTGGAGGTCACGCAGGTGTTCCTGGCGCGGGTCGCCGGCGGGCACGCAGAGGATCTTGTCGTCGCCGCCCTTCTCGTCGGTCATCCGGAACATGCCGATCGGGCGGCTGCGGATCAGGCAGCCGGGGAACGTCGGCTCCAGCACGAGCACCAGCGCGTCGAGCGGATCGCCGTCCTCGCCCAGGGTGTCCGGCACGAAACCGGGCGATAACGTGCCGGCGACACGAGGATGGGCCGCTTGCTCGGGCCGCCGGCACAACGGTTGTGCCGCCGTACCAACGCCCGGGGACAGGCTTGATACCGGGGACCGACGACTTCCCAGGTCACCGGCCGGACAATGAGCGCAGCGTGACGAATCTGGCCAAGAACCTGACCGACACCACCCGCACCCACTCCGGACGGGTGGCCGTGCGGGTGGACAACGCGGCGATGACCTACCGGGCCCTGGACGAGGCGAGCGCCCGGGTGGCCGGCCTGCTGCACGAGCGCGGCCTCAAGCCCGGCGACCGGGTCGGGATCATGATGCCCAACGTCGCCGAGGTCCCCGTGGTGTACTACGGCGTACTCCGGGCCGGCGGTGTGGTCGTCCCGATGAACCCGCTGCTCAAGGCGCGGGAGGTCGCCTACTACCTCGGCGACTCCGGGGCCGGGCTGCTCTTCGCCTGGCACACGTTCGCGGACCAGGCCCGCGGCGGCGCGGAGCAGGCCGAGGCGGAGACCATCGTGGTGGACGGGGGCGGCTTCCCCGACCTGCTGGCCTCGGCCACCCCGGATGACCAGGTCGCGGACCGGGACGACGAGGACACCGCGGTGATCCTCTACACCTCCGGCACGACCGGCCACCCGAAGGGCGCCGAGCTCACCCACGGCAACCTCATCAGCAACACCGAGGTGACGCGCACCGACATCGTCCGCGCCGGCCCGGACGACGTCATCTTCGGCGGGCTTCCGCTGTTCCACGTGTTCGGGCAGACCGTCGCGCTCAACGTGGCGGTGGCGTCCGGGGCGTGCCTGACCCTGCTGCCGCGGTTCGACGCCGAGCACGCGCTGCGGATCATCGCCGGGCACCGCGTCACCGTCTTCGAGGGCGTGCCGACCATGTACGTGGCGCTGCTGCACCAGGGCGACCGTGCGGACTACGACACCTCCGCGCTGCGGATGTGCATCTCCGGCGGCGCGGCCCTGCCGGTCGAGGTGCTGCGCGGCTTCGAGGAGGCGTTCGGGGTCCCGGTGCTGGAGGGATACGGCCTGTCGGAGACCTCGCCGGTCGCCTCGTTCAACCACCCCGGCCGGGAGCGCAGGCCCGGCTCGATCGGCACGCCCATCCGGGACGTGCAGATACGCGTCGTAGACGGCGACGACCACGAGGTCCCGCAGGGCGAGGTGGGCGAGATCGTCATCCGCGGGCCGAACGTGATGAAGGGCTACTGGCAGCGCCCCGAAGCCACCGCCGAGGCGATCCGCGACGGCTGGTTCCACACCGGCGATCTGGCCCGCGTCGACTCCGACGGCTACTTCTACATCGTCGACCGGAAGAAGGACCTGATCATCCGCGGCGGCTACAACGTCTACCCGCGGGAGATCGAGGAGGTGCTCTACGAGCATCCCGCCGTCGCCGAGGCCGCCGTGATCGGGCTTCCGCACCCGTCCCTGGGCGAGGAGGTCGGTGCCGCGGTGGCCCTCAAGCCGGGTGCCGCCATCACCGCCGAGGAGCTGCGCGACTACGTCAAGGGCCAGGTCGCGGCCTACAAGTACCCGCGGCACGTCTGGATCGTCGACGCGCTGCCCAAGGGCGGGACGGGCAAGATCCAGAAGCGGGATATCGTCATCCCGGCCGGCTCAGTTGAAGCGGAAACAGTCTAACTATCAGCCTTGGCCGACCGGGAAGTCGCCCCACTCGCGGTCAGCCCAGCCAGAGCCGCTGACGTCCACGGCGATGGGCTTTCCGCGCTCATCGGTGTAAGTGACCGAGCCCGCGATCCGCAGGCGCGGCAGCGAATACCAGAAGCCGTGGCCGCCGTCGGCGCTGTCCTGGACGGGGCCTTCCGTGCCAGGCTGGTGTTCGGCCCACATCACCTGGGAACCGCCGTGAATCCTCAGGTTGAACGCCAGCGCCGGCGAGCTCACCGCCAGGTCCATCCGCTCGCCGTCAAAGGACCAGGCGCACTCGTGCTCGTGCTGCGCGTCCCGCAGGCACAGCGTCGAGGCCTCCTCATCCCGGACCTCGCGGTCATTCGTGACGAACACCGCAGGGACTCCCGCCTTGCGTATGCTCGCCTGGTAGCTGATCAGGGTGAACTGGCAGGCATATAGGCCCTGTCCTGGCCTGATCTGCGCGACCACCTGGGGCGGCAGTTGCCGGAGATGGCGCCGGCCCGGATGAGTCACGCTCCAGGACAGGAAGTAGCGCATGCCAGCCGGATCGCAGAGCACCGCGGTGAGAGCCCACCACTCGGCCGATCGGTCCCCCTGCGGCCGATGCGGTTGCCATTCCTCCGCGGCGGAACGGTGGGTCCGCTTCCCCCGGTGACGGCTGTTGACCCGGATCTTCATGGCGTAGTCCTTCATGGCGCCGGGGCCTCGTGGTTGCCGGTCCCGCGGTCGGTTCCTGTCATGGCCAGCCTCACCAGCGGTGGGGTGAGTCGTCGTCACACCCCGAGGTGATTCGCCGCGGCGCTGAGCCAAGCGGTCAGAGGCGGATGTCGCGCAGGCATCGGATAGGCATTGCCTCTGGGCACGGCGTACGTTTACAGCCATGTGGCCCATCGACCGGCCGCCGCGGTCGGTGGACCGTAGCCAGGAACTCGCGACCCTCCGTGCTGAGCGTGATCCAGGACTGCCTGCCATGAAGGAGACCGAATTTCGGCTGGCCGTGAACGGCGCGGAGCGCCGCGTGACCTGCGAGCCGGACACGCCGTTGCTCGACGTGCTCCGCCATGACCTGGGCTTGGCCGGGCCGAGGTTCGGCTGTGGGATCGGGCTGTGCGGGGCGTGCTACGTGTTCATCGGGGACCGGGCCCGCTCGTCCTGCGACCTGCCGGTGTCGGCCGTGGATGGCCCGGTCACCACCGTGGAAGGGCTGTCGGGCGGCGGCCGGCTCCATCCGGTCCAGCAGGCGTTCATCGATGAGCAGGCCGCCCAGTGCGGCTATTGCACCTCCGGCATGGTGATGGCCGCGGTTGGCCTGCTGCGCGACCGTCCGGCCCCGGCCGAGCCGGAGGTGCGGGAGGCTCTGGACGGCAATCTGTGCCGCTGCGGGACGCATGGCAGGATCATCCGCGCGGTGCTGAGGGCAGCCGGGGGCACCCCAGCCGGGGAGGGCCCGGTACCCGCGCCGTCGCCGGGTTCTCCTGACCCGGCTGCCGCCGCGCCCGCGGTGCCGTCGGGTGGCCTGCCGCTGTCGGCGGACCTCCCGGCCAACCTGGCGGCCAACCCGGTGCTGGCCCGGTGGCTGGATTTCAGCCGGGACGGGGAGGTCGCGATCCGGACCGGCAAGGTGGAGTACGGCCAGGGCATCTGGACTGCGCTGGCGCAGGTGGCCGCCGAGGAACTGCAGGTCGCCCTGGCCCGGGTGCGGGTAGCCCCGGTGTCGACGAGCACCAGCCCGGACGAGGGTGTCACGTCGGGCAGCCGGTCGGTCCAGGACTCGGGATCGGCGCTCCGGCAGGCATGCGCGCAGGCCCGAGACCTGCTGCTGGCCGCCGCGGCGACCAGGCTCGGGGTCAGCCACGAAGCACTGGCCGTGGCCGACGGGCAGATCCGGACCGCTGACGGCTCGACCGGGCTGAGCTACTGGACGCTGGCACAACCAGGAATGCTCGACCGGCCCGCCGGCGTCCCGGTGCCGTCTCGGCCGCCTGGTGAGTGGTCCGTCGCCGGGCGCAGCGCCCCGCGGCTGGATCTTCCCGATAAGGTCACCGGGCGCCCGCGGTTCCTGCACGATCTCATCCTGCCGGGCATGGCCTACGGCCGGATCGTGCGGCCGCCCACGCGGGCTGCCGACCTGACCGGACTCGCTGACACCGACCTCGGCGGCGAGGCCGTACTGGTGCGGGACGGCTCGTTCCTTGGCGTAGTGGCCCCGACCGACCGGGCCGCACTGCGGGCCGCCGGGCGGATCGCCCGCGCGGCCCGATGGCAGACAACTCCGTCGCTGCCCGACCCCCGCGACCTGCGCGGGTTCATGCTGGCGGCGCCTTCGGAGGTCCAGACGGTCGTGGACCGGGCGGAAGGCGATGCCGCGGGCACGGCCGCCCGGACGCTGACCGCCGAGTTCACCCGGCCGTTTCTGGCCCACGCGTCGATGGCGCCCAGTTGCGCGATTGCCCGCTGGGACGGCGATTCCGTCACCGTGTGGAGTCACAGCCAGGGCATCTTCCCGCTGCGCAACGCGATCGCGGCTGGCCTCGGGCGGCAGGCCGGGCAGGTGACGGTGCATTACGTGGAGGGCGCGGGTGTCTACGGCCAGAACGGCGCGGACGACGTGGCCATGGACGCGGTGCTGCTGGCGCGGGCGGTTCCCGGCCGGGCGGTCCGGGTGCTGTGGACCCGCGACGACGAGATGTGCTGGGCGCCGCTCGGGCTGGCCATGCTGGCGCGGCTCTCGGCCGGTCTTGACGCCGGGGGCCGGATCGTGACCTGGCGGCAGGATGTGTGGAGCAACGGCTTCATCGGCCGGCCCGGCAGCGGCGGGGAGCCGCGCCTGCTCGCCCTGACTCACCTGGCCGGGGGCAGCCCAATGCCGCCGGCGCCCGACGGCCCGCCGGCCGGCTGGATGGGCGCCACGCGCAACGCGGTGCCCGGCTATGACATCCCCGCCATGCAGGTCACCCGGCACCGGCTGCTGGACATGCCGATCAGGACGTCCTCGCTGCGGTCACTCGGCGCGCACCTCAACGTGTTCGCCATCGAGTCGTTCATGGACGAACTGGCCGCCGCGGCCGGCGCGGACCCGGTGCAATTCCGGTTCGCCCACCTCACCGACCCGCGGGCCCGGCGGGTGCTCACCGAGGCCGCGGACATGGCCGGGTGGGACACCAGGGGACGACGCGACGGCATCGGGTACGGGGCCGGGGTAGCCCGGTACAAGGGGACCGAGGGGTACTGCGCCGCCGTGGCGGAGGTGGAGGCGGACGCGGATATCCGGGTGCGCAGGCTGTGGCTCGCGGTGGACGTGGGCCGGGTCATCAACCCGGACGGCGTGATCAACCAGGTTGAGGGCGGCGCCGTGCAGAGCGCGAGCTGGACGCTGCGCGAGCAGGTCCGGTTCGACCGGGACCGGATCACCTCGGCGGGCTGGGACAGCTACCCGATCCTCCGGTTCACCCAGATTCCGGAGGTGATGGTGCGCATTATGGACGCGCCCGGGGAACCCGAGACCGGCGCCGGCGAGGTCGCCCAGGGGCCGGTCGCCGGCGCGATCGCCAACGCGGTCGCCAACGCGGTCGGGATACGCGTCCGCGACCTGCCGCTCACCCGCGAGCGCGTCGCCCAGGCGATCCAGGAGAGCTGACCGCACGGGTCAGGACACCATCCTCGCCAGAACGCCAGCGCCCTGCTCGGCATCGGGTGGGAACGCCGAGCTCGGTTGTCACGTCTTCCCGGCAGGCCGCCGGAGGGCGCGCCGCTCGTCCTCGGTGGTACCTCCCCACACGCCAGAGGTGATTCCGTGGTCTATCGCCCAGGCCAGGCACGCGGCCTGCGCTGGGCAGGCTCGGCAGATCCGTTTAGCCTCGTCGATCTGGCGCAGCGCGGGCCCCATCGTGCCGACCGGGAAGAAGAGGTCTGCATCGGCGTCACGGCAGGAGGCGTCGTCACGCCAGTCGGTGCGTATCGTCATCGTGCTGGTTCCGCGGCCGGGATATCCGATCCGCAGCGCGTACTCCCTTCCGTCCTGTACGCCAGCATCAGACCACCAAAGATGGTGAAGTCGCCTCATCCTGTCCGTGTGATTTCGCCGAGCGGCAGAATGTGATGCATGACTGCGCGAATCACCGGACAGCCGATCGTGATCATCGGCGGCGGCCTGGCAGGCGGCAATGCTGCCGCCACGCTCCGGGATGAAGGTTTCCCCGGACCGGTCGTACTCATCAGCCGGGAACCGGGCGTTCCCTTCGGCCGCCCGCCGCTGTCCAAGACCTACCTTCGCTCTGAGGAAAATCTCGACGGCTGGTACGTCAGGTCGGCCGGCTGGTATGCCGACCACGATGTCGAGCTTCGCAGTGGAGCCGCGGTGGCGGCCGTCGATCCCGCCGCGCACACCGTCACCCTGGATTCGGGTGAGGAACTCGGCTTCCAGAAAGTTCTGATCGCGACCGGAGGACGCAACCGGCGGCTGGGAGTGCCCGGGGCTGACCTGCCGGGAATTCACTACCTGCGGACTGTGGCCGAGTGTGACGCAATTAAGCGGGAGGCGGCGCCGGGGCGGCGCGCGGTCGTGGTGGGCTCGGGGTTCATCGGCTGCGAGGTGACGGCCTCGCTGACCCAGCTCGGAGTCCAGGTGACCACCGTCTTCCCGGGCCAGGTCCCGCTTGAGACGGTCCTGGGCGCCGAGGTCGGCGCGGTAGTTGGCGCATTCCACAGGGCGAACGGCGTCGAACTGCGGTCCGGCGAGCAGGTCACCGCCTTCGCGGGCACCGAACGCGTCGAAGCGGCCGTGACCGCCTCCGGTCAGCGTATCCCGTGCGATTTCGCCGTGGCGGGCATCGGCATCCAGCCCGACGTCCCGGCCGTGGCCGTCGCCCAAGAGAACGGGATCCTGGCCGACGAGTTCTGCCAGGCCAGCGCGCCCGACGTCTACGCGGCCGGTGACGTGGCGAACCACCTGCACCCGCTGTTCGGGCGGGTCCGGGTCGAGCACTACAACAACGCGGAGAAACAGGGCGCCGCCGCGGCCAGGTCCATGCTCGGCTCCACGGCGCCTTACGACTACCTGTACACGTTCTGGTCCGATCAGTACGAGCACAAGATCGAGTATGTCGGCCATGTCGTCAAGTGGGACGAGTTCGTGGTCCGCGGCAGCGTGGCCGACGCCAAGCTGATCGGCTTTTACCTGGTAGACGGGGTAGTGCGGGCCGCTGTCGGCCTCGATCGCGGCGGCGACCCCGAACTGGACCTCGACGGCGAGATGGCCGCTTGCGCCCGCCTGGTCTCCGCGCAAGCCCGGCCCGCTCCCGGCGTGCTGGCCGACGACCGCACCGATCTGTGGTCGCTGGCCCGCTGAGGTGCGGGCTCAGGCGTTGGAGAACAGCGGGATGTTCGCGCCGCTGGCCGGGGCCAGCGGGCTGTCCAGCAGCGCGACGATCAACTCCGCAACGTCGTCCGGGGTCAGGCCCGGGCGCAGCGCCGGATTGGCCCGGCGCAGCATCTCGGTATCGACGGCGCCCGGGCTCAGGCAGATGGCGCTGATGCCGTGCTCCTTGCCCTCGACCGCGACCGCCTCGGTGAGGCCGATGACGCCGTACTTGGACACGTTGTACGCGGCCAGCCCCGGGAACTTCTCGGTCGCGTACACGCCGGACAGCGAGGCGATGTTCACGATCCGGCCCTCACCGGCGGGAACCATGGCCGCGAACGCCGCGCGACAGCACAGGAACGTACCCGTCAGGTTGACCCCGAGCGTCTCGTGCCACATGGCCGACGTCGTTTCACCGAACGGAGCAGGTGTCAGCACCCCGGCCGCGCAGACCAGCGCGCTCAGCTGGCCGATGACGGCGGCCTCGGCAAACAGGCGTCCGACGGCGGCCTCATCGCTCACGTCCGTCAGCACCGGCGTGGCCCGGCCGCCCGCGTCCTTGATCCGGCCGGCCATGCCATCGAGAGCCCGGCGGTCCCGGGCGGCCAGCACGACATGAGCGCCCGCCGCCGCCACGGCCGCGGCGGTGGCCGCCCCGATCCCGCGGCTGGCCCCAGTCACGACCGCCAGCCGGCCCGCCAGCCAGTGCCGATCACCCATTAGCTACCCGCCGGTACAGACGCTCGTGAGCGTCAAGGCTCAGCTCCAGGTCAAGCTGGCCCTCGGCGTGCTCACGGCAGGCCGTTCGCGAAAGCTCAGCTACCTTCGACACCGCCTGGCCGGCGGCCCGGACGTCGTCGGGTGGCACCAGGAAACCAGTGACGCCATCCAGGATCACCTCGCCGAGGCCGCCGCGCCGGAACGCGACAACCGGGGTCCCGCACGCCTGTGCCTCGGCTGCGGCCAGCCCGAAGGGCTCGTCCCAGCGGGCGGGACACAACACCACGGCCGCCCGGGCCATGGCCTCCCACAGCGAGGCCCGGGGCACTGCCTGGCGTACGGCCACCCCTGGCCGGCCTCGCCACGGGTCGATCTGCTCCCGGCTGTATCCGGCGTCGTAGACGTCGCCGTAGACGTCGATCGGCACCCCGGCGGCGCGGGCGATATCGATGGCCTCGGCGCCACCCTTCTCCGGGCTTAGCCGGCCCGCGAACAGCGCGCCCTGCCCCGGCGTCCCCGACCAGGGAATGGCGCGCGTGGCCGGGTACGGCGGCAGGATCGCGTCGACGGGGACGACCCGGCGCCAGGCGCTGGCCTGGAAGTCCGATACGACGGCTACGGCCGACGGCCGGCTGTCCAGGCAGACATGGCGAAGCGCCGCCGACACCGCCTGGTCCGGCGGCAGGTGGAGCGTGTGTACCACGGGTGCCTGCAGCGTTGTCGCGAGCGTGACGGCGGGCGCGTCGAAGGCATGATTGTGGATCACGTCATACCGGGTCACCTGCATGGCCAGGTAGGCGGTGCTGAAAGCCGACTCGGCGGCTGCTGCGGCTGCTGCGGCGGCTGGTCCGGCCTCTCCTGGTTCGCCTGCCGATGACCCGAACGCCCGGTAGAGCGTTCCGGCCAGAGGCTCGGGATCGATTCCGGTGTCGATTACCTCGACTCCCGGGATCTGTGATCCAGAGGCGGCGTAGACGTGCACATCGTGGCCCCGGCTGGTCAGCCCGCGGGCCAGGTCGGCCACGAACGCCTGCGAGCCGCCGCGCTGAGGCTCGCGGATGGCCGTCACCAGCGGCGCCATGATCGCGATCTTCATCCCGCCATCACCTTGAAGGCCAGATCGCGCGGCGGATTGAGGCCCAGCACCTCGAAGGGAACGCTCCGCTCGCCTCGCCGCCGTACCGCGCCGGCCGCCCTGGGGTAGAAGATCTCGGCGAGTTCCACCGCCTCGCGGCAGCTGCTGAACTCCACAGACATCGGGCCCGGGAAGCTGACGTACCGGTAGCCGCGGGCGGCGAGCCAGTCCAGGTGGTTCGGCCAGATGATGGCCACGCACCCGCCCGGCCGGCATACCCGTTCCATCTCGGCCAGGCCGGCGTCGCCGCCGTGCCCGGCCGAGGGGGTGAAGGCCGAGCAGGCGACCACCAGGTCGGCGAAATCGCCGGGCAGTGGCAACTGGTCGAAGAACCCGCGGTCCACCCGGACCCGGCCGCCGTATCCGGCTGCGGCGAGCTTCCGCCGCAGGATCCGGCGCAAGGGCAGCGCGGGCTCCACCGCCACCACGTGCTGCCCGCGCGCCATGAGCTCCATCGTCAGCCGCCCCGTGCCGGCGCCGACCTCGGCGATCCGGTCCACCCCGCACGGCAGCCAGCGCACGACACCGGGATGGAGCCGCTCGGCGCTGGCCAGCCGGTCATAGAGCTCCGGTTCGAGCCGGTAGAGCAGTTCCCAGGCCAGGACGACGTTGCTCTGCGGATCACCGTCCCCGCGCGGGACGAACCGTTTCGCCTCATCGCGGGTGAACACGGCCAAGTCCGCGGCCGTGTACCGCTCCCTCAACTCCCGGCCCGCGGCGGCGTGAACCCCGGCCCGTTCCGATACTCCGTGAACCGGAGCCTGAGCCTCAGCCCTGGACATCGACCTCGGCCCAGTTCTTGTCGGTTTCCCAGACGCGGACCGACCGCAGCAGGCCCTCCGGGAGCTCGGGCTCGAGTCGCCTCCAGAAGGCCCGGGCCAGGTTTTCGGTGGTGGGGATGTTCCCCTTGAGCCACGGGACGTCGGTGTTCAGGTTGCGGTGATCCACGTCACGGATGACCCGCCTGGCGATGACGTCCGACAAGAATTTCAGGTCCAGGACGTAGCCGGTGCTCTCATCGATCTCACCGGCCACAACCACCTCCAGGACGTAGTTGTGCCCGTGCAGATTCACGCATTTCCCGAACAGACGCCGGTTCTCGTCGTCGGACAGATCCGGATGGCATAGCTGGTGCGCGGCATTGAACGATTCCCGGCGGCCGACCGTAACGGTCATCAGCCTTGTCCTCTTTCGCGAGCTTTTACCAGCGCTAGAGTACAGGCTGGGCCTCAGGCAGGCCCAGGTACTCGGCCAGCCACGGCCCAGTCGCGCTGCCCGGCGCGTGCGCTACGTCTTCGGGCGTCCCCGCGGCGAGGATGTGGCCGCCGTCCGGGCCGCCGCCCGGGCCCATGTCGATGGTTTCCAGCGCCTGCGCCGCGCGTACGCGGACTCGGCGAACACCCGGCGGATCTGGTCGAACGCCCCGGAGTAGGTCGCGGGCCTCGACCGTGCGTTCTGGCCGATCGGCGACGCGTCGACCTGGACCACCTGGCGGATGCCGTTAAGATCCAGGCGGCGGACGTGCCCGGGCGGCGGCGACCCGCCCAGCATCGCCCGTGCGGCCGGGATGAGGCTGTCCAGGACCGGGGCGGTCTTCCCGTTCGTGCTCCACCACGACCACGGAATGCCGTTCCCGGCCAGCGCCGTGAGCGTCTTGCGCAGCCCGGCGACGTTGCTCGGGTGCAGCCCGACCGACGGCTCGTCCAGCACGTACAGCATGCCCGTGGTGCTGGCCCGCACCGTCGAGGTGAGCTCGATCCGCTGCCGTTCCCCGGTCGACAGCGAGGCCCGGCCCGGTCCAGGGTCAGGTAGTCCAGGCCGACGTCGAGCAGCGGCGTGAGCCTGCCATTCAGCTCGGCCAGCAGACCGGTGGTCAGCCGGCTGAGCTCGGCGGGCAGCCCGGCGGGCAGGCCGGCCATGAACCCGCGCAGCTCGCCCAGGCCCAGCGCGCTGATCTCGGCGATGTTGCGCCCGCCGAGCTGCGAACTCAGCGCCTCCGGCCGCAGCCGCGTGCCATGGCACACCGAGCACACCCGGGTGATGAGGAAACGCTGCACCAGACGGCGGGTGCGTTCGTTGTCGCTGCGCAGGGACCGTTCCACCGCGGCGACCGCATTGTCGTAGTTGACCGACAGCTGCACCTTCCGCCCGTTGCGGCCCGAGGTCAGCGTCACCTGCCGCCGGACCGGCTCGCCGTGCAGCACGATGTCGCGCTTCAGCGGATGCCCCGCCAGGTCCGCGCCGGGGCCGGCGCTGGCCGGCCCCGGTTGGGTGGTGGTCAGGGGTGGACCGGACCGGACGGGCCCTTGTCGAGGCGCAGCGACTGCATGATCTGGAAGGTGGTGGTGAGGGTGAAGACCTCGATGTCCGCGGCGGCCAGCACGCCGGTGTACTTGGCGATGATGGGCGCGGCGGCGCGTTCGGTAATGGCGTCGAGGTGGCCTTTGATCCCAGCCCAGACGTTCTCCCCGCCCGCCACGTAGAACGGTACCGGGTTGACGCTCGCCAGGGCCTCCCTGGAGCTGGCCGCGATGTCAGCGATGTACTGCTGGTGCACCGCGACGTCATCACGGGTGGCGAGCCTTCCGACGTGCCCGGAGATGAAGTGCGTCCACGGGTAGGACAGTGCGATGTCCGGAGCGGCCATGTACCCCTGCACGTCCTCGGACAGGTTGACGTTGTAGATCGGCACCCAGCCGGCGTTGACCACGTCGATGAACATCAAGGTGTCGTGGCCGGGGAAGTGGATGTAGATGTTGTCCGGCGTGTGGTTGGGCCCGTGCCAGGCCAGCTCGACGCGCTCTCCGCCTACCTCCAGCGTATAGCGGTCGTCGAAGGTCACGTCGGGCACGGGCCGGCCCGGGTCGTCGTCCCGCAGCAGCAGCCGCCGGGTCTCCTCGTGCCCGATCCGGGTCACGTCCCCGTCGAAGAGCGAGGCGGCCGCGCCGTGGTCGGCGTGGTGGTGGGAGTAGACCAGGTGGGTCACCGTGTTGGTCACCCCGTTGGCAGCGGCGATCTCGTCCACGGCCCGCCGCAGGTTACCGCCGATGCTGGGCGGCGCGTCGAACAGCACCACGCCGTCCGGGGTGGTCAGGAACGCCGACTGGTAGACGCCGTCGGTGACCCAGTACAGGTTCCGTTCGACGCGTCCGACGTAGTAGCCCTGGTCGTTGACGGCCGGGCCGAGCGCGGACCGGGGGATCGGCGCGTAGTCGGGCAGGTCATCGCCGGATGCTGGTGATGTCACGGTATCTCCCTTGAAGCTGAGGCACGTCCCTGGCGGCCGTGCGAGCCTTCGCGATGGATCCAGACTGGCCGCCAGGCAGGTGAGCGGTCCTCACCGGATCCCGGTGATGCGGGATCACCTGCCCGCCCGCGACCATGGCGTCATGGACATGGCACCCGCCCTGTACATGATCCGGATCAACGGGCACCTCGGCGCCACGGTGCTGTCCGCGTTCCCGGCCATGGCCCCGCGCCATCACGGCGCGCACACCGTGCTTACCGGGCTGCTGGACCGGTCGGCGCTGTACGGCGTGCTGGCCGAGATCGAGGCGCTCGGCCTGGACCTGCTCGAGGTCCGCCAGCTCGGCCCGGACCGCAAGTCACCATCCTGGTGATTCGCCAGACCTGGGTAATGCAGCGCGGGAGGTCGCGCCGTTGACAGCACGCGCGCTGGCCTGGTACCGAGAGGAAAGATGCCTGGATTGCGTCACGGACGCCAGGGCGTCAGGCGTCGATATCAAGGCAGGCCTTTGACGGTGGCTCAAGCAACCCGCTGGCTGATCGACCGGGGCGATCTTCTCGCCGCTGTGGACCGCGCCGCGGCACGGAAGGTGACGATCATCTCGGCTCCGGCCGGCAGCGGGAAGACATCGCTGCTGCGCGCCTGGGCCGAGCGTCCGGGTGAGCGCCACCGGCTCGCCGTGCTGCAGGTGCAACGCGATCAGCAGGACGCCCAGCAGTTCTGGCTCGCCCTGCTCGACGCGGTCCGTCACGCTTCGCCCACGGCCGACCGCGCGGGATCGTCGGCAGCGACGCCTGACTTCAATGCGCCAGCGATGGTCGACCGGGTGCTATCGGAGCTCGCCGATGCTCGTGGCGGCATCACGTTGGTCATTGATGATCTGCACGAGCTGAATTCGCCGGAGGCACTCGCTCAGCTCACCCGGTTGCTGACGAACCTTCCCCCGCACGTGCACGCGATGCTGACCACACGTCGCGATCTGCGGCTGGGCCTGCATCAGCTGCGCCTGGCGGGCGAACTGGCCGAGATCCGCGCGGCCGACCTGCGCTTTTCCGAGCACGAAACACGCCAGCTTCTCGACGCCTCGGGTATCGCGCTGTCCGAGACCGGAGCAGCGCTGCTGCACCAGCGAACGGAGGGGTGGGCCGCGGGCCTGCGGCTCGCGGCGATCTCCCTGGCCGGCCACCCCGACCCCGAGCGGTTCGTCGCGGAGTTCTCCGGGAGCGACCGCACGGTCGCGGAGTACCTGATCGCGGAGATGCTGGAGCGCCAGCCAGCCGATGTCCAGGATCTGCTGCTGCGTACCTCTCTGCTCGACCGGGTCAACGGCGAGCTGGCGGACGTGCTGACCGGCCGTCCCGGCTCGGACCGGATCCTGCTGGAACTCGCGGACGCCAACGCCTTCGTCGTGCCGCTCGACCCCGGGCGCACGTGGTTCCGCTACCACCATCTGTTCGGGGATCTGCTCCGGCTGGAGCTGCGCCGGACGCTGCCTGAGGAAGTGCCGGCGCTGCACCGGCGGGCCGCCGGATGGTTCACGGTCCAGGGCCAGGTGGTCGAGGCCATCCGGCACACCCAGGCGGCGGGCGACTGGCCCGATGCGGCCCGGCTGCTGGCCGACCATTCGTTCAGCCTGACGCTCGACGGGCAGGCGCAGACCATCCAGGCGCTGGTGCGGGCCTTCCCGCCGGGCGAGGACCACCCCGAGCTGGCCCTGGTGCGCGCCGGGGGTGACCTCGTCCAGGGACGCCTGGACGAGGCGGCCGCCCATCTGGCGGTCGCCGAGAGCGTACGCCGAGACGGCGCCGCCGGATCGCCAGCGGCGCCTCCGGGTGGCGATCGCGTCGCTGAAGCTGTCGCTGGCCAGGCGGCGCGGTCACCTGGCCGGCGTCATCGAGCAGGTCAGGTTCCTGGCCTCGCCGGTAACCGGGCAGTCCGACGAGGACATCGCCTTGGGCAGCGACCTGCGAGCGGTGGCGCTGATGAACCTGGGGACCGCCGAGGCGTGGTCCCTGGGGCTTCCCGACGCTGAACGCCACCTCCAGGAGGGCGCCGTCCTGGCCCGGGAGATCGGCCGGCCCTACCTCGAGGTCGGCTGTCTCGCCCAGCTCGCGTTCGCGTCGAAGATCCACCCGTTCGCCATGACCCAGCGGCGCTGCCGCGAGGCGATCGCGCTCGCCGAGCGGTACGGCTGGGGCGCGGAACCGGTGATCGCGCCCGCGCTGATCACGCTGGCCAGCACGATGGTGTGGCTGGGCGAGTTCGACGAGGGCGAGCGATGGCTGCGGCGCACCGTACGGGCCCTGCAAGCAGACACCGGACCGGACATCGGGTCTGCTCGTGCACGTGGTCAGCGGCATGCTGCTGGCCGTCCGCGGCCGCCACCATGAGGCGCTCGAGGAGTTCAGCGCGGCCGAACAACTGCAATCGCAGCTCGAGGGATCGCATGCGCTGGCGAACCAGGTGACCGGCTGGATGCTGGCCACCCAAGCCCGCGCTCGGGAGGCCCGGCGAAGCCCGCGCGGTGCTCGCGGCGGTCGATGACGAGCGGGCCGGCTGCGGTGAGATCCGTAATGCCTGCGCGGTGATCTGCCTCGCTGAAGGCGATCCGGCCGGAGCCCTCGGCGCGTTGCGGGATGTTGTCGATGGCACGGCCCCGGTCATCGGTTACGTCACGGTCGTCGAGGCGCAGCTGCTTGCCGGGCTCGCCCATCGTGAGCTCGGTGACCAGCGTGCGGCGAACCAGGCCACTGAACGCGCACTGGCTCTGGCGGAGGCTGACCGGCTGGTCCTGCCGTTCGCGATGACGGGCTCCCGGGAGCTGCTCGAGGCCCTGCCGCGGCAGGAGACAGCGCACGCCGCGCTGCTCACCGACATCCTCGACGTCCTGCACGGCTCATCCCCGGCGGCCGAAAATCAGCCGCCGCCGCTGTATGTCGAAGAACTAAGCCCGGGCGAGCTCAGGGTGCTGCGATATCTCCCGACGAACCTGTCCCGGCCGGAGATCGCCGGCGAGCTGTCCGTCTCGGTGAACACCGTCAGCACGCATGTCCGGAGCATCTACGCCAAGCTCCAGGTCCGGGACCGATCCTCGGCCGTGCAGCGCGCACGCGAGCTGCGGCTGCTGGCGGCAGGCGGCACGCGCTAGCCGGACCGCAAATCACCAGAATCAGGTGACAGCTGTTCACCGTAACGGCCGCTACCGTCGGGCGCATCCGAGCGGATGACGGACGGCCGGCTGAACCAGGAGGTGCTGAGCAGCCTGCCCGACGACGAGCTCATGACCGAGCTCACCGCCATCTCCGGGATAGGGGTTTCGGTGGTCGATCGGTTCTGCGGTGCTCCGGTCGCGCGAAATCACCGTGATCCGGTGACGCCGCCTCACCTGCCTGCCGGCCAGCCTGGCAGCTGATCATCCAACGGAGGAGCAACGATGCGAGCAGCAGTAATCCGCCGATCCGGCGCCACGCCAGCCCTTGACCAGTTCGCCGATCCGCAGTCCGGCCAGGGCCTGTCGGTGGGCACCCTGGTCGCGGCATCCTTGAATCCGCTCGATCTCGCCATCGTGAACGACCAACTCCCGTTCCGCCGGCTCCAGCCCCCCTACGTCGCGGGCTACGAGGCGGTCGTGCAACTCGGCGACGGCACGCGCTGCTACCTGGGCGGCCCGCCCGCTCCGTACGGCACGCTGGCCGAGCTGGTGCCGGTCCCGGATTCGGCCGGATTCCCGGTTCCGGACGGCCTTGACCCCGGCCTGGCCGCCGCCCTCGGGGTGGCTGGGCTGGTCGGATGGGTGTCGCTCCACTACCGCGGTCACCTCCAAACCGGTGAGACGGTACTGGTCCTGGGGGCAGGCGGCGCGGCGGGTCAGCTGGCCGTGCAATCCGCCCGGATCCTGGGCGCCGGCCGGGTCGTCGGGGCCGCCCGCGGGAAGGCCCTCGAACAAGCCGCTGACCGCGGGGCCAACGCGGTCGTCGACCTCGCCGATGACCAGGCCATCAACGCCGGCCTGGCCGCCGCCGCGCCCGGCGGCTACGACGTGATCGTTGACTTCCTGTGGGGCGCGTCCGCCCCCTACGCGATGAACCACGCCAACGTCGGCGCCCGGTACATCCAGGTCGGGAGCTCCGCGGGGCCCACGTCCACGATCACCGCGGCCGCCATCCGCAACAAGCTGCTTACGCTCGTGGGCCAGGGCACGGTCGGCACACCCGCCGAGGTGCGCCGTTCCGCCTACGCCCAGCTGATGCATCACGCGGCCGACGGGAAGTTCACCTTGGACCTGGAGCACACCCGGCTGGATGACATCAGCCAGACCTGGGAGCATCTCAAGGCCGGGCCACCACGCAAACTCGTGGTCACACCCTGAGTCCAGCTCACCGGGCCGCTGGTCGTGCCGCCCGCCGGTCATCGGCTCACCTCCGTGTCCGGCGCGAGGTCCGTGGCGATCCTGGCCAGGGAGAACAGGCACAGGGCGGCGAGGAGGACCGAGAACGCGAGCACGGCCGGGAAGGTTCCGGTGAACCCGGACAGCACGCCGACGCCGACCACCGGGATGATCAGGCCGGCGTAGCACGCCACGAAGAAGGTAGAGATGACGTGACCGCGCCGTTCGGGCGGGGCCAGGCTGTTGACGGTGGCCAGGCTGCCCAGGAAGATGGCTCCCACGGCCACCCCGCCGGTGACCGTCCCGGCCAGGAAGAGGCCCATCGCGGCCTGGGCCAGCGCCGCGACGATCAGGGCCAGCGCGGCCAGGAACAGGGCCAGGCCGGCCAGCACGACCCGGCGGCTGCTGAATCGGGACAGCGCGACCTGGCTGACGGTCCCCACCGCGAACATGCCGAACACGACGGTACCCTGGACGGCGTGGCTGTCCTGGTGCAGCACACCTCCGATGAAGCCGGGCACCAGGGAACTGAACAGCCCGAGCAGGGCGAAGGCGGCGAACCCGGCCACGGCGGCGCCGATGAACTGGCCCCGGCCCCGCTCCGGGATGCCGAGCCCGGCGAAGCGCAGGGCGGGCCGGTGACGCGGGCTGATCGTTTCGGGAACGAACCGCAGGCACAGGCCCGCGGCGGCCAGGACCACGAGGTAGACCTCGAACACCAGGGTCGTGGGGTCGGGGGCGTACTGGGCGAACAGCCCGGCGATCAGCGGGCCGAGGCCGAGGCCGCCCATGTTCGTGGCCGTGGCCACCAGCGAGGCCCGGCGGTGGGCCGGGGCCGGGACCAGTTCCGTCAGCATGGCAGTGGCCGTGCCGGTCATCAGCCCGGCGGACAGCCCGGACAGGATCCGGCCGACAAGAAGCACTCCCTCGTCGGGGGCGAGGATGAACGCGACGGTGCTCACCGCGCTGACGCCGAGGGCTACGGCCAGCACCGGCCTGCGCCCGGCCTGGTCCGAGGACCGCCCGGCCAGCAGCAAGGTGGCCAGGACCGCGGCGGCGTAGACGGCGAAGATCACCGTCACCATGGCCGCGGAGAAATGCCACCGGGCCTGGTAGATGGGGTACAGCGGGGTCGGCAAGGTGGTGCCGAGCATCGCGGCGCCGAACACGAACGCCAGCAGCCAGAACGCGACCCGGCGGCGGGTGGCCCGCCTGCTCAGCTCTGCGGCCAGCGCATCGTCGAACGAGTCATCCCAGTCTGAGCCCGGTATCCGGCTGGCCGCACGCGGGGTCGCCGTGGTCGTCCTGGTCATCGATCGGTCGTGGCGGGGGCCCGTGATGGTGGTACTCATGTGAGGCTCCAGTTCCGCTTCGTCTTCATCGGACGCCAGCCAGCCTCACGCCCGCCAGGATGAGCCGACGTCACACAGCCGGGTGATTCGGCCTGGGAGACGTAAGGTAAGTGACGGGGCCTGTCGAGGAGGGCGCCGTGGGGCCAGCTGTGGCTGCGGTCCGGGACGGACTGGTCTACCCGGCCCGGGCTGTTCGGGCGGCTCGGCGGCGCGGGGCGGGTGACCGTGGTGTCGGCGCCGGCGGGCAGCGGGAAGACGCTCCTGCTGCGCTCCTGGATCGGCGAGGCCGGCCTGGCCGAGCGGGCCGCGTGGGTTCCGGTGCAGGCCGAGGAACGCGACCCGCAGCGGTTCTGGCTGTCCGTGTTCGGCGCGCTGCGGGACACGCCCGCCGGGTCGACGCTGGTCCGGCCCCTGACGGCGGCTCCCGGCCTGGACGGCTGGGCGGTCGTCGAGCGGCTGCTGACCGATCTGGGCGGGCTGGGGGACCGGGTCTGGCTGCTGATCGACGACGTACACGAGCTGCGCTCGGACGAGGCGCTGCGCCAGCTGGAGCTGCTGGTCATGCGCGCGCCCGCCAGGGTGCGGTTCGTGCTGGCCACCCGGCACGATCTGCGGCTGGGTCTGCACCGGCTGCGGCTGGAGGGGGAGCTCACCGAGATCCGCGCGGCCGACCTGAGCTTCACCCGGGACGAGGCGAAGGCGCTGTTCGAGGCGGCCGGGATCCCGCTGCCGGATCCGGCGCTCGGGTTGCTGTACGAGCGGACCGAGGGCTGGGCCGCGGGGCTGCGGCTGGCCGCGCTGTCGCTGGCCGGGCATCCGGATCCGGACCGGTTCGCGGCCGAGTTCTCCGGCAGCGAGCGCACGGTCGCGGAATACCTGCTGGCCGAGGTGCTCGACCGCCAGCCCGAACCGGTCCGGCGGCTGCTGCTGCGGACCTCGGTGCTGGACCGGGTCAACGGCGAGCTGGCCGACCTGCTGACCGGCGGCTCGGACGGAGAGCGCCTCTTGCAGCAGCTCGAGCAGGCCAACATGTTCGTGGCCGCGCTGGATGCGCGGCGGTCCTGGTTCCGCTACCACCAGCTGTTCGCCGACCTGCTGCAGCTGGAGCTGCGGGGCAGCACCCCGGCCGAACTGCCCGCGCTGCACGCCGCTGCCGCCGGGTGGTACGCGGAACACGGGTACCTGGTCGAGGCGGTCCGCCACGCCCAGGCGGCCGGGGACTGGGGCCTGGCCGCCCGCGTGCTGTCGGACCACTGGGTCGGCTTCGGGCTCGATGGACTGGGTGCTACCGCGCACGAGCTCCTGGCCCGGTTCCCGGCCGAGGTGATCGCCGGGGATGCGGAGCTGGCCGCGCGGAGGGCCGGGGACGAGCTGGGCCGGGGGTCTTTGGAGGAGGCCGAACGGTACCTGGCTCTGGCCACCCGGGGATTGGACTCGGTGCCCGTCGGCCGGCGTGAGCGCTCGCAGGTGGTCCTCGCCGTCGTGCGCATGCGGCTGGCCCGCCAGCGCGGGGACGTCCCGGCCGTGGCCGAGCAGGCGGAACGGCTGCTGGCCCCCGCGGAGGCCGCCGACCCAGCGGAGCTCGGGCTGGGCGGGGACCTGCGGATGCTGGCGTTGATCGACCTCGGCATCGCCGAGCTGTGGACCGCTCGCTTCGAGGAGGCCGACCGGCACCTCGAGGACGGCATCGCCCTGGCGCGCCAGCTCGGTCGGCCCTATCTGGAGGTCACTGGCCTGGCGTACTGGGCGCAGCTGGTGAGCTGGCGGTCGTTCCCGCTGGGAGCGCAGCGGAGCATGCAGGCGATCGAGCTGGCCGGCGGCATGGCTGGACGGAGGACCCGGTCGCTGGCGTCGCCTACCTGGCGCTGGGTGTGGCCATGGTCGCCCAGGGGCGGCTCGAGGAGGCGGAGCGGTCACTCGAACGTGCCGAGCGCACCTTCCGGGCCGAGGTGGAGCCGGCGGCCGGGATGAGGCTGCACTACGGCCGCGGGATGATCGAGCTCGCCCGTGGCCGGTACCCCGAGGCGCTGGCCGCCATCCGGACGGCCGAGCGGCTGGGCACGTTGCTCGTCACGGAGCACACGCTGGCCAGGCGGGGGAAATCACACCAGCTGCAGGCGCTCGTGCGGATGGGCGAAACGCGGCGCGTCGAGCACGTCCTGGCCGAGATGGACGGGGCGGAGCGCGACAGCGGCGAGATACGCGTCGCCGTGGCGGCGCTGCGGCTCGCCCAGGACGACCCGGAAGCGGCGATAGTCGCGCTGGCGCCCGTCATCGAGGGCTCCGTTCCGTTGACGAACGCCCACCTTTGGGTGGTTCAGGCTTTCCTGCTCGACGCGATCGCCCGCGACGCCCTCGGCGATGCGGGCGCCGCCAGGCGGGCCCTCGAGCGCGCCCTCGATGAGGCCAAGCCGGAAGGCCTGCTATACCCGTTCCTGGCTGATCCCGCGCCGGACCTGCTCGATCGCCACCGCCGGCACGGCACGGCACACGCTGCCCTGATCGCTGAGATCCTGAACGTGCTGCCAGGGGGTACGGGGGGGCGCCAGGACGGCCAGGGGAACCAGGGGGGCCAGGGGGGCCAGGGGGGTATGGGGGGGCGGGCAGCCCCCCCGTGAGCAGGGGGGGTCTGGGGGGGATCGTCCCCCCGAGGCTAACCGAGCCGCTCAGCCACGCCGAGACCCGCGTGCTGCGCTATCTGCCGACCAAGCTGTCTGCGCCGGAGATCGCCGACCAGCTCTACCTATCGGTGAACACGGTCAAGACCCACATGCGCCACCTGTACGAAAAGCTAGGCGTGCACCGGCGCCACGAGGCTGTGGAGCAGGCCCGGGCCCTCGGCCTGCTGGCACCTTCCGCGCGAAAGCCCTGACCACGCGAATCACCCGGCGGTGTGACGCCGGCTCACCCTGCCCGACGTAAGGCTTGGTGCCGTCTGGAAGTCAAGCCAATCGACAGGAGGCAGGAATGCAGACGGTGACGTTGGGAGCCGAGAATGTCATGACCGCGCAGCGTGCCGCACGGCCGTTCGGACCAAAACACCCCGACAGCAGCGGCCGGACAGCCGCCCCGGTCGTCGCGTTTCTCGGCACCGGGCGGATGGGCGGTCCGATGGCCGCCAACCTGGCCCGGGCCGGCTTCGGCGTGCGGGCGTGGGACCGCACCGCCAGCCAGGCCGCCGCCCTCGTCGAGGACGGCGCGACCGCGGTGGCCAGCCCGGCCGACGCCGTGAAGGGCGCCGGGATCCTCATCACCATGCTGGCCGACGGGCCCGCCACCGAGCAGGCCTGGCACGGGCCGGACGGGCTGCTGCTGGCGGCCAGCCCCGGCCTGATCTGGGTGCAGATGGCCACCGTCGGGCTGGAATGGACCGAACGGTTCGCCAACACCGCCGCCCGGTACGGGGTCAGCTTCTTCGACGCCCCGGTCTCCGGCAGCGCCGGACCGGCCCAGGCCGGGGAGCTGACCATCCTGGCCAGCGGCCCTGGTTGGCTACGGCAAGCCGTCGACCCGGTGTTCGCCGTGCTCGGCCGGGCCACCGCCTGGCTGGGCCCGGCCGGTAACGGCACCCGGGCCAAGCTGGTGCTCAACAACTGGCTCGCCGACCTCACCGAGAGCACGGCGGAAACCCTCTCCTTCGCCGGCCGGCTCGGCCTGGACCCGGCCGCGATCGTGGATCTGCTGGAGTCCACGCCGCTCGGATCGCCCTACGCAATACAGAAGGCCCGCAGCATGCTGGCCGGCGACTTCACTCCGGCGTTCGCGCTCAAGCACGCGCTCAAAGACGCCGACCTCGCGGCCCAGGCCGCCCGGGCCAACGGCACCGAACTCACCCTCACCGACGCCCTGCTGCCCCGCTGGCGGCGCGCAGCCGCCAGCGGCCACGCCGACGACGACCTGGCCGCCATCTACGCCACGACCTGAGGCCCTCAGCGGCCTGGCCGGCCTACGGGCTGCCGCCCATCCGGCTGACCAGTTCGTCGCGGGAAATGCCGTGCCGGTCGCTGAATTCCTCGAGCTGCCGACGATCAACCTCCTCGGGCATAGGTTGGCGATCGATCTCACTCGGCATCCCGGACCGCGCACAGACCGCAAGTGGATCCGGTGCGGGTGGCGGATTGGGGCTATCGGCAGGATAGGTGGCGCTAGATCCTGCCGTCGGCAACGACATCCTCTGCGCCCTGACCTGACGCGCCGCTCTCACCATGGGCTACGCCGCTACCTGCCGCTTCCCCTGCATCTTCCGCTGACGTCACGGTCGTTCGCTGGGTTCTAGCCCGCCTGGTCCAGCGACGTAGCCAGAGCAGGCCGAAGACGGGAAGGACGAGCGGGACGAAGCCGTAGCCGCTGCCATAGCTAGACCACACCGTGGCGTCGGGGAAGGTGGCCGGGTCGGCGAGGCTCCAGGTGCCGACCGCCAGCACGCCGGCGAGTTCGATCGAACAGGACAGGACGGCGATCCGGCGTGCTGTTGGGCTGCCGACGGTGAGGGTGACCGTGGCGAGGATGTAGACCACGGCGGCGAAGGCCGACAGCAAGTAGGCGACCGGGGCGTGGCCGAACTTCGTGGCGATCTGCACTCCGGCCCGTGCGGAGGCGGAGAGCGCGAAGAGCGCGTAGATGGCGACCAGCAGCCGGCCCGGGCCTGTCCTGGTCGAGTCCGGCTGCGATGCCGTGGGCTCAGGCGGTGCCATGGGTTCAGACATGGATGACCGGCCAGATCTGATGCAGGCGGACCATCAGCACGGCCGCGACGAGCCCAGCTACAGCGATGACCGCAGGGCCCCACCGTGATCGCTCCATCAGCCCCCAGAACGCGGCGGCCACCGGGACGAACGGCGTCGCGATCAGGTATCCGATGAGGGTAGCCAGCCCGGCCGGGCGTTCACCGCCGGCGAGCCTGGCCACGATGATGCCGACCTGGACAAGCAGCAGGATCTCAAGGACGCCAACTGCGGCGAGCAAGGGGACACTCATTCGCCGGTTTAGGGCGGTCATCAGCAGCGCGTACCCGGCCAGCGCGAGACCGGCGACGATGATCGTCGTGGGGACAGCGCCGTTCACGCGCGACATGTTACTACGTTTCGTAGTAACTGGCGCTGGCCCGCCAGTACGCCCCCTGGACCAGGGCTTACCACTTGCACTGTTCCCGGTCCGTGGCCACGCTGTGTGCGCCTTGCGGATAATGCGGCAGGATCACTGACCGTGACAGACTCACGGGGAAGCGATGCGCGGGGCCCGCCGACTCGGAGCGGGTGCTCAGGAGGTGGCCAGTCGCTGCTGGCCGCCCTGGGTGGTTCGTGACCCCGGCGCTATTCCGATACGCGCCGGAAGTTGCGCGGGTGGCCTGAGCGCGAGCTCAGGTCTGTTTGAGCGTTGTGTTTTCTGCGTTGTCGGTGGCGTGCCAGCTGGCTAGCAGGTTGAGTGCATCCGCGTCCCGGCTGCCGGGTGCGACACCGCACACGATGAGATACAGGCCCTCGTCGGCGGCGAGCTCCATGGTCTCGTAGGTAAACGTTATCTGCCCGGCGAGCGGGTGGTTCAGGCGCTTGGCGCCGGCGCGATGCCGCCGGACTTCGTGCCGGGCCCAGCGCTGCCGGAAGGTGTCGCCGCGGGTGGACAGCTCGCCGATCAGGCCTGACAGGGCCTTGTCGTAGGGGTTGCGGCCGACCTCGGCGCGCAGGGTGGCGACATTCTGGTCGGCGACGGCGTCCCAGTCGGGGTAGAACTCGACGGCGGCGGGGTCCAGGAAGGTGAAGCGGGCGGCGTTGACCGGCCGGGCCGGGCTGGTGAAGATCGGTGCGAACAGGGCGCGGGCCAGGGCGTTGCCGGTGAGGATGTCCAGGCGGCCGTTGCGGATGTAGGCCGGGACGCCGCTCATCGCCTCCAGCATGTTCCGCAGCTCCAGGCACACCGGCTGCCGGACCGGGCGGCGAGTGGCCTGTGCCGCCGCGGTGGCGTTGGCGGCGCGGACCAGATCGAACAGGTGGGCGCGTTCGCCGTCGTCGAGCAGCAGGGCGCGGGAGATGGCGTCCAGGACCGCGTTGGTGGCGCCGCGGGCGTCGCCGCGCTCCAGCCGGGTGTAATACGGGACGCTGACCCCGGCCAGCAGCGCGACCTCCTCGCGCCGGCTTCTCGCCGCCCACGTATGCCGGGGTGTCCCAGTTCAGGCAGTACCTCCAGGCTCCGACCTTCAGCACTGAGGCGAAGAACCTCGGCATCCTGGTCGGCGGCAGTATCCTCATCAGCCTGGTGTCCCAGTTCACCGCGGCGGAGATCGTCACCCACATGCCGAGGCGGTCGGCTGCCGTCGCGAAGTACGTCCTCGTGCTGCCGATCGTGCTGCCGCCGCTGGTGCTGATCGAGGTCTGGGCGTACCTGCTCCAGCCCGGGTCAGGCCTGGTCAACGGCTCGCGACGTCGTCGCTGCTGGCCAGCCAGGTCAGCCAGTTCAACGTCACTCACGCTCAGGTGACCAACGGCCTTGACGTCGCGGTCGGCATCCACGAGGGCATCATCAGCATGAGCAACCCGCGCTACGCCGAGGCCTGGAAGATCCTCGGCCAGCTCGCCAGCTACTCGGCCAGCGGGGAAAGCAGCTACGACGCGTGCTCGAACCCCAACACCATCACGCCTCCGCTGAGCGCGACCACGATCTGGGAGCGCTGGGACGGCTGGACCGCCGAGCGCGGCTTCCAGTCTCCCTGGATGAACTCCTTGAACCACTACGCGTTCGGCGCCGTCGGCGAATGGCTCTACCGCTTCCTCCTCGGGATCGACCAGGAACCCGGTACCGCCGGCTTCGGCCAGCTACTGCTCCGGCCGCACCCCGGCGGGTCACTGAGCTGGGCCCGCGGCTCCTACCGGTCCGTCCGAGGGCCGGTCAGTACCGCCTGGAAACGGTCCGGCGACCGGTTCACGTTCTGGGTGGAGCTTCCACCGAACGTCTCGGCCAGCGTCCGCATCCCCAGCGGCCAGGCCGCCGAGATCCGCGACGCGGCAGGAAACCCGCCTGCATCACTCGCCAGCTTCCCTGGTGCCAAGGATGTCCGGGAGGCCGTTTTCCACGTCGGCTCGGGGGCACACGAGTTCTCCGGCCTCGCGATGACCCGTGAGTAAGTCCGCTCGCGATCGACACGAACCGGCGTGGAGTCGTACGCCGAAAAGGTGGTGGCGCGTGCCCTGCGCGGTGTAACGAGGCAGTCGCTACAGGCCACGGGACAGCCCGCATATCACCGAATCGGGCGCGCGCTGGCGATGAGTTCTCGCCTCGTCGTACGTTCTAACCGTCGTTCCTGCCTCCGTGGTAGAGAAGGCGGGAGCCGCTACCTGAGACCCAAGGACAAGGACACTACGATGCCAGAACTCCTCATCGACTTCATCACTTCGCTCGATGGCTACGCGGCTGCCGACGGCTGGCCGGGCTGGTGGGGGCTCGAAGGACCCGAGTACCTCGCGTGGCTGGGAGAGCAGCCAGAAGCGGACTACACGGTCCTGATGGGCGCAACCACTTACCGCGTCATGTCGGGATTCGCCGCCGAGGGCGAGCCAGGCACCGATGCCCTAGCGGGCATGTCGAAGGTCGTCTTCTCGACCACGTTGAGCGAGCCCCTTTCCTGGGCGAACACGCAACTGGTGGCTCAAGACCCCGTTGAGGCCGTGCGGGAGATGAAGGGCAAGGCCTCCACGTCGATGCGCACCATAGGCAGCCTCACCCTGTGCCGCTCTCTCCTGAAGGCCGGTCTCGTGGACCGCTTCCGCGTGGTTGTCTTTCCCGTTATCACCGGAAGCAGCGGCCGGGAACGGATCTACGACGGCTATCCCGATGTTGCGCTAGACATGATCAGCAGCCGCACCTTCGATGGCCGCATCCAACTGCTCGAGTACGTTCCGACGATTCTGGCTGGGCCACCGGGCACCAACGGGGTCAACGCCTGACGGGCAGCACCTGGCGCAGCGAACCCTCGGTCGATCTCACGGAGTCCTGTTGACGCGCCGATTGACGATGAGGTCCAGATCGACACGCTCAGGTCCGGCACGTGAGACCGGTCCGCGGATCTGCCAGTCTGGGACGCATGTCATGCATCCCTGGACCGCCCCGGCCGGCCGGCCGCCGCGAAACTGGCCTGTGCCCGCCGCAGAGCGTGGCCGGCACCCTGGCAGGGATGCGGCGCGTGGCCGAGGCTGAAGTGCGATTCGCAGCCGGGGTTCCCAACGTGGGCCCGTTCGGCGATCCGCTGCTGCTGACGGACCTGGCGGTCGCGGCCGAGGACAGCGGCTGGGATGCCTTCTTCATCTGGGATCACCTGCTGTACCGGGACCAGCGCTGGCCGGTCGCTGACCCGACGGTAGTCATCGCGGCGGTGGCGGCCCGCACCAGCCGGATCCGGTTCGGCGTCTTGATGAACCAGCTGGCCCGCCGCCGGGTAGGCAAGGTGGCGCGGGAATCGGTCACTTTGGACCGGCTGTCCGGTGGCCGGCTGATCCTCGGCGCCGGGCTCGGGTCAGTGCCCGAGGAGTTCACCGCGTTCGGGGAACCGGGTGATCTGCGTGAACGCGCCGCCCGGCTGGACGAGTCGCTGGAGGTGCTGACCGAACTATGGCGCGGCGAGCCGGTCACGTTCCATGGTGAGCACGTCACCGTCACCGACGTGACCATGCTTCCCCCGCCGCTCCAGCAGCCGCGCATACCCATCTGGTGCGGTGGCCGCTGGCCGAACAAGGCGCCGTTCCGGCGGGCTGCCCGCTGGGACGGGGTGATGCCCACCCACACCGGCTATGGCCTGGGGGAGACCATGCCGCCGGCCGAACTGGCCGCCGTCATGCGCTACATCCGCGAGCACCGCGAAGACGGGGCCCCGCCACTGGCCGTTGCGCTGGAAGGCCGCACCGATGGCGCGGCGGCTGACCGCGGCGGGCGGCACGTAGGCGCCTACCGCCAAGCCGGTCTCACGTGGTGGGTGGAAGCGCTGGGCTGGTGGCGCTGTGACCCGGCCGGTGCGATGGCCAGGATCCGGCAAGGCCCGTCGCTGCTGGGCTAAGGCACTGCGCGGGCGCAATCCGGGCAAGTGTCCGTTTAAGCGTAGGCCTGCTGGTAATGCTCGATCGCTTGCTCGGCTTGCCCTTGGGCCAGGTAACTGCTGCCGAGGTTGCTCAGCCACTCGCCTTCGAAGCTGCGGCTACCGGTTTCGCGGGGCGATGGCCAGGGCCTGTTGCGTGTGCTCGATCGCCTGGTCGATCTGTCCCAGGTCCGCATAGCATTCGCCGAGATTCCCCAGCCACGCACCTTCGCGGCGGCGGTCGCCGGTCTCGCGGGCGATGGCCAGGGCCTGCTGCGTGTGCTCGATCGCGTGCTCGGTCTGCCCCAGGTGCCTGTAACTGGCACCGAGGTAGGCCTCCGTTGCCATCGGCCAGTACGGTTGGGTGAGCCTGCCGCTGAGGCGTTCATGCATGCCGACGGCCAGCCGGTAATGCCCCCACTGCTGCAGGTAGGAGCCGATGCTGACGAGTACCTCGGCGGCGGCGTCGTAGTCGGCGTTGGCGCAGCGCAACTCGAACTCGGCCAGTTGCGCGGCGAGGTCATCCAGGTTGCGCCAGCTGTCGCGGGGGGTGCGGGTCTGCTCGAAGTAGGCGGCGGCACGGGCCCGCAGCGCGTACCGGGTGAACGGGCCGTGCCTGCCGTCCTTGTCTTCGCGCCGTCCTGGCGGGATGCTGCTAAGGGCGTAGTCATGGTCCACTTAGTGCAGGTAGTAGCGGCCTGCGTCGCGGCGGGCAAAGTGCATGTTGACCAGCCGGGACAGCACAGGGCTGGTTGATCTGGGGCAGGGAATGCCAGCCTGAATCATCCGGGCCAGACAGCGGTATGGGGTCCCGGTCCGTGCTGGCCGCGGCTGCCCGCCAGGGTGGCCGGCCCGGTGCCGGGTCCGGGAGAGAATCGGAACATCCCGGGTCGTGCCGGTGCGTGTGCGCCGGCGTGCCATGGGCGGGATCAGGGTCGGGAGTGCTGGAGGTCAGATGGCGGACACCGCGCCTGCCGTGCTCATCACCGGTGCCACTTCCGGGCTCGGCCGTTACCTGGCCAGGGAGCTTGCGGGTTCCGGGTGGCAGGTGCTGGCCCATGGGCGCGATCCGGTGCGCGTGGCGGGCCTTTCCGCGGAGCTCGGCGGTGTGCGGGGTTATGTCGCGGACCTGGCCTCGCTCGGCGAGGTGCGGAAACTTGCCGCCCTGGTCCGCGCGGAGGTGCCGCGGCTTGAGGTGCTGGTGAACAACGCAGGGATCGGCTTCGGCGCGCCGGGCGAGAGGCGGCAGGTCAGCATGGACGGCTACGAGCTGCGGTTCGCCGTCAACTATCTCGCGCCGGTGCTGCTCACCCGGCTGCTGGTGCCGCTGCTGACCGCATCCGCGCCGTCTCGCGTCGTCAACGTGGGCTCGCTCGGCCAGGTTCCCTTCGACCCCGCTGATGCCGGGTTCGAGCGCGGCTACAACGGGGTGGACGCCTACCGCAGGTCCAAGCTTGCGCTGGCCGCGTTCACCTTCACCCTGGCCGCCGAACTCGAGGCGGCCAGCGTGACGGTGAACTGCCTGCACCCGGCGACCTTCATGAACACCGCGATGGTCACGCTCGGCGGCATCACCCCGGTCTCCACCGTCGAGCAGGGCGGCGAGGCGACCATGCGCCTGATCACCGATCCGGCCCTGGATGGGGTCACCGGGCAGTTCTTCGACGGGCTCACGACCGCACGTGCCCTGCCCGAGGCCTACAACCCGCGCTTCCGCGCCGAACTCAGCCAGATCACCAGCCAGATGCTCGGCCAGGCCGCGTAACTGCCGGGCCGCCGCCCTGCCCTGAGCCGCAGGTGGCTCAGCCATGCGCCAGAATCGCGGTGATACCGGCAGTGGGCGCGGCCTGCCAATAGAGCGTAGAGGTGTGGCCGCTGCGGGCCGCGGCCACACCGAGGTGATCCAGTTCGCGACGGTTCATCAGGCTGTGATCACTGGAGCGAGGGAGCGTCATGCGTCGCGGCGGGTGATCACGAGGGCGGCGGCCAGCAGGGCGGCGGCTGGCCAGCCGATGAGGACCAGCATGGACAGGCCCGGGGACAGCAGGCCTGGCTGAGGATGCAAGGTGACCAGCTGATAGGCGGCGAAGGGCAGGGTGAACCTGCCGAGCCTGACCTTCCACGGGGACGGCAGGACCAGGCACAGCACCGCCAGGAGGTAAATCACTGTGACGGCCGCTGCGATGGCGCCCGCGGTGTGCCGGATGCCTGCGCCGACCCCGACGCCCACCGCGGCGCAGGCGGCCAGGACGAACCCCGCGGCCAGCACGGCCCGCAGCGCGCCGGGGTGGGACAGGGCCAGGCCGCGGTGGTGGCCAGACAGGATCGCCTGGGTGAACAAGAAGCAGGCGAAGGCGAGTAGTTCACCGGCGATGAGGGCGGCGGCCCCGGTGACCGCTGCCTTGGCGGCGAGCACCACCCGACGCCGGGGAACCGCTGTGAATGTGGTGCGGATCAGGCCGCTGGCGTACTCGGAGGTGAAGGTCAGCACGCTCAGCACGGTGACCGGCAGCACGGTGTACTCGCCGTAGCCGAGGAAGCTGCTGGTGAGCGGGTTCATCGAGCCGCCGGGAGGCGGGCCGGGGGCGGATGCGATGGCCTGCGCCACGATTGCGGTCACACCGAGCGTCACCATGGCCGCGATCAGCAGCGTCCAGTAGTTCGAGCGGATCGAGCGGAGCTTGGTCCACTCGAAGGCGAGCACGTCGCGGGCACGGGCCAGCCGGGATGGCACGGCCCGGCTGGTGGCGGGGAGTTCTGGTGCGGTCATGAGGCGGCCGTCCTGTCTGGTTCCGAAGTTCCGGCGCGGTAGTCGGTGCTCTCACCGGTGAGGTCGAGGTAGGCCTGTTCCAGGGAGGCATGCCGGGGCACCAGTTCGTGCACGGCGATCCCGTGCGCGGCGGCCAGGTCGCCGATGGCGGGGGCGTCCAGGCCGGTCACGGCCAGCGCGCCGTGATCCTCAACCGTGACTGCCGCACCGCGGGCGGTGAGCAGCCCGGCGAGTTCACCGGCCCTGGGCGAGCGGACCAGCACGTCCTGGCGCGTGCCGGACACGAACCGGCCGGTGGGGGTGTCGGCGAGCAGCCTGCCGCGCCCGATGACGATCAGGTGATCGGCGGTCAGTGCGATCTCGCTCATCAGGTGGCTGGAGACCAGGACGGTGCGGCCCTCGGCGGCCATCGACCTGAACAGCTGCCGGATCCAGCGGACGCCTGCGGCGTCTAGCCCGTTGACCGGCTCGTCGAAGATCAGCACCGCGGGGTCGGCGAGCAGCGCCGCGGCGATGCCGAGCCGCTGCTTCATCCCCAGCGAGAACTCCCTGACGCGCCGGCCGGCCACCGCCGCGAGCCCGGTGGCCTCCAGCACCTGCATCGCCCGGCGCCGCCCGATCCCGTTGCTGTGCGCGATTGACAGCAGGTGACACCAGGCGGTCCGCCCGCCATGCACAGCGGTCGCGTCCAGCAGCGAGCCGACCACGTGCAGCGGGCGGATGATCTCCTGGTAGCGGCGGCCCCCAACCAGCGCCCTGCCCGACGTCGGGGCGTCCAGGCCCAAGATCACCCGCATCGTGGTCGTCTTCCCGGCGCCGTTGGGCCCCAAGAACCCGGTCACATGCCCCGGGCGCACCGTGAAGCTCAGGGCATCCACCGCCCTGACAGGCCCGAAGCGCTTGGTCAGGTGGTCCACCTCGATTACGACCGGGCTGACCGGAACACGCCGGGCAAACAGCGGCCCGCTCGCGGCAATCCCTGCCTCCTCGGCCACGGGGACCTTCCAGGGCGCGCTTGCCGTGGGCCGGGCCTTCCCGACGATCAGGTAAACAAGGCCACCCCCGGGCACCGAGACACAGATGACCACCGCCCACACCCACTTGGGCAGGTAGCGCACCTGGCCAGCCCGGGCCAGGTCGACCAGGCACCAGGCAGCAAACCCAACCGCCACGGCCAGAACCGGTATCGCCACGGCCGCCGGCATGCTCATCAACCCTCACCATCCCGGCCGCCGGCGATGACCCTGCGCCTGCCACCTCGATTGGCGGCAGGCCCGCCGCCCGCCGCCCGCAACCCCGCCACCCACACCTCCCGGCCACGCTCGCATTCCGAGGCGGCCCCGCAGCCCGCCCTTCGACATATGTAGCCTACATGTGTAGGATACGTGGTGTGAAGCTCACCGGGCCGCTAGAACGCGTGCTGCGGGTGTTTCTGGCCGACGCCTCCGCACAGCACTACGGCTATGACCTGATGAAGGCAGCCAGGCTCCCCAGCGGCACCCTGTACCCGATGCTGGCCCGGCTGGAAGACCAGGGCCTGGTCACCTCGCAGTGGGAACCCCCGCCCGGCGACGGCAGCGGGCGGCCGCCCCGCAAGTACTACCAGCTCACCGGGGAAGGCATCCGCGTGGCCCGCCTTGAACTCGCCCAGGCCCCGGTTCCCGCGCGGCGCGCACCGCACGGCACGGCACAGCCCGCGCCGGGAGGCACACAGTGAGCCGGGCGCCGAGCGTCCAGCGGATCTGTGAGCGGTTCATCTATGCTGCCTGCCGCCGGCTCCCCGAGGACATGCGTGGCGAGCGCTGCCGGGAATGGGCAGCGGAGCTGCCAGCCATCCTGAATGACCAGAGCATCCGCCCGGCGCTCCGGCGCGCCGTGCGGGCGCTCACCTACTCAGCCGGCATCGCCAGGACCACCCGGCAGCTGAGCCGGGCCGGCGGGGGCACCCGGCCCGCGCGGACCCCGCAATGGCGCAACGGCGCCATGCAGCTCCGGCCCGCCAATGTGGCAGTACGCGCGGTCGTCGGCCTTGTTATCTGGCTCCTGCTGATCTTCCTCCTGATCGTGCTGGGGCGCGCGTTTCCCCGCCCGCCCGGCTGGCTGCTCATGCTTGGCATAGGCCTGGCGGCTGGCTTCGACGCTTTCTGCCTCGCCGACATCGCACGGGCCGGCCAGGTGCGCTACCTGCCCAAGTGGGCATGGGCACTGATCTGCCTGGCCCAGACACCGGGCGGCGGCATCATCTACCTGAGTATCGGCCGGCTCGGCCGGGCGCGGCCAGTCCCGCCCGGATCAGGTCCGCCCGAACCGGCGCAGCGACCCTGACATGGAGGGCATGAGGCGGGGGAGCCTTCCACGCCATTCTCCGCAGCGCGCATTCAGGATCGAGCTAAACGGTTCACGCCGGGTACCGCAGCGGACGACCAGAGCGTCACGGTCAGCCCCGGAGCCGATGACCGGTCTCCCCGGCCCGAAAGCCGGGCGCACATAATGCCCATGTCTGTGCCCTCCGACGATAAGCCGCCATGCGAGTACTGCCCGCACGTAAGGCGTCCATGGTGCGCTCGACGGCCCACGGGTCGATCCGGTCCGCGATCGCCACAGTCAGTTCGCCGGTGGTCAACTCGGCGTCGGCCAGCGCGTCGCCGATGGCCGCGGTGACCTCGTCGGCCTGCGCGGCGGTGAAGCGGACTCCCTCCGGATGTGACGGCACCGAGGACGGCAGGGCCGACAGCGCGCCCGTCCAGATCGGCAGGTCGGCGGCGTGCAGCAGGTGCACGGTGCCGCGCCGGCCGAACGTCTTGACCAGGGTGCGCTCGGCCCACAGCGCAGCGCTGCACTCCTGTACGGGTGGCCCCGGCGACGCGGCGTCCGATGGACAACTCGGCGGCGCTGAGCACCTGAGCGTGCGCGCCGCACAGCACGCCCGCGACGTCGGCCGGGCCCAGGTCCGCGGCCAGTTCGGCCAGCGCGTGCCGGGCCATCCGCCGGGCCGTGACACCGCTCCCGGCCAGCGCGGCCGGGGACGCGGACTGCGTGATCATGAACGCGCATTCTCCCTGGCTTTGCTGGTACCGGTTATACTGGGAAGGCGGCGGCCAGGGCTACTACGGCGTGGTTCACTCACCGGCCGACCGAACCATCGATCTGTTCCCGGAGAATGTCGGCATGACCGGCGTGCCTGCCGGTCTCTTCAATCATGTGCACGAGGATCCATCGCAGCGACATGGGCTCGGGCGCTACCGCCCTCCGTTTCGCGGGCTGGGAGAGATCCGAAGCTTCCGCGACAATCCGGTTGCTCACCGTGACAGCCGCCTGATAGTCGCCGATCACCGATTGCGGGTCATCGTCATCGGCCAGATCATCGCCCGGAACCTGCACGTCTGCGCCTGCGAACCCGTACTGAAACCAGGCGATCTCCACTCGCGTGAGGTGCTTGATCAGTCCGAGCAGGCTCGTTCCGGAACCAACCATCGGGCGGCGCACGGTCGCGGCCGGCAATCCGGAGGCCTTGCGGATCACCGCACCCCGGAGGTAATCGAGGAAATCGACCAGCGTCTCCTTCTCGCCCGCCAGGGTCCATGGCGTGTGATGGTCACCGGGCATGACCCGAAGGGTAGGACACGTCCTGGACTCGGGCCAGCGCCCCGGCTCGACATGCCAATGACCCGTATGCACGCTGGTCCGCGTGCAATGCGCGGCTACCGGCATCCTGCAGTTGCCGCACAGTGCCTGCCAGATCCGGGACGCGACAGCCAGCTCGCCGCTGGCTATCAGGGACAGCCAGCTGCGACTGGCTCTGCTGCTACTCACGCTGTGTGATCGGTCCTCGACCTGAGCTACGCGCATTCCCGCCCAATGTACGGACCTCGAGCGCAGGATGTCTCGGCTTGAGGGTGCGCATAACACGCAGGTCTGTGCCGTAGAGCTACAGCGAGATCAGGCGGTTATTCGCCATCGGGTGCCGGGTTGGTCCGCAGTGTGCGCCGAGATCCGCCGACTCCGGGCCGAACGGAACAAAGCTCCGTGGCCACTTCGCCCCCAGCTCAGCGCCGGGCTGCCGCTTGGGGTTGTGCGGGAATCCGAGACCCCACGATCGATGAGCTGCGTGCTTGCCACCTGCGACCAGCACCGCAGCTCGCTTGGCGAGGAAGTTGCCTGCTCGTTCGGAATTACCTTGGCCTGCCGGTCGGGTGCGGGCCGGGCGGTGAGACCGCTCACGAGCCTGCTCCGGTCAGCGTCCGGCCGATCACCCGCAGAGACAGGGTCTCCTCGGTGCCCTCGAAGATGGGCAGCACGCGCGCATCGACGAAGTAGCGCGACACGTCGGTCTCCTCGCCGTAGCCCATGGCGCCGTGCACTTGCATCGCGTCCCGGGTCACCAGCTCGGCCATCCTCGACGCGTAGAGCTTGGCCAGGGATGCCTCCATCTGGCCCTTCCCCTGGTCCAGCAGTCTGGCGGCGCGGTAGCCGAGCTGCCGGCTTGCGTGCAAGCGCAGCGCCATCCACCCGATCCTCGCCCGGATCAGCTGGTGGTCGAGCACGGGCTTGCCGAAGACGATCCGGTTCCTGGCGTACTCCAGCGCGGCCTCGAGCGCCGCCTGCATGAGGCCCACGGCCCGGCCGGCCGTCTGCACCCGGCCCATCGAAAAGCCCTCCATCTGCAGGTAGAAGCCCCGGTTCAGCCACTCATCCTGGCCTACCAGCGCGCTGGCGGGCACCCGGAACCCGTCGAAGACGAGCTCGAACGTGTGCATTCCCCGATAGCCGATGGTGGGAATAGCTTTCCCGCACAGCATCCCGCCGTCCTGCCGGTACTCGAACTCGTGCCCGGCGAAGGCGGGCTTTTCCACCACGAACACCGACAGCCCCCGGTGCCCGGCGCCGGCGGTCCGGCACAGCACCATCAGCAGCTCCGCCCGGCCGGCGAAGGTGCACCACAGCTTCGTGCCGCTGATTTCCCAGTCCCCGCCGGGAAGCCGGGCCGCCCGGCACGTGATGCCGGCGACGTCCGAGCCGTGGCCGGCCTCGGTGACCGCCACGGCCACCACCTTCTCGCCGGACGCGATGGCCGGCAGCCAACGCCGCTTCTGGTCCTCGGTCCCTCCCCGGAGCAGGGCCCGGACGAGGATCTCGGGCCGGGTGATCAGGCTGCCGCCGGCGGCGAGCGACGCCCGGGACAGTTCCTCGGTAGTGATCAGCATGGCCCGGCAATCCTCGGCCTCCCGGGCGCCGCCGTACTCGGTGGGCACCGACAGGCCAAACAGGCCCATTGCGGCCGCACCCGAAATGATGCGCTCGGGGATGTCGAGGTCTTGGCGGTGGATGTCCTGGGCGTGCGGGCGGATCTCCCGCTCGGCGAAGTCGCGCAGGGACGCGCGCAACAGCCGGTGATCCTCGCTCGCCCCGACGTCCTCCAGCGGCGTGAGCCGGCCCGCGATGCCGGCCAGGCGCAGGTCGGTCTCCACCGCGTCGGACGGGCCGCTGCCCGCGAGGAAGCGGCGGGCCTGGTCCTGCGCGACCGACGCCAGCTCGGCCGCGACCGGATGGCCGCTGGAGGCGGCCCACTCCGCCATCGCGCGCCCTGCCTCGCTGTGCGCGTACGCCCACGCGAGGTGATCAACCTCGACCTGATGGGCGTCCGCTCCCTCCGCCGCGACCGCCGAAGCCACACGACGTCTCAGGCCGTCCAGCAAGCCGACACTCACGTTGTCGGTGCTGCTCACCCGCTGCTCCAGGCCCGGCGGCACGGGAAACTGCTCACTTCGCCAGGAATCGCGCTCGCCATGCAAGCATCGTAAGTGGTGCTCGATACACACGGCGCGGCGGGCCGGAACGCAGGTGGGGCACGCGTGCATGATTGCGTTGAAGTACGACGCGCCGCAGAAAGCCGCCATGACAACAACGGCCACTTCGGCCAGGCCCTTGACCTTGCGTTCCGCCGCTAGACACACACTGGCAAAGGAGAACTCCGGCAGGAACATCCGGGACGGATAGCAGGAGATAAACCGGTCCCTCACTCACCGCGAATATGACCGCGCCGCCACGTTCGCCCGCCAACTCTCCGAGGCATCGGGCGTGGCGGGGTAGCCTCTGCAGTGGCGTGTGAACCGGTGGCGGGACGGCTGTTTTTCAGGGTTGGCGTCCCGTGCAAGGGAAAGGCGGGCGTTAATCGCTATTGAGCGCGGCCTGCCGTCTGCTGTGGCCGCGGTCGGCCGGGGGGTGTTTGTCGGCCGGGCGGGTGAGCTGGCCGTGCTGGAGGCGGCCGCGGCGGCGGCACGTCGTGGCCAGCCTCAGGTGGTTCTTGTCGAGGGGGAGGCGGGCACCGGCAAGTCAAGCCTGCTGGCGCAGTTCGCGGCGGGGCTGGCCGGTGCGGAGGTGCTGCGGGCTAGCGGCGATGAGGCGGAGCTGCTGCTGCCGTACGGCCTCGTGGGTCAGCTGACAGCCAGCGCCCGCGGTGCAGGTGGCCGACCCGGGTTGCTGGCCTCAGAGCTGAGCGATGGGGTCGATCCGCTGGCGGTGGGCGCCGATCTGGTGGTGTGGCTGGGGCAGTGCTGCCGCGGTCAGCAGATGGTGCTAGCGGTGATCGATGACCTGCAGTGGGCGGATGGGCCGTCGGCGCGGGCGCTGCTGTTCGCGGTGCGGCGGCTGCAGGCCGATCCGGTGCTGGTAGTGGTGGCGGCCCGCCCCGGGGAGCTGGCCCGGCTGGGTGAGGGCTGGCTGCGGTTCCTGGCCGGGGACCACCGGGCCGGGCGGGTCCGGCTGGGCGGCCTAGGGCCGGAGGAGGTGGTGGCGCTGGGCCGGGCGCTGGGGGCCGGGGAGTTGCCGCGCCGGGCGGTCAGCCGGCTGCTGGAGGAGACCGGCGGTAACCCGTTGTTCTGCCGGGCGGTGCTGGAAGAGGCCGGGGCCGGGGGCGTTGACCTGGGCGGCGGGGCGCTGCAGGTGCCACGGTCGCTGGCCGGGGTGGTGCTGTCGCGGGTGGGCGCGCTGAGCCCGGCGGCTCAGGAGCTTGTGGCGGCGGCCGCGGTGCTGGGCCACCGCTGCGAGCTCCCGGCCGCGTCGGCGCTGGCTGGCCTGGGTGATCCGCTGCCGGCCCTGGGAGAGGCGGCAGCGGCGGGGATCTTGGCCGAGCAGCCGGGCGGGGCCGCGGCCGGGATCGGGTTCACCCACCTGCTGGTGCGGCGCGCCATCTATGAGGACCTGAGCCCGTGCCCGGCGGCGCCGGATGCACCAGCAGGCCGTGGGCCTAGTGGATCGGCAGCGGGCGCTGGGGCACCGGGTGGCCGCGGCGGTGGGCCCGGACGACGGGCTGGCTGCCGAGCTGGAGGCGGCGGGCCGGGAGGCGGCTGGCCTGGGCCGGGCGGCGCAGGCGGCGGCCTGGCTGGCGCAAGCTGCAGCGGTTAGCGGCGAGCCCGCGGTGGCCGATCGCCGCGGGCTGGATGCGCTGGAGATCCTGGTCAGCCATGGTGAGGTGGCCCAGGCCGAGGTCCTGGCTGCCCGGATGGCTGCCGCCGGGCCGGATGCACGGCGCAGCTGGGTGCTGGGCACGCTGGATTTCCACGCTGGCCGGCTCGCCGCGGGTGAGGCCCGGCTGCGCGAGGCGTGGGCAGGCGCACGATCGGGTCCGGGAGCCGTCGGCGGGCGCCGAGGCCGCCGGCTGGATGGCGGGGTTGTGCCTGGAGACGGGACGGATCGGGGAGGCCATCGAATGGGGCGAGCGGGCGGCGGCGGGCGGCGCCGCCCCTGCCGGGGTGCGTCACGCGGCGCTGGGTGTGCTGGCGATCGCCCTTTTCGCCGCCGGGCGGGGACCTGAGGGCCTGGCCCGGCTGGCATTCCTGCCCGCCGCCCCTGCCGAGGTGCCGCGGGAGGACACCGACACGCTGGTGATGCGGGGGCTGGCCAGGCTCTTGGCCGAGGACATGACCGGGGCGGTCGCCGATCTTTCCGCCGCTGCGGCCAGGCTGCGTGCCGGTGTCCCGCTGCGCAGCGCCGGCCAGTGCCTGAGCTATCTGGCGGGCGCCGAGTATCGGCTCGGATCCTGGGATGACGCGGTGGTGCACGCCGAGCTGGCGGTCTCGCTCGCCCACGCCGCCGACCGGGTGTGGGAATTCGGCTTCGTGCACCTTGTCGCCGCTATTGTTCCGGCGCAGCGCGGCGACTGGGAGACAGCAAGCGCGCACGCGCGCATGGCCACCGAGGCCGGCCAGGCCACCGGCGCCCCGCGGACAATCGCCGCGGCCGCCATCGCCCGGGCGTTCGCGGCCATGGCCCGCGGCGATCCGGAAGGCGTCACTGACGCTGCTGCGGCGGTTCGGGCCATGGGTAAGGCAGTGGTCCTGAGCCTTCTGCCTTACGACTGGCGATCCCTGGAGATCGAGGCGCTCATCGGCCTGGGCCGTCTCGGCCAGGCCGAAACCGCGCTGGCCGAGTTGGAGGCGGCGCTGTCCCGGGCCGGCCTGGCGACCGCCCTGGTGGACGCCGCCCGGCTGCGCGGCGACCTCGCGACCGCGGCTGGGAACCCGGGCGCCGCTGCCGCGGCGTTCGAGACCGCCTGGCGCCGCGCCCAGGGCCTGCGGGTGCCGCTCGCACTGGCCCAGCTGGAGATATCCGACGCCCGCCGGCTGCGCACGGCCGGCCAGCCGCAGGCGGCCGTCGCCCCGGCTGCGCTCAGCCCGGCAGTACCTGATTACCCTGGGCGGGCGTCCCTACCTGCAGGCCTGCGACCGGGAGCTCGCCGCTGCGGGCGCGCCCGCGGGGCCGGAAACCGTACCCACCTTCGTCGGCCTCACCCCGGCTGAGCAGTCGGTGGCCCGCCTGGTCGCCACCGGCCGGTCCAACCGGCAAGCCGCCGCCGAGCTGTACGTCAGCGTCAAGACCGTCGAGTTCCACCTCGGGCACATCTTCGGCAAGCTCGGCATCCGATCCCGTAAAGAGCTGATCACCCAGCATCGGCGCCCCGACGCCTCAGCCAGCAGGAACCTAGGGTCATAACTAGGGGCCGACCCTGGCGACACGGCTTCTGCGGCCACGTGACCATTAACTGAGTGCAACTGTCATACGCCGGGCGAGTCCCGGTAGATCGAGCGCCACCGCGGAGTAGTCGTGGGTCTTGAAGAGAAGCTGCCGAGCGGCGTGCTGCTGACCTCGGTGGAGAAGCTGGCCGGCTGGGCGCGGGCGCGCTCGGTCTGGCCCGCCACCTTCGGCCTGGCCTGCTGCGCCATCGAACTTTTCCAGACCGGCGGGCCCAAGCACGACCTGGCCAGGTTCGGCATGGAGATCGCGCGGAACACCCCGCGGCAGGCGGACCTGATGATCGTGGCGGGCCGGGTCAGCCAGAAGATGGCTCCGGTGCTCAGGCAGATCTACGACCAGATGTCCGACCCCAAGTGGGTGATCTCGATGGGGGTCTGCGCGTCCAGCGGGGGCATGTTCAACAACTACGCGATCGTGCAGGGCGTGGACCACATCGTGCCGGTGGACATCTACCTGCCCGGCT
>CAWDEB010000026.1:0-188476 GCA_963801155.1 uncultured Actinomycetes bacterium
CCCGCCCGGCTGAGGCTCCTGCCCTCCCGGCGTCTCAACCCCGACGGGACCCGCCCGGTCACCGAGGACAACCTCACCGGACGGCACCGGATCTGGGTGGACTCAATGGGGCCGCTGCTGCGGGCCGACGGCACGGAATACGACAAGTCCCTCATCACCCCGTATTCCTACCGGCACTCCTACGCGCAGCGGCACGCTGACGCCGGGGTCGGCATCGACGTGCTCCGCGAGTTGATGGACCACGAGTCGATGGACACGACCAAACGGTACTACAGCGTCGGCGAGGCCCGTCGCCGCGAAGCCGTCGACAAGGTGACCGCGATGCAGTTCGACCGGCACGGCAACCGGATCTGGCGGAATGCCCTGGCCCTGCTCGACAGCGAGCGCGCCCGCTACGCCGTCGGGTCGGTCGCCGTCCCCTACGGGACCTGCACCCAGCCGGCCAACGTCCAGGCCGGAGGGGGTGCCTGCCCGGTCCGGTTCCGCTGCGCCGGCTGCGACCACTTCCGACGTCTCCCACCTTCCTGACCTGACCGGCTATCTCGACGACCTGCTGCGCACCCGCGAGCGGCTGGCCGCCAGCATCGACGGGGTCGATGAGTGGGCCCGTGCCGACGCGATGCCCGCAGCAGAGGAAATCCGCCGGGTCCGGCACCTCGTCAGCCAGATCAAGGGCGACATCGACCGCATGGACGCCGGCCGGCGGGCCCAGATCGACGAGGCGGTCAGCGTCGTCCGCCGTCACCGGGCGGCCCACCTGGGGATGCCGTCCGTCCGGCCCGTGCTCCCCTCGCCGCGAACGGAGGCCTCCGCATGAAAGAGCCTGCCCGCCCGGCTCCGGGCAGCCCCGGGACCGGGGCCATGATGAAGGGCCGCCAGGCCGACTCCGCCCGCCGGCGCCAGCGGGTCCTTGCCGCGCTCGACCGGGCCGCCGCCGACGGCGCCGAGATCAGCGTGTCCGGCATCGCCCGGGCCGCCGCGGTGGACCGCACCTTCATCTACCGGCACCGGGACCTCCTTGAGAAGATCCACGCCCTTGAGGCCGGGCCGCCGCCCGCCGGCGGCGGCCCGGGTCCCGCCGTCACCCGGGCATCCCTGCAAGCCGACCTGCTCGCCGCCCACGAGCGTGCCGTCAGGCTGAACGCCCGCGTCCGGCAGCTGGAAAAACGCCTGTCAGAGGCGCTCGGCGAACAGGCCTGGCGCGAGTCCGGGCTCGCCGCGCCCGCCGACATCGACGCCCTCAACCAGAAGATCAGCCAGATGGGGCAGCAGATCATCGACCTGCGGCTCCAGCTCGAAGAACAGGGCGAGGACCTGGCCGCGGCCCGGGCCGCGAACCGCGAGCTCATGGCCCAGCTCAACACCACGGCAAAACACCGGTGACACGCCGGGCCAGGATGTTGCGCAACACCTGTCACAGTCGCTAACATTCTCTCTATCAGCCTCTGAGCTGCGCGAACGCGAGGAACTGGTCTTCGCCGCAGCGGCCGGACCCCCGGAGAACCGGGGCTGGGCGGCCTACTACCGGGGCGTGGTGTCGACCAGGATGTTCGGCTCCCTGGACAACTACATGTGGAAGCTCACCTATAAGTGGGCCAGGTGGAGCCACGCGACAAGCCGAGGCGCTGGATCGTCGGCCGGTACTTCGGCAAGTTCAGCAAGTTCAGGAACGACCACTGGGTATTCGGCGATCGCGACAGCGGCGCCTACCTGGACAAGTTCTCCTGGACCGCCATCGTGCGGCACAAGCTGGTCAAAGGCGCGGCATCGCCCGATGACCCCGCCCTGGCCGGCTACTGGGCCGAACGGCGCCAGAAGGTCAAACCCCCGCTGGACACCTACACCCTGCGCCTGCTCACCAGGCAGGACGGGCGGTGTCCGCTATGCGGGGACCACCTGCTCACCCCCGACCAGCCACCCCAGTCCCCCGGGCAATGGGAACAGTGGTGGCTGCACGTCACCCGCAAGGCGATAGCCGCGAGCTATCTCCCCCACCACGGGCGGCCCGGCCCACGCCGCGGGACCAGACCCGCCTCGTACACGCAACCTGCCAGCGCGAGCTGCAGGCCCGCCAGCGCAGGAAACCAACGCCTCACCCTGCACCGCCCTCGCGGCTCGCTTGAGCCGTGTGCGGGGACGACCCGCACGCACGGTTCTTAGGGGGCAGGGGCGCGGCAACGCGCCGCTGCTACCCGACTCTGCCGGGGCGAGATGCCGACCTGATCCGCCAAGCTGATCGTCGTCAAGAGGACGCGAACTGATGCGTATCGCCTCGCTGATGCGGTCGCGATGGGTGCCAGGTTGCATGCCCGCCAGTATGCTCCCCTCCCAATCCCGGCTGCGCGATGAGGCTGTCCGTGGCCACAAGATGGCCACTGACTGCTCGGTGCAGATCAGCGGACCGGTGGATGATGCTCCAAAAGCCATCCAAAGACACTTACAACGCGTGATAAGCCGATGGCATGACTCTGGGGCCAGAACGCTGATTCCGATCGGCTGACATCGACGAGCTCGCGCAGTGTGATCGAGCGCAGATCATCCGTTCCAGGGCTTGACTCGCGTCGTTTAATCGGTTTAAGAGTGCATTCTGGTGAGTGGCTTCAGGTGCCCCGATCGCCGCTCCGGTACCGTCGCTGGTTGGTACTTGACTAATGACTCATAAAGGGCGGCAGGTGGACGTGGCCTGAATGCGCGGCAGTTTTCTGAGCTGGCCTGTCATTAATCGCCGCCTGAGACGGTACGCACTGGCATGGGATTTCCGAGCTCGGTGGGCGTACGATCGGTGCAAGTTGCATTTAATGCTAGGCAGCAGCGGCCCCGCGGTGCACAGTAGGGGATGGTCATGGCTGATGACAGTGCTGGCCCCGGTGTCATCCGTCGCATGGTGGATACGGCGTGGTCAGCAGGCGCGCCGCCCGCCGACCCGGATGATCCGCGGGTCCGGGGGTTCGCCGAGTTCGGATTGCCCTCGTCTTCGTCGTTCGCGACCGGCGCCCGGCTCGGCGAGCTGGAGTCTTGGCGGGAAAGCCTCCAGGTTCGCGAGAACAGCGCCTTCCTGGATGGCACGCTGCTCCTGACGGTCAAAGCCCTGCTCGGGCCGACCGGACCGGACGTGCTCACCCCGGTCACATTGTGGGAGCTGACTACCTTCATCGATGCCCTGACCTGCTTCGACCGACTTTACTGTCTAGACAATCCGACGATTGACGTGCCCCTTTTCAACCGCCGGCTGGGTTCGGAAGTGCTGATCGCCATCCCCGACCCGGCCGAGGGGGTCCTGCGCCGGCTCGCGGCCGAGGCGGCGGCCGACGGGCTGGCGAACATGTCTTACCTGCGGGCAAACGCCGGCACCGACAACGCGGTCGGGCAGGAAGTGCAAGCGCTGGTGGACGGATGGCGGGCCGTGCTCGGCCCGGATTTCCCGAGTGACGGGCCATTCAACACCACCGGGCTGGATACGCGGCTCGCCGAGCTGGCCGCCGCAACCCCGAGCATCGTCATCCGGGGCGACGGTACCTTCCTTTCCCCGGAGGGGTTTCTCTTCATTTCCCCGAAGGAGGCCTCCCTCCAGGAATCCGAGCCCTCCAGCACGCCGCGTCCCGACCCCCCGCAGAAACCCTATAGCCCGCCAATTCCGGTCACGCCAAGGGATCCCGGGCCTCCGGCCTACAGCGTAGGCTTCGACGACGCGGATGATGACTTGTCAGCGGTCCTGGTCGACGGCGAACTTGCCGTATACCGCAGGTTCTATCTCGGCCCCGCACATCCGCACTTGCGGATCTTGGTCGAGGCGACGACCATACCGCAGGTCCCGGGGATGCCCGCGGAGCGCTCGCCGTTGCCGGGCCGCCAGAAGCTCGCCGCCGACGCGACGTACCGGACCTACGTGAACCAGGGCATTGCCAACGCGCTCGCCCTGCCGTACTTGCCGGGCACCCTCCGTATGCCGTTCCGCCGGCTGTTCGTCCGGCGCGCGAGCGAGGTCCAGGACGAACTGGTCAGCGTTGCCCTCGCTGACCGCATCTTCGCCCAGCAGCAGCCGACCGCGCCGTTGATCTTGCCCTTCTTCACCGCCGCGGTGCTGCAGCAGGCCAGGACACGAGATGACATTTGGGCGGGGATGGCGCGGGTACGCGAGCAGTCGGCATCGTTCCGGCGGAAGCGAGCGGAACTGGACGCGCTCCTGGAACGCTCCCAGGTCTCCGCCGACGCTCTCCGCCTGCGGGACGCGATCCGCGATGAGGGGCTGAAGATGGCTGACCTGGCCGGGGCCGCTCAGCAGTCGGCGAGCGTCGCCCTGGGAGTCGTCGCGCAAACGGGTATCGTCCCGCTGAGCGGAGCTTTGCAAGTTGGCATCGACGCCGCACGAGGCGTCGGCCGCAGCGGCAGCTGGACGCGCGTCTGGCGCCGGCTGTTCCACCGCCACGAGTATTTCCTGGCGCAAACGAACAGCCAGGCGATCGCGCTGACCAATGCCCTGCCACAGGTTCAGCAGCTTTGGGAGATGCCCAAGATCGGCGGGTACCTGGACCGGTTTGCCAGTGCCACGCAGCGCGCGGGACACGTTCTGCGCGATTAACGAGGTCGGTCTCGTCTTCTGAGCCTCACTTGATGCGGCAAGTTGTCGAATTCTGGCAGTTCACGCAGCTGCGTCACCGTAGGTAAGCATAGGTCGACCGATTTCTCCTTTAGCGAAGAAACGCCTGCCGGCTATGTGCCGGGCGCAGCTAGCGGACGCTGGTCATAAGTCGTGCTCAGAACACCCTGATCCGCGCATAAAGAGCTGTGAACAGCAAGGCGCCAACCTCCGCGCATAACGGCGGATCACGCGCGGCTGCCACCAGCTGGTTGACCACGCTGCGTCGTCGGCGATCGCCGGTCCCCGATTCAGCGAGGCCCGGCGTGAGCCGCCTTGGCCGCGGCTAGCTCGATGGGAGGACGGTAATCGCGGGCGCTGTTGATGTTGCGCCGGAGCGATCTATTGAGGTCAGCGAGGTCGGTGCGTGCCAGGCCTCCCGATCCGGCGATGGCGTGCTGGCAGAAGAACGCCATGTCGTTCATGCACCCCAGGACGCTGCGGTCAGCCGTCTTGGCGAGGAGAAGCCCCTGCTCGTCCAGGATGCCAAACGTGGCGGGTGACAGGTCCTCGCTGCGAAGTTCCCGGGAAATCAGGCCGGTGATCAGCTGGCGGGTGGCACGCAGAGCCGATGCGGTCACGTTGGCCTCGAAGATCGTGAAGAGCGTGCCCGCGTGGGTCGCGAGCAGGCATTTTCGGCGATCGAACCACAACAGGTTCGCGTACCAGTCCTCGGCGTCGGGCGCAGGTGCCGGGTCGGCGAGCGCCGGGCCGATGACGGCAAGGAGCTTGTTCGTGCAGCGCAGGATCACTGAGCGATCCTATGTCTCCTAGTTACCGGCGACGGCGGGAGTTCTTGAGGGACCACGGGCCCGCCCGGCCGGCGGCTGACAGGTTTGCCTCGGCTCGCGACGTGGTGACCGCTGATCGCTGACGGACTGGACCGGCCGCCGGTACCGGCCATACGATCCCGGTGCGGGCAAGGAGCATCAGCATGCGATTCACCGGCTACTCCTTCGGTTCCATCCGAGTCGATGGCATGACCTACGATCACGACCTGATCATCGACCGCGGGAAGATCCGCAAGCGCAAGAAGGCCGCCTCGCGGAAGTTCCGCGGCGCGTCCGGGCATACCCCGCTGTCGGTCGCGGAGGACATCCCGTGGCGGTGCCGGCGGCTGGTGATCGGCACCGGCGCCGACGGCGCGCTGCCGGTGATGCAGCAGGTCCGGGACGAGGCCCGCCGCCGCAAGGTCAACCTTGTCATCCTGCCCACGGCGGAGGCGATCGGAGTGCTGGCCAGGGCCGTACCGGACACCAACGCCATCTTGCACCTGACCTGCTGAAGCTCCGGAGTAGTACTGGGAATTCACTGCAGTGGCTGCGTTCGTTCTCCGCCCCCCTCGGCCTCGTCACCGCCCGCGCGATAGGTTCCCGTCGCCGTGCATCGCCGCCCGGGCGCGTGACCGTTTGCGGACCTCGGTGAGGCTAGCGGCCGTTGACCGAGAAGTGCTGGTAGTCGGGGGAACCGGCCCAGTTCCCGCCCCATCCCCAGCCGATGGAGCTGAACGCCGAGACCAGGATGCCCCCCGGTAGGCCATCCCCGGGCGGATGTCGGACCGGTCGAGGTAGGCGGCGCCGGCGGGCGGCTGGACGCCGACGCCGGCCTCGACGTAGGGATTCTGGACCGTGTTCACGTCGACGGCCAGCCCGTAGGCGTGCATCGACCATTGCGGTGGCCCCGGGGCGTCGGCGTACCGGCAGTTGAAGCCGGAGGTGTTGTCGGCGGCCATGGACTGCGGATCACTTCCGTGGAAGACATCGACCGGTTCCATCCTGCTGATCGGGAACCGGGCCTGGTACAAGAGGGAGAAGACCTCGATCACCTGATGCACCACGGTGGCATTGACGATGATCTCCCCGCTGTGCGCCCGGCCATCGAAGCCCGCGTAGGACAGGTGGATCGCGCGTAGTTGCCCCGGCGCCACCGGGCAGCCCGGACGCTAGCTGAACGGCACCTCCCCCGCAGTGAGCGGGCCGGACACTGTAGCCGAGAACGCGGGCCACAGCGGCCTGGCCAGGGCTGGCCGGGGCCTGTGCGCGGCCCGATGAGAGGCGGCCGGAGCGGCGTGGCGGATGGCGCCCAGGTGGCCGATGCCGCGGGCGGCGGCCGGGCCGGCGCAGCCGGCCGCGAGCAGGATCACCGCCCCGGCGGCGCCGGCCGATATCACCCGCCGCCGATCACGGATCCCAGGGTACGACGCTCTTACAGCGTGGCCACTGAGCGTCCACCCGCGGCTGCCGGGAGCGAGGCGGTCACACCGGCGGCCCCGGGTCACCCGCACATCATGCAGAACCGGGCGATGATCAACTGTGCGGCCACGTCCTTGGCCGCACACAGACTACGCGGATCTGCGCCCATTACAGGCATCCCTGCCTGTCCCAGCCAGCCGCGCCGATCGGCGGGTCTGGCGTGCCACCGGCGCGAGATACCGGCTGCCTAGCGCGATGGTGTGACGACCAGCGCTCGGCCACGGATCAGGTCGATCTGCCCGGCGGCCCGGGCGTGGCCGTGCAGGCCGGTTGGGCTGGAATCCTGCAGTGGGCGGCAGTTCATGCAGAGGGTTTTCCAAATGGCTTTTAACCCCCTGCGGAGATGCGCGCCTCCAAGCTCCGTGGCCGGGCCGTCGTCGATGGTCAGCGCGACCACCTTCGGCCCGTCGTCGACGGTGTACATCGGCTCGCCATAAGGCAGCCTGGGCTGCTCCCGCCGGGGCGGCCGCGTCCGGTGCCGGGTCAGTTCCGCGTGCCGGGTCGGCGGGGAGGTGGCGGAGCGGGCGCTGCCGGGTCTGGATGGGGCGTCGGCCCGGCCGGCCGGGCGGTGCGCCGGCGAGTCGTGCTCCCCGGCCACGGCTGCCTCCGCCCAGAACGGCAGATACCCGCTGCGCCGCGAACCGCAACCGCCTTGACGGCGTGGACGCCGAGCCTGCGGCCACGGCGGGCGCGCCGCGGCGGATGGCACGGGTTAATTCCCGGCTGGCCAGCCGCGCAATCGCGGCTTAACGGGCGGGCAATGATGCGCTGGCACGATCGGTGCCAGTCGCAGACTCCAGCACAGATGAAGGTGATTGCCATGACGGCCACGCAGCCCCGCCGTTCGCTCACCCGCCGGCTGACCGCCCCGTTCCGCGCCTTCCGGCACCTCAATTGGGATCCGACGGGCCTGGGAGAGGCCATTTCCCCCGCCAGCCGTTTCCCGCAGCCCCGCCCGCAGGCAGACCTGGCCGAGGCCAAGCGCGTCCACCCAGCTTCCGCCGGCAAGGTGCCGGCGGGGGTCTGACCTGCCGCCAGGACTTATCGTTCCTCGACCGCTCCGCCGGATTAGCCTGGCGGGGCGGTCTTGTTGCGGTCAGGGCTCCCGCGGCGCTGGCGGGCCCTGGCTGCGCCCGGGGCAGGTAGTTCCCGCTGGCAGGTCTGGCCTATCAGGGCTGCGGCGCAGGCTGTGCCGAGGGGGAGCTGGCGGAGCCCGTATTTGCAGATGTCGCGCTGGAAGCATCCGGGGCCTGCGCACAGGACGCCGGGGCTCGGCTCGCCGTCGTCCAGGGTGCCGAGGGGAGCTGCGGCCAGAACCTGGGTTTGCGCGGGGGGCGCGGTGCTCGCGGCGAGGCCGCGGCGGACGAACTCGGCGAGGGGGACGCCGGAGGCCTTCGCCGCGGTGTGGAGGTCGTCGTCGAGGTAGACCGACGCTGGCCCAGGTACCACACTCCGCTCGCATGTCACATCTGGGCCGCCCAGGCGTACGACAAAACGGCGGTCGCCGTGGGCCTCGGCTCGGCGCTTCCTCTGCTCGACCCGTGGCTCCGGTAGCAACTGGTGACAGATCTGCTAGACCAGGCATCTGCTCAGCGCTCAGATGGCGGCTGCACGGTCTTCGCCGCGCTACGCACGCACCGCGACCGGGCGCGATGGTGCTGGCCGGGCTGCGCCGCTGCGAGGTGCTGGGGCTGCGGTTAGCCGATGTGCAGGTCGCCGGCCGGCGGCTGGTGGTCGTGGAGGGCAAGGGCGGCCATCACCGGGTGGTCCCGGAGGCATGATGACCGCCGCCCTAAGGCGGCTACCGGGCCGGCACGACGGCGGCGCGCGGCGGGATCAAGGACGCCCGGCACCGACAGGCACGGGTGGCTGGCTCGCAGTATCCCGGGCCTGTGCTGGAGGCAACGGCTGCAGCAGATAGCGGGTCAGCGAGTCGAGCAGAAGATGGCCAGCGCGGAAATAGGCCGCCGTGAGCCGGACGCGCCCGCCGGGGATCAGCTCAACGGCGGTCGACGATGAGGACCAGCGGTCGATGTCCACTCTCATGCGCAGCAGCGGGCGCAACGCACCCCGGGCCAGGCGGACCTGGATCCGGCACGTAGCCGAGCCGGGATCACGCTCGACCGGCCCGCACAGCAGGCTGTCACCGAACCGGACTTCGCCGCCCTGCTCTGTTTGCTGCCAGCTGCCCAGCGCGGCCACGCACGTCTCGAAAGGGACATCCACGATCCGCCGGAATGACCCAGGTCCCAGCGCCGGGCCGGCCGACGGGCCAGGTCCCTGGCGGGTAGGGTGTGCGAACCAGTTCATCTCTTCCCCTCCTCAGAGCAGGCCTCATGCCACCTCTCTAGGGCGGAGCATGCCAGGGCGGCCTTGATTCACGATTGAGACGTGATGGCGCCGGACGCCGCAACTGACAGCGACAAGGACATACGTGCGAGCCGCTGCATGCGCTGACGCCACCGGCTCTCGGTTCTGCTGCTTCCGGCATGACCGCACGACGCCCACCGCCAGCGGAATCGGATGGGTGCCCGGCGATCACCCTGCCCGCCGGACCACATAACGTCCGTTCGGGTGCGGCCCACTCCAGCAGCCGCTGCGCCTGCACGGCCGAGGCCCGCACCCGCACCAGCCCCAGCACCGCCTCATCCCCGTCGACCGCCACCGCCGTATGCGAGCCCTTATGCGGGTCCACCCCGATCATCACCACCGCCACGGCCTTGCTCCTTCCTCGCGTCGCGCCATGATGGGGACCGCGGCGGGCATGCCTTATTCCAGGCCGGGCCGGTCGCCGCCGCACCTCTTTCGAGCCACGCCACGGCAAGGTCCGGCAGGGCTGGCACGTCGTTCGGAAGCCAGGCCAGCTAAGCGCCGGCAGCGGATATGAGAGCCACGCCTGCCGGACCTCTGAACGCTACGACTTCGACCGTAACGCCTTACAGCGATTCTTCAATAAGATGGCGGATATCGCGTGCCGCATGTTGGCCCCGCCGATACCGTCAGTGACGGTGGGCTGGGGAGTCGTCGCCGGCCGCGGCCACCATGGCGCGCACCCCGGTGGCAGGGTGGGCGTGTCGTGGACGTCCACTGCCGGACATTCCAGCGGCTGGCGCTCGCCATGAGTGATGTCGGGCGCTTACATTGGACGGCGCCTAACGCTATTTCTGGCAGGACGGGCACCAGAACCTGAGCCGTTCCTGGCCCGGAGGACCCTGCTCGCCCCTCCTGATCGGTGTGCGGCACCGGCGGCACGGCCGGCCCGCTCGCCCATACACCCAGCTCTCCCCGCCGGGCCTGGCGTCCCCGGTCGTCACGTGCCCGAGCCGCATCTTGTTGGCGTCGAGCAGCCGGTGCCCAAGATCGACCAGGGCTTCCAAGTCCTTGACCTCACCGACGGGACGCCAGGGATTGATGCCCCGCAGGAACAGCATCTCGGCCTTGCAAAATATATGCCGACACCGGCCAGGTTGCGCTGGTCGAGCAGGGCCTCGCCGATGGGGCGGCCGGATTCCGCCGACAGCCGCCGCACCGCCTCGGCGCAGTCCCAGTCCGGGCCGAGCAGGTCCGGCCCCAGGTGCCCGGTAACCTCCCGCTCTTCGCCGGTGCGGATCAGCTCGACGACGCCGAGCTGATATCCCACAGCCTGCCAGTCGTCGTTGGCGAGTACCAGCCTGATCCGGTGACTCTCCTTCACCTGCTCGGCCGCGGGCCGTACCCGCCAGCTGCCGTCCATGCGGAGATGGGTGTGCACGGTGAGGCCGCTGCGGGTCCGGGTCAGCAGGTGCTTGCCGCGGGAGACCGTCTCGATTACCACGTCGCCGCTCAGGTCGGCGGTGGCCAGCCGCGGAACGCGGAAGTCGCTGCGGGTCAGCGGCCGTCCCGCCAGCGCCTCGTGCAGGCGCCGGGCGGTGTACCAGACCACGTCTCCCTCGGGCATGAACTGTGTTCTATGCGAAAGCTCGCGTTATGCAAAACCCCGCTGATTTGCGTAACGCTCCTGGTGTGCGCCAGGTCGGGGCAGGCTGGTTAACCGGCGGTCGTAGCCCCGCGGGTCGTAAGGGCCGCGGGGGCCGTTGACCGGCGGGTACGCCGGACGCGAGCCCCAGCTCCCGCCGCCGTTCCCGCCGACCTGGCCGGGACTCCAGCCCCCGTTCGTTCGCCGGGGATCTCCGGCCTGACCGCCCTGGTCGGCCGGATTCCCGTATCCGTACCGCTCGCCGTAGGGCGGGGTGTTCACCGACTGCGCCGGCTCCCCGTAGGGCTGCTGCGGGTACGGGTAGGGGGAGTTGGGGGAGGTGCCGTAGCCGTCGCCCGGCCGGAGCGAATCAGGCCGAAGGGGATCAGTTCGCAGCGGATCGGACCGGTACCCGTCCGAGCGGAGCGGATCAGGCCGTCCCGCGTCGGACCGGCCGCGCCCCGCGTTCCCGCTGTGCGAGGGCTGGTCGAACTGCCGGAACGGCGGCACGCCGTCGGGGTAGCGGCCCTCGGCGGCCTGGGTGTCGGTGAGGCTGAAGGCCTGAGTCTCCTGCCCGGCAGCGGCTTCGTACTGCCCGCGGGTGAGGTCAGCGGAGCGGCGCGACGACGGGTAGGCACGGCCGTCGACGCTTCCCCTGGGCCTCAGCGAGTACGCCGGGCTGGTCAGCGGATCCTCGTCCGCGCTGGTACGCGACCGGCACGCGCGACTCCGCGGGCTGATGGGCGGCACGAACCGGCTGGGTGGCGATCGGCGGCGGCTGCGTTGCCGCCGGGTAGGGCTGCGTCGCGACCGGCGAGGTCGCCGAAGGCTGAGGGCCGGGCTGAACCGGCTGGGTCGCGGTCCGGTCGTCCGGGCCGAGCCGGGGTTGCGGATGCGTGCCCGGTCCGGTGGCCGGACCCCGCCGCTTGGCCGCGGGGTCCGGCTGGGCGGGGCGCGCGGTCGTGGCCAGGGGCTTGTCGGTCGCCAGATCGTCCCAGAACTGCTCGTCGGAAACGCCGCCGAACGCCTCGACCGGCCACAGTTCCTCGTCGACGTCGGATCCCTTGCGCCAGCCCACTCGCCGGCGTGACCTCGGCGTCGCGGCCGAGTCGTCGGGCTCGTGCCGGGCCCGGCGGCCCGTGACGGTAGGTTCCGGATCCTCCAGCACCCGCTGCGGGCCGGTGAAGTCGATCACGGTACTGGGTCCAGAGGACCCGGTGCGATCAGAGAGCCCGTCCGCTTTCGGATCTGCGCCCCGGCGGATCTGGCCGATCGCGCCGGGCTAGCGGACTGGTCCGATCCGCCCGTGGGCGTCCGCGACGTCCTGCTTCTGCTGGCCGGCCGTCGGCTGTCACCGGTGTGGACCGGGCCCCGGACCCTGGACCCGGGAACGGTCCGAGCCCGGGAACCGTCCGGGCGCATGCTGAAGTAGAAGGCTGCCGCTATGCCGGCCAGTCCCGCTATGGCGAGTCCCGCGACCAGGATCATGGTCTCCATCCAGAATGCCGGGCCTGGTGGGGGGTATTAGGGACGCTAGCGAGGCACACGCGGCCGATGACGCGAGCCTTCCCTCGTTGTCGCGAGCGCCCTGGAACCCGCTTGATCATCACGATTCTGGCTTACCGACCGGGACCGTGTCAGACGATTACAAAACTTCCGCCTGAGCCGATTACGACATGTATCAGCATGCTCACGGGTACCCGGTCACCACTATTCGCCCGCGTCCGATTGTGGCGTCCGCGATCGCCGTCCATACCTCCAGCAGGGGAGCGCCATTTGGCAGGGTCAGCGTGCGGTTCAGCGCATAAACCGTGAAACGATACGAGTGAGAATGCCCGCTCGGACACGGCGGGTCATAGGCCGCGGTGTCCGCGCTGTTCAGCGCCTGCCGCGCTCCGGTCGGCAGCGCGTCTTCCTGGATATCGGTCGTCCCGGGTTGGATGTCGAACACGAGCCAGTAAATGAAGGGCGTGATCGGCGCCGAAGAATCATCGACGATGAGGGCGAGGCTCTTGGTGTCGGCAGGCGCACCGGACCAGTCGAGGGGCGGATTGATCCTGGCGCCGTGGCAGGTATAACGCTGCGGGAGGATGTTCTGGCTGAATGCCTCGCTGCTGACCGACATCGTCCGCGGCGCGACCGGCGCACCCTGGCCGGCCTGCCCGCAGCCGGCCACGGTCAGGGCCGCGCCAGCGCCAGGCGACCGCCCAGCACCGGGATGGCCGCCGCCCTACCGGCCCCGGCTGCCGCCGCGCTGCCGCCTGTGCGGCTGCCGCCGCGGGGCTGCCTCGTGCGGCTGCCGCCGCGGGCTGCCGCGGCCCCGGTGAATCCCGCCCTGGCCCGAAGTCACCCTCGCCTCTTTCCTGCCGACGGTTGATATTAGAACTTGCTAGGAAGCGTAGGGCGACACGACGCGTTGAACAGCCGGGGGAAAATGGGTTCATTCCCGGCACGGACACGGATGACCGGAGAGGGCGGATGCCGGACACGCGGCGTATCGGGCTATTCGGCCCGCTTCAGGTGCGCAACGGAGCCGGGCACGCCGTCCACGTCGGCGGGCGCCAGCTGCGCGTCCTGCTCATTCTGCTCGCCCTGCTGTCAGCCCATCGCCCGTTCTGACAGCATCCGATCAGTTCTCCGGCTCCGAAGGCAGCGGAACGGCGCCGGATTGTGCGCATGCCGCCGGCGACTCGGCCCCGGCGCGCCAGGAACCCGGGACTCAGTCCCGCTGCCGCGAGCTGCCGAACATGATCTCGTCCCAGGACGGGACCGAGGATCGCCGGCCGCGCGCCGCCTTGCGGCCCTGGCGTCCGTTTTGCTCGGCGGCCGGCGGCCTGCGCGACCGCCTCGCCCGGCGCGACCGCCTCCCCGGCGCGGACGGCTCGGCTGCGTCCTCGGCCGGCCGGGGAGCGGCCCGATGGTTTTCGCGCGCGCTCTCCGCGGCGACCAGGGGCGCCGGCGCGGGCTCCCTGGACGGGGGCTGGGGCCAGGAGTTCCGCTCTGCGGCGGGCGCACGGGACAGGTCTCTCCTGGGCTCGGCCGTCACCGGCACCGAGGGCACAGGCGGGACGGGCGGCGCGGGCACGGCACGGCGCGGACGGCACGCGGCACGGGCGGCACGGGCGCGGGCGGCGCGGCACGGGTCGGGCGTGGAGTCGGCAATCGCCGGACGCCCGGCCGTTCGTGCCGGGTGTTGCCGAGCCGCGGGGCCAACCGGGTGACGGTCGCTTCGCCCGGCGGCGGTGCCGTGGGCTGAGGCGGCTCGGCGCCCGGCAGCGACATGCGCGCGGCGTTGTCGTCGGAGGCAGCACGTGCCTGCGACGCGGATCGAAGACCCACTCGGCCACGTGCAGGTGGCCGCCGGAGGTGAACGTGAGCTGGACCTGCCAGCTTCCGTCGCCGCGTTTCTTCGCGTCCCACAGCGCCTCGTCCGGGTCGGCACCGATCGCGTTCATCCGCTCGGCCACGATCTCGCCCAGCCGCGGGCCTGGGGTCGAATCTCCGTGGCGGCGGACCGACGCCTTCTGAGCCTGGTCCGCGATGTAGGCGCGTTCGGCCAGGACCGGTCCCTCGAACCAGCGCACGCGCTCGACCGCGATGCCGGCCGCGTCCGCGATTTCCTCCACCGTTTCCCCGGCCCGGATTCGTGCCTGGATCTCCTTGGGTCGCAACGGGCTCTCCACTTCGATCTCGTACTGCGCGAGCCGGGAGGTCTGGCCCAGGGCCACCGCCCTGAGCCGCTCGTCTATCGGCAGCGTGAAACGTGCGCTCCGTCCCGGGACGGCGAGAACCGCGTAACGGCCATCCTCGCTTACCGCGACGAAGCGCAGTTCCTGCATCGTCGTCCCTTCCGTTCCGACCCGTGAAAGCCCCTCCGCGGCTTGCGAGTCGGTCCCGCCGCCGTCCGTTGCTGGCGCTTTCCCGGCGTACTCTAGCCCAGTGGCCAGCGCGGAGACGGCAGACTGCTCCACCTCCATGAGTCTGTCTGGTCTGATCGCCCAAGGCCAGCACCGCGCCCGGCATGTCCGGAGTTAATCCCGGGAGGCTGGCCCGTATTTTCTCGGCGACGGCCGACGGCCGGTGGGCTTGCGGGCCGGTGATGGGCACGCGCGTCCCGGGCCCATCCCGGGTGGGACGGCGCGGCCGTGGGCCCGTACGCCCCGAGGATATTCGCTTACAGAAGTATTCTTGGTATTCTCGACGCAAGATGTTCGCTTACAGAAATATCTTGCGGGAGCCGCCCCGGCCTGCCTTCGTGCGGGAGAGCCCTCGCGCGCCGTGGCTGGCGGTCGGCGTTGTCTGCTTCGGCGCGTTCATGGGCCAGCTCGACGCGAGCATCGTCACGATCACGTTCCCCGCGATGGAGCACGACTTCGGCGTCCCGGTCGCCGCCGTCCAGTGGGTGTCCCTGGTCTACCTGCTCGGCCTGGTCGCCCTGCTCGCCCCGGCCGGACGGCTCGGCGACGCGGTCGGCCGCAAGCTGGTGTACACCTACGGCTTCGCCGTGTTCACCGCCGCCTCCGCGGCCTGCGGCCTGGCCCCCTCGCTCGGCGCCCTGATTCTGCTCCGCCTAGTCCAGGCGGTCGGCGCGGCGATGCTCCAGTCGAACAGCGTGGCCCTGGTGACGACCAGCGCGCCCAAGGACCGGATGCGCTTCGCCCTGGGCATTCAGGCGGGCGCGCAGTCCATCGGGCTGGCGCTGGGCCCCACCCTGGGCGGCCTGCTCACCGCCACCGTCGGCTGGCGCGCCGTGTACTGGGTCAACATCCCCGTCGGCCTGGTGGCGATCGTCGCCGGCCGCTACCTGCTGCCGCGGACCCGGCAGTTCAGCGGGCCGGAGAAGTTCGACTGGCCGGGCAGCCTGCTGCTGGTGGCGTGGACGAGCGCGCTGCTGCTGGCCCTGTCCGCAGCATCCGGGCTGAACCTGCCGGCCTGGGTGGTCGCGCTGCTCGCGGCGCTCGCCCTGACGGGTCTGGCCGTATTCATCCGGCGCGAGGTCGAGCACCGGGCACCCGCTGATACCGGTCTGGCTGATCCGTTCCGCGCCGCTGGCGCGCGCGCTGGCCGGCGCGGCCTGCGGGTACCTCACGTTGTTCGGGCCGCTGGTGCTGATTCCTCAGCTGCTCGGCCATGACCTGGGCAGCGAGGCCCGGACCGGCCTGGTGCTCTCCGCGCTGCCGCTCGGGTTCGGCCTGGGCGCGCTGTTCGGCGACGCGGTGCTGCCCAGAACCTGGACCGACAGCCGGCGCGGCTTCGTGGGCGCCGCCGCGACCTGCGCGGTTATGTGCACGTCGGTCTTCGTGCCGCTGACAGTGCGGACCGTGGTCCCGCTGCTGGCCCTGGCTGGCCTGGGCCTGGGCATCTTTGTGCCCGCCAACAACACGGTCATCATGCGCAGTACCGCCGACTCGTCCGCCTCCCTGCTCGGGGGCCTGGTCAGCATGGCCCGGGGGATCGGCACCACCCTCGGCATCTCCCTCATGGCGCTGGCGCTGCACCTGGGTGGCGCCGAGCCCCAGATCCGCGGGTACGCTGAGTCGACGCAGGCGCGGCCCGCGTTCATCGTGCTCGCCGTCGTCTCCGCCGCTGCGGCCGCGATCGCTCTGGTCGGCCGCGCGCAGGCGCGAGGACAGGCCGGACGTCCCAGGGAGGCGGACCCGTCAGGTGGCTTCAGCTGAGGGCAACGTAGCGCCAGGCCTGCTGGGACACGAGCAGATCGGGCCCGAGCTGGCCGACATCGTGTCCCGCCTTCGCCGGGCCATGCGGCGCGCCGCGCGGGCGGCCGACCCCGCCCTCGGGCTCTCCGTGGCCCAGCTGGAGCTGCTGTCGTGCATGGCCGAGCATCCCGGTATCCGGCCGAGCCAGCTGGCCCGGATGCTGCGGCTCGCACCCAGCTCGGTGGCGACTCTGCTCGGCGGCCTCCAGTCGGCCGGCTACGTGACGCGGACGCCCGGCGGTCTTCGGGGTCCCGGCGCCGACGGCACCGGCGACCGGCCGCACCGTCAGCCTGGATCTGTCGGACCAGGGCGCGGCGGCGGTGAGCCGCTGGCACCGGGTGAACGAGGAGATCATCCAGGCCGCGCTGGCCGCGCTCCCGCAGCGCGACCGGGCCGCGCTGCGCGATGCCGCCCCCGCCCTGCGCGACCTGACCTCCTCGATCGACGCGCAGGCCGACTGAGCCCCGCTGAGCCGCGGAGTCAGCGGCTGCGCGGCGCGGCCGGCTCGGTGTCCGCCTCGGTTTTCCCGTCCGGCTTCCGGCCGGGCCGGCTGAGCGCGGACGGCCACCAGTTCCACCGGCCCAGCAGCACGACCGTGCACGGCACCAGGATGGTGCGGACGATGAACGTGTCCATCAGCACGCCCAGGGCCAGCCCGATGCCGACGTCGACGATCTGGCTGCCGCCGGACTGGCGCCCGCCGACCACCGCGAACACCGAGAACGTCCCGGCCAGCACCAGGCCGGCCGAGGTCACCGTGGTGCCGGTAGCGCCCACTGCCCGGCTGACCGCCTCGCGTAGCGGGAGATGCTGAGCCTCCTCCCGGATCCGGCTCATCACCAGGATGTTGTAGTCCTCGCCCAGCGCGAGCAGGAAGATGAACATCAGGAACGGCAGGATGAAGGTGAGGCCGCTCTCCCCGCCGATCTTGATGAAGATGATGACGGACAGCCCCAGGGCGGCGAAGAACGACAGCGCCACCGATGCGATCAGGTACAGCGGCGCGACCAGCGATCGTATGACCAGGCAGAGCAGCAGGCCGATCACGATGATCGCGACCGGGACGACGTGGGCCAGGTCGCTGTCAGAGATATGGCTGATGTCGTAGAAGGCGGGCGCTTCACCGCCGACGCCGTAATCGACGGCGCCGAGGGTCTTGGCCACCGAAGCGGCCTCGGCCCGGATCGAGGGCACGGCGTTCATCGCGGCGCGTGGTCGACGGGTCGCCCGCCTTCAGGCCGGTCTCGAACTGGATCGTCTTGCCGTCCGGGCTGACGTACTGCGCGGTGGCCCGGTAGACCTGATAAGCGCTGGGCGGGATCTTGCTGTTCGCCGGGGGCACGGATGGCAGGGCCGCGGGGTTGCCCAGCGCGGCGTGCAGCGCCTGGTACTGGGCTTCGGTCAGTGTCACGCCCGCCGGGTTCAGCGGCCCGGTGACGCCGGTGAACAGGCCGCTCGCGGCGAGCTGGCTGGTGGCCGCGGCGACCGGCGCGGGGTCCTCCCAGACGGGCTGGGGCAGCTTGTAGATCAGGTTCGTCGGGTTGGCCGAGCTGGACGGGAAGTGCTTGGCCAGCAGCGCGGTGCCCGCCGCGGAGTCAGAACCGGCCGGCGCGGTGATCGAGCCGCCGAACCCGCCGGGCTGGTAGCTCCCCACCCCGATCGCGAGCGCGCCGAAGACGACGACGCCGATGGCCAGCGGTATCGCCGGCCTGCGCACGATGCCGCGCCGCGACCCGCCCCCACAGGCCCGCCTTGCCGGTGCCCGCCTGGGTCTTGCTCGGCCAGAACGCGGCCCGGCCGAACACCGCGAGCAGCGCGGGCAGCAGGGTGAGCCCGGCCAGCAGCATGGTGCCGATCCCGATGGCCAGCGGGATGCCGAGCTCGGAGTAGATCTGGAAGGTGGCGACGAGCAGCGAGAGCAGCGCGGCGATGACCGTCAGGGCGGAGAACGTGATCGTCTCGCCGACCCGCATGACCGCCGCGCGCACCGCGTCCTTGGGCTCCGCCCCCTCGCGCAGGTTCTCGCGCACGCGGAACACCAGGAACAGGCCGTAGTCCGTGCCCGCGCCGAGGACCAGCACGATCAGCAGCAGCTGGGCGATGACCGAGACCTTCAGGCCGGCGTGCGCCGCCTCGCCGACCAGCGGCCCGGAGATGGCCACGGCAAAGAACGCGGGTATCAGCGTGATCAGCGGCGCCAGCAGCGATCGGAAGATCAGCAGCAGCAGGATCAGGATGAAGACCACGGACACCAGCTCGACCTGATTCCCCGTGTTGCCCGACTTGGTCTGCTGGTCGACGTTGATCGCGATCTGGCCAGCCAGGTGCACCTGCAGCCCGGCCGGGGGCGCTGCCTTCACGATCTGCGCGCGGAGGTTCTTCACCAGGGTGGTCTGGTCCGGCTGGCTGGCCTGGTTGACGTCGGACAGCACCTGCAGTTGCTCGGCCTGCTGGTCGGCTGACCGGCCCAGGTCGCGCACGGAGACCACGGTCGGCACGGTCGCCAGGTCATGCTGCAGCGTGCCCAGCCAGGTCGTGTCTGCCGTGGTCAGGGTGCCCTGGTCTACCGCCGCGACCACCTGCACCGGGACCAGGTTGGTGGCCCCGAACGGCGCCGCGAGCTCCGCAGCCTGCTCGCTGGGCGCGCTGGCGGGCAGGAAGGCGCTGTTGTTGCCCTGAGTGACACTGTTCAGTGAGGGCAGGAATTTCGGCACGGCGATGGCCGCGATCAGCCAGGCCGCGATGACAACCCAGCGAAACTTGACGGCGAACGCGCCGATTCCCCCGAAGATGGCGTGAATGCGCACCCGGTAAGCATATTGGGTGGCACCTGAGGTCTGGTTAAGAGGCCGCCCGGGAAGGCGGCTGCTCACTGCGTCGCGACACACCGCGGAGGCCCATGACGTGCGGGGCGCCCGGTCGTAAGCTGTCCGTCTGTGAGCCACCAAAGGGGTTGAGGGATATGCGCCATGTGAACGGTGTCGCGCCTGGCCATTGTCATGGCCGCCGCAGTGTTCTTCGCAGGCTCGTGGGGTTACCTGAAGCTGCTCATCGGGCCGGCCAAGGGCGGCGTGCTGCCGGCTGGCGGCGGTTCCCTCATCCACGACCACGCCGTCCTCGAGGGGTTCGGCGTGCTGCTCGCCGTCGGCCTGCTGGCCGGGATCCTGATGGCCGTGCCGACGATCTCCCCGCTCGCGTCCGGCCTGCCCGGCCTCGCCCTGCTCGCCTGGACCGGGCTGTACCTGTTCAGCGTGCGCCGCGCGGTCCATTACATCCCGCTGAAGTCGCAGAGCTACGGCACCGGTTTCGAGGCCATGCTCTTCGACGGCGTGCTGGCCGCTGGCGGGCCTGGCCATGATCATCCCGTTGTTCGTGCCGTCCAGATGGCGAAGCAGGGCGGTCGTCGCCGCGCCCGCGCCCTACGAGGCCACCCCGGCCGCCTATCCCGATCTGGCGGCTACCCAGACCATGGCGGGCGGCGACGGGCTCGCTGGCCGACTGGGCCGAGACCAGGCCGCAGCCCCGGATGGAGCCCGGCCGTTCGCAGGCGCCCTGGGGTCCGGCGGATCCCGGGACCCCGGCCGCCCGGGCAGCACCCCCGACTAGACAGAGCTGAGTGCCCGCCTCGCCGGGCGTTCCATGCTCCCGGCGGCGAGCCAGCGCGATGAACCCCGGGTGAAACCCGGGGTTCATCGGCGAGAGCAAAAGAGAGGGTCAGGCGGCGTGGAACTGCTCGGATTCGGTCGAGCCGGCCAGGGCCACGGTCTCGGCGTTCGGCGAGATCGCCGAGGTCACCAGGTCGAAGTAGCCGGTCCCCGCCTCACGCTGGTGCCGGGTGGCGGTGTAGCCGTGCTTCTCGGCCGCGAACTCCGCCTCCTGCAGCCTCACGTAGGCAGGCATGCCCTCGTCGGCGAAGCCGCGAGCCAGCTCGAACATGGAGTAGTTGAGGGCGTGGAAGCCGGCCAGCGTGATGAACTGGAACCGGTAGCCCATGGCCGCGAGTTCCTTGCCGAACTTCGCGATCGTCGACTCGTCCAGGTGCGCGCGCCAGTTGAACGACGGCGAGCAGTTGTAGGCGAGCAACTGGTCCGGGTACTCGCTCTTGATCGCCTCGGCGAACTCGCGGGCCACGTCGAGGTCGGGGGTGGAGGTCTCCATCCAGATCAGGTCCGAGTACGGGGCATAGGCCAGCCCCCGGGCGATGCACGGCTCGATCCCGTTCCGCACCCGGCAGAACCCCTCCGGGGTGCGCGTCCCGGTAAGGAACGGCCGGTCCCTCTCGTCCACGTCCGAGGTCAGCAGCGTGGCCGCGTGGGCGTCGGTGCGCGCGATCACCAGCGTGGGCACGCCGCACACGTCGGCGGCCAGCCGGGCGGCGTTGAGCGTCTTGACATGCTGGCTCGTCGGGATGAGGACCTTGCCGCCCAGGTGACCGCACTTCTTCTCGGACGCGAGCTGGTCCTCCCAGTGCACCCCGGCCGCACCCGCCGCGATCATGGACTTCATCAGCTCATACGCGTTCAGCACGCCGCCGAATCCGGCTTCGGCGTCGGCCACGATGGGCGCCAGCCAGTAAGGGGAGCCGCTCACATCGCCGTCCGGGGACTCCGACCAGGTGATCTGGTCGGCACGCCGCAGCGCGTTATTGATCCTGCGCACCACCGCAGGCACCGAGTTGACCGGGTATAGGCTCTGGTCCGGGTAGGTCTGCCCGGCCAGGTTCGCGTCCGCCGCCACCTGCCAGCCCGACAGGTAGATCGCCTTGAGCCCCGCCCTGACCTGTTGCACCGCCTGCAGGCCCGTGACCGCGCCGAGCGCCGTGACGGCGTCCTCGGCTTCCAGCAGCCTGCGGAGGCGCTCAGCGCCCAGCCTGGCCAGCGTGTACTCCTCCCGCACCGTGCCGCGCAGCCGGATGACGTCCTCGGCCGAGTACGTCCGGGAGGTGTGCTTCCACTGCGGGTCGGTGGCCCACTCCGCGCTTAGCCTGGCCGCCTGCTGGCTGATCGTGTCCACTGTGGTGCCTTCCTGGGAAATGCTGGATCCCGGCTCCGGGCAGGATCCCTACCTCAGCCTGTCCGGCCAGCTGACGGCTGGGTAGGGACGAAAGGCCTAAAAATTGTAGAATCTTTCCAAAGCAGCAAGATACACTGAGCTTCACGATGAAAGATCGCCTGAATTTGGTCCAGACCGATGGTATAGACCTTGTAACCTTCGGTCAGCGACTGCGCCATCTGCGCCGTAACCGGGGCCTGACCCTCACCGAGCTAGGAGAGCGCGTAGGCCGCGCTCCCTCAGCGCTGTCCCTGCTCGAGAACGGGCGCCGGGAGCCGAAGCTCTCACTGATCGAGCAACTGGCCACGGCGCTGTCGGTACCGGTGTCCGACCTGCTCAGCAGGCAGCCGCCCAGCCGCCGGGCGCAGCTGGAGATCGCGCTGGCCGACGCACAGCAGGACCCGTCCTACCGGCGTCTCGGCCTGCCGCAGCTCAAGATCGGGGCGCGCGTGCCCACTGACGTGCTCGAGCACCTGGTCGCGGTCGCGGCGGAACTGCGGGCGCAGCGGTCAAAGCCGACCGCCACCCCGGAAGAAGCCAGGGCCGGCAACGCGGCGCTGCGGGACGCGATGCGCGAACGGGACAACTACTTCGAAGCCGTCGAGCGCGAGGCGGCCGCGGCGCTGAGCGCCGGGGGCTATTCGGGCGGCGCGCTGACCCAGGGCATCCTGGTCTCGGTGGTGAGCCGCCACGGCTTCGCTGTCCGCTATATCCAGGACCTGCCCCGGTCGGTACGGTCGCTGACCGACCTGCGGAACCGCCGGATCTACGTCAAACAGGAGCCGGTCGGCGCGCACTCACCGCGGGCCGTGGTGCTGCAAGCGCTCGGCCACTTCCTGCTCGGCCATCGGGTGCCACGGGACTTCGCCGACTTCCTGCGGCAGCGGGTCGAGGCGAACTACTTCGCCGCGGCGGTGCTGATGCCGGAGACCGCGACCGTGCCGGTGCTCGAGCGTGCGAAACAGGAACGCGATCTCGCGGTCGAGGACCTGGTGGACCTGTTCTCGGTGTCATACGAGATGGCCGCGCACCGGTTCACCAACCTCGCCACCCATCACCTGAACCTGCCGTGCCACTTCGTGAAGAACGACGCGAGCGGCATCATCTACAAGGCCTACGAGAACGACGGGGTGGTATTTCCCGCGGACCCGTCGGGCGCGATCGAGGGACAGCGGCTGTGCCGCCAGTGGTCGGGGCGTCAGGTGTTCGGCGCCGCCGACCGCTTTTCCCCGTACTACCAGTACTCAGACACCCCGTCCGGCAGCTACTTCTGCATCGCTCAGGTCGACCCGCGGGCCGACCGGGGATTCGCCATCACCTTCGGTGTCCCATTCGAGCATTCCCGCTGGTTCCGCGGCCGTGAGGCGACGACCAGGAAACGCTCGGCCTGCCCGGACGGCGAGTGCTGCAGCCGGCCGCCCGCCACGCTGGCCGAACGGTGGGAAGGCAACGCGTGGCCGTCGGCCCGCGCGCACTCGCACATTTTGTCCGCGCTGCCGGCCGGAAGCTTTCCCGGCGTCGACGATGCCGACATCTACGAGTTCCTCGACCAGCACGCCCAGGACTTAGGACACTTAGGGTGGGTTCGGGGGAAATAGGGTGGGTTCGGGGAAAGTAGGGTGGGTTCGGGGGAAAGTAGGCCGACCCCCGCAGATCGCTGCTGCGGATCTCGGCCGTGATTGCGCGCGGCCGTTCCGGCTAACCGTCCGGGTCAGGGTGCCGGCGAGTCTCAGTCGTGCGGCGCAGCGACCGCGCTGTGGCTGATGTAGTAGCCGAGACCAGGCACCCGGTAGATCAGGCCCTCGCCCTCAAGGATGCGCATGGCCTTGCCGACCGTCTGGCGGGAGTGCCCGTGCTGGCGGCGCAGGGCCGCGATCGACGGGAGCCGGCCGCCCGGAGCGAGCGTCCCGCTGGCGATCTGGTCCCGGATAAGCGCGGCAAGCTGCATGTAGGCTCGCGGATCTGGCTGGGGGGCTGCCGTCATGTCCCGGATGGTACACGATGAGTATCGAAAGTAGTCGACTATTAACAGACAATCACGAATCGCCCACGTCAGAGCGATGCGGACCCTGTGCTGGAGACCGGGCAGCCAGCACCCCTGAACTCGGACCGCCGGATTAGGGAACCCAGCGTGCCCGGGCGCGAGCGCCACGATCCGTTCGGCAGAAATTCGCCCGGATTACGGGCGGTCGCCTTCCTGCGGCCAGAGCCATGATGTTACCCTCGAGTAACATAATGCGCTGGAGGGCGGCATGAGCAACGCGCCGGAGGCAGGCCCCGGGAGCCAGGAGTTCTCGCTGGAGCTGGGGGAGGACCTGGTACAGACGAGGGACTGGCTGCACGAGTTCGCCGCCTCGGTGATCCGGCCTGCCGCCGCGGAGTGGGACGAGCGCGAGGAGACCCCGTGGCCGGTGCTCGAGGAGGCGGCCAAGATCGGGCTGTACTCGCTGGACTTCTACACCCGCAGTACCTGGAACCGTCCGGGCTCGGCATTCCGGTCGTGTTCGAGGAACTGTTCTGGGGCGACGCGGGCATCGGGATGTCGCTGGCGGGCAGCACGCTGGCGGTGCTCTCGGTGGTGGCCAACGGGACGCCGGAGCAGGTCGGGGAGTGGTGCCCGCAGATGTTCGGCGGGCCGGGGGACGTGAAGCTGGGGGCGTTCTGCTCCTCGGAACCCGATGCGGGCAGCGACGTGGCCGCGATCAGGACGCGGGCGACCTACGACGCCGCGGCCGGCGAGTGGGTGCTGAACGGGGTGAAGACCTGGGCCACCAACGGCGGCATCGCCGACGTGCACGTGGTCGTGGCGTCGGTGGACCCGTCGCTCGGCTCGCGCGGGCAGGCCAGCTTCGTCGTGCCGCCGGGCACGCCCGGGCTGTCCATGGGGCAGAAGTTCCGCAAGCACGGCATCCGGGCCTCGCATACCGCCGAGGTCGTGCTGTCCGACGTCCGGGTGCCCGGGCGGTGCCTGCTCGGCGGCCGGGACCGGCTCGAGGAGCGGCTGGCCCGGGTCCGGGAGGGCGGCCGCGCGGGTGAGCAGGCCGCGATGAGGACATTCGAGGCCTCCCGGCCCGGCGTGGCGGCGATGGCGGTGGGGATCGCGCGGGCCGCGGCGGAGTACGCCGCCGAGTACTCGACCCGGCGGGTCCAGTTCGGCCGCCCCATCGGGCAGAACCAGGCCGTGGCGTTCATGCTCGCGGACATGCAGGCCGCGGTCGACGCGGCCCGCCTGCTGGCCTGGCGGGCGGCCTGGATGGCGCGGCACGGCCGGCCGTTCCGGCGGGCCGAGGGGTCGATGTCCAAGCTGGTCGCGGGGGAGACCGCGGTCCGGGTCACCGAGCAGGCCATCCAGATCCTCGGGCGGGAACGGGTACACCCGGGAGTTCCCGGTGGAGCGCTGGCACCGGGACGCGAAGATCTTCACCATCTTCGAGGGCACCTCGGAGATCCAGCGCCTGATCATCGGCCGCGCCATCACCGGGCTGGACGTCCGGTAGCGCGAACGGGCCCTCAGCCGGGGCTGAGGGCCCGTTCTAGAGCGGGCCCGCCCTACGTGGCGCAGGGGTTGTTGTAGGTGGCCCCTATGAACTGCGGGTAGCCGTACGTGGCGAACTGGTCTGTCCCGTACTGCGCGTCCTCGCCGAAGGTGGTCAGGCCGAACCCGGAGGACACGTTGCCGAACTCCAGCGAGCAGCCGCCGTACTGCTGGGCTTGCGTCCAGTATGGGTAGAACCCGCCCGGCCCTTGGGGCGGCACCGTGCATCCGGCCGCGCTGGCGCTGGCGTTGGCATAGTTCCCGCCGCCGCACTCGTACTCGCTCAGGGCGATGTCGGTCTGGAAGTGGAACTGCGAGTACTGCTGGCCGTTCGAGGTGGGGAAATGTTCCACGAACGTCGACGGGTAGCTGGCTCGTCGGCGTGGGCCCGGTGGGCCATGATCCGGCCTGTAGTACGGGCGTGCCGTCGAAGTCCAGGTCGCCGTTCTGGAACAGATTGTCCTGGCAGCCGGTCATCTCGGTCCGGTTGTGTTGACGTGCCCGCCCCGTCGTAGCCCGGGTGGGTGTCGCCCGCGTAGTAGCAGACCGCGTCACCGATCTCGGCCGAGGTCCGGCTGATCGCCGGGCGCGTTCTCGTATGGGCTCGAGCACGTCGTTGTACAGGTGCGCCGGTGTCGTCGGGTCGAGCGGGTTGGGGTGATCTGGTCGCTGAGCGAGGTGCAGGGCTCCCAGTGGCCGGTCTCGAACTCGGTGCTGATGTCGGCCTGGTCCGCGCCCCACGGGTTGATGTTGCCGGGCTTGGCCGTGTTGAACTCCGGCTGGAAGTTGAACGGCGTGCCCGAGCAGTCGGCACTCGAGGTGGTCTGGAAGCCGTTGGCCGCGGAGGCCTGCATGAACCCGCTCTGGTGCGTCGTGAGGTCGTCCATGACCACTTCGAAGGCGTCACCACCTCCCGGCGCGGGCGCGTCGAACATGTGGAACCTGATCGTGTCGCCGGGGTTCATCAGCAGCGTCTCGTTGTTGGGCATCATCGGTGTGCGGTGTCGGCGTCCTGCGGCGCCGGCGGCCCGGTCGGCACGCCGTTCCTCTGGATGAAGGCGAAGTTGACGGGCTCCTCGCAGTTGTTGTTACAGCTCGCGAAGCCGGCGCGTGCACTCCAGGCTGTCGATGGTCAGGGCCGCGCACCAGTGCGTGTCGTCGCAGCTCGGGCTGTCGATGAAGGGCGGGTTGCCCGGCGGGTAGAACTGCATCTCCATGAAGGCCGAACCGCCACCCGAGGCCGCTGGTGCAATTCGGGCCGACGCAGGTGGGGGCGTTGCGAGTCCGATTCGGCGTGCACGAGGTCTGGGGGAACGAGTTGGGGTCGCACAGGGCCATCGAGAACCACGGCGCGGGGCTGAGCTCGAACCAGTGCCGTGACGTCGTGGCCCGGGTCGACGTCGGTGGGCGCGGCCTCGGGTCTCTTGCCGAGGGTGACCGTCCAGGTCACGTTGTTGCCGGAGCCGGCGGGTGCTGGAGGAAAACGTCGGTGTTGGGCTCGTCGTGGCCGATGTAGTGGCCGTTGTCGTAGAATCTGCCGTCCCAGGTGTTGGCGTTTGCCTTGCTGGCACCGCGGATATCGGTGCAGGTGCGATTGCCCGCAACGGCTTCTGCACCGGGCTGAACGCCGTTGCAGTCCAGCTCACCCCGTGCCGCCGGGGTGTAGCTGGTTGATGCCGCCGTGCTGGCCGCTGCCGGAATCCCGCTGGTCCAGGCGATGCCAAGTAGGAGCGCGATGGCGCTCAATCCCCCCATCAGGATGCTCGATCGTGGTCTGCGCACGTGCGATCGTGCCCTCATGGTGTCTGCTCCCGTCGTATACCGCTAGGTATTGGGACGAACTGTTCATAGTCCTCCCAACCGGTCAGATCAAGGGGGTTCACGCCAAATTTGACAAATCGGTAATACGACGCAAGTTGTGCTGTTCACAGGGGTCGACGGAGGCATAAACATGCTCATCAGTCCCGGCGCGTGCCGACGGTGCGGATCGTCACTCGCCGCGCACGCTGGCGGTCATGCCGGCCAGGTGGATGTCGAGAACGCGGGGCCCCGTTTGGGGCTCGTACCACACTACAACCCCCAATAGACGGGGCCGGTGGCACACACGCCCCACGCGGAGGCGAACGCCGTGTCGGCGGTTTACCCGGCCGAACCGAGGCTAGCGCGGTCTGCCGTTTGCCCCAGAGCGAGGCTAGCGGGGCCTGCGGTCTGTCCCGGACCGGGGGTTGCCCCTTGCTGTATCGTTACCACCTGGTCGAAATCGGGAGATTTGTGTAGCGCATTGGCGACGAGGGTTATCGCCGCCGTTGTGATCGTAATAATGGCCGAATTCCATATAATGTCATAGCGCGGGAAATACTTGAGCGGCGTATCGGGCAGAGCGAAGGCCCACGCGGCGAATGCGATCGTCGCGGCTATCATTTCAAACCAGGGAAGACTGAATTTCCCTGACTGCGTCTTTGCCATTACCAGAAGAATGACGACGACCGGGTTGCTGCCGACGATCAGCCAGAAAAGCAGCCAGCGGCTGGTATAAGACGGGTTATGCTGCGCCAGCGGCGCAAGCAGGGGAAGGAGCGCAACATACACCGTTACCGTCTCGGTGGGAATCCACCGCGTTATTTGATTGAAGAGGCTCGTTGAAACGCCTACCGGCTGACTGGGGCTGTCTTGATTTGGATCGTTAGCTTGGTCGCGGGCGAGCTTCGTATCTACCATGGAGACGATACTCATAGGGTTCTCCGATTTATCTTGCGGGTGGCATGCTTACCTCGGTGTGCGCTGGCAGCCGGGGCATTCAATAATCGAACCGGGTCGAGGCCAGTCTGCCAGCGCGTCGCCATCTCGACCGCGCCATCAGATAAACGGACAACATCGAACTGGCCTCTTCGTCGTCGGCACTGTTTCATGAACGCCCCTAGCTGATGTCGCTGTCATCGTCCTACGAGTCAGCCCATTTGTCACCAGCCTCAATGCGCGCACGCTTCACCCAGGCGTTACGCCCGCCAGCGTCGTCAGCCGGTGCGGGGCGGAGGCTATGGCGTCGTGGGCCATCGGAAGGCGAGCACCACGGCCCGTTCGGACAAAATTTCTTGCTGACTATGGCGGTAGCCTTCCGCGGTGCCCAGCCTGCAGGTCAGGACGGAGGCCAGGGCGCCTCGATGAGGCGCTCGAGGTCCTCGCCGAACGGCCGGTCGCCCTCGATCGGGCTGATGATGCCCGCCAGCCAGTCCAGCAGCGTCCGGGAGCCTGCCGGCGGCGGACGACCGGACAGCGCCGCGGCCTGGTAGCCGGCCAGCAGCTCGCAGGCCGTGACCGCGCGGGCGTGCCGCAGCGCGGCGGCGAGCTTCTCGGCGGCTTCCCAGGCGAACGACTGCACGTCCTCCTGGCCGCCGGAGGTCTCGATCAGGCCGACCGGGGTGGCGGTGGCCAGGCGCCGCATGGCGTGGACCTCGCCGGCGGCCCGCTTGTGCACCGGCGTCAGCCCGGCCTGCGGGCCCGGCTCGCGGGCGAGCTGCGCGGGCAGCCCGGTGACGGCGGGATCCAGCAGCCGGTGTACGCGAGCCGCCGCCACCTCGGCCGCGTGGCACAACGCCGCGGTGAGCTGGTCGCAGTGCGCGGACAGGTCGATGCCGTGGAACCCGGCGGTGCCGGTGAACTGCCCCTCGAGGTAGGCGGGGGAGTCGGTGACCCCGGTCAGGGCGCGGCGCACCGCCGCCTCGAGCAGGCCGGCTGCAGCGCACGACCTGGGTGAGGACCGGGCCGGCCACCCGGAACGAAACCGGCGCCTGCAGCGACCGCGGCGCCGGGTCATCGCCGATTGCCGCGCGGAGCCGGCCGAGGACCGCGGCGAGCACGTCGTCACCGCGGGCGCAGGCGGCACGGTACGGATCCCGTGACGCCCGGGCGGCGACGATGGCCAGCGCCGCCGACCCTTCCATGAGCGAGGTGAGCGCGGCGGCCTCGCCGAGGCGCAGCGCGCACAGGCCGGTCGTCCCGGGCACGCCCTGGATCAGGGCGATGCCCTCCTTAGGGCCGAGCGTGAACTCACCGAGCCCGGCCTCGCGCAGCGCCTGGCTCGCCGGGATGGCGGTTCTGCCCGGCCCAAGGACCCGGCCGATGCCCGCCACGGGTCCGAACGCGTGGGCCAGCTGCATGATCTCGCCCGCCGCCCCGGCGCCAGTGCGGGGCACGGCGGGCACGACGCCGCGGTTGAGGAACTCGGCGAGCCGCTGGCAGAGCTCGCCGGACACGGCGGCGTCGCCGGACAGGAACGTCAGCAGCCTGACCATGACGACCGCCCGCGCCTCGGGCACCTCCAGCCACGGCGGACCGCCCGTCGCCCGCGCCAGCAGCAGGTTGCGCTGGTGCGAACGCTGCTGCCGCTCGGTCAGGCGGACCGAGGACAGCGCGCCCATGCCCGTGTTCACGCCATACACCAGCCGCCCGTCGGCCAGCGCGTGCGTGGCCTCGGCGCGCTGCCGCCGCACCGCGGCCAGCAACCCGGGCCCGATGCGGACGGCCTGCCCCGCGGCCACGGAGCGGATCTGGCCGAGATCCGCTCTCGGTGATCTCCAGGGCGGGCGTCATGGGCGGTAGCGGAGCATCGTCCCGGCGCCCTGCTGCTCGGCCCGGCGCAAGATGGCCAGGCCGACGGCGATGTCGAGGATGGCCAGCCCGCGGTGCCAGAACAGGATCCGCTCGTCGTCGCGTTCCCGGCCGGGCCGCGCGCCGGTGACGATCTGGCCCAGCTCGGCGTGCAGTGACGCGGCCGAGAGCCGGCCGGTGTCGACGTGACGGCGCAGCGCGCCGAAGCGCCCCGACTGTGCTTCCCGCCAGTCGTCCACTACCACCTTGTCCATCACGTCGAGCAGGTCGAGTTCCACCGCGCTGACCGTGCCGTAGGGGACGACGAAGGCACCGGGCCTGACCCAGGCGGTGTGCAGCAGCGGCTCGGGCACACTCAGCCGCGACGCCTCGACCAGGATGTCGGCGCCTTCGAAGACCTCCTCGGCCGAGGCGGCCACTTGGATGTGCGTGCCGGTCACCGCGGCCAGCTGGCGCGCGAAGGCCTCCCGGGACTCGGGCCGCCGGCTGGTGATCCGGATCTCGTGGAGGTCGAACAGCTCGTCGAGCAGCACGACGTTCCAGAACGCCGTCCCGCGGGCGCCGACGTGGCCGAGTACCCGGGCGTCCCGCCGGGCCAGGTAGTGGGCTCCTACGGCGGTCATCGCGCCGGTCCGGCAGGCGGTGATCATGGTGGCGTCCATGATCGCCAGGGGGACGCCAGTCTGCGGGTCGTACAGCGTCAGCAACCCGAGCTCGCTGGGCAGCCCGGCGGCGTAGTTCGACACGAAGTCGCCGACCACCTTGACGCCGCTCACCCCGGGCACCGACAGGTGGCCGCGCAGCACGTTGAAATGGCCGGCGCCGTCGTTGTCGGGGACGAGGTGCACCCGCGGCTCGACCACCACGCGCCCGGCACCGTGCGCATGCACGGCGTCGGTGACCGCGGCGACGATCTCGGCGTTGGTGAGGCCGAGCGAGTCGATGTCCGGCCCGGACAGGAACCGGAGCCACAAACCCCCGGCCGTCTGGTTCACGTTCACTCCAGCAACCTACGCTCGGCTGGTGGCGGGAGTTAGCCTGAGGAGAGCCAGCCGCTGACCCAGGGGGCATCGTGACCCACGCCAGCTTCCGCGTCCACGTCGATCCCGACAAGTGCCAGGGGCATAACCGCTGCTACAGCGTGTCGCCCGAGTTGTTCGAACTGGACGACCTGGGGATGTCCAGCGAAGTCGGCGCGGGCCTGGTGCCCGCGGCCCTGGTCGGCCAGGCCCGGCTGGCGGTCGACAACTGCCCCGAGCGCGCGATCTCGCTGACCGAGACGAGGCAGGCCGGGGAGGGACAGCCGTGACCAGCCGCCACCCCCCGGTGCGGGACTTTGCCACCGACTTCGATCACACCGACCCGGCGTGGGTCGCCGACCCGTACCCGATCTGGGACGACCTGCGGCAGCGGTGCCCGGTCGCGCACAGCGGCCGGTACGGCGGCGCGTGGCTGCCGGTCACCCACGACCTGGTGTCGGAGGTGGCCTACGACCACGAGCACTTCACCTCCCGGTCGGTGGTGGTCAGCGAGCGCCGGCCGGGTCCCGACGACCTGCCCGCGCCGATCGGGCTGTCCCCGCCGATCAGCTCGGACCCGCCCTATCACGGCCTCGTCCGGCGGATGCTGCTGCCGGCGTTCGCGCCCAGGCCGACCGCTGCCCTCGAGCCGTTCACCCGGGAGCTGTGCCGCGAACTGCTGGCGGCCACCGACGGCCGGACGAGCTTCGACGCGGCGCTCGAGTACGCGCAGCACATCCCGGTGCGGGTCATCGTCAGGTACCTCGGCTTCCCCCAGGAGGACGCCGACCTGTTCCGCGGCTTCATCCGCCTGGTCCTCGAGGAGGTCGACCTTCCCCTCGAGGAGCGGGAGGAGCGGTTCACCGAAGTCGACGCGTACATGGACGCCCAGATCGAGGACCACATCGCCCGCCCGAGGGACGACCTCACCTCGTTCCTGCTCGGTGCCGAGATCGGCGGCCGGAAACTGCCGGTCGAGCAGGTCCGCGGCACCATGATCCTGCTGATGATCGCGGGGATCGACACCACCTGGTCGGCTGTCGGCGCCTCCCTCTGGCACCTGGCCCAGCACCCGGACGACCGCCGCCGGCTGGCCGCCGAACCCGAGCTGATGGGCACCGCCCTGGAAGAACTGCTCCGGGCCTACGCGCCGGTCACGATGGCACGCCTGGTCGCGGCGGACTTCGATTTCCACGGCCACCCGTTCAAGGGGGGCGACTGGCTGCTGCTCCCGTTCCCGGCGGCCAACCGGGACCCGGCCGTCTTCGAGGACCCGGGCCTGGTGCGGCTCGACCGGACCCGGAACCGCCACGCGGCCTTCGGGCTGGGCCGTCATCGCTGTCTCGGATCCAACCTGGCCCGGATGGAGCTCCGGGTCGCCCTGGAGGAATGGCTGGCCCGCTACCCGGACTTCGAGCTGTCCGATCCCGCCGCCGTCACCTGGTCCGCCGGGCAGGTGCGCGGGCCGCGCACGCTCCCGGTCACGATCGTGGGCGACGGCAGGTGAAACCGGTACCAACGCGACCTGTCATGCTGGTCAGGTGACCGATCAGCCTCCGCCGCAGGGTCGCCTGGCCCGCCTGTGGGCCTACGCCGACGCCCGGCACGTCCCGCTGCGGACCATTGTGGTCACGGTGGCGGTGGTGGCGGCCACGTACCTGGCGGGCAAGCTGATCTACCGGCTGCGGGACATCGTCCTGCTCATGGCGGTGGCCGGGTTCCTGGCGCTGCTGCTCAACCCGATGGTGGTCTTCCTGGAGCAGAAGCTGGCCCTGCGCCGGGCCCTGGCGGTGACGATCGTCAGCCTGCTGGCCGCGCTGGCCTTCCTCGCCCTGGCCCTGGTCTTCGGGTATCCGCTGGTGAACGGGATCACCCACCTGGCCAACCGGCTGCCCAACTACGTCGCCAGCGCCGAGTCGGGCAAGGGCTGGATCGGGCACATTGCGCGCAAGTACCACATCCTGACCTGGGTACAGCGGAACACGCCCAAGCTGGTGAGCTACGCGCAGTCGCTCAGCAAGCGGCCCTGACCATCGGCAAGGGCGCCGTCTCGCTGGTCATCGAGCTGTTCACGATCTTCGTTCTGGTCCTCCTGCTGCTGCTCGAGGGCTCGAAGATGCGGCGCTGGATGCTGAGCCAGATGCCGAAGCAGCGCGCGGATGCGGTCACCCGGGTGGCCGGCGAGGTGAACCGGTCCGTCATCGGATACATGCTGGGGAACCTGCTGACCTCGATCATCGCGGGGGTGGTGGTGTTCGTGACGCTGATGATCGTCGGCGTGCCGTTCCCCCAGTTGTGGGGGCTGTGGGTCGCCCTGGTGGACTTCCTGCCCATGATCGGCGGCGCCCTGGCCGGCATCCCCACCGTGCTGTTCGCCTTCACCCAGGGCGTCACCGCCGGCGTCGTCACCCTGGTGGTCTTCCTGATCTACACCCAGGTCGAGAACCACATCCTGAACCCGGTGATCATGAGCCGGACGGTGAAGATCAGCCCGCTGCTGGTGCTGATAGCGGTGCTGGTCGGCGCCTCGCTCGGCAGCCTGATCGGCGGGGTGTTCGGCGGTTTCGTCGCCGCCCTGCTGGCCATCCCCGCGGCCGGCGCCCTGCAGGTGCTGGTCCGCGAGGTGTGGCGGGCAACGGACCCCAAGACGCCGCCCGCGCCCGCCGTACCCGTCACGCCGGAAGACACCCCGGGACCAGCCGCCGGGCTCTTCCCCGTCGCGCCGGAGGCGAGGGAGCATGGCAGTTAACCCGAAACCACGTCAGGAGGGCTCATGCCGGAGCGGTCCGTACTGGGAATCGTGCTCGCTGGCGGCGCGGGCACGCGCCTGAGTCCGCTGACCGCGGACCGGGCCAAACCCGCTGTCCCGTTCGGCGGTGTGTACCGGCTGATCGATTTCGCGTTGTCCAACCTGGCCAACGGCGGTATCCGCAAGATCTGCGTGCTGACCCAGTACAAGAGCCACAGCCTGGACCGCCACATCTCCACCACGTGGCGGATGAGTGCCCTGCTCGGCAACTACGTGACGCCGGTCCCGGCGCAGCAGCGGCTGGGTCCGCACTGGTACACCGGCTCGGCGGACGCCATCTTCCAGTCGATGAACCTGATCAACGACGAGCAGCCGGACATCGTGATCGTCTTCGGCGCGGACCACGTGTACCGGATGGACCCGACGCAGATGATCGATCACCACGTGGAGCACGGGGCCGGGGTGACCGTGGCCGCCATCCCGGTGCCCCGGCACGAGGCCTCCGCGTTCGGCATCGTCAGGGTCGGGGCGGACGGCCGGACGATCGACGCGTTCCTGGAGAAGCCCGCCGACCCGCCGCCCATGCCGGGCAACCCCGAGTATGAGCTACTCGTCCATGGGCAATTACGTGTTCGACACCGACGTGCTGGTCGACGCGCTGCGCAAGGACGCCGAGGACGACTCGAGCCGGCACGACATCGGCGGCAACATCATCCCGAACCTGGTGCAGAACGGCAGCGCGCAAGCGTACGACTTCATGCTCAACGAGGTCCCGGGGGCGGGCCCGCGGGACGCGGGCTACTGGCGCGACGTCGGCACGCTCGACTCCTACTTCGAGGCCCATCATGGACCTGTGCGCGGTGGAGCCGATCTTCAACCTGTACAACGACAGGTGGCCGATCCTGACGTCGGTGCCGTCGCTGCCGCCGGCCAAGTTCGTACACGAATCGGGCGACCGGGTTGGGCGCGCGCTCGACAGCCTGGTCAGTCCGGGGGTGGTGATCTCCGGCGGCCTGGTGCGCCAGTCAGTGCTCTCTCCCGGGGTGCGGGTGAACAGCTGGGCCACCGTGGAGCGGTCGGTTCTGCTGCACAACACCGAGATCGGCCGCCACGCCGTGGTCAGGGACGCGATCATCGACAAGAACGTCACGGTGCCGGAGTGGGCGCAGGTGGGCGTGGACAAGGACCGTGACCGGCAGCGCGGCTTCGTGGTCTCGGCCGACGGGATCACCGTGGTGGGCAAGGGCCAGGAGGTCATCCCGTGACGGCTCATTCTGTGGAGGGCCGGCTGCGCGTCGCCCTGCTGACCCGCGAGTATCCGCCCGAGGTGTACGGCGGCGCGGGCGTGCACGTCACCTACCTGGCCCGCGAGCTGGCCCCGCTGGTGGACCTGACCGTGCACTGCCAGGGCGCGGACCGCCCTGGCGCCGTCGCCCACCGGCCCTGGGACCTGCTGGACGGCGCCAACCAGGCGCTGCAGGTGATGTCCACCGACCTGTCCATGACCGCCGCCCTGTCCGGTCCCGGCGGGCCGGAAATGGGCGGGGCCCAGCTGGTCCACTCGCACACCTGGTACACCAACCTGGCCGGCCACCTCGCGGCCATGCTGTACGGCATCCCGCACGTCATGACCATGCACTCGCTCGAGGCGCTGCGCCCGTGGAAGGCCGAGCAGCTCGGCGGGGGTTATCGGCTGTCCACCTGGTGCGAGCGCGAATCGGCGGCCTCAGCCGCCGCGGTGGTAGCCGTGTCGGACGGCATGCGCGCCGACATCATGACCGTTTACCCCGAGATTTCGGCCGAACGAATCCGGGTGATACGCAACGGGATCGACACCACCGAGTACCACCCGGATCCGAACACCGACGTGCTCAAGCGGCACGGCATCGAGCTGAGCCGCCCCTACGTGATCTTCGTCGGCCGGATCACCCGGCAGAAGGGCGTGCCAGTACTGCTCCGCGCGGCGTCCGGCCTGGTTCCGCAGGCGCAGCTGGTGCTGTGCGCGGGGCAGGCCGACACACCGGAGCTCGAGGCTGAGGTGACCGGGCTGGTGGACGGCCTGCGCGCGTCCCGGTCCGGCGTGGTGTGGATCCCGGAGATGCTGCCCAAGCGTGAAGTGATCCAGCTGCTCACGCACGCCACGGTGTTCGCCTGCCCGTCGATCTACGAGCCGCTCGGCATCGTGAACCTGGAGGCGATGGCGTGCGGGACCGCGGTGGTGGGGTCCCGCACCGGCGGGATCCCGGAGGTGGTGGCCGACGGCGAGACCGGCCTGCTGGTGCCGCCGGGCGAACCCGAACCGCTGGCCGCGGCGCTGAACGCCCTGGTCAGTGACCCGGCCCGGGCCGTGGCGATGGGCGAGGCGGGCCGCAAGCGCGCGGTCGCCGAGTTCGGCTGGGCCGCCATCGCCGCCCAGACCGCCGCCCTCTACGCAGAGCTGGTCACCGGGGCATAAATCTCCGTTCTCGGCGTGGCGCCGGTACAGCGGGTGTAAACCGGTGCCTATTCTTTCGCGTCCATGCATTGGGGAGCATGGGTCATAAGTCACCTAGAGAGGCAGTTGATGATGCAGGGAATACGTCGTCTTGTCGTCTATGCGGCAGCGACCGGCCTGCTCGCGGCCGGGGCAGTCAGCGCGAGCCTGCAAGTGGCCCACGCCGACACCTTTGCCGCTGCCTGCGGCGGGAACGGGGGTAACGGCTATATCTGCAATCTGGACGCGACGATTCCCTCGCCGGGCTCGATATCGGTGAGCCGTGGATTCCGGCAGCCGCCAGCGAGAACGTCGATGTGAACTGGACGGTGAGCTGTGCCGACAGCAGCGGCTCTCAGAACCAGCTGGGCGCCACCGCTAACGCCACGACACCCCTCACCGTTCCGCTGACGCCGCTGCCCCCTACCGCCGCTGACGGCAATTGCCCGGTGAACGTGGGCATAAGCCTGCCGAAAGCCGACGTCACCCCGAAGATCATTTACACCGGCACGCTGAGCTACACGCCCGCTGGCACGTCCAGCTCTGGTGGCTCCGCGCCGGTGCACCCGGTCAAGGGCTCCGGCGGGAAGTGCGTGGATGACAAGGGCAACAGCTCGGCCAACCGGGCCAAGATCCATGATCTGGGGCTGCAGCGGCTCTGACCAGGCCGAGAACTGGAAGTACAGCAGCAGCGAGCTCGTCCACAACGGCAAGTGCCTGAACGACAAGGGGAACGGCGGCAGCGGCAGCAAGGTCATCTTGTACTCCTGCAACGGCGGGTCGAACGAGAAGTGGAGCCAGCTGTCCAACGGCGAGCTCAAGCTGGCGGCCCACGGCGGCACGCTCTGCCTGGATGACCCGCGCTCCTCGACGACGAACGGCACGCAGCTGATCGTCTACACCTGCAAGGACAGCGCCAACCAGAAGTGGTCGCTGCCGTAGCGGACAGCACCCGGCCGCGGGCGCCCCGCCGTCCTCCCGTTAACCGAGGGTGACGGTCGTGGGCGCCTTCGGCTCTTTTACCCAGAGTTGGTCACCGGGGCATATATCTCCGTTCTCGGCGCGGCGCCGGTGCGGCGGGTGTAAACCGGTGCCTATTCTTCCGAGTCCTGCATTGGGGGGCATGGGACTTAAGCAACGAAGAGAGGCAGTTGATAATGCGGGGAATTCGTCGTCTTGTCGTCTACGGGGCAGTGACCGGGCTGCTCGCCGCCGGGGCCGTCAGCGCGAGCATGGGGGTCGCCCACGCGAACTTCGCCGACCTCTGCGACGGGAGCTCAACGAGCACTCCCACCGCCTGGAGCTGCGTCGTGACAGGGACGATTCCCTCCCCGTCCGCGATAACGGTGAGCGTCACCGACGAGACCGCCAACGCCACCGAGAATGTCCTGGTGAACTGGACGGTCGACTGCACGGATAGCACCAACGGCACGCTGGGGACTGCGGGCGCTCCCACGGACGCCACTCCGGCTACCGTCAACCTCACGCTGCCCGCCTCCGCCGACGGGCAGTGCACCGCAACGGCGACCGTGAGCCTGCCGGGTAGCGAGCTCAGCACCAACGGCTTCACTCCCACCGACTTCACCGCCCAGCTGACCTACACGCCGGCTGCCTCGGCGTCTCCCAGCCCGTCGCCCACCCCCGCTAGCGCTTCGGTGCACCCGGTCAAGGGGTACGACGGGAAGTGCGTGGACGACAACGGCAACAGCTCGGCCAACCGGGCCAAGATCCAGATCTGGGGCTGCAGCGGCTCTGACCAGGCCGAGAACTGGAAGTACAGCAGCAGCGAGCTCGTCCACAACGGCAAGTGCCTGAACGACAAGGGGAACGGCGGCAGCGGCAGCAAGGTCATCTTGTACTCCTGCAACGGCGGGTCGAACGAGAAGTGGAGCCAGCTGTCCAACGGCGAGCTCAAGCTGGCGGCCCACGGCGGCACGCTCTGCCTGGATGACCCGCGTTCGTCCAAGACGAACGGCACCCAGCTGATCGTCTACACCTGCAAGGACAGCGCCAACCAGAAGTGGTCGCTGCCGTAGCGGACAGCACCCGGCCGCGGGCGCCCCGCCGTCCTCCCGTTAACGTGGAGTGATGGTCGTGGGCGCCTCCGGCCGACTGGTGTCGGTCAACGTCGGACTACCCCAGGATGTGAGCTGGCACGGCCGCACGGTGCGCACCGCGGTGTGGAAACGGCCGGTCGGCGGCCCCTGCCTGGCGCGGCGGCTGAACCTCGAGGGCGACGGCCAGGGTGACCTGGCCGGGCACGGCGGGGAGCAGCGCGCCGTGTTCGTGTACCAGCTCGGCTCCTACGATCACTGGCGGCGCCAGCTGGGCCGGGATGACTTCGAGTTCGGGCAGTTCGGGGAGAACTTCACCGTCGAGGGCCTGGCCGACGATCAGGTGTGCGTGGGTGACCGCTACCAGATCGGCGAGGCGCTGTTTGAGGTCACCCAGCCCCGGGTGACGTGCTACCGGGTCGGCATCCGGATGAACGACGCGCGCATGCCGGCCCTGCTGGTATCCCATCACCGGCCGGGCTTCTACTTCCGGGTACTGCACGAGGGCGCGGTCCAGGCCGGGGACGAGATCGTCAAGGTGGCCGCCGGGGAGCAGGCCATGACCGTGGCCGAGATCGACGCCCTGCTCTACCTGCCGGGCCATCCCCGGGAGCAGGTCCAGCGCGCGCTGCGCATACCCGCGCTGTCGCCCGGCTGGCAGGCCTCCTTCCGGGCCATCGCCCAGCAGGCACCGTCTTCTGGCGGCGGTGCCGCGGGTTCCGGCCTGGCCGCGGGCAACGCCGGGCTGACCGCGGTGAGCCCGCCGCCGGCCTGGCCCGGGTTCCGGCCGCTGGCGGTGGCCGCGGTGGACCGGGAGAGCGTGTCGGTGATCTCGCTGACCCTGGCTGACCCCCACGGCGCCGCCCTGCCGGCCGCCCTGCCCGGGCAGTTCCTCACCCTGCGGCTGGACGTTGGCGGTGGCGCGAAGCCGTTGCTGCGCAGCTATTCACTGTCCGGCCCGCCCGGGGCAGCTTCCTACCGGGTCAGCGTCAAGCGCGAGCCGCACGGCGCGGGCAGCCAGTTCGTGCACTCCCGGGTCCGGGTCGGCGACCTGCTGGACGCGGCCGCCCCGCGCGGTACCTTCGTGCTCCAGCCGGGAGAGGGGCCGGTCCTGCTGATCAGCGCGGGCGTCGGGGCGACTCCGGTCCTGGCCATGCTGCACGCCCTGGCCGCCAGCGGATCAGGTCGCGACGTCTGGTGGCTGCACGGGGCTCGCAGCCGGGCCGAGGAACCGTTCGCCGCGGAGTCGAGATCCCTGCTGGCCGGCCTGGCCCGCGGGCACCGGTACGTCTGCTACAGCCGGCCGGGGCCCGCCGACGTCCTCGGGCGCGATTATCAGGCGCCGGGTCGGCTGTCGGCCTCCATGCTGGCCGCCCTGGGCCTGCCGCGGGACGCCGACGCCTACGTCTGCGGGCCGGCGGCGTTCATGGCCGAGGTGTCGGCGGCCCTGGCGGACGAGGGCATCGATCCCAGCCGGGTGCGGACCGAGATCTTCGGCGCCGCCCCGCCGCAGACGCCCGGCATCGCGTCGGCCGCCGCCCGGCCGCCGCACCAGCCGGCGGGGGAGCCAGGTGACGGCCCGGAGATCGCGTTCGCGCGCAGCGGCCTGACCGTCCGCTGGGGGGCGGGCTACGCCAGCCTGCTGGAACTGGCCGAAGCCTGCGACGTGCCGGTGCGCTGGTCATGCCGGACCGGCGTATGCCATACCTGCGACACCGACGTGATATCGGGAACGGTCGGCTACGCTCCCGACCCGGTCGACGAGCCCGCCGAGGGCAGCGCGCTGATCTGCTGCTCCCAGCCCCGCGGCGACCTGGTCCTGGACCTGTAGGCTCGATCCGCAAGGTCCTCAGTATCCGGGGGTTCCGGACTGGTCATGAGTGAGTCATCCCCTTTGCGCGGCCGTGACGGCGAGTCCGCGCTGATCGGCCAGTTGCTCGCCGCGGCCTCGCGGGGCGAGGGCTCGATCGTGGTGATCGAGGGCCCGGCCGGCTTCGGCAAGACCAGGCTGCTGCGGTCGGCGGTCGAGCAGGCCGCCGCGGCGGGGATCCGCACCGGCTGGGGCGGCGCGACGGACGGCGCCCAGGCCGCGCCGATGCTGACGCTGATGTCCGCGTTGTTCGAGGGACGCGAGCCGTTGCTGGACAGGGCCGAGCTCCGCGAGCTCCCCGAGGCGCAAGAGCAGCGGTTCTGGCTGCTGCAGCAGCTCGCCGGGCTGCTGGAGGCGGCCGCACTCGACGGGCCGCTGCTGATCTGCCTGGATGACCTGCAGTGGGCCGACCCGGGGACGCTGGCCGCGGTGCGGTCCCTGCCGGAGCAGCTTGCCGACCTTCCTGTCGTCTGGATGGTGGCTCTGCGGCCAGAGGGAGCGCCGAAAAGCGTTCTGACGGTGATCGAGGCTCTGGGCGAGCTGGACGCCCGCCAGATGCACGTGGGACCGCTGGGGCCAGAGGCGGTCGAGCAGATTCTCGCCGACATTCTCGGCGCGGAGGCTGAGCAGAACCTGTCCGGCGTGGCCGCCAGCACCGACGGAAATCCGTTCCTGCTGGCAGAGCTGCTGCGCGGGCTGCGAGATGAGGGTCGCCTGCGGTTCGGTGCCGGGCGGGTGAACCTGGTGGGTACGCAGCTTCCGGTCCGGCTGCGACAATCGATGCGGCTCCGGCTCGGTTCCCGGTCACCAGTAGCCCAGCAGCTGGTGGCGGTCGCCGCCGTGCTCGGCCGGAGCTTTTCCCACGATCAGCTGGCGGCCATGCTCGGCCGGCCTGCCACCGCGCTGCTCGCCCCGGTCGAGGAGATGATGGACGCGGGCCTGATCACGGAGGATGGCGAGCGCCTGGCCTTCAGGCACGACCTCATCCGGGAGGCCGTGCTCGAGACCCTGTCCGCTTCCTCGCGGCGCGCCCTGCAGCGCCGCGCGGTGGACGTCTTCCTCGCCGAGGGAGCGCCGCCGGCCGATATAGCCCGCCAGCTGGCCGACAGCGCTGACCCGGGCGACCGCGCGGCGGTCTCACTTCTGTCGCGCGCGGCGGAGGCGCTGCGCATGCTCGACTCCGCGGCCGCCGCCGACATCGCCGTGAAGGCTCTGGAGCTCGCGGCACCTGACGACACGATGCGCGGGCCGCTGGTCGCCCAGGCCGCCATCTTGCTGTTTGCCGCGGGCCGGTCCGCTGAGGGGCAGGCACTGGCCCAGGGCGCCTTGCGTGAGCTGCTGCGTGCCGAGCAGCAAGCCGAGATATGCCTCGCGATTTCCGCCATGCTCTCCGTCCCGGCGGACGTCCGGGAGGAAGCCTGCCGCCGGGCACTCCAGCTGGATGGCCTGTCCGAGGTCATGCGCCTGCGACTTCAGGCACGGCTCGTCTATTCCGTCGTGCACGTGGGCAAGCTGGCCGAAGCCCAGCAGATGATTGACCGCATCGAGCCAAAGGTCGCGACCACCGATGACGTGACCGCGAGGTTCGCGTTCGAGATCGCTCGGCAATCCCTCGCTGTGATGGAAGATCGCTTCCAAGACGCCCTCGATGCCGCGCGCGCCTCCCGCGTCAGCGTGCCCACCAAGACGCCGATACCGGCTTACATGACCGACGTGATCGTCATCGAATCACTCGCCCTGCAGGACAACTTCGACGAGGCCCTCCAGATGATCGCGTCTGGCGTGGCCGCCGCCCAGCGCGACGACCAGCTCTGGGTCGCGCGCTCGCTTGAACTCAACCGGGGCAGATACTGGGCTGCGACGGGGCGTCTCGAGGACGCGGCGGCGGCGCTCGAGAGCATATCTCCCACCCTGGAGCCCCGCCAGGTGCGGAACTCCGGAGACGCCGCCGTCCTGACCGCCCTGGGGCGCGTCGCACTGCACACGGGCAACCGGCGGCAATCAGGTATGTGCGCGCGCGCCGCGCGCCAGGCGCTGGGCACGCTGCCGCCCGAGCCGCGCCAGCACGCGGCGTGGCTGATCGCGTTGCTGCAGATGGCCGACGGTGATGGCCGCGGCGCCCGCACCGTCCTCAGCCAGGGCCGCGACCCGGATATGCCCGTGCTGCCCCGGTTCTGGGCCGACCCCGCCGACCCGCCACAGCTCGTGCGTATCGCCCTGGCCTGCGGCGACGGCCAGCTCGCATCCGAGGCCGTGGCCATCGCCGAGCGGCGCGCCCAGCGGAACCCCGGTGTCGCCTCACTGGAGGCAATCACCGCGCACGCCCGGGGCATGCGCGACGACGACATCGCCGAACTCGGCCGTGCGGCGCAACGGTTCGCCCACAGCCCCCGGCGCCTGGCCAGGGCCTCAGCGACCGAGGACCTGGGGCGCCTTCTCGTCCAAAGCGGGCAGCTAGCCGAGGGGATCCGCTGGCTGAACGAGGCCCTCGAGCTGTACGCCGGGATGGGCGCCACCTGGGATGCGACCCGGGTACGCGGGCGGCTGCGACGGCTGGGAGTACGGCGCAACCTGCAACCGCCCCGGCGGGCGCAGGGCTGGGCCGGCCTCACCGACTCCGAGCTGGCCGTGGTGCGGCTGGTCGCCGCGGGGCAGACGAACCGGCAGGTAGCCGCCCAGCTGTTTCTTTCCCCGAATACGATCAGCAGCCATCTTCGCCGCGTCTTCGCCAAGCTCGGTATCACCTCACGGGTCGAGCTCGTCCGCCTGTTCGTCGCCCACCACGAGGGGCCTCAACGCCCCTGACGCCGCTGGAAAACTAACCCGGTCCGCTCGGCGGCCAGACGGGCCAGCTCGACCCGGGAACGGATGCCCAGCTTCCCGAACGCGTGGCGCAGGTGGGTGTTGATGGTGTCAGGGGCGAGAAACAGCTCACTGGCGGCCTCGCGGTTCGTCAGCCCCTTGGCGACCAGATCGACCACGGCCTGCTCGGCACGGGTCAGGCTAGCCCAGCCACCCCGCGAGCGGGCGAGGCCGCTGCGCTGCTTGCGGACGCCCACCGCTCTCAGAGCGGCCCGGACCCGCGCGGCATCCCGGTGCGCGCCGATCCGGACATAGCAGTCATAGGCCCCCTCGAGCTGCCCGACCGCCGCCTCGCGCCCGGTGAGAGCCTGGCCCAGGTCCTCCCGGGCCGCGGCCTCGAGCAGGCGGTCCTCGCTGGCGGCGGCCTGCTCGACGGCCTCACGGAGCAGGCCGGTGTCGCTCTCGATTAGCGCCCGGGCGTGGGCGGCCGCCGCGGCGATCGCATTTACCTGTGGGTTCCGTCCGGCCTGCGCGACGGCCGCGGCCGCGAAGGCACGCGCCGAGTCCTCCTCGCCCGATCGGCGGGCGAGGTGCACGAGCTGCGGCAGGCGATGATGCTGGTAATTGGCGAAGAAGAAGTTCCCGGCCTGGAGCTGCGCGCGGATGGGCGTGAAGGCCTGCACAGCCAGGGCCGCTTCGCCCCGCGCGTCCGCGACCAGTGCCGCTGCCCAGTGGAGGTCGGGAAGCACGCCGTGGGCATCACGGGCGTACCGGGCCAGCACCGACTGGGCCGTGGCCAGGTCGCCCCGGCGCAGCGCAGTCTCGGTCATGACCGACAGCGGTAGGGCCACCCGGTTGGGGTAGCCGAGCTCCGTCGGCAGGTCGATCACGCTCCGTGCCTCCGCGTCGGCGTCGTCCAGATGACCCTGGCTGAGCAGCATGGCCGCACGGAGGCGGCGATAGCGGAAGATCAGCCCCGCCCGGCCTGCCGCGTTAGCGGCGGCGAGCGCAGGTCGCATTCTCGCCAGCGCGTCCGAGATCCGGCCGCTCGCGGTCAGGGCGGCCACGACCATCTCCTCGTACATCCCAGGATCCCGCTCGTCCTGGACCATCCGTGCGGTCGCCAGCGCGGCCTCGGCCCGCGCCAGAGCTTCGCCGAAGCGGCCGCGGAGCAGCGAGTTGAGCACGCGCAGCTGAGTGATCACCGCGACCCCGGAGGCGTAGCCGCTCGCGCCGGCGATGAGCATGGCCGCGTCCAGCGCCCGATCGACCTCTTCCCCGTGGCCGCGCAGGATGCCGGCCATCTGGTCAAGGGCCGCGAGCGTGGCGGCCACGCCCGGGTCGACCGCCGGGTCGGCCAGCAGGGGAGCGGGCAGTGAGACCGGATACGGCTCCAGGCGGTCGACGACCCAGGGCCTTCTCAGCTCGAGCTGCAGCTCCGCCTCCGCCTTAGCCGGGAGCCTATGGGTGGCCAGGTAACGCTCCCCGGCCTCGCGCGCCTCGGCGACCCGTCCGGCCAGCCCAAGGGCCAACGCGGCCGAACGGACCAGTTCCAGACCGCCCTCATCGCGGTCACCGATCAGCTCCAGCGCCCGCACCGCGAGGTCGGCCGCCGCGTTCGGAGACGATGGCGCCAGTTCCGCCGCCGCCTGCCCGATCGTGGCGGCGGCCGCCGCATCGCCAGGACGCGCTCCGATGGCCAGCTGCGCGGCGATGCGGACCACCGGCGCGCCGGTCCGGCGCAGCGCCTCGCCCGCCTCCCGGTGCAGGGCCAGCCGCGCCGAGGCAGGCAGGCTCTCGTACGCTGCCTCGCGCAGCAGGTCATGCCGGAAGGCCAGCCCAGCCGGTGTCCCGGCCAGCATCTCGGCCCGCAGCGCCTCTTCGACCGCCGCGGTCAGGTCGCTGGCCGGCCGGGCCGTCAGGGCCGCGACCTCGGTCACGGTGAACTCCCGGCCCAGGACCGAAGCGACCTGCAGGAAACGGCGGGCATCATCTGACAGCAGCCGCAGGTGTCGCGCGATCGCGGTGCGCGCGCTGGCCGGGACAGTGCCGCCGGGGCGGCCGTCGGCCTGCTGCCGGACCGCCTTCAGCAGCTGGAGGATGTAGAACGGGTTGCCTTCGGCGTCCGCGATCAGCTTTGCCAGGTCGATCCCGGTATCCGTCAGCCGGACGTCCCGGGCGAGCGCCAGGGCGTCGGCGGCCCAAAGCGGCCCGAGATGCAGACGGACGGCGCCGATCGTCTCCAGGCGTTCCAGCACGCCGTCCAGGGCGGGATTGGCCGGCAGCGGGCGTCGCGCGAGCAGCCACCCCACCGGGTAGGAGAACAACGCGACCGGCAGCGAGCCCAGGGCCAGTAGTGAGGCTGAGTCCGCCCACTGCAGGTCATCCAGCACCACCAGCAGCGGCCGGGATGCCGCGCCCTGCTCCAGCGCCGCCCTCATACGCTCGAGCACCGCGAGGCGCTGATCGGTCAGGCCGCGGACCGACTCCAGGTGAGCCGCGGGCATGATCGGCGGATCGCTCGAAGACAGGGCGCGCAGGAGCATTCCCCACGAGGTCACCTGGTCCAGCTCATCCGCGCCTCCAGACGCGACCAGCAGGCCGGCGGCGGCCGCGTGCCGGCCCGCCTCGGCCAGCAGCCGCGACTTGCCGATCCCGGCCGCGCCCTCCACCACGGCCACGCCACCCGCACCCTCGAGCGCCGCGGAAGCCACCGCCTCCAACCGGGCCAGCTCGGCGTCACGCCCGCGCAGTGGCGTCATGCCAACAGTGTCCCATGCGCGTGCCACTGCTTCCCGGTTCACATGAACGGGTGATGCGCTACCCAGGCCGATGCAGGATGGTGAACATATCGACCGACCAACCTGCCCCCGGTGGCGAGGCGATGACCGCTGTTGTCGTGGATGACATGCTGGAGACCGGCCAGGCCGTGGCGCTCGCCGGACGTGACCGAGATCTCAGCGCCATCCGGGCGTTCCTCGACGAGATGTTCGTCGCGGGCACGGCACTGCTGCTGACGGGCGAGCCAGGCGTGGGCAAGTCGGCTCTCCTGGATGCGGCGAACGAGATGGCGATGGCTCTCGGCGCCCGGGTGCTGCGCGCGGCCGGCGTGGAGTTCGAGGCGGACGTGAGCTTTTCGGGCCTCAACCAGGTCCTCCTTCCCCTCGGCGAGGAACTGGCACAGCTCAGTACCACGCACCGCCACGCCCTGCAGGTCGCCTTGGGCCTGACCACCGGCCCGCCCTCCGACCGGCTGGTGGTCTCGAACGCGGCGCTCGCCCTGCTGAGCCGGGCAGCCACGGACCGGCCGCTGCTCGTGATCCTCGACGACCTGCCGTGGCTGGACCGAGCCAGCTCCCTGGTCCTCGGATTCGTCGCCCGACGCCTGGGCGGCTCCCGGATGGGACTGCTGGCCGCGGCGCGGACCCGGGCCGCTACCCTCTTCGGCGGCAGCGGCCTGCCCGAGCGTGAACTGCGGCCGCTGGACAGCGAGGCGGCGGCCGGCCTTCTCGACGCCCAGTTTCCCGAACTCGCTCCCGGCGTCCGCCGACGCATCCTGGCCGACGCGGAGGGTAACCCGCTGGCTCTCCTCGATCTCCCCGCGACCTTGAGCGACCCGCAGCGCTGCGCGCTGGCCGAGCTACCGCCGACCCTGCCGCTCAGCCGCCGGCTCCAGGCTCTGTTCACGTCAAGGACCGCCGATCTGCCCGCCCTCACCCGTTACCTGCTACTGATCGCCGCGCTGGAAGGCAGCGGAGATCTCGCCGTACTGCAGGCGGCCGTAGCCGGTCATCGGGAGATCGACGCTCTGGCTGCCGCGGAACAGGCAGGCCTGGTGTACATCGGGGAGAACACGGGCCGGCTAGCCTTCCGCCATCCGCTGATCAGGTCGGCGGTGATCGAACTGGCCGTCAGTGAGGACCTGCGCCGGGCTCACCGGGCGCTGGCCGCCCAGTTTGGCAATCAGCCCGAGCGGCGGGCGTGGCATCTGGCCAGCGCGGCCCTTGGCCCTGATGAGGATGTGGCCAGGCTGCTGACGCGGGTCGCGCGGGAAATGCTGCGCCGCGGTGACGCCGCTGACGCGGCGGCCGCGCTGCTTCGCTCCGCCCAGCTCAGCCCGCGAAACTGTGACCGGAGCCTGCGGCTCGCCGAGGCGGCGTGTGTCAGCGCGACCGTGACCGGTGAGCTGTCCCGGGTCCGGCAGCTGCTCGCCGACGCACGCCAGGCGATGCCGGACCTCGACCGGTCGCTGCATGCCTCCGTGGCAGCGACCCACCTGCTTCTCAACTCCGATGGTGACATCGACGCCGTCCACGGCCGGCTGGTCAGCGCGATCGGGAAGATGGCCCGGCCCTACGACGCTCGCGACCCCGCGCTTATGGCCTGGCTGCACACGATGCTCATGGTGTGCTCCTTCGGCGCATGCCCGGAACTGTGGGCGCCGTTCGACGAGATCATCTCGTCCGTCATGCCGCAGGGCCCCGCCGACGTGCACCTGCTCGTCCGAACCTACGCCGACCCGGTTCGTTCCGCGATACCGGTACTCGACGAGCTGGATGCCGCGATTACCGGGCTGTCCGCCGAGGCGGACCAGTGGCGAGTCCTGATCATCAGCTCGGCGGCGGTCCACACCGACCGGCTCGCTGGCTGCCGCGAGGCCCTGCGGCGGGTGGTCAGCGACGGCCGGGAGGGCAGCGCCGTCCTCCCGGTGATCAGCGCGCTCACCCTCTTGTCCCTCGATGCGTTCATGGCCGGCCGATGGGACGATGTCCAGCGGCTGGCCGGCGAATGCCTCGACGCAGCCCAGGCCCGCGGTTATCCCCTGCGGGCCTGGATGGCCCAAGAACTGCAAGCCCTGCTAGCGGCCGCGCGCGGCGACCACAACGCGGTCCGGGAGCTGACCGGGCAGATGATCCGCTGGGCTCTCCCGCGCGGGATCGTCCAGGCTCGGCTGGCCGCCCACCACGCGAGCTCGCTAGCCGCACTCGGCCGCGGCGATTTTGAGGAGGCCTATCAGGAGGCGGCCGCGATCAGCCCACCCGGGATCCTCGCCTCTCACGTGCCTTATGCCCTGCGGGTACCGATGGACCTGGTGGAAGCGGCCGTCCGCACCGGCCGTCACGAGGAGGCGGCTGCTCACGTGGCGGCCCTGCGTCAGGCGGGCCTGGCCCGGATCTCGCCCCGGCTCGCCATGCTGACCAGCGCGTCAGCAGCGCTGGCCGCTCCCGCCGATGAGGCCGGCCCGCTGTTTGCCGAGGCGCTGGCCGTTCCCGCCGCCGACCGGTGGCCCTTCGAGCTGGCGCGGGTCCGGCTGGCCTACGGAGAGCACCTGCGCCGGGCCCGGGCTACCTCCGACGCCCGCAGCCATCTCGGTTCCGCCCTCACCACCTTCGAAGCCCTCGGGGCCAGGCCCTGGGCCATCCGGGCCGGCCACGAACTGCGAGCCACCGGACTGGCCGCCGTCCGCGCCGACGGCCACGGGCCAGCTGCGCTCACCGCCCAGGAACGCCAGGTCGCCGCGCTCGCGGCGGCTGGCCTGACCAACAAGCAGATCGGCGAGCGCCTGTACCTGTCCCACCGCACCGTGGCCGCCCACCTGTACCAGATCTTCCCCCGGCTCGGCATCACCTCCCGGGCCGCGCTGCGCGACGCCCTGGCTGGCCTGCCGGCCTAGGCGACAGCAGCGAGCGAGTACGTCCCCATCCAGGGCGGCTCGCGGCCCATGCTGCACCCACGCCGAGGAGGTCAACGCCGGACTCTCAGGTTCTTCAAGTAGCGCAGGAGACGGGCGTTCTCGTGACAGCATGACGGCATGCAGGTGCTACGCACGCCCGAGGACCGTTTCGCTGATCTGCCCGGCTTCGGCTACCCACCGCGGTACGCCGATGTCGACGGCCTGCGGCTGGCATATGTGGAAGCGGGGCCGGCCGACGGCGAGCCGGTGCTGCTGCTGCACGGCGAGCCGAGCTGGTCGTTCCTGTACCGCAGGGTCATGCCAGTCCTCGCCGAGGCCGGCCTGCGGGTCATCGCGGCCGACCTGGCCGGATTCGGCCGCTCGGACAAGCCAGCTGATATCGCGGACCACAGTTACGCGCGGCACGTGGAGTGGATCCGCGCGCTCGCCCTCGACCGCCTCGACCTGCGCCGGCTGACTCTGGTCGGGCAGGACTGGGGCGGTCTGATCGGACTGCGGCTGGTGGCCGAGCACCCTGACCGGTTCGCCCGGGTGGTGGCCGCCAACACCGGGCTGCCCACCGGTGACCAGCCGATGCCCGATGTCTGGCTGCGATTCCGCGAGGTCGTCCGTACGACCCCGGACCTGAGCGTATCCCGGCTGGTGCAGTCTGGCTGCCAGACGCCGCTGGCTCCTGAGGTGCTGGCCGCCTACGAAGCACCGTTTCCCGACCCGACGTACGCCGCCGCGGTGCGGGCGATGCCGAACCTGGTGCCGACGACCCCCGACGACCCGGCGGCCGAGGCCAATCGGGCCGCCTGGCGGCGGCTGGCCGCTTGGGACAAGCCGTTCCTGGTGGCTTTCAGCGACCGGGACCCGATCACCGGTGGCATGGCCCCCATCCTGAAACGCGTGATCCCCGGCGCGGTGGGCATCGAGCACCCGGTGATCTCGGGGGCCGGACACTTCCTGCAGGAAGACGCCGGCGAACGGCTCGGCGCGGTGATCGCCGACTTCATCCGCGCTCACCCCCTCGCATAGGCCACCGCCGGACCGGTCCCGGGCCCTTAATTAGTTGCCTCTTTCTCCCAGGGGCAGAGCCATGCGAGCCTGGCAGCGAGACCGAGACCGGGGAAGGATCCATGTCAGACCTCGTGGGGCGTGATCAGGAACTGGCGCTCATCGCCTCCTTCCTCACGGGGGTCGCGGCCGAGGGCGGGACGCTGCTGTTCACTGGCGAGCCGGGCGTCGGCAAGACCGCGCTCCTGGATGCGGCGGAAGAAGCCGCGCAAGCCGCGGGCCTGCATGTCCTGCGCGTAACGGGCAGTGAATTCGGAACCCAGGTGAATTTCTCCGGTCTCGCCCAGCTCTTGCAGCCTTTGTCGGACGACCTTCGCTCGCTGAGCTCGGTGCACCGTCGCGCGCTGGCGGCGGTGGGAGGCGACGCCGGCGAAGCGCCTCAGGACCGGCTGATCGTTTTCCAGGCGACGCTGGCTTTGCTCGCCCAGGCGGCCGGGCGGCGTCCGCTGCTGACAATCGTCGATGACCTGCAGTGGCTGGACCGGTCGAGCGCTAGTGCACTCGGCTTCGTGGCTCGCCGCCTGGCCGGCCTGCGAATCGGGTTCCTGGCCGTGTCCCGGTCCGGGGCCGGAGAGCTTCTCCGAGCGGGCCGGCCTGACCGAACACGAGCTGCGGCCGCTGGACCCCGCGTCCGCGGCGAAGCTGCTCAGCACCCGGTTTCCCGATCTGGCTGCGCGGGTCAGGCAGCGGCTGCTGGCCGAGGCGCAAGGTAACCCGCTGGCCCTGATCGAACTGCCTGCCCTGCTCAGCGGCCCGCAGCGGGCCGCGCTGGCTCCGTTGCCCTCGGTGCTGCCGCTCGGGCAACGGCTGCAAGCCATGTTCGCCTCTCAGGTCACCGCACTGCCCACCCGGGTCCGCTGGCTGCTGCTGCTCGCCGCCCTGGATGGTAGCGGCGACCTTCACGTGCTGCAGGCCGCCGGATCCGGCTGGACCGATGATCTGGCCCAGGCTGAGCGAGCGCGGCTGGCCCGCATCGACGAAGCCACCGGTCGGCTGACGTTCCGTCACCCGCTCGTCCGGTCCGCCGTCGTTCAGCTCGCGACCGGTGAGGATCGCCGTCAGGCTCACCGGGCCCTAGCCGAGCTGCTGGCCGATCAACCCGAGCGCCGCGCGTGGCATCTCGGCGAGGCGGCCGCCGGACCCGACGAGTCGGTCGCGGCCCTGCTCGAAGAGGTGGCGACCCAGATCATGCGACGGGGCGACGCCGCCGGCGCCGTATCCGCGCTGCTGCGCGCGGCCGAGCTGAGCCCGGCGCGGTCGGACCGGAGCTGCCGGCTGGCCCACGCCGCCATGGTGGGAGCGGCCTTCACTATGGAGGTCGGTACGGTCTCGCCCTTGCTCGCCGACGCGGGCCAGGGCGAGCCGGAGTCTGGCATCTCGCTCATGTCGGCGGTCGCCGCCGCCTTCATGCTGCTGAACGGAGACGGTGATGTCCTCACCGCCCACCGCCTGCTGACTCAAGCCATCGCGGAGCAGCCCGGACCGGACCACCCCGGGCCCGAACGGATCGGCGACGTCGGCCTGTTCGGGGCGGTGTCGGCGCTGTTCGTGCTGTGCGAGCTCGGCGGACGGGCCGAATTGTGGGCCCCGTTCCACGCCGCCGTCAGCCGGTTCGCGGCAGGCCTCCCGGCGGAGCTGCGTCTGCTCGACCAGGCCTATGCCGACCCGGCCCGTAGCGCGGCGGCGGTGCTTTCCCAGCTCGACGACGCCATCGCCAGCCTGAGCGGCGAGACCGACCAGTTGCGCATCCTGACCATCAGCAGGAGCACCCACTTCACTGACCGGCAGGCGGGCTGTCGCGAGGCGCTGTGGCAGGTCGTACGCGAAGGCCGTCAGGGCAGCGCGGTCGCCCCGCTGATCACTGCGCTCGAGCATCTCAGTTTCGATAGCTGGATGACCGGGCAGTGGGATCAGGCGCAGGAGCTCGCGGATGAGTGCCTCGAGCTCTGCCTGGCCCATGGTTACCTGCCTTTGACATGGACGGTCCGCTATCGCCAGGCCCTGCTCGCCGCGGCTCGCGGCGCGTACGACACGGCGGACGCACTGACCGCCGAGATGACCGAATGGGCCGCGCCCCGGCGGATCGGCCAAGCCGAGCTGGCCGCCCGCCATGTCCGGTCGGTCGCGGCGCTGGGACGCGGCGACTTCGCCGCGGCCTACCAGCACGCCGCGGCGATCAGCCCAGCGGGCGTCCTCGCGTCCCATGTCGGCTACGCCCTCTGGGTCCTGCTGGATCTGGTCGAGGCCGCGGTCCGGACCGGCCGCCGAGCGGAAGCCGCCGCGCACGTACAGGCCATGCGGGACGCCGGTCTGGGCGCGATCTCGTCCCGGCTGTCCCTCATCGTGGCGGCGGCGGCGGCTCTGACCACCTCCCGTGATCGGGCGCGCGGCCTGTTCGAGACGGCGGTGGTCACTCCAGGAGCCGATCAGTGGCCTTTCGACCTGGCCCGGGTCCGGCTCCTGTACGGCGAGTGGCTGCGCCGGGAGCGATCGACCACCGAGGCACGCGCGCAGCTCAGCGCGGCAAACAGGACGTTCCAGCAGCTCGGCGCGCTGCCGTGGCAGGCCAGGGCCGCAAACGAGCTCCGCGCCGCTGGCCTCGCGGTCCCGGCCGCCGAACCGGGATCCCGCGCAATACCCGGGCCTGTGCTGCTGACACCGCTCGACCGGCAGATCGCTGAGCTCGCCGCCGCCGGGCTGACCAACAAGCAGATCGGTGAGCGCCTCTACCTCTCCCACCGGACGGTAGCCGCTCACCTGTACCAGCTCTTCCCCCGGCTCGGCATCACCTCTCGTGCCGCCCTCCGTGATGTGCTGGACGCTCTGGACGGGCCGGGGCGTGCTGAGTTACGGTGCGGCGGCCTGTGGCCCAGTCAGATGACAGATGCCGCCGCGCGGATGCCGGCGCACCATGGTGTACCTGACCGAGGAGACAGGACGATGACCGAGAACACGACCGTGACCGAGCCCGACGTCACTACCAAGTTCAGCCACCTATCGGTGGCCGACACCACCTCGAAGCTCACCGGCATGATCACCGCCAAGAGAATGAAGCTGTTCGGGGTGATCGACCAGGCGGCCGAGGCTCGCCGGGTAGGCCTGTCGCTCCGGGAGACTGTCCTGGTCATCTTCGGCAGCCCGGTGGCGGGCACGCCGGTGATGGCGGCGTCGCCGCTGTCCGCGCTCGACCTGCCGCTCAAGGTACTGATCTGGTCCGACGACGGGCAGACCAAGGTCTCGTACTACGCGCCGGCCGCGCTCGCCGCCCGGCACCAGCTTCCCCCGGAGCTGGCCAGCAACCTGGCCGGGATCAACGGGCTCACCGACGCCCTCGTGGCCACCTAGGTCCCCTCCGCACCATAGTCATTTGACTGATGACGGGCCCGTAGCCCGATTCCACACTGGAGCTAGCCATGTGATGGCCAGAGCTGGGAGAACACCATGAGCGTCAGCAGTAGCGCCAGCGCCGGCGGCCGGTCGAAGAGCCTGGTTCTGACGGCGATGATTTTCGCGGTCGCGATGACGTTCATCGATCAGACGATCGTCTCGATCGCCGCGCCTACCATTCAGCATGATCTGGGCCTGTCGTCCAGCGGGATGCAGTGGGCGATCAATGCCTACCTGCTGACGCTGGCGGCCTTGTTCGCGTTCGGCGGCCGGCTGGCCGACATCGCCGGGCACCGGCGGATGGTGGTGCTCGGGGTGATCATCTTCGCGGGTGCGTCGGCGCTGTGCGGCGCCACGCCGCGCGGCGGCGCCGCGGAGGCGTGGCTGGTGGCGTTCCGCGCGGTGCAGGGTGCGGGCGGGGCGATCATGTTCCCGGCCGCGATCGCTATCGTGGTGGTGACCTTCGACCTGCGCTCGCGCGGCCGGGCCCTGGCCTTGTTCTTCGGCATCGCCGGGGCGCTGACCGCGATCGGCCCGATCGCGGGCGGGTACCTGATCGAGTGGACCTGGCGGTCGATCTTCTGGATCAACATCCCGGTCGCCTTGATCGCGCTGGCGCTGATCGCCATCTCCAAGCCGCCCAACCAGTGCCGCCCGGCCCCGATGGACTACCGCGGCCTGGCCCTGATCACCGCCGGGGTGGGGCTGTCGGTGTTCGGCTTGCAGCAGTCGGCCCTGTGGGGCTGGGGCGACCCGGCCATCTGGGTGGGCATCGCGGCCGGCCTGCTGCTGCTGATCGTGTTCTTCGCCGTCGAGCGCCGGACCTCCTCGCCGCTGATCAACGTGCGGATCTTCAGTAACCGGGCGTTCCTGGCCGAGAACATCATCCTGGGCGTGGCGATGATGGCGTTCATCCCGGTGTTCTTCTTCGCCGCCCTGTACGGGCAGGTCGCCCTGGCCGAGAAGGCCACCACGTCCAGCCTGCTCATCTTGTACTTCTTCCTCGGCTTCGTGGTCTGCGCGCAGATCGGCGGCCGGATGCTGGACCGGATCGGCGCCAAGCGGCCCGTGGTCCTGGGCAGCGCGCTGGCCGCCGTGGGGTTCGGGCTGTGGGCCGGGCGGGCCACCGATCTGCACGTCGGCGGCCAGGTCATCTACATCGTGATGGCCGGGGCCGGGATGGGCCTCATGCTGGGCCAGGCCAACACCGACGCGATCAACCGGGCCTCCCGGTACTCCTACGGCGAGGCCACCGGCATCACCCAGACCGTCCGCAACTACGGCGCCAGTCTCGGCTTCGCCATCCTGGGCACGATCTTGATCACCGGGTTCCGGTCCGCGATCACCTCCTCGCTGACCGCCCGCGGCCTGCCCGGCCCCGCAGCATCCGCCGAGGCAGCCAAGATCGCCCAGCTGCAAGGCGGCAACGGCAACATCACCGCCATCCCGCAGTTCATCCGCGCCGACTTCGCCGGCGCCACCCGCGACGTGCTGTACGCCATGGCCGTCATCATGGCGGTCGCGACCGTCGTGGCGCTGCGCGGCCTCAAGCGCGGAGTCCAGGCAGACACACAAGCGGCCGCGGCCGACCGCGGGGACCAGCTTCGCGGCGAGGCCGAGGCCGACGCACACCCCGCCCGCTGGTAGGCCCTTGGCCTAGGTCGCCGGTGTGCAGCCAGCCGCCCCTGAGCGCCTCGGCGGTCTCGGCGGGCTGCGGCGCCGAACAGCCCAGTCCGCCAGCAGGACAGGTCGCGGTCGGCCAGGTCGGGCAGGCGCAGCAGGAACTGGTACATCGTCGGGACGCCGAAGAACATCAGCGACCGGTGCACCGTGCGATTGCGCCGAGCCCGTCAGCGTCATTGTACAAATAGATCGATATTGAAGTGTACGCTAAGAGCATGGACGTAGCCGTGAGCGAGTTGAGGGCCCACCTCAGCGATTACCTCGACCGGGCCCGCGAAGGCGCCGAGGTAGTGATCACAGACAGGGGCGTGCCGATCGCCCGGCTGCTCGGCCTGACCGCCACCGCCACCCTAGAACGGCTGGCCGCCGAGGGCGTCATCGCCAGGGCCGCAGTGCCGCGTCCCAGGGCATCCGGACAACCCCGGCCCCGGTCCCGCCGGCCCGTCGCCGACATCGTCAGCGACCAGCGGCGCTGACGATGGCGCTGATTTACTTCGATTCCAGCGCCCTGGTCAAGCTCCTCGTGCAGGAGGAAGGCAGCGACCTGGCCGCCGAACTGTGGGACGGCTGCGATGCTGCCCTGGCCAGCCGGCTCGCCTATCCCGAGGTCTGCGCCGCGCTGGCCGCAGCCTGCCGCAACCATGACCTCAGCCAGGATGACCTGGACGTGGCCGAGCGGGCATGGGAGCGATACTGGGCCTCGGTACGCCCGGTCGAACTCACCGCAGCCGTCGAACGCCAGGCTGGGCAACTCGCTCGCACGCACGCCCTGCGCGGTGCCGACGCCGTGCACCTGGCCAGTGCGCTGGCCCTCGCCGACCCAGACCTCATCGTCGCCGCCTGGGACCGCCGGCTGCACGCCGGCGCGACCACCGCCGGGCTGCTCGTCGCCCCCGCAGAACTCCCTCGCGCTGACCTGCCAGCGCCACCAGTACAGCAGGCGACGGACTCCTGAACGAGCGCCACCCGCGCCATGCAGCTCCAGGAGGGGACTGATCTCGGATCTCGGACTGGTCAACCGCCTGGTCCCCGACGCCGAGGTCCGCGCCGCCCACCTAGGCCAGCTCGCCCGTCGCGGTGGCCGGCTCGTCCAGCGGCCCGGTCACCGCGTCGATGGGACCCGTCGCGTCGCCCAGCGTCTCATCCAGCGGCTGGGGCGCCTCGGGCAGCACCTGCTCGAGGTAGTCCCTGGTGGCCGCGGTCGTGCCGACGTCACGGCCGGCGGCCTCGGACATGTACCAGCGGTGCTCGAGGATCTCGTGGAAGATCTCCGCCGGGGGCAGCCGCCCACGGAGATCTTCCGGGATCGCGGCGATGACCGGATCGTAGATCTCCTCCAGCCACCGGTTGGCCGTCACGATCTCCGAGACCGGGTGTCCCTCCTTCTGCTCCAGGTAGGCACGGAAGCCGGCGATGTCGTTGAGCAGCCTGCGCGCCTGGTTCTCCCCGGCGTCGATCCCGGTCCGCAGGAAGAGCTGCCGGGCGAAGTGCCCGGATTCCGAAACCCGGGTCCGCAGCCGCAGCTTGTTCCCCTCCGGGGTGGGGATGAGCTCGACCTCGTCGGCGTCGAAGCCCAGCTTGTTGAGCCGGTGCAGCCGCTCGGCGATCCGGCGCCGCTGATCCTCGGGGCGCAGGATCTCCTCGCGGGTCAGTTCCTGCCACAGGGACCGGTAGCGCTGGCCCAGCTCCTCGGCGATCTCGAACGGGTCCACCTCGTCCGGGAGCAGGTCGCCGGCCTGCAGGTCGAGCAGCTCGCCGGCCACTCGCTCGGTAGCCAGCTCGATGTCGTACTTACGCTGCCCGTCGGATAGCGCCGGGTGCTGCTCGCTGGTCTCCGCGTCGACCAGGTAGGCCTCCAGCGTGCCCGCGTCGTGCCGGAACAGCGTGTTGGATAGCGAGCAGTCGCCCCAGAAGAACCCGGACAGGTGCAGCCGGACGAGGAGCTCCACCAGGGCGTCCAGCAGCCCGTCGATGGGCTGGACGCCCCGCGGGTGGGAGAAGACCGCGCGGTACGTGGTCGCGTAGCTGAGAAACCTGGTGACCAGGATCGCGTCGGCGTCCGGGTGGTCAGGGTCCCGGTCGACCGCGATCCCGACCGCCTCGACGGCCGGGACGTTGAGGTCGGCCAGCGCCCGCAGCACCCGGTACTCCCGCCGGGCCAGCCGCTCGTTGAGTTCCTTCAGCGCGTACAGCGCGCCGTCGTCGTACACGAACCGCACCACATGCCGCGAGATGCCCCGCTGCCGGATCTCGACCAGCCGGTCGTCGTGCCATTCGGTCAGCGGCACGGACCACGGCAGGGTCAGCAGCCCGGCCGCGTGGTCGGCGGGAGGGGTGAAGACGAACCGCACGTGAACAGTCTTCCGTATCGTCGCCGCCTGCGGCGAGCGGTCCTAACCGAGCTGGGCCGGAGACATGTTCGCGCCGCTGATCACCACGGCGACGTGCTCGCCCGGGGCGGGCTTGTACACGCCGGCCAGCAGGGCCGCGATCCCGACCGAGGCGGCGGGCTCCGCGGCGACCCGGAACGCCTGCCACAGGGCCCGCTGCGCCTCGAGGATCGAGGCGTCGTCGACGAGTACCACGTCCCCGACATGGGCCTGGGTGATGGGAAACACCAGCTCGCCGACCCGCCGCGGGGCCAGGGCATCTGCCGCGACGCTGCCCGCCGGGGCGTCGGCGGGCTGCCCGGCGGCCCGGGCGTAGCTGAGCGTGGGCGCGCCCTCGGGCTCCACCCCGATCACGCGGACGGCGCCCGCGAACCAGGCCGCGACGCCGGCGATCAGGCCGCCGCCGCCGACCGGCACCAGCACCGTGTCCAGATCGGTGGCCTGCTCGGCCAGCTCCAGGCCAAGGGTGCCCTGCCCGAGGATGGTCTCGCGCTGGTCGTAGGCATGTATGCTCATGGCGCCCGAGCTCCGCTCCCAGTCCTGGGCCGCGGCCAGGGCGTCGGCGTAGCGTTCCCCGGTGACGACCAGGTCGGCGCCGAGCCGGCGGATGCGCTCGATCTTGGCCGGCGTGGACACGGTGGGCACGAAGATCTTCGCCGGCACGCCGCGGCGGTGCGCCGCGTAGGCCACGGCTACGCCATGATTGCCGCCGGACGCCGCCACCACCCCGGTCGGCGGCACCTCCCGCAGCAGCAGGTTCGTGAACGCGCCCCGGGCCTTGAACGAGCCGGCGCACTGCAGCTGCTCCAGCTTGAGCGTGCCCGTCGGCAGCGTCGCGGCCGACTCGTCAAGCTCGCTGAGGTCGATCTGGACGACCGGCGTCCGGCGAATGTAGGGGCGGATCGTGTCGTAGCACCGTCGGATATCGTCACGGGAGATCACCTCTGCACTGTATGCCTCCGGGGGAGGAGACTAGCTTCATGACTGAGCACACGCACCACCAGGACGAAGACCCAGCCTGCGCGGTGGCCCACGGCGCCGTGCCCGCCCCGGCCTCGTCGGCTGCGGGGCAGCGCACGCTGGTAGCGGTCTTCGCCTCGCCGGTCGCCGGTTACCTGCTGAGATACGGTGCGGACCTGGGGTTCCGCGGGTTCTTGCTCGAACCCGACGAGGCGCGTGCCGCCGGGGCCGCCGCGCTCGGGTTTCCCCTGATCACGGTCCCGCCAGAGGACCTGGATGACTCGGCCGACGTGGTGGTGACCGACCATCACCGGCCCGAGCTCGGCGTCGTGCTCCGCGACGCGCTGGCCACCAAGGCGAGGTGGATCGGGGTCATGGGCAACCCGCGGCACGTCGGGCCGCACGTGGCGATGCTCACCGAACTCGGTGTCCCGCCGGAAGAGATCGCTCGCGTGCACCGGCCGATCGGGCTCAACATCGGCTCGCGGACGCCGCCCGAGATCGCGATCGCCGCCCTGGCCGGGCTGCTGGCCGACCGCAACGGCCGCTCCGGCGGGTTCGAGTTCTGATCCGGCGCTCCAAGACGGCCAAATGTCAGTACCGGGGGTTAATCTCAGGCTCGGTATTGGACCAGGAGCGTGATGAGTTGATGGCCGACTACGGCGCGCAGGCTCGGCCTGCCAGACCCGGCGACGTCCCGCGGCCGAAGGGGTCGAAGGGGTCGAAGGGCCGGCCGGGACGTAAGCCGAAGGGCAGTGTGCCCGTGTTTGCCCCGGAAACTACGCCGGACAAGCCCGATCCCGACCACGTGCTGACCTGGCGGCAACGCAAGATCCTCCGGGCGATCCGGGAGTCGGTGCAGAACCGCGGCTACCCCCCGTCCATGCGGGAGATCGGCAACGCGGTCGGCCTGACCAGCACAGCGAGCGTCGGGTACCAGCTCAGCACCCTGCAGCGCAAGGGTTACCTGCACCGGGACGTGGGCCGGGCACGGACCGTGGAGGTACGCCTGCCTGGGCGACCGGAAGGGGCGGTCGGTGAGAGTACCCGCGCTGACCAGCGGGATGCCGCCCTGAGCAGCCGTGAACTGATCACCTGGCTGGCGGACCGGCGCTCTGAGCTGGGTCTCTCGCAGGCCGAGGTGGCGCAGCGGATGCGGACGTCGCAGCCTGCGGTGGCACGGCTGGAATCTCAGCGATATGACGCCCAGCTCTCGACGCTGGCGCTTTACGTGGAAGCTCTGGGACTCTCACTGGATTTCCTGCTCAGAGAGAAGCCGACGAGCGGCGCCTGACCGCGGCGTCCGGGCATACCCCCTCCGCGGCGTCCGGGCATACCCCCTCCGCGGCGATCGGTGGCACCCCATAGCGGTCGGCGCACTTGCGCCCGTTAGGCTGAAACTAGCCGAAGCGGGGGCAAAGGCACACGGGAGGCAGGCTGTGGCCGGGGCGTTCTTCCGGCACCGGGGACTCATCGCGTTCTCCGCCGGAGGCGCGATGGCCGAAACCACCGTGCTCTCGTTCCTGGCGCCCTCCGCCCGTCCGCTCGCACCGCAGGTCACGGCGCTCCCGCCGCTCGCGGCTTATCACGACCTCCGCTGGCTGTTCGCGTTCAACCAGTCCTGGCTCGGCTTCACCGCCGTGCTCGTGCTGCTGGTGCTGGCCCGGGCGGCCGTGGACGCGATCCTGGTCCAGCTGGCCTGGCCACGCCAGGCCGATCCGGCGGCGCCCCGCCTGCCCAGACCGCGCTTCCTCACCTCGGTTGTGTCCTGTGCCGTGCTGACCTTCCTGGTGGGGCTGGTGCTGTCCCCGGTGGTCACGCTGATGTTCGGGGTGGCCCTGCTGCCGTTCTCCTGGCCGTATTTGGCCGCGGTGCCCATCCTGCTCGGCACCACGGTGGCACTGAGCCAGGGCGGCGTCGGCCAGGCGTGGTGGCGACGGCTGCCCCCGGTGCGTACCGCGGCGTGGGTGGTCGCGACCTTCCTGATCTTGTCCCTGGCCTCGGCGCTGATGGCGCATCTGGACACGCCCGGCATCGTGGCCGTGGCCGGGCTGGCCGGGGTGGTGGACGCCCGGGCCTGGTACGGGCTCACCGCCGCCGCGGTTGCCAGGGGGGTCCCAAGAGGGGCCAGGGGGTCCCAAGGGGGGTCCGGGGGGATGGGTCTGTCCCAAGGGGGGTCTGGGGGGATGGGTCCCCCCAGGAGCGGGGGGGGGGTTGGGGGGGGTCGTCCCCCCCGGGGTATCTGGCTGCCGGTGGCGCCGCTGGCCGCGATGATGGTCCTCGCCGTGATGGTGGGGATGACCCGGCTGGCCTTCACCGGCACCGTGCATTTCGCCACTGGCACGAGCGGCGCAATCGCCGGGGCGGTCACCAGTGCCGACCAGGGAGCCGGGCTGACGACGGGGACGGCCGGTGGGGCCGGCGGGAACGGCGGCGGCAAAGGCGGTGCCGCCACCGGCGCGGCCAAGCCCCGGGGGGCGGTGCTGGTGGTCGAGGGCTTCGGGTCGAGTTGCTGCCACGCCGCCGACACCCTGCGGGCGGCCGAGCCGGGCATGCCCGTGCGCCAGTTCTCCTATCTGGGCCTGAACGCCGCCGGGCAGCCGGTCCCGTACGGCCCGGCGGCCGGGGACCTGTCCATCCAGGCGCTCGGCGACCGGATGGCCGCCCAGGTGGAAAGCCTGTACGACCAGGTTGGCGTGCCGGTGGACGTCGTTGCCGAGAGCGAGGGCACCCTCGGTCTGTACGCGATGCTGGCCCGGCACCCGCATGTGCCGGTCAAGTCGGTGACGCTGCTGAGCCCCATCGTCGAACCGGGCCAGCTGGGCCAGGCGGACGGCACCGTTCCGGGTGCCGCGCTGACCACGCTGAACAACCTGGTCGGCGGCATGTCGCCGTACGGCAGCTCGGGGGCCGACGCGCTGATCGACTCGGTCAGCCAGGTTGGTGCCCGGTATTTCGAGCTGGTCAGCCGCCAGCGGTCGCTGCCCTGGCTGGCGGTGATCCCGCTCGCCGACGCGGTGACCCTGCCCGCGTGCCCGTGGCCGCAAAACGTGATCTTCGTCGACGGCTTCCACGGCGGTCTGCTCGGCTACGCCTCCGTCCGCCAGCTGGTCGAAGCCTTCCTGTCCGGCGGCACCGCGAGCGCGGACAGCGCCTCCCAGCGGGAGCTTCGGACCACGGCCCAGCTCATCGCGTCGGCGGCCACGGCCTGGCGGATGCCCGAGCTCCACCAGGCCTGCCCGGGCTGAAACACGTAACCCGTGCGTCGGCCCCTGCTGGCGGGACACCAACTTTGAACAAGACACCGCGATCCGCTACGCTGATCCGCGTGACGCGAGCAGCCCGGCTTCAGTGGTGGCGCCGCCGGTAGGCGGCCCGCTGACTTGCGCTCAGACACCGAAGCGACCGCCCGGAAACGGCGGCCGCTTTCCTTTTCCCGGCCACCCCCTCCGGGCCTGAACCCAGGAAGGGGCCACGTGGACGTCCACCGCACGGAACTCACGACCCGCGGCGGCGTGCGGGTCACCCGCACCGCCACCCCGTTCGACCCAGCTGAGCTCGGCCGGATCGCGGCGCTCGTGGATGAGCGCCGCGGCGGCGTGATGAGCTCGGGCATGGAGTACCCCGGGCGGTACAGCCGCTGGCACATGGCCTACGCCGACCCGTGCGCCGAGCTCATCGCCACCGGCCGGCGGATCACCGCGCGGGCCCTGAACGACCGCGGCCGGGTGCTGCTGCCGGCGATCCACGCGGCCATGGCCCGGGCGGGGGAAGCCGTGGATCAAGGCGCGGTGGTCATCCCGGAGCCCGGCCGGGACTACACCGAGGAGGAGCGGAGCCGGCGGCCCACGGTGTTCAGCGCGCTTCGGGAGATCGCGGCGGTGTTCGGCTGCGCGGACCCGCATCTGGGGCTGTACGGGGCGTTCGGCTATGACCTGGCCTTCCAGTTCGAGCCGGTACGGCTGCGCCGCGAGCGCCCAGCCGGCCAGCGGGACCTGGTCCTGCACCTGCCCGACGAGATCTGGGTGCTGGACCGCAAGCGCGAGGAGGCGGTCAGGTACGCCTACGAGTTCGAGGTGGACGGCGAGTCGACCGCCGGGCTCGAGCGCCTGACGGCACGCACGGGCCCGGAGCACGCACCAGCGTCCGTTCGGGATAAAGATCTTCCGCCGCCGCCGGAGCCGGGCAGCTACGCGCGGGTCGTGACCGGCGCACGGGAGCGGTTCGCCTGCGGCGACCTGTTCGAGGTGGTGCCGAGCCATGTGTTCCACGGGCGGTGCGCATCGCCGGCCGCGTTCTACGAGCTGCTGCGGCACCGTAACCCGGCTCCGTACGAGTTCCTGTTCAACCTGGGCGAGGGGGAGTACCTGGTCGGCGCGTCGCCCGAGATGTACGTCCGGGTCACCGGGGACCGGGTCGAGACCTGCCCGATCGCGGGCACGATCGCGCGCGGCGAGGACACGCTGGAGGACGCGGCGAACATCGCGACCCTGCTCGGCTCGGCCAAGGAGGAATCCGAGCTGACCATGTGCACCGACGTGGACCGCAACGACAAGGCGCGCGTCTGCGTGCCCGGCACGGTCAAGGTGATCGGGCGGCGCCAGATAGAGATGTACAGCCGCCTCATCCACACCGTGGACCACATCGAGGGCCGGCTGCGGCCCGGGTTCGACGCGCTCGACGCCTTCCTGACCCACATGTGGGCGGTCACCGTGACCGGCGCGCCAAAGACCTGGGCCATGCAGTTCATCGAGGATCACGAGCAGACCCCGCGCCGCTGGTACGGCGGAGCGGTAGGCAAGATCGGCTTCGACGGGTCGATGAACACCGGGCTCACCCTGCGGACCGCCCACATCACGGGCGGGATCGCCGCCGTGCGCGCGGGCGCGACGCTGCTGTACGACTCGATCCCCGACGCCGAGGAGAAGGAGACCCACATCAAGGCCCGGGCCTTGCTGGAGACCCTGGCCGAGGCCGGGCGGCTCGCGCAGGGCGAGGCGAGCCCGGCGACCCGGGCGGCCGCTGCGGTGGCTCCTGTGATGGCCGGGGCGCCCGACCCGAGACCGCGGGCCGCAGCCTGCGGGTCCTGCTCGTCGATCACCAGGACTCGTTCGTGCACACCCTGGGCGACTACTTCCGGCAGCACGGGGCGGAGGTGACGACGCTGCGGTTCGGGTTCTCCCCGGCGCTGCTCGACTCCTACGCGCCGGACCTCGTGGTGCTGTCGCCGGGGCCAGGGCGGCCGGCCGACTTCGGCTGCGCGGGGCTGCTGGACGAGGTGTACGCGCGGGGCCTGCCGGCCTTCGGCGTGTGTCTCGGGCTGCAGGCCATGGTGGAGCACGCCGGGGGCACGCTGTCGCTGCTGCCCGAGCCCGCGCACGGCAAGCCCGGCCTGGTGCGGGTGGCCGGGGGAAAGCGAGAACTGCTGGCCGGGCTGCCCGGCGAGTTCACCGCCGGCCGTTATCACAGCCTGTACGCGCCCGCCGGCGAGGTCCGGGGCGGTTTCGCCGTCACCGCGGCCACGCCGGACGGGGTCGTGATGGCCATCGAGGACTCCGAGGCCGGGCGGTGGGCGGTGCAATTCCACCCGGAGTCGATCCTGACCGCCTCCGGCCGGGCCGGGCACCAGATCATCGGCAACGTCCTGGACCTGTGCCGGGCCCGGGCCGGCGCCGTCCGCTGATCCGGCGCGAAGCCATCGGTCTGTGTCGGTCGCCGCCGAGGGCAGGTGCCGAGCTGTAGTGTGCTATGGCATGAGGAGCGTGGAACCCGAGGTTTTCCTGGTCGCCCGGCCCAAGGTCGACTATGAGGCGATGGCCGCCTACCTCCGCGAGGTGGGCGGTGAACGCTGGCTGGAGCGGCTGGACCGCGATCAGCTCGGCAACGACGCGCAGGACCTCGCCGAGTTCGCTGGGAAAATTTGCTACCGCTCCTGGGAACCCGGGCTCAACCCCAACGTCCGCAAAGTCCGCGACGATCAGGCGGCCTATCTGCAGAACATCCTGAAGCAGGCGCACGGCTCGGTGCTCGAGCACGCGAGTTTCAGTTTTGTCTTGCACAACGTAAGTCGTGTTTTTTCTCATGAGGTCGTAAGGCATCGGCCGGGGACGGCGGTGTCGCAGGAGTCGCTGCGCTTCGTCCGGCTGGATGAGCTGCCGTTCTGGTTCCCGGAGTGGGCGCTGGCGGACGCGGAGCTGATGAAGCGGGCGACGGCGCTGCTGACCGAGCTCGAGCAGTTCCAGCTGTGGATGGCCGGGCACTTCGGGCTGGACGATGACGGCACCAAGATGCACGAGAAGAAGGCCAAGACCTCGTTCATGCGCCGGTTCGCCCCGGAAGGGGTGGCCACCGGGCTGGTCTGGACGGCGAACATCCGCACACTGCGGCACACCATCGAGGCGCGGACCGACCAGGGTGCCGAGGAGGAGATCCGCCTGGTGTTCGGGAAGATCGGCGAGATCATGCGAGGCGAGGCGCCGGCCCTGTTCGGGGACTACACGGTGACCGACGGCACGTGGACCCCCGGCTGGCGCAAGGTCTGACGCAAGGCTCGCATTCGAGATCATCGACGCGGCCCGTGCCTGGACTCGTGGCAGCGGATCTTCGCGTTCTTCGGCGAGCACCTGCGATCCGTCCCGGCTGCGGGTACCTAGTCGGCCTGATCGCCCAGGTCGTAGTGGATCAGGTGGCGGGGGACGCCGCGCCCTTTCAGCACCTTCACGGTCCTGACGATCATCGCGTCCGGGCCGCTGATGTAGATGTCCCGGTCAGCCGAGGTGGCCTTGGCGGCGAGCTCGGGCACGGTGCCGTACATGACCTCGTCGCGGGCCGACTCGTCGGAGACCGCCGGGATGACCTGCAGCCACGGGTAGGCAAGCTCCATCTCGTGCAGTTCGGCCAGGTCGTACAGGTCCTGGTGGCGGCGCGCGCCGAAGTAGAGCACGATCTCGCGCCGGCGGCCCGGCGCCGGCGCGTGGGTTATCGCCTCGATGATGGCCTTGATGGGAGCCAGCCCGGTGCCGCCGGCCAGGCACAAAACATCCCGTGGCGAGTCCGTGTCGGCGGTCATCACGCCGTCCGGCGCGCCGAGCACCAGCGGGTCCCCGGCCCGCACGTGATGGACCAGGGCGGGGCTGACCAGGCCTCCCGCGATGGCGCGGACGTGCAGGCGCAGCGTCCCGTCCGGCCTCGGGGCGTTCGCGATGGAGTACCTGCGCCACAGCCTGGGCCAGTGCGGCGTCTGCACGCTGACGTACTGGCCGGGCCGGTAGCTCAGCGGCTGCTCGGGCGCCACGGTGAGCAGCGCGAGGTCGGGCCCGCGCAGTTCGGTGGCGGTAACCGTGGCGATCCACCAGGCCGGGGCGTGCCGGGCATCACGTTCGGCGGCGTCGATCATGACGTCCACGGCGCGGTCGAACGCGCGTTCCCAGGCCTGCTGCGTCGCCTCGTCCCAGGCCGGCCCGGCGAACCGAGTGCAGCGTGGCCAGCAGCGCCCGGCGGAACACCCCGTAGTGCCGCTCGCGGACCCCGAACTTGCGATGCGCGCGCCCGAGTTGCTCCAGGTAGGGCACGAGCACGGCCGCGTCCCCCTGGTCCTGGACGATGCGGACCAGGGCGCGGAAGAACCGCTTGCGCTGCACGTCCATGGCGGCCGGGAACATCGCCCGGATCTCGGTGTCCATGGCGAACAGTTGCCCGTAGAAATAGGTCATGGCCGCGTCGGAGGTCGGCTGGAGCAACAACAATGAAGCCTGAGCAGGATTCCCAGCCGCCCCACCGGTACCGTTGAACCGGCCGGAACCCCCGTCATAACGGGGCGATCCGCCACCTGCCAACATCGTCACACTCTCAGTGTTGCATTAGGAGCGGAACGCTACCATCGATTCCCGGCGACTCGGGATCAACCGGTGCGGGCTCGGGATCAACCGGTCCGGGCGATTTTCCCGGTGGGCGGGCCTGGCGTGGGCGTGATGGACCATTATGGGCAGTAGAACTTAATGTGCAGGAGGACGATGGATGGGCCGCCCGATAATCGGCATCACCGGCGAGCTCGAGGCAGCTCGCTGGCGCAACTGGATTCGCGAAGCGGTCGTCTCGCCGGTGAGCTACACGCGAGCCGTCGAGCGCGCTGGGGGAGCGCCAGTCGTCCTGCCGCCGGTTCCCTCCAGTTCCGTGTCCAGCCTGATCGCCAAGATTGACGCCCTGGTCGTGGCGGGCGGGAGGGATGTCGATCCCTCGCTCTACGAGGAGAGCCCGCACGAGCAGAACGACGTGCCCGACCACCGGCGGGACCGGTTCGAGATCCTCATGATCCGGGCGGCGATCGAGGCCGACCTGCCCTTCCTCGCCATCAGCCGTGGCATGCACATCCTCAACGTGGCCCGCGGCGGCACCCTGATCCAGCATCTCCCCGACCGGCTGGGCAGCGAGAGCCACAAGCCGGACCCGGTGAAGCTGACCATCCACGACGTGCAGATCAGCGCGGCGAGCAAGCTCGGGCGGGTGCTCGGCGCGACCGCGCAGGTGCCCGCCGCTCATCACCAGGCGATCGACCGGATCGGCAGCGGGCTCCTGACCGTGGCCTGGACGCCGGACCAGGTGGTGGAGGCAATCGAGTTGCAGGGACACAAGTTCGGCATCGGGGTGCAGTGGCGTCCCGAAGAGGGCGACGACATGCGGATCTTCGAGGCCCTGGTGGCGGCGGCCAAGACCGGGCCTGCCCCGCCGCCGGCCGCCGAGGTCACCGGCGGCCGGTCCAAGCGAGCCTCGAAACGGCACGCGGCGCGCTCCTGACCCTGGGCTACAGCGGGGGCTGGTAGTTGCTGACCCAGTGGACCTGGAGCCAGGCCATGAAGGTGGACCAGGCGCCAGTTACCTCTAGCAGGCCGACGCAGACCAGCATGGCCCCGCCGATCCTGGTGACCAGGCGGGCCCGGCGCCGGGCGAAGGCGAACGCCCGCATCGCGTGCTGGAAGCCGAACGAGACGAGCAGGAACGGGATGCCCAGGCCTAGGGCGTACATAAAGGCGAGCAGGGCGCCCCGAGCCGCGGTACCGCTTACCGCCGACAGAGACAGCACGGCGGTAAGCGTCGGCCCGATGCAGGGGGTCCAGCCGAGCCCGAACATCACTCCGAGCAGCGGCGCGCCCGCCAGGCCCGCCTTCGGGCGGGCGGACGGGCGCACGATCCGGCCCGCGAAGGAGAACCGGTCGAAGACCCCGGCGAACAGCAGCCCGAGCAGGATCGTCAGGCCGCCCAGGATCCGCGTCAGCAGGCGGGCATGCCCGGTCAGCAGGTGGCCGAGCCCGCCGAGCGCCGCCCCGTAGGCGACGAACACCACCGAGAACCCCAGCACGAACAGCGCCGTCCCGGCCACCACCCGGACCCGGGGCGCGGGTGGCGAGGCGGAAATGGCGGGCGGCGCGGCCACCGCCACCGCAGGTCCCCCGAGGTCCAGCCCTCCCGGCGCCGCCGGAACCGGACGGCTGGCCACCGAAGCAGGCTGCGAGGCACCGGCCATGCCGGTGACGAACGATAGGTATCCGGGCACCAGCGGCAGGCAGCACGGCGAGAGGAAGGTCACCGCGCCGGCCGCGGCCGCCACGGGCAGCGCCAGGATCAGCGGGCCGGAGGTGACCAGCTGGGCTGCTCCGCTCATGTGCCCACTATGCCACGCAGGCCCAGACCGGTCGACAAGGGGCTACTACATAACGTAGTCGGAGTAGTCGAGGACCGGGCGGACGCCGACGAGGGCAGGGCGAAGACCAGCACCACGTAGCAGGCCAGCGCGACCGCGAACGCCAGCGACATGCCCAGCGAAGCGCCGGCGGCGCCGCTGCCGGTGAACCCGAGCCCGGCGAAGCCCGCGCCGAGGATCGACAGCAGCCCGATGGCCGACAGCCAGATCGACAGCTTGTGCCGGGTGCCGATGGCCCGGACCAGCTGGCCCACCGCGGCGAGGAACAGCAAGATGCCCAGGATCACGTGCAGGGCCAGGTCCGGGCTGGAGAACAGCCCGATCGACTTGGTCGACGTCGGCGCCGTCCCGTACAGGTTGTAGATCATGCCCAGGATGAACTGGACGATCAGCATGACCATGGGATCAGGCTGGATATCCGCAGCCGGGCGAGCCGCACCGCCCGGTCCCGCGCGGCCGTCCGCGTCCCAGAAGTGGCAGTGTGTGTCTCCGGCATCCCGTACCTCCCGACCGCGAAATCCTTACCAGGCTCCAAGTACACCAGAAAAGCAGCACGGGAAACTCCGCCAGATGGCCAGTGCCGGATCAACGCCGCGGCCGGAGCGGCTATGGTTGGCCAGGTGAGATCGGTCCTCACCCGCCCGCAGTCCGCCGCCCGGCACGACAACGCGCCCCGCGGCTGGCTGCTGCTGCTGGTCGGCCTGGTCGCGTTCGGCGTGGCGCTCGGCGGCTACGTCATCTACATGGTCGGCCACCCCAAGGGCTACACCATGGACCCGGTCGACCTGGCCGTGTACCGGGCCGGCGGGCTCATCGTGCGGCACATCCAGCCGTACTACGACCCCCGCGTGGCGTCGCCGCTGTACAACTGGGTCGGGTACGGCAAGCTGCACCTGCCCTTCACCTATACCCCGTTCGCGGCCGTCGCGTTCGCGCTTATCTCGTTCGTCCCGTATCAGCTGTCCCTGAAGCTGTCCGTGGCCGTGGACCTGGTCGCGCTGCTGGCGGTGGTCTGGTTCACCCTGGGCGGCCTCGGCTACCGTCGGCGCACCGTCGTACGGGCGGGCGCGACGCTGCTGGGCGCGGGAGCGCTCCTGTGGACCGAGCCCGTGCTGCGGACGATCTACCTCGGCCAGGTCAACCTGGTCCTGCTGGCCCTGATCATGTGGGACCTGTGCCAGCCCGACACCGGCAAGAGCCGCTGGTGGAAGGGCTTCGGCACCGGGGTCGCGGCCGGCATCAAGCTGACCCCGCTGATCTTCATCCCGTACCTGCTGGTGGCCAGGAAGTTCCGCCAGGCCGCGATGGTTCTCGCCGGGTTCGTGTTCACCGTCCTGCTCGGCTTCGCGATACTGCCGAAAGACTCCACCAAGTGGTGGTTCGACGGGCTGTTCGCGCAGGCCAAGCGGACCGGGTTCACCGGCTGGGCGGGCAACCAGTCGCTCGACGGCCTGATTACCCGGCTGGCCGGCAGCATTCACGCCGGAGAGCCCGCCTGGATCGCAGGCGCCGTCCTGGTCGCCGCGGCCGGGTCGGTGTGCGCCGGGCTGCTCGACCGCAAGGGGCACGCCATGCTCGGCCTGCTCATGGCCGCCCTGACCGGGCTGCTGATCTCGCCGATCAGCTGGGACCACCACTGGGTGTGGATCGTGCCCGGCGCGGTCGTGGCCGCCCACTACACGGTGCAGGCCTGGCGCCGGGGGGCCAGGCGAGCCGCCGCGGCCTGCGGAATCGCGGTCGTAGCCGTCGTGGCCTGGTTCGGCGCCTGGCCGACCAAGTTCTTCCACGTCACGCCGCCCAACCTCGGCACCGACTCACTCGGCCTGCTCTGGATCCCGAAGAACACCAACCCCTCCTGGTACCAGTGGTACGGCGACCAGCGCTGGTTCCCCGAGTACCGCTGGCACGGGTGGGCCCTCATCTGGGGCAACGCCTATATTCTCGCCGGCCTGGCCATCTTCGGGGTGCTGCTGGCCGTATCGCTGCTGCTGCCCGCGGCCAGGAAGGACCACGACGATGAGCCTGGGCGAGATCCAGCCGGTGAGCGAGGGCATCTACGCCTACCTGCAGCCTGACGGCAGCTGGTACCTGAACAACACCGGCTTCCTGGTCAGCCGCGACGGCGTGATCAGCGTCGACGCGACCTCCACCGAACGGCGTACCCGTGCCTACCTGGACGCCATCGCCACCGTGACGCACAAGCCGGTCCGGACGCTGGTCAACACCCACCATCATGGCGACCATACGCACGGCAACTACCTGCTGAGCGGAGCCACCATCGTCGGCCACGAACGGTGCCGCGAGGCGATCCTCGGCACGCCCATGCCCCCTCCGCCCGGCGTCTGGACCGACGTGGACTGGGGGCACCTGGAGCCCGCGCCGCCGTTCCTGACCTACACCGACGGCGTCACGCTATGGTCCGGTGACCTGCGCTGCGAGATCCGCTACGTGGGTACCCCGGCGCACACCACCAACGACTCGATCGTCCACATCCCCGAACGTTCCGTGGTCTTCACCGGCGACCTCCTGTTCAACGGCGGCACCCCGTTCGCGCTCATGGGCTCGGTCAGCGGCTGGATCGAGGTGCTCGAGGGCGTGCTGCGCCCACTCGGCGCCCGGACCCTGGTGCCCGGCCACGGCCCGGTCTGCGGCCCCGAGGTCATCGACGACGTGCTGGCTTACCTGCGCTTCGTGCAGCACACCGCCCGCGAGGCCAAGGCCGCGGGCCTGTCTCCGCTAGAGGCCGCACGGGCTGTTGACCTGGGCGAGTTCAAAGATCTTCTTGATGCCGAACGAATCGTGGGGAATCTGCACCGGGCCTACCTCGAGCTGGACGGGGCCGAACGCGGCGCCCCGGTCGACCTCGCCCGGGCCCTGGGCGACATGGTGGCCTACAACGGCGGCCGGCCCCTGACCTGCCACGCCTAACCTGGTGACACCGCGAAGCCCGCACGAAGATCACCGGTGAGAAACGGTGCCCCCGGCGGTCTATAGGCATAGACAGCCGGATGGGTCCGGAAGGACACCATGGCAGGGCGGGAGGTCACGTGATGGGTGAGCCGTCCCGCACGGCCCGGCCATGCTGCGAGGGCGGGCCCTCGGACGCGACCGCGCTGCTGGCCGGCGCGATCGCCTATGCGCTGGGCGCGTGCGCGCAGGTCGCGCCGGGGGAGATGACCCGGCCCACGCCGTGCCCGGACTGGGACCTGGCGGCGCTGCTGGCTCACCTGGCCGCGTCAATGTCCGACCTGGAATCGGCCATCCGCACCGGGCACCTCGACCTGCACCCCAATGGGCCCCAAGGACCCCAAGGACCCCAAGGGCCCCAAGGGCCCGACGAGCCCGGCGGACCCGGCACGGCCAGCCACCGGCCCCGGGGGCCTCGACGGCGGTGACCCGGTGGAGGCGCTCCGCGACCAGGCGGCGAACCTGCTGTTCTCGTGCTACGCCCACCACGGGCCCGGCCGTTTCGTCCTCGTGGGCGGCCTGCCGCTGCCCGCGGTCATCGTGGCCTGCACCGGAGCCGTCGAGATCGCCGTGCACGGCTGGGACGTCTCGGCGGCCCGGGGCCGCGGCGGCCCGATCCCGCCCGCGCTGGCCACCCGGATGCTCGGCTTGTGCCCGTTGCTCGTGGCGTCCCGCGCCGGCCTCTTCGCCCCTCCTGTGGGGGTGTCACCGCAGGCCAGCCCAGGTGACCGGCTGGTCGCCTACCTCGGGCGCAGCCCCGCAGCGCCTCCTGCACCTTTCGAACGAGCCATTACCGACTAGACTTGTTACTGGTGAGTAATTTCTTCAGTCAGGGGAGGCTGAGCATGCCTCGTATCGCACGTGACGTCGTCTTCGTGGACGGCGTTCGCACCCCGTTCGGGAAGGCCGGGCCGAAGGGCCTGTACGCCGAGACCCGGGCCGACGACATGGTCGTCAGCGTGATCCGCGAACTGCTGCGGCGCAATCCCGCGCTGCCGCCGGAGCGGATCGGCGACGTGGCCATCGCCGCCACCACCCAGACCGGCGATCAGGGCCTGACCATCGGCCGCAGCGCGGCGGTCCTGGCCGGGCTGCCGAAGTCCGTCCCCGGGTACGCCATCGACCGGATGTGCGCGGGCGCGATGACCGCCGTGACCACGGCCGCCGGGTCGATCGCCTTCGGCGCCACCGACACCGCCATCGCGGGCGGCGTGGAGCACATGGGCCATCATCCGATGGGTTCCGGGGCCGACCCGAACCCCCGGTTCATCTCCGACCGCCTGGTCGACCCGTCCGCGCTGGTGATGGGCTCGACGGCGGAAAACCTGCATGACCGGTTCCCGGAGATCACCCGCGGCCGGACCGACGCCTACGCGCTGGACAGCCAGCGCAAGGTCGCCGCGGCCTACGCCGCGGGCCAGATCCAGCCGGACCTGGTGCCGGTCGCGATCCGCAGCACGGAGCTCGGCTGGGGGCTGGCCACGGTGGACGAGCCGCCGCGCCCGGACACCACGCTGGAGGCTCTGGCCGGGCTGAAGACGCCGTTCCGGCCGCACGGCCGGGTCACCGCGGGTAACTCCGCCGGGCTGAACGACGGCGCCTCCGGCTGCGTCATCGCGGCCGCGGACGTGGCCGCCGAACTTGGGCTGGGCGCCAGGATGCGGCTGGTCGACTTCTGCTACGCCGGGGTAGGCCCCGAGGTGATGGGCATCGGGCCAGTGCCGGCCACCGAGACCGTGCTGGCCCGCAACGACCTGACCATCGACGACATCGGGCTGATCGAGATCAACGAGGCGTTCGCCGTACAGGTCCTCGCGTTCCTCGACCACTTCAAGATCGCAGACGACGACCCGCGGGTGAACCCGTGGGGCGGCGCGATCGCGGTCGGTCACCCGCTCGCCTCCTCCGGCGTCCGGCTGATGATCCAGCTGGCCCGAGAGTTCGCCGAGCAGCCGAACGCCCGTTTCGGCCTGACCACGATGTGCATCGGGCTGGGCATGGGCGGCACCGTCTTGTGGGAGAACCTCAATGTGATTGGACAACTCGGATCTCACCTCCCTGTACCCGGAGGAAGTACTCACCAGGGCTCTGGTCCGCGACGTAGAGCTGCCGGACAGGGCCGGGACCATGGCCCTGATCACCCTGGACAACGGGTACGACTACACGCGGCCGAACACCTTCGGCCCGGCGGGCCTGCTCGCGCTGCGGGACGCCCTGGCGGAGGTGGCCGGCCGGACCGACATCGCCGCGGTCGGCGTGACCGGCAAGCCGTTCATTTTCGCGGCCGGCGCCGACCTGGGCGTCGCCGCGCTGATCAGGTCGCGGGACGAGGCTCTGGCCGTGGGCCGGCTGGGGCAGAGGTGTTCCGCCGGTTCGGCGAGCTGAGCGTGCCGTCGTTCGCATTCGTCAACGGCGCCGCGCTCGGCGGCGGCCTCGAGCTCGCACTGCACTGCTCCTACCGGACGATCTCGTCGGGCGTCACCGCGGTTGCGTTCCCCGAGTGCTTCCTCGGCCTGGTGCCCGGCTGGGGCGGCACCTTCCTGCTGCCGCGCCTGATCGGCCCGGCCAAGGCGCTGAAGCTCATCATCGAGAACCCGCTCAGCCAGAACCGCATGCTGGGCGGAGCCCGAGGCCTTCTCGCTCGGCATCGCCGACGCCATGTTCGAGCCCGCCGACTTCCTGGCCGAGTCGCTGCGCTGGGCCGCCCGGGTCCTGAACGGATCGGTGAGCGTCTCGCGGGCTCCTCTCGAGGGGGACTGGGACGAGGCCGGGCCGCGGGCGAGGTTCTTCGCCGACGGGAAGCTGCACGGTGCTGCGCCCGCGCCGTACCGGGCCATCGAGCTGGTCGCCGCGGCCCGCGGCCGGACCCGTGACGAGGGGTTCGCCGCCGAGGACGAAGCGCTCGCGGACCTGCTGCTCAGCGATGAGTTGCAGGCCGGGCTGTACGCGTTCGACCTGACCCAGAAGCGGGCCCGTCACGCGGCGGGCGCCCCGGACAAGTCCCTGGCCCGGCCGGTCACCAAGGTCGGCGTGGTGGGCGCGGGCCTGATGGCCGCGCAGATCGCGCTGCTGTTCGCGCGGCGGCTCGAGGTCCCGGTGGTGCTGACCGACCTGGACCAGGCGCGGCTGGATTCCGGCGTCGGCCATGTGCACGGCGAGATCGCCAAGCTGGCCAGCCGCGGCCGGATCGGCGCGGATGCGGCCGCGAGGCTGACCGCGCTGGTGACCGGGTCGCTGACCAAGGACGCGTTCGCGGACGCCGACTTCGTGATCGAGGCGGTATTCGAGGAGATCGCGGTCAAGCAGCGGGTGTTCGCCGAGGTCGAGGCGGTGGTCCGGCCGGACTGCGTGCTCGCCACCAACACCTCCTCGCTCTCGGTGACCGAGATGGCCGCCGGGCTGGCCCATCCTTCGCGGGTCGTAGGGTTCCACTTCTTCAATCCGGTGGCCATGATGCCGCTGGTGGAGGTGGTGCGCGGCGCCGCTACCGATGACGCGGCGCTGGCCACGGCGCTGGCCGTCGGGAAGGCGCTGAAGAAGAACTGCGTGCTGGTCAAGGACTCGCCCGCGTTCGTGGTCAACCGCCTGCTGACCAGGTTCCTCGGCGAGATCCTCAGCTGCGTCGATGAAGGTACGCCAGTCGAGGTGGCCGATCACGCCCCCGACCCGCTAGGCCTGCCGATGTCCCCGTTCCTCCTGCTCCAGCTGGTCGGCCCGGCGATCGCGCTGCACGTCACCGAGACGCTGCACACGGCCTTCCCCGACCGGTTCGGCGTATCGCGGAAGCTCCGCGCCCTGGTGGCGGCGGGCCATACGGCTCTCTACCGGCCCGACTTCTCCGTCGACGAGTCCGTCGCGGTCCTGCTGGCCGGGGGGGACCGCCCGTCCACCCCTGAGCAGGTGCGCGAGCGGGCCCTGGAGGCGCTGGCCGAGGAGATCAGGCTGATGCTCGACGAGGCGGTGATCGTCGCCCCGGAGGACATCGACCTGTGCATGATCCTCGGCGCCGGCTGGCCCTTCCACCTCGGCGGGATCACGCCCTACCTGGATCGCAGCGGCATCGCGGAAAAGGTCACCGGCACCCGGTTCCACCTGTAACCCCCGGGGGGACGATCCCCCCCAGACCCCCCCTGCTCTTGGGGGGAAACCGTTCCCCCCAAACCCCCTCGGCCCCCTGGGCCTGGATAGGGTGGCGGGATGACACCGGTGTTCAGGCTCTGCGATGACTACGTGACGCGGTGGGCGGCGCTGGATCCGGTCGCCGCGGGGATGCAGGGCCTGACCAGCGTGTTCGGCGCGGCCACCAACTACGGCCCGGATGGTTTCGCGGCGCGGGCTGAGCTCATCACCGCGACGCTGGACGCGCTCGAGCCGATGAGCCTGACCTCGGATGCCGACCGGCTGGCCGCCGGGTTGCTGCGTGAGCGGCTCGAGGCTCAGCTGGCCTGGCATCGGTGCGGCGAGCCGCTCCGGCTGCTGCGGGCGCCGATCGGCCTGGTCAGCGTGATCAGGGACAGCGTGGACCTGCTGCCGCGCGACGGCGACGACGGCTGGCGGAACATCGCGGCGCGCCTGGCCGCCATCCCGGTCATGTTCGCGAGCTGGCGAGCCAGCCTGGACGCCGGGCTCGGCCAGGGCCTGACCGCCGCGCGCAGGCAGGCGGTGCAGGCCGCGGTGGCCGCCGATCACTGCGTGGGAAGCCATGACGCCCTGGTCGCCTCCTACGGTGACGGCCCGCTCGCGGCCGAGCTCGCGGCGGCCGCCGCGCAGGCCTACCGCGGGTACACGGAGCTGGCCCGCTACCTGCGTGAGGACTACGCGCCGCGGGCCACGCAGGTGGACGGCGTTGGGACCGACCGGTACGCGGTCGCGGCCCGGCTCAACCTGGGCGCGGACATCGACCTCAAGGAGGCCTACGAGTGGGGCTGGGCCGAGCTGCGGCGGATCGAAGTCGAGATGGCCGCCGAAGCGGACGCCATCAGTCCCGGCGCGAGCGTGGAGGAAGCGACGGCCATCCTCAACGAATCCGCCTACGTGACCGGAGAGGACGCGTACCTGGCCTGGCTCCAGGACCGGCACGACTGGGCCATCGAGCAGCTTGACGGCGTGCACTTCGACATCCCCGCCCCGCTGCGCAGAATCGAGGTGGTCCTCGCCCGCGGCTCGACCTCGGGGGCGGCCTACTACACCGGGCCCAGCGAAGACCTGTCCAGGCCTGGACGTACCTGGTGGCCGCTGGGCGGCCGGGACCCCCAAGGGCGATTCCAGACCTGGGCCGAGCTGTCCACGGTCTTCCACGAGGGCGTCCCCGGTCACCACCTGCAGGTCGGCGCGGCCAGGACCGCCGGGGACAGGCTGTCGCGGTTCGCGAAATCCAACTTCGTGAGCGGCCACGGGGAAGGCTGGGCCCTGTACGCCGAGCGCCTCGCCGATGAGCTGGGCTGGTTCGCCGAGCCGGGCACCCGGCTGGGCATGCTCGGCGGATCGGCGTTCCGCGCCGCGCGGGTGGTCATCGACATCGGCGTCCACCTGGACCTGCCCCTGCCCGACGGCTCCCGGTGGAGTTTCGAGCGGGCCTGTGAGGTACTGAGCAAGTCGGGCCGCGGCGAGCCGCACCGGATCCAGGCCGAGGTGGTCCGCTACTTCGGCTGGCCGGGCCAGGCCATCTCCTACAAGCTCGGCGAGCGCGGCTGGCTGACGGCCCGGGCCGAGGCGATGCGGCGTCCCGGTTTCGACCTGAAGCGCTGGCACACCGCCGCGCTGAGCCTCGGGCCGATCGGCCTGGCCGGCCTGGCCGACGCGCTGGCCGGCGCCGACCTGAACCGGTAGACCCTACACACGGGGGCTCAGGGGACGATGCACACGACCGCGATGGTCGCGGCGTGCCGGGCGCTGACGGTCACCGACAACGGCTGTGAGCAGGTCTGCTCCACGGTCTTGCCCGAGCTGGTAACGGTTTCGATGTCCGGGGAACGGCCGGCTACGCGGTAGCGGCCGGGCGGCAGCCAGGCCGAGAACTTCCCGGCGGTCCCGACCCCGACCGAGACCGGCCGGTGCCCGGCCGCGGTGAAGGTGACCGTGCCGGGAATGGGCCGCTCGCCCGGCTGCCGCCCGCCGGTACCGATCGGCCCGCCCTCGATAAGCAGCCGGCCGGTCACGTGGCCGGCCGCCCGAGCCTGGTTACCCGCGGCGTGCCCGGATGCGGGGTGCTCGGCCGCGCCCGCGGCCGCGCCCGCGGCCGTGCATCCGGTCAGCAGCAGGGCCACCACCAGGCAGGCGCAGGCTCGCAGCTGGCTCATGATTCCCCCTCGTATCGATGACTGGCTCTTTGACGCGCCCGCCCGCCCCGGGGTTGCGGCGTCTAGGCTCGTGCTGAAATGTGATCACCCCGGTCCGCCCTGCCTCAGGAGGTCAGCGATGGCGTCGTATGAGTCCGCTTCGCGCTCAGAAGCGGATCGCGATCTCGCGGCCCTGGCCGTCGTACTGCGGGACATCCGGAACGGTGACCGCCTGGCCGGCCGCGATGCGCCGCAGCCCGGCCCAGCAGCCGCCGCCGCTCGTCACGGCCGGGGCCGCTACGGTGGCACACCCGCGTCCGTGTCCGGCGAGGCTCCCGCCTCGCCGGCCCGCCGAGCCGCTAGGGTTTCCTGGTGGCCGAGCGGACAGCCAGCGTCACTGAGAAACGGGCGGCTCATGCCGACGTCAGCCCGGTCCTGATCCGGTGCACCGCGCCGGACGCGCTGTCCAACCTCGTCGCCGTCCTGGAACTGGGCGCCGACGGGCAGTTGGGGTGCAGCGCCGCCACCAGGCGGCCATCCGCGGCGACCGTGAAGCTGGTCGAGGATGTCCTCGTAGCGGGGGATTTCTACGGCGCCCGCGAGCCCATCGCCGCGTTCGCGTGGCCGCTGCTGATCCAGATGGGAGGGCTGGCAGTGTTGGCCCGGGGGGACGACCCCCCGGCCAGACCCCCCCGAGGGGGCATGGCCGGAACCCGGCTCGAGCTCTCCCCGCGCGGCCGGGCGACGCTGGCCAGGCCGTCCTACGACGCGCTCGGCGCGCTGTGGGCAAGGTGGCTGGGGAGCGTGTCGACCGACGAGCTGTCCCGGATCGACGCCATCAAGGGGCAGCGCAGGCCCGCCACCTTGACCTCTGCCGTCACCCGGCGCGCCGCGGTCGTCGCGGCCCTGGCCACACTGGAACCCGGCGCCTGGACGGGCACCGGCAGGCTGCTCGGTATTCTCCGGGCCCAGCGGCCGCCGCTGGTGGCGGCGAGGAGCCTGCGGGCGCTGTGGCGGCTGTACGTCATCGACTCCTACCACGGATCCCTCGGCCACGCCGGCTCGCGGGCCTGGGATCTCGTCGAGGGCAGGTACGCGCTGTGCGTGCTCTTCGAGTACGCGGCCACCGTCGGCCTCCTCGATGTGGCCTACGCCGACCCCCGCGGCGCACGCGACGATTACCGTGCCCTGTGGGGTGCGGACCAGCTCAGCTGCCTGTCCCGCTACGACGGCCTGGTCGCGGTCCGGGTCAACGAGCTGGGCGCCGCCGTGCTGCACGACCCCGGGGCCCTGCCCGGGCTGGGCCTGCCCGTCCCGCGCCGGGCGTGATCCGGGATCCTGGTCGCAGGGCGGATGTTCGCCCGAGACCCGGTGCAGCATTAATAAAGGCCCGGCGCGTCCCAACCAGAAGCCGGGCTGATCCGTCATAAGTTTGGGTGGGAGATGACGAAGCGATCAGATGGAGGCGACATGAAGCGGTCATGGCTGACCCGCGGGGGACTCGCGGCGTGCCTGGCCCTGCTCCTGCTCATCCCGGCGACGGCGGCCTGCTGCGGCCCCGGCCGGCGACGGACCGCCCGGGTTCTGGTGGGGCACGGACAGCTTCCCGGTCTCGGTACCGGGCAGCGCGCCGTACAGCATGCCGTACCTGGGCGGGGCTTACGGCGGGTACATCGGGATGACCGGGAACTGGGCGTACTGGCTGGGCTGCAAGGGCGGCTTCATCGCCTTCTCGGCGACCAACGCGGCGCAGGCGCACACCAACTTCACCCAGTACGACAAGGGCGTCGGCGTCGGCGCGTACTGGTTCATGGGCGGGCCGGGCGTGGACCCGCACTACAACGGGACCACGACCGAGGCCTCCGCATGGGGTGCGGCGCAGGCGGCCCGGGCGCTGTCCGACATCGCGAACGGCGCCTTCGACTACAAGGTCGTCTGGATGGATGTCGAACTGCCGGGCATCAAGCCCGCGCCGGACAACGGATGGAACAACGTCTACACCTCAGCGTGCAGCGGAGTGATCAAGAAGAGCGGCATCCCGGCGGCCGTGGACCGCGCCGATTTCAACGGGTTCGCCAACTACGTCACCGCTCACTCCTCGTACAAGGTGGGCGTCTACTCCACCGCGAGCGTCTGGACCTCGATCTTCGGCACCGGGACGGACTCGCTGATCCCGAACACCTACGAATGGACCTACGAGCCTGAGACCACCAACTACACCGGCGCCTACCCGTATGGCTGGTGCCTGAACCACGGATCCGGCCCGTGCGCGCAGTTCTTCGGCGGCCAGACCAGCTCCAGCAGCCACGCGCTCATGTGGCAGTGGTCCGGCGGCGGCGGCGTCACCAACGGCATCGGCGGCTTCAACGGCGACCTCGACCAGATCGACTCGAGCCGGCTGGGCTAGCGGGCACCACGGCCCGTTCGGCTCAAAGATTTTATACCGAACGGGCCGAAGTGCGTGCGGCGGGTTCTAGCGGGCTCAGCCTTCGTCGGCGATCAGGGGCTCCAGCAGGATCTCCGGGTGCTCCCGCTGCAGCTGGCCGAGCCGCCACTTGTCGCTGAACAGCGCGAGCAGGGCGCCGTCGTGGCGGCGGGTCAGCACCTCGGTGGCGCGCTGCCCGGCCAGGGCCCGGGCGCCCTCGGCATCGGTCCGCCTGGCCAGCGTGTAGTCGAGGTGATCGAGTTCCGCGCGGGCGCCGAACTCGTGCTCGAGCCGGTGCAGCACCACGTCGAACTGCAGCGGACCGACGGCGGCCAGCACCGGGGCCTGGTCGCCGCGCAGGTCGGAGGCGAGGACCTGGACGACGCCCTCGGTATCGAGCTGCTCGATCCCGCGCCGGAACTGCTTGGCCTTGCCCGCCTCCTTGCCGCGGACCACCGCGAAGTGCTCGGGTGCGAAGCTCGGGATGGGCGGGAACTCGACCGGGATCCTCCCACCCGCGTACAGCGTGTCGCCCGGCCGAAGGGCGGTCGCGTTGACCAGGCCGATCACGTCGCCCGGGAAGGCCTCCTCGACGGTCTCCCGGTCCTGGCCGAACATGGACTGGGCGTACTTGGTGGCGAAGGGGCGCCCGGTGGCGGCGTGGGTGAGCACCATGCCGCGCTCGAACCGGCCCGAGCACACCCGCACGAACGCCATCCGGTCCCGGTGCGCCGGGTCCATGTTGGCCTGCACCTTGAACACCAGGCCGGAGAACGGAGCGTCGAGGCGGCGCGGCTCGCCCTTGACGTCCTCCCGCGCGGCCGGCGGCGGAGCGAGCTCGGTCACCACGTCGAGCAGGCGGCGGACGCCGAAGTTCGGCAGCGCGGCCCCGAACAGCACCGGGCTCGACACCCCGGCCAGAAATGACGCCATGTCGACACCCGGGCCGTAGATCTCGTCGAGCAGGGCCAGTTCCTCCCGCGCCGCCGCGTAGGCCTCGCCACCTATGCCCTTCCCGCGTGCCGCGGCGGCCGCGGCGTCGAGCCGCGTCTCCAGGGCGCGCCCGGCCCCGCCCGGGGTCCTGGTGAAGGTGGTGTAGCCGCCGGTCGCCCGCTCGATCAGCCCGCGGAAGTCACCGGCCACGCCGACCGGCCAGTTCACCGGGGCCGGGCGGAGCCCGATCCGCTGCTCGATCTCGTCGAGCAGTTCCAGCGGTTCGCGGCCCGGCCGGTCCCACTTGTTCACGAACGTGATCACCGGGACGCCCCGGCTCCGGCACACGTCGAACAGCTTCAGCGTCTGCGGCTCGAGGCCCTTGGCCGAGTCGAGCAGCATGATCGCGCCGTCCACCGCGGACAGCACCCGGTAGGTATCCTCGGAGAAATCCGCGTGACCCGGGGTATCAAGCAGGTTCAGCACCATGTCCCGGTAATCGAAGCGGAGCGCCGCGGAGGTGATCGAGATGCCCCGGGCGCGTTCCATCGCCATCCAGTCCGAGGTCACACCGCGCCGGCCGGCCTTGCCGTGCACCGCGCCTGCCTGGGTAATCGCCGAGGCGTGCAGGGCCAGGGCCTCGGTCAGGGTGGACTTGCCCGCGTCGGGGTGGCTGATGACCGCGAACGCCCGGCGCTTGCCCGCTTCGGCCAGTACCTTCGAGTCGGGCACTCTCGGTGAAGAGGCATCGGGGAGGTGCGCGGAGCTATATGTGGGGGCACGCGGAGGCGCCCCCGTATCCGCCATGGTCACTTACGTGAGGATACTGGGTCCGTGGACCGTGTCCTGACGATCCCGAACGCGATCAGCGCGGCCCGGCTGGCTGGGGTCCCGGTCTTCCTGTGGCTGGTGCTCGGGCCCCGGACCGCCACCGCCGATTACTGGGCGGTCGGGCTGCTCATCGTCGCGGGCGCCTCCGACTGGCTGGACGGCAAGATCGCCCGCGCGCTGAACCAGACCAGCCGGCTCGGCCAGGTGCTCGACCCGGCCGCGGACCGGCTGTACATCGCGGCGACCATCGTCGCGCTCGCGGTGCGGGAGATCATCCCGTGGTGGCTGGTCGCCATCCTCGCCGCCCGCGAGCTGGTCGTGGGCGCGGCCCTGGGCGTGCTCAAGCGCCGGGTCGGCTTCGGCACCCTGCAGGTCAGCCTGGTCGGGAAGGCCGCCACCTTGTGCCTGCTTTACGCCTTCCCGCTGCTGTTCCTCGGCGATCACCCTGGCTGGGGCGGAACGCTGGCCCGGGTCATAGGCTGGGCCTTCGCGATCTGGGGGACCGTCCTGTACTGGTGGGCCGCGATGCTGTACCTAACCCAGGTGAGAAGCTTGGCCGGCGGCGGTGGGGTACATACCTAGGGTGGGCTAGAGGGAGAAATGGGGCCGGATGCCGGGAAGGGAGCTGCGAAACCATTGAAGGCCGTCGTCATGGCAGGTGGGGAAGGGACACGGCTGCGGCCGATGACCGCTAACCAGCCCAAGCCCATGCTTCCGGTGGCCAATCGGCCCATCATGGAACACGTGCTGCGGCTGCTCAAGCGGCACGGGTTCGATGAGACCATCGTGACCGTCCAGTTCCTCGCCGCGCTCGTCCGGAACTACTTCGGCGACGGCGAGGAGTTCGGGATGAGCCTGCAGTACGCCACCGAGGAGATGCCGCTGGGCACCGCGGGCAGCGTCAGGAACGCCGAGGACGCGCTGCGCGATGAGCCGTTCCTGGTCATCTCGGGCGACGCGCTGACCGACATGGACCTGACCGCGCTGGTCGACTTCCATAAGGAGAAGGGCGCGCTGGTCACCGTGGGCCTGGCCCGCATGCCCAACCCGCTGGAGTTCGGCATCGTGATCACCCAGGAGGACGGCCGGATCCAGCGCTTCCTCGAGAAGCCGACCTGGGGCCAGGTGTTCTCGGACACGGTCAACACCGGGCTGTACGTGATGGAGCCGGAAGTGCTGGCCGAGGTCCCGCCCGGCGAGATGGTCGACTGGTCTGGTGACGTCTTCCCTAAGCTGCTCAAGCGCGGCGCCCCGCTGTTCGGTTACATCTCCGACGGCTACTGGGAAGACGTGGGGACCCACGAGAGCTACCTGAAGGCTCAGGCCGACGTGCTGGCCCGCCGGGTGCAGAGCGATATCGCCGGGTTCGAGGTGTCGCCCGGCGTCTGGGTCGCCGAGGGCGCCGAGGTCGACGCGGACGCGGTCCTTACCGGCCCGCTGTGCATCGGGGACTACGCCCGGATCGAGGCGGGCGCGCACCTGCGCGAATACACGGTGATCGGCAGCAACGTGGTGGTCAAGGAGGGTGCCTTCATTCATCGGGCGGTGGTGCACAACAACGTCTACGTCGGCCAGGGTGTCACCCTGCGCGGCTGCGTGATCGGGAAGAACACCGATGTCATGCGGCTGGCCAGGATCGAGGAGGGCGCGATCGTCGGGGACGAGTGCGTCATCGAGCCCGAGGCCTACTTGTCCGCCAAGGTGAAGGTCTACCCGTTCAAGACCATCGAGGCCGGCGCGGTGGTGAACAACAGCGTGATCTGGGAGTCCCGGGGCCAGCGCACCCTGTTCGGCCCGCGGGGCGTGTCGGGTCTGATCAACGTGGAGGTCACCCCCGAGCTGGCGGTGCGCCTGGCCAGCGCCTATGCCACCATGCTGCGCAAGGGCTCCACGGTTACCACGTCCAGGGACGCGTCGCGGGCCGCGCGGACGCTGAAGCGGGCCGTGCAGTCAGCGCTGAACGCCAGCGCGATCAACGTCGTCGACCTGGAGGCCCAGCCGCTTCCCGTCGTCCGGTTCGAGACGGCCCGTGAACACTACAGCGGGGGCGTCGCCATCCGCACCACGCCCGGCGACCCGCAGTCCGTCGACATCATCTTCCTCGACGAGCGCGGCGCCGAGCTGTCCCAGGCAGACCAGCGCAAGCTGGAGCGCGTCTTCTCCCGGCAGGAGTTCCGCCGGGCCTTCCCCGGTGAGATCGCCGAACTCAGCTACCCGCCCAGGGTGGTCGAGTCGTACACCCGCGAACTGCTCAGGTGCATCGATATGAGCGGCGTCAGCGAGGCCAACCTGAAGGTGGTCGCGGACTGCGCGGGCGGGACCACCTCCCTGGTACTGCCCAGCCTGCTCGGGACGATCGGGGTAGGCGTGCTCACGCTCAACAACCGGCTGGATGAGATATCACCGACCGAGACCATCGCGCAGCAGCGGGCGGGCCTGCAGCGCCTGGCCGAGATGGTCTCGTCGTCACGGGCCGCGTTCGGCGTCAGGTTCGACCCGGTCGGGGAGCGGATACAGCTCGTGGACGAGAAGGGCGAGCTGGTCAGCGAGGACCGGGCGCTGCTGTCCGTGCTCGACCTGGTGGCGGCCGAGCGTAAGTCCGGCCGGGTGGCCCTGCCGGTGACCACTACCCGGGTGGCCGAACAGGTCTGCCGTTTCCACGGGGTCCAGGTGACCTGGACGCCGACGTCGATGGACGCGCTGACCGTGGCGGCGGCCAGCGAGGACGTGATCTTCGCGGCCGACGGGCGCGGCGGGTTCGTGGTGCCAGAGTGCGCCCGCACGGTGGACGGCCTCGCGGCCTTCGTCCGGCTGCTCGGCCTGGTGGCCCGAACCAGGCTCACGCTCAGCCAGATTGACGCCAGGATCCCGGTCGCGCATATGCTCAAGCGGTCCATCCCGACGCTGTGGGCGGCCAAGGGCAGCGTGATGCGGACCGTCGTCGAGGCCGCGGGCAGCCACGAGATCGACACCACGGACGGGGTGCGGGTCGTAGTGCCGGATCGCGGCTGGGTGCTCGCGCTGCCGGACCCGGCCGACGCCGTCACCCACCTGTGGGCGGAGGGCAATGATGCCGATAACGCCCAGCTGCTCATGGACGAGTGGGCCGAGGTGGTGGAGCAGGCGGGTCGCTAGCTGTGTGCGGGTAAGCTGTGTCTCTCGCGCGCGATGATGCGAAACGCTCGAACTACGCGAAATTCGCAAATAGTGAGAGAATCGCGCCCACTGCGGTGTGAAGGGATTTCGCCCGGCGGTCATCGCCCGCCGTGAGCGACGGGTGCATGGCTGGTGGACGACGGAGGTGAGACGGCGGTGTGGCGGAAGCGTCGCGGAGGCAAGAAGAAACGTGGCGGGCGCGGTCTGTTCGCGTGGCGCATGGACCGCCGAGCCTCCGCCCAGGTACCTTGGGCTGGGTCGCCTGATGAGCTCACCGAGGGGAGGTCGACCGGAGGCATGCCACCCATCTACTGCGCCCGGTGCGGCCGGCCGAATTCCGACGGTGCCCGGTTCTGCTCGAATTGCGGTACCCAGCTGGCCAGGACCGGGACGACGTCGGCTGTTCCCGGACTCGGCGCTCGCCCGGGCGAGACCACGTCGACGCTGTCGCTGAACCGGCCAGACGACGCCGATTTGGGCGACGACCTTTTCCCGGACTCCGCCTCGCTCGGTGCCCTGCCGGAAGGCAGCGCGCTGCTCCTGGTCATGCGCGGCCCGAACGCGGGCAGCAGGTTCCGGCTGGATGGCGAGCTGACCACGGCAGGCAGGCACCCGGACAGCGACATCTTCCTCGACGACGTCACGGTCTCGCGACGGCACGCGGAGTTCTACCGCCGGGGCGCCTTTTTCACCGTCCGGGATGTGGGCAGCCTCAATGGCACCTATGTCAACCGGGAGCGCATCGAGGAGGCGCAGCTGACCGGAGGGGACGAGGTCCAGATCGGCAAGTTCCGGCTGCTGTTCCTGACTAGCCAGAACCTTGACCCGAGAACGCCCTCGGTCGACCCTCGCGGCAGGGGCGCGCAGGACTACGCGTGAGAGCGGCATGAGCGATCAGCCCGCGCGCGGCCAGTTCGGTATTAGCGAGGTGCTGGCGCAGCTGCTTCCGGAATTTCCCGACATCAGTACCTCCAAGATCCGCTTCCTCGAGGCCAAAGGGCTGATCGAGCCGGCCAGGTCGCGATCGGGCTACCGCCGGTTCTCGGCGGAGGACATCGACCGGCTGCGCTACATCCTCACCGTGCAGCGCGACTCGTACCTTCCGTTGCAGGTGATCAGGGAACGGCTCGCCGACGGCGCGGGGAACCCCAGGAACCCCGGAGGTAACGGAGTCCCGGGTGCCGACGGCGGCTCCGGGCGTGTGCCCGCTGACATGTCCCGGCGCCAGCTGCTCGAGGCGGCGGGCATCGAGGACGAGGAGCTGACCGAGCTCGAGGACTACGGCCTGATCCGCCGGGTCGGCCGGCAGTACGGCCCGGAGGCGCTCGCGGTCGCCCGTGCGGTGGCCGCGCTTCGCCAGTACGGGGTGCAGGCCCGGCACCTACGGGCGGTCAAGGCTGCGGCCGATCGGGAGGCCAACCTGATCGAGCAGGTGGTGGCGCCGCAGCTCCGCCAGCGCGACCCTGGAGCCAGGGATGCGGCGGCGCGGACCGCCTGGCAGATCGCGGATCTCACCTTGCGGCTGCATGCGACGCTGGTCGAATCAGCGCTGGCGGAGGCCGGACTGCCCGCGGCTCCCGGCCGCGCCAGCCGATACGAGCCGGAGCCCGGTCTGCCGGAGCAGGTCGCTGATTCCTCCGGACCCCAGGCGGGGGGCCTGAGGTCGGCTTCCGGGCGATTACGGGTGTACCTTGGCAAAGGGAGAGGTGGCCAGCAAAGGTTCGCCAGGCACGTGAGGACGGAGCTGCAGTGCGGCAGATGGAGGTCATCGGCGTCCGAGTCGAGATGCCGTCAAACAGCCCCATCGTCTTGCTGAAGGAGGCGCAGGGGGATCGGTACCTGCCCATCTGGATCGGGGCGGTCGAGGCAACGGCAATCGCCTTCGCCCAGCAGGGCATGGTGTCCGTCCGGCCGTTGACGCACGATCTGTTCAAGGACGTGCTCGAGGTTCTGAACATCCAGCTGCGCACCGTGAATATCACTGAGCTGCGCGACGGGATCTTCTACGCGGATCTCGTGTTCTCCAATGGCGCCGAGGTGAGCGCGCGGCCGTCGGACTCGATCGCGCTGGCGCTGCGCACCGGCGCGCAGATCTTCGCCAGCGAGGAGATTCTGGACGAGGTCGGCGTGGCCATCCCGGACGAGCAGGAGGACGAAGTGGAGAAGTTCCGGGAATTCCTCGACACCATCTCCCCTGAGGACTTCGGCCGGGCCACGTGAACCGGCGCGCCCGGCGAGCCCGTCGGCCTCATGCGTCCGGGTATGCCACAGTGCTATCCGATGAGGGCGGGAATGTTGCGACGCGCCGTACGGGGTCGTTGACGCCGCCACCCAGGTCGGCTTACGGTGCGAATGCCGTGGGTAGTCAGCTCCCGTGGAGGTAGGTGTGGCGGTGACCAGGGATGCCAGCGACGACGGGACGTCCGCCGCTGACGACCCGCGTGGCACCCAGGGGACCCTTTTCGAGGCTGACGAGGCGCTCGGGACCTCCCGCGTCGGCGCCGGATCGGCGGACATCGGCTACCGCGGCCCGACCGCGTGCGCGGCGGCCGGGATCACCTACCGTCAGCTTGACTACTGGGCGCGCACGGGCCTGGTCGAGCCCAGCGTGCGGGCCGCTCACGGTTCCGGCTCCCAGCGCCTGTACGGTTTCCGCGACATTCTGGTGCTCAAGGTCGTGAAGCGGCTGCTTGACACGGGGATCTCATTGCAGCAGATCCGGGCCGCGGTCCAGCACCTGCGCGATCGCGGCACCGAGGACCTGGCCCAGGTCACGCTGATGAGCGACGGGGTCAGCGTCTACGAGTGCACGTCGGCGGACGAGGTGGTGGACCTGCTCCAGGGCGGCCAGGGTGTGTTCGGCATCGCGCTCGGCCGGGTCTGGCGCGAGGTGGAGGGTGACCTGGCGGTGCTGCCCGCCGTGCGGGCGGAGGACGGTTTCGTTGCCGTCGACCCACGGGGCTCCGATGGCTCCTACGGCTCCGGGTCCGCGGTCGGCCAGGACGATCTGGCCAAGCGCCGCCTCCGCCGCACCAGCTGAGACGGCGATCGCGCCTCACCCGCGCCATCCCCGCGAAAGCGCCGAATTCGGGACATATCGGCCATGTCTGTCCGGGGGTGACAGTGGCGAGCAGGTCTGTTTAAATGCTCCCATCGCTGATCCGAGTGCTTTGGTCGAGGGTGCTCACCGGTCGGCGGGAATGTGACTGCTGTCGCATGCTCCCGGGTCGAGGACGTGCGTCTGGAGGGGGATCAAGTGACCAGTATGCCGTGGGACGCGCAGGGCGAGGCACAGGCGGCATCGCGCACCATCGTGGCCGAATCCGCGGTACGGGCCCCCGGCCGGCGTCGATCGCCGTCACAGGGTTTCCTAGCTGGCTGATGCCGGTCAGCTCGGAAAGGAAGCCACGACGTGATTAGCGATCCGTTGATGCCAGGAGACGGCGTGAAGAGGCGCCCGTGGCTGGCCCTGACGGCCTCGCAGTTGGGAGCCGCGCACCAGGCCGCGGGCCTGCCCAACCAGGATGCGGTCGCAGCCCATCAGATCCGCCCGGATGTACTGGTCGCGGCCGTGGCCGACGGGCATGGTCACCGCCGCCATTTCCGGAGCGCCCGCGGTTCGCGGTTCGCGGTGGCCGTCGCCTGCGAGGCCGCCCGGGAACTGGCCGCGCGGCTGGACGACTTCGAGACGGCTGGGCAGATCGAATCCGAGGCGCTGCGAAGGCTCGTCCCGGCCATCACCGGGCCATGGCGTGATGCCGTGCGCGAGGATGTTGCCGCCGATCCCTTTACCGCCCGGGAAGAGGCCGCCCGCGCCAAGGGCGACGATGCGCTCATCGCTTACGGATCCACCCTGCTGCTGGCCATCGCGGGGCGGCGGTGGCTCATCCTCGTCCAGATCGGCGACGGGGATATCGTGGGCATTCAGCCCGGCGGACGGCCGTTGCTGCCGGTGCCCGACGACCCGTCGCTGGACGGTCGGCAGACCACGAGCCTGTGCGGAACGCGCGCGGAGGACGACTTCCGCGCCGCGGTCGTGGACACCTGGACGACGGCGTTGCTCGGCGTCCTGCTCGCAACCGACGGGTACGGAAACGCCCAGGTGGCCGATCTGTGGACCGAGGCGGTCAGCGCCGATCTGGCCGAGATGATCAATGAGCGCCCGCCGGAGTGGCTGGGCGGCCAGTTGCCGTTGTGGGCGAGCCGCTGCGCGTCCCCGGACGGCAGCGCCGATGACACCACCATCGCGCTCCTGATCGCGCCGTCGGCGAAGGGCTGGCGTCACGCCGCGCCGGAAGAGCCAGTGGCAGACGAGGTGACAACCGCCACTGCCCGGCAGCTGCCCGGGCCGACGACGAAGCCGGTGAGCGAGGCCGCCGCCACTCAAGAACAGCGGCTGTCCGCCCGGTCCCGTCGGCTGCTGCGGTGGCGGCGGCGGTGGTGGTGGTGATCGCCGCGGTGGCTGCGTTCCTGGCCATCCGCCTGAGTTTGGGGGCAGTATGAACGAACTACAAGTGACCTTCGACGGGCGGAGCTACACCTTCCAGCCTGGGCAGACCGTCCTTATCGGGCGCCTGTCCGACAGCAGCATCGTGATCAGCGACCCGACGGTCTCACGTCGCCATGCCCAGCTGACCTGGGGCCCCGCCGGCTGGCTTTTCGAGAACCTGGGCCAGGCTCGCGCCTTCCAGCAGGGTCAGGAAGTCAGGCAAGTTATCGTGAGGAAGCCCATCGAACTGTCGCTGGCTTCCCCCCAGGGACCGGTCGTGCGTCTTGAGCCCGTGGATGCGGCCGATCCGCAGGCGGGCTTCCAGGCCCCTCCGCAAACCGCTTTCCGGCCCCCTCCCCAGGCCGCTTCCCTTGGTGCTCCGTCGGCCGCCTCCCCGCCCGGAGGCTTCGGGCCGCCGGGCGGCTATGGTCCGCCGCCCTGGGCCTTGAGCGCGGCGGCTGGCGCGGGACCACGGGCCGCCCACCATGCCGGCATGGGAGATGAGCTCGCGACGGCGTTCGAGATCCTGATCCCGGTCAAGACGTGGCTGAGGGACGCCGGCTGGCGTCAGGGCCTGCGCCTGCTCGTCATCGCGTACGCGCTGCTCCCGCTGCTGTTCCTGGCGCTCCTTTCGTCATCCTCGAGCCTGAGCGTGCCGGGTTTTGCGTACAGCCTCTACGTCGCGCCGCTGTGGGCCATTGCTTTCTGGCTCTTGCTGCGTCCGGGCCGGATAGGCGCGCTGGAGATCTATGTCGCGATCGCGATCATTATCTGGGTGACGATATGGCTGTTTGCCGTGACCGTCAATATCAACGATCAGCTGGTGAACGCGGTGCGCAGCGGTAATTTCCTCGCCGCCCTGGCCGTTGGCTACAACGAGGAGATTACGAAGGCATTGCCTATCCTGCTGGCCGCGCTCATTCTCCTGAAATTCCGGGCCACCAAACTGGATGTCCGTATGTGGATGTTCCTCGGGACGATATCGGGCCTTACCTTCGGCGTCCTGGAGGAGAGACTGTACACCGAGATGGCGATCGCGCAGGTGGCGAACGCGAGCGCCGTCTCCCAGGCCGACGCCGGCGTCCTCGATTTCGCCTTCCGCGTGTTCGTCGACGGATTCGAACACGCGGTCTGGGCCGGGGTAGCCGCGTTCTTCATCGGGATCGCGATAAACTACCCCAGACGCCGATGGCAGCTCATCCTGCTCGGGATCTCCATGGTGGCCGTGCTGCACGGGCTCAATGACTGGAGCGTGTCCAGCTTCAACTCCTACTGGCCTGGAATCCTCATCCAGGCCATTTCGCTGCTGCTTTTCATCGGCTACACGATGTCCGCATCCTCGATCGAGCGCCAGGTCCGCCGCACGCCGTTGTTCAGGGGTGACTCAATGGTCATGGACATCCTCCCGGAGCCGAAGGAAACAGGCGGTTCCTGACCGGCAGCGTTCCTGGGCGCCGGGACGGGCTGAGGGTGGCTGACCAGATGCAACGCGGAAGACACGGCGCGCGGCCCGCGTCACCTGGGAGGACGCCGATTCTGCGAGCATATTGGCCGTTTACGGGTTTCGTCGGCTGAGGATCAGCTCGAACGGCCAGGTACGACTGCGTGACATGGCCGCTTCGGGCCGTGATACGCCTTTCCGGACTGCGCGCCCAGCACTACCATCTGGATTGTCACACTGGATCAGAGGGGTTCGCGAGCCGTTGTGACGGGTAATTCCGCACAGGGACACCGCTAGGGGCTTCCTCAGCCTGGTCTAGCTGGGCGTATGGCTGCTGGTCGACGGGCCGGTGCGGGTCCCGTTCATCCGGTGGCGTTTTCCACGGAGGGAGGCTGGCTTGACCGAACACGGCATACTGCCAGGCCTGTGGCCGATCCACGGAGACGGAGTGCTGGCCCGGCAGGGAGACCTGGTGCTGCTGATCCATCCCGCGGGCGGGGCCTTCACGGACCGGCTGCTGGATCTGCTGACCGACTCGGCGCGCGCCGGACAGAGCGGCCTGCGTTTCACCGAACTGGTCTCGGCCGAGTTCGACGCTAACGCGGCGGCTGCCGATACCGCGGCGGACCAGCCTGGCCCGGCCGTCGTCGCCTTCGGGCCCGCTGGTGACGGAACGGCCGTCGCGGTCTACGGCACCGCATGGGCCGAGGTCACCACCGCCCACGGAGCGCAGCGGCTGACCACCGGTGAGCCGTACGGCCGGCTACGTTGCGTCTTGCCGTCCACGTTGATCAAGGTGCGGGCGGGCGTGCGGTCCGTGGTCGGCGACGGTGAGACCGACCCCTATCTGCGCCTAGCCGACGGGGTGGTCCGGGCGGTCGCCCTGCTGTACGCGTCGGCCGAGATCACGGCAAGGGCGGCCGACCAAGACCCACCCGCCGCCCTCGCTGACAACCTCGGGCCGAACCTGGCCCCTGCCCCGCCCGCCATGCCCGAGCCGGTGCCCGCCGAGGCTCAGGCCGTGCCCGAGCCGGTGCCCGCCGAGGCTCAGGCCGCGCCCGAGCCGGTGCCCGCCGAGGCTCAGGCCGCGCCCGAGCCGGTGCCCGCCGAGGCTCAGGCCGCGCCCGAACCCTACCCGGAGCAGGTTCAGGAGCTTGACGCGGAGTACCACGCCACTCGCATCGAGCCAGCCGTGCCGACGCCACCGCCCGCGTCCCCGGTCTCGCCGCCTGAACCCGTCCCCTACGTGCCTACAGCCCTGGCGCCCGCGCCCGACCCGTATACCGCCCACGCTCCGCCGCCCGCGCCGGATCCGTACTTGGCTCCGCCCCCCCGCCCGACCCGTACCTGGCCCCGCCGCCAGGCCCCGGGCCGGCCGGAGGGCCCCCGGACGCTGCCGTGCCGCCGGACTTCGTCTCGATGTCGCTCGCCGCGCCCGAGCCAGGCGGGGAGGTGCCTCAGCGTGATCCGCTGCCGCTCGGCGCCGAACCTCCGGAGGCGGAGGATCTGGGCCTGGTCGAGATGCCCTCCCCGATGGTCGAGGGCGTCTACTGCAAGAACGGGCACTTCAACGACCCGGAGGCGCGGCAGTGCGCCGTTTGCGGCATCAGCATTGGCCAGCTGACCAAGAAACGCCAGCAGGGCAAGCGCCCCCCGCTCGGCGTGCTCGTCCTCGGCGACGGCTCGGTGTGCCTGCTCGACGCCGACTACGTGATCGGCCGGGAGCCCACCCTGGACAGCGCGGTCGCCGAAGGCCGCGCCCGCCCACTGCGGCTCATGGATGCCTCCGGAGTGGTGTCCCGGATCCATGCGCGGGTGGAACTCGACGGCTGGCAGGTATTCATCTCCGACCTCAATTCCGCCAACGGCACCCAGATCCTCCTGCCCGAGGAACGGAACCCCACCAGCCTGCAGCCGGGGGTACGGACTCGCCTGATAGCTGGCACGCAGATTCGCCTGGGGGGCGAATACGGACTCCAGTACGACTCGCACCGTCAGCAGTAAGCGACGTGGCCTTACCTGACAGTACGGGCAGGCAGCGGCGAGGACATCGAGGCTTGTCCCGAAATCGCTACCCCGGTCTCCGCGCTGGAGCCAGGAAGGCAGCCATGACCATGACCGACGAACGCGACGGCATCGCGGACTATAAGTTCATCCGGCAGCTCGGCGCAGGCAGCCACGGGGTGTTCTACCTCGCCTACCCGCCCGAGCGACTGCCGGTCGCGGCCGAGTTCGTGGCGGTGAAGGTGCTCTGCGGCGGCAGCAGCCAGGACGTGCTCAGGTGGGCTCATCGCGAGCTCGCGGCCTTCGCGGCAGTCAGTTCGCCGTACCTCGTCACCCTGTACGACGCGGGCCAGCAGGGCGAGGAGGTGTACTACTCGATGGAGTACCTGCCGGACGGCTCGGTGGCCGTGCCTGCCGAGCCGCTCAACCGGGCCACGGCCCTGCGGGCCATGGCCCACGCGGCCCGCGCCACGCACGCCCTGCACGAAGCAGGCATCGCTCACCGCGACATCAAGCCGGGCAACGTCCTGCTCTACCCGGGCGGGGCCAAGCTGGCCGACCTAGGTCTCAGCCATGTGCTCCGGCCGGGTAGCACCATCACCAGAATGGGATCGGCAGGAGATATCGGGTACCTCGACCCGGGCCTGATCCGCGGCGACCGCCCGTCTCGGGCCAGCGACGTGTTCTCCCTGGGCGCCACCCTCCACTACGCCGTGGCCGGCGAGGGCTTGTACGGACCGCTGTCCACTGAGGACCCGCTCCTGGCCGTGCGCCGTGTCATCTCTCATCCGCCCGTCATCTCGGCCAGCGTGGACCCCGACGTCCGGGAGGTCATCGCCTGGGCCATCGCCGCCAATCCCGCCGAGCGGCCCGCGACGGCGCTGCGGCTCGCCGAGCGGATCGAGGAACTCGCCCTGGCTCCCGCCCTCGACTAGCCGCTGAGGAGAACCTGACCGGCGCCCGGCCGCCCAGCTAGGCATCCGCGGGTCGTGTCCCACGATCTGGTCCTGCTCGGGTAAGATCTCAACTGCTGATGAAACCGGCCGGGAGAGATCCCGCGTACGCCGCGGGCGCCGAAGGGGCAACATCCCCGGAACCTCTCAGGCACACGAACCGGCCGGGATAGGCACCTCTGGAGCGGTCCTGCCTGAGTTGGGCCGTGACAGACGGGGAGCCAGCGATCGCGCTCGCCCGGGGAGGCTCTCCAGTGACTGATTTCGCCGCACGCCACATCGGGCCGGACGAGGCCGCCCAGCGGCACATGCTGGCCAGCCTCGGCTACTCATCGCTCGACGAACTCATCCGCGCGGCGCTGCCCGAGGGCACCGAGCCGACCCAGCTCACTTTGCCCGACCCGCTGACCGAGACCCAAGCGCACGCGGAACTGCGCCGGATGGCCAGCCGGAACCAGGTCCTGACCTCGATGATCGGCCTGGGCTACTACGGCACGGTCACGCCGGCCGTCATCCGCCGCAACGTGCTGGAGAACCCCGCCTGGTACACGGCATACACCCCTTACCAGCCGGAAATCTCCCAGGGCCGGCTCGAGGCGCTGCTGAACTTCCAGACCATGATCGCCGACCTCACCGCGCTGCCGTGGGCCGGTGCGTCGCTGCTCGACGAGGCCACCGCCGCCGCCGAGGCGATGACGCTGGCCCGCCGGGCTTCAGGAAAGGGACACGTGTTCCTCGCGGACGCGGACTGCCTGCCCCAGACCCTGGCCGTGCTGCGTTCCCGTGCCGAACCCCTCGGCATCCATCTCGTCGTCGAGCCGGTCACGGCCGAAGCGATCGCCAGGCAGGACGGCCTGTTCGGCGTCCTGCTGCAGTTCCCCGGCGCCTCGGGTGTCATCCGCGACCTCACGCCGCTGGTCGAGGCGGCCCACGCCCGCGGCGCGCTGGCCGCCGTGGCCGCCGACCTGCTGGCGCTGACCCTGCTCAAGCCGCCCGGCGAGATGGGCGCGGACATCGCGGTGGGCTCCAGCCAGCGGTTCGGCGTGCCGTTGTGGTTCGGCGGCCCGCACGCCGGTTACATCTCGGTCGCCGACCCGCTCAAGCGCCAACTGCCCGGCCGGCTGGTCGGGGTGTCGGTGGACGCCGACGGCCGGCCCGCCTACCGCCTCGCCCTGCAGACCCGCGAGCAGCACATCCGCCGCGAGAAGGCCACCAGCAACATCTGCACGGCGCAGGTGCTGCTCGCCGTGACCGCCGCCATGTACGCCGCCTACCACGGGCCCGGCGGGCTGGCCGCCATCGCACGGGGCGCGCACCGCAGCGCCGCGGTCCTCGCCGCCACCCTGCGCGATTTTGGTCACCGAACGGAACGTGGTGACTTCTTCGACACCATCCGGATTGCCTTCCGGGGCGGGCGCGACGAAGCGGTCAGGGCGCTGGACCGGGCCCGGGAGGCGGGGTACAACCTGTACCTGGCGTCAGATGGCGCGCTGCAGGTCAGCTGCGACGAGACCACCACCGACGAGCAGCTGCGGGCGGTCGTGGCCGCCATCTGCCAGGTGGAACGCCCAGCTGACGTAGAGCTGGCCGAGGCGGAGCCCGACGTGCTGCCGGCCGGCCTGCGGCGCAGCTCGGCGTTCCTTACCCACCCGGTGTTCAGCGCCCACCGCAGCGAGACCGCGATGCTGCGTTACCTGCGGCGGCTGGCCGACTTCGACATCGCCCTGGACCGCTCGATGATCCCGCTCGGCTCGTGCACGATGAAGCTGAACGCGGCGGCCGAGATGGAACCGATCAGCTGGCCGGAGTTCGCCGGGATGCACCCGTTCGCCCCGGCCCCGCAGGCCGGCGGGTACCTGGAGCTGATCGAGTCCCTCGAGGTCCGGCTGGCCAGGCTCACCGGCTACGACGCGGTATCCGTCCAGCCGAACGCCGGCTCCCAGGGCGAGCTGGCCGGCCTGCTCGCGATCAGGGCGTACCACGCCTCCCGTGGCGAGCAGCACCGTGACATCTGCCTGATACCCGAGTCGGCGCACGGCACCAACGCGGCCAGCGCGGTGCTGGCCGGGCTGAACGTCGTCGTGGTCAAGTGCGGCCATGACGGCGCCATCGACCTCGGTGACCTGCGCGCCAGGCTGGAGGCGCACGGCGGGCACATGGCCGCGATCATGCTGACCTACCCGTCCACGGCGGGTGTCTACGAGCAGAACGTGAGCGCGGTCTGCGCAGCGGTGCACGAGGCGGGCGGCCAGGTGTACATCGACGGCGCGAATCTCAACGCGCTGGTCGGGGTGGCTACCCTGCCGTCCTTCGGCGCCGACGTGTCGCACCTGAACCTGCACAAGACGTTCTGCATCCCGCACGGCGGTGGCGGCCCGGGCGTGGGACCGGTCGCCGTCCGCGCGCACCTGGCCGACTTCCTGCCCGGCCGCGGCGAGGTCGGCCCGGTCGCGGCCGCCCCCTACGGTTCCGCGGGCATTCTGCCCATCTCGTGGGCGTACATCGCGATGATGGGCGCGGCCGGGCTCCGCCGGGCCACCGCAGTCGCGGTGCTGTCCGCCAATTACGTGGCCAGGCGGCTGGGGGCGCACTACCCGGTGCTCTACACCGGCCGGAACGGCCTGGTCGCGCACGAGTGCGTCATCGACCTGCGCCCGCTGACCCGCGATGCTGGCGTCACCGTGGACGACGTGGCCAAGAGGCTGATCGACTACGGGTTCCACGCGCCCACCATGTCGTTCCCGGTGCCCGGCACGCTCATGATCGAGCCCACCGAGAGCGAGAGCCTGGACGAACTCGACCGGTTCTGCGACGCGATGATCGCGATCAGGGCCGAGATCGCGCGGGTGGCCGACGGGGAGTACGACCCCCACGACAACCCGCTGAAGAACGCCCCGCACACCGCCGAGATGCTCATCGCGGGGGAGTGGAAGCATCACTACCAGCAGGAGGAGGCAGCGTATCCGGTGGGTGTGGACCGCCGCGCCAAGTACTGGCCGCCGGTGCGCCGGATCGATCAGGCCTACGGCGACCGGAACCTGGTCTGCGCCTGCCCGCCCCCCGAGGCCTTCGCCAGTTAACGCAACGCGCCCGCCCCTCCTGCGCGCACCGCCGGCGCCCCCGGATGGGACGCTGGGGAGGAGGTGCGGCGCGCGCAGACGCGGGAGGCGGGGCGGGCGCGGTGCGGAGGCGGAGACCGGGCTGGCAGGAAGCGGAAGGGAACAGCCGCGGCCGCCGCGTGAGCTGGCTCGGGGTGGGTTTACTGGCTGGCGACGGGGAAGGCGTTCAGGTCGGACAGGTGCGGGGGCAGGCTGAGGGTGACGACGCTCTCCTGCTCCTGAGGGTCGGTACGGGCGACGACGGCTACGGTCATGACGTCGCTGCGGTTAACCGGCAGGTGCGGGGTGCCGGGCGGGACGTACATGAAGTCGCCGGCCTTGACCACCGCACGGTGGCGCAGACCTTCGCCGTGCCATACCTCGGTCTCGCCGCTGACGGTGTAGATGGCCGACTCGTGTCCGTCATGGACGTGGGGGACGCCGCGGGTGCCGGGCGGGATCGTCACCAGGTGCAGGCACAGGGCCCGGGAGCCCGCCGACCGGCTGCTCACGCCGGTGGCCAGGCTCATGCCCTGCTTGCCGTCGTAGCTTCCGCCCGCGCGAATGATGATGACCTCACCGGGAGCGTCGCCGGAAATGTCGCCGGAAATGTCGCCGGAAAATGTCGCCGGAAATGTCGACAGCCATCGCCGGGGTGTGGAGTGCTCGCTCCCAGACATCGGTTACTCTGAGCATCTGATCATATCCTATCCGTGATGTCTCCCTAGGCCAGGTTATGACTATATGTATTCATATAGATACTCTCCGTGAAGTAACTATGTGCTTCCCATTTGGTTAGGTACGCCTTACTGGAAAGTAAGTCCCCCGGGTAGGCAGCGGCCATCATGCTTGCAGCTGCCGGAGTTCGTCCAGCACCTGGGCACGCAGGCGGGCCTGATCGAGGCCCAGGTCGGGGAGCGTCACCGCCGCGAAGTCGCCGCGCGGGTAACGCTCGGCCGCGCGCAGCAAGCCCAGCAGCACATGTTCGGTGCCGATGTAGTTGTGGTGCAGGGCCCGCACCTCCTTGAGGGCGAGGGCCAGCGACAGTTTCGCCTGGTCATTCAGCGGCAGTCGTCCGGTCCAGTTGAGCGGGCCCCTGGGGGTGAGCGGCACTCGCTCGAGCGCGCCAGGACCGAAGCTGTCCTCTATTTTGCGCCTGATCTCGTCCAGGTCGATGCCGATCGCAGCCAGGGCTTCGGCGTCGGCCTCGGCCGTCTCGTCCCGTGAACCCCGCGGGCCTGCGGATGCCTCGGACCCTGGACCCGCGGACGCTCCGCGCTCGATCTCGTGTTCGACCGCGGCGGCGTCGACGCCCAGGGCGGTCAGGGCCCGGGCCGCCACGCCATCGGTGGCGGCCAGCCCGTAGAGCATGTGCACGGGACGGATCTGGTCGTCGCCTCGCTCGGTGGCCTTGGCCTTGGCCAGGATCACGACCTTCCTGGCCTTGTCGGTGAATCGCTCGAACATCGCGGGTATCCCCTCGGGTCAGCGGACGCGGGCGCGGCGGCGGGCCGGATGGCTGAGGTCTGACCGCCGCGCGTGCTTCTTGTGGACGGCCTGCCGCGACACGCCGAGGATCTCCGCGATCTCCTGCCACGACCAGCCGTGCTCCCGTGCGTTGTCCACCTGGAGCGCCTCGAGCTGCTCCAGCAGCCTGCGCAGCGCGGCGACGGCCCGGAGCCCGGTACGCGGGTCCGAGCTGTCAGCGGCGGCAGCCAGGGCGGGTGCGTTATCCATGAGTGTCAATTTATGTTGACACCGGCGGATTGTCAACTTCAGTTGACGAGGAGGACCCGGCGGAGCCGTGCCGATTACGAAGCGCTTACCGGCGGCGGGTGAACCGTGCAAGATCGCGTGACGTACCCGTAATAAGAGGGGAGAGGGCCGGCCTTCGCCGGCGCCGGAACCGGGACCATGCAGCCCTGGCAGCCCATGGAGCCCGGCAAAGCATACGATCCAGCTAAGGCCCGGCTTGGCCGCGGGTGCGGTGCGCAACAGGAGGTATGGTGACCAGCCTGACCAGGGGCTCTGTCCCGGCTCGTGACGCCGGTGCTGACCCGTACCCCCGGCCACGGCGAAGCCCGAGCCGACCCCGGCCGAGCTTGCCACGGCAGGAGCAGGTGACACCAGGGCCCGTTCCGTATCAAAAAGGGCACGGACGCGTCAGCCCCCGCGCGGTCCTGGCCGTGATCGGGATCGGCGCGCTCGCCGTCGTCGTGCTGTGGTGGCACGGCACCCCGGCCGTCAGCGGGCTCGGCGGCTGGCTGACCGGAGCGGGCGAGATCCTCGGCTTGCTCTGCGGGTACGGCGTCGTCGTCCTGGTCGCCCTGATGGCCAGGCTTCCGCCGCTGGAGCGCGGCATCGGCACGGATCAGCTGGCCCGATGGCACGCGATGGGCGGCAGGTACATCGTCAGCCTGGTGGTCGCGCACGGCCTGCTCATCCTGTGGGGCTACGCGGTCGAGGCGCACACCAGCTTGACCAGCGAGACGGCCACGCTGCTCACCCAGTATCCGGATGTGCTGATGGCCACGGTGGCCGGGTTCCTGCTGCTCGGCGTGGGCATCATCTCGATGCGCGCCGCGCGGCGGCGGGTGCGCTACGAGACCTGGTACTACGTGCATCTGTACACCTACCTGGCCATCGCGCTGGCCTTCAGCCACCAGTTCGCGGTCGGCGCGTCGTTCATCAGCAACCTGGCCGCGCGGTTCTGGTGGTCGGCGATGTACCTGACCGTGGCGGTCCTGGTGCTGTGGTACCGGGTCGCGGTCCCGCTGCGCGCTTTCGCCCGGCACAAGTTCGCGGTCATCGGGGTGAAACCGGAGGGGCCCGGCGTGATCTCGGTCTACATAGGCGGCTCGCACCTCGACGAGCTCGCCGCCGAGCCCGGGCAGTTCTTCCGCTGGCGCTTCCTGACCAGGTCGCTGTGGTGGTCGTCGCACCCGTACTCGCTGTCCGCCGCGCCGGGCACCGATGTCCTGCGGATTACGGTGAAGGACATCGGTGACCACAGCCGGGCCCTGTCCCAGCTGCGGCCGGGCACGCGGGTGATCGCCGAGGGACCGTACGGCGCGTTCACGGCCGGGCGCTCGGACCGCGGAGTGGTGCTGCTGGCCGGCGGAGTGGGCATCACCCCGCTGCGGGCCATGTTCTCCACGCTGCCCGGGCCGGTCACCCTGATCTACCGCGCGAGCAGCGAGCGGGACATCGTGTTCCGGGACGAGCTCGACTCGATCGCGGCCGCGCGCGGGGCGAAGGTGTACTACCTGGTCGGGTCGCGGGCGGAGATCGGCGGCGATCCGCTGTCGCCCAGGATGCTGCATTCGCTCGTGCCCGGGCTGGATCAGCAGGAGGTCTACGTGTGCGGGCCGTCCGGGATGATCTCGGCCGCGTTCGAGGCGCTGCGCGGCGCCGGGGTCCCGCGGCGGCAGATCCACTTCGAGTCGTTCGAGTTCTGAGGGGAGACGATCCGCGTCATGCGCCGGGTGATCCTCGCCGTGACCGGCACCATAGCCGGCCTGGTGGCCCTGCTGTCGTTCAAGTCGCACGACCCGACCATGCCGGTCGCGGCGACCACCGGAACGGGCGGCGGCTCAACCATGTCGTCCTCGTCGTCGTCGTCCGCGACGACGATACCCGGGGAGTTCCGGAGCGTGGCCGGCACCCTGACCACGGGGGAGACCACGGTCACCGGCAAGGTGGCCAACACCGTGTACGGCCCGGTGCAGATCCAGCTGGTCGTGAAGAACAGCAAGATCGTCAAGGTGGCGGTCCTGGAGCAGCCGACCAACACCATCCACGACATCCAGATCGGCGAGTTCGCCTTCCCGCGCCTGATCAGCGAGACGCTGGCCGCGCAGAGCGCGAAGATCGACGCGGTGTCCGGGGCCAGCTACACCAGCGCAGGCTACATCGCCTCGCTGCAGAGCGCGGTCGACCAGGCCTCTGACCGGCGATGACCGCGGACCCCGCGGCCCGAGCCGGACGGACCCGGCGACTCCGGCACGCCGAGCAGGTGATGGGGACCGTGGTGTCCTTTGACGCGCCGGACTGGGCCGGCCAGGTCGTGGGCCGCGCGGTCCGCTGGCTGCACTGGGTCGACGCCACGTTCTCGCCGTACCGGGAGGACAGCGACGTGAGCCGGTTCGGCCGGGGAGCGCTCACGCTGGCCGAGTGCGCGCCCGAGCTGGCCGAGGTCCTGGCCGCCTGCGCCGAAGCCGCCGCGTGCAGCGGCGGGTACTTCACCACCCGGCCCGGCGGCCGGTTCGATCCGTCCGGCTACGTGAAGGGCTGGGCCATCGAGCGGGCCGCGGCGATGCTGACCGCCGAGGGCTCGGACGAGCACAGCGTCAACGGCGGCGGCGACATCCAGTGTGTCGGCGACCACGGTCCCGGCCAGCCGTGGCGGGTGGGCATCGCCGACCCGCTGCGGCCCGGCTCGCTCGCGCTGGTGGTCTCCGGGCGGGATTTCGCGGTCGCCACCTCCGGTGTCGCCGAGCGCGGCCCCCACATCGTCGACCCGCACACCGGCCAGCCGGCCACCGGCCTGGCCAGCATCACCGTGGTCGGTTCCAGGCTGGCCGCCACCGACGCCTACGCCACCGCGGCCTTCGCCATGGGAGCCGCCGCCCGGGACTGGGTGGAGAGCCTGGACGGCTACGAGGCGTTCGCGGTCACCCCCGGCGGCGAAGTCTGGCAGACCAGCGGATTCGCCGTCTACCTGGATCCGGCCTGACGTCCACCCGTCCGCGTCGGTCCCTGGTACGACGCGGACCTGGGCCACTAGAGGAGTGTCGGCTGGCCGCCGTCGTAGACGAGCAGGCCGTCATCCCGCAGCCGCAGGCCGGGGGAGAGGCGGTGCTCCTCCAGCCGGCCGTCATGCATGAGGTGGCGGACCGGCACGCCGCGCACCGCGGTGACGAAATCGGCCAGCATCCGCCGGTGACAGCGCCACCACAGGCTCTCGGCGCACATCACCGCCGTGCCCCGCGCGCTGGCCAGGGCGAGCAGCTGATCCGCCGCGGCCAGGAAGGCCGGCGTCCGCATGTGCCCGGCGTAGCCGCGGAGCGTATTCACGGCGAATGCCACGTCCGGCGACGCCGGCTCCGGGGTGCGCAAACCACCGAGCCGCTTGTCCCAGCGGTAGCTGATGCCGGCCTCCGGCAGCCAGCGCTGGAGCTCGGCCCGGGTCACGTGCGGATGACGGCGGCTGCCCGGGACGGTCCTGACGTCGATGAGCACGGATACCCCGGCGTCACGCAGCAGGCTGATCATCCGCTCGGCTGGAGCGCTTCCGTGCCCGAACGACACGAGCATCCACTGGCCTCCGGTGTCTCTGTTGGCCTCCGCTTTTACCCACGTTCGCCTCATCTACACGATTTAGCGGTACCACAGCACGCCGTAAGCGATATCGACCAGCAGGTCGAGGTCGGCGTGCGCGGGCAGATCCCCGTCGGCGCGCTCGCCGGGTGATCCAGGCCCACGGCAAGCCCAGGTTATCGCGATGGCGCTCACGGTCGCTGGTCGCCGGGTTCCTCGCCGCGATCATTATCCCGGACCAGCGCAGTGACCTCGCGCCTGATGCCGATCGACGGGCCGGATGATCCGGTTGGCGCTGCCGGGGGCCGGCCGGGTCAAGCTAGGAGGCCGTCAACCGATGCTGACCGGCGGCGCTACTGCGGGGCCCGGGCGTGCGCCGCGAGCAGTTCGCGCTCGCGTCCGGCGCTCAGCCCCGCGCGGCGCGGGCGGTCCAGGCCCTGTTCCCGTTCCCAGGCCAGCACGTCAGCGAGCAGGTCACGGCGGGGGCGGTGCCGTAGCCCAGCGGCTCGCGCGGCCCGGCCGCTGCGGGCCGCGAAGCCCTCCCAGCCCGGCTCGCACACCCACATGGGCAGCGACTCGGGCCCCATCCACTGCTCGACGCCCTGGGCGACCAGCCACGCCGGGTCGGCCTCGATCACCGGCCCGGTGTGCCCGCCGACCGCCCTGGCCTGCTCGATCCACTCACCGAACGGCACCACGGGGCCGACCGCGTCATAGGTCCCCGTGGTCCCGGCCGTCGCGGCATCCAGGAGCCACGCGGCGAGATCGCGCGCGTCGATCACCTGCGTCGGCGCATCGGAGGGAGCCGGGACGAGCATCGGGCCGCGCGGGTCACGGGCGGCCCGCGCGACCCAGTACCCGGATCGCCCGCTGTGGTCGCCGGGTCCGCCGATCAGGCCCGCTCGCGCGATCAGCAGCCGGTCATTCACCACCGAGGCCGTACTCTGCTCGCACGCGACCTTGGCCTCGCCGTATTTCTCGATGTCCGCTTCGTCCAGGTCGGTAGCGGGCAGCAGCGGCGTGGTCTCGTCCGCCCCGGGGTCGGCGTTCGAGGCGTAGACGCTTCCGGACGAGACGTAGGACCAGTGCGCGGCCCTTTCGCCCAGCGCCGCCAGGGCACCGCGGACCAGCCCGGGCTGCCACGAAACCTCGACCACCGCGTCCCAGTCACCGTTGCGGACCCGGTCGTAGGCCCCGTCCTCGCGCCGGTCCGCGGCGACCAGGATCGAGCCGTCGGCGACCGGCCCGCTTTCGCCGCGGGCCAGGCAGGTCACCGAATGGCCGCGCCCAATCGCCTGCTGGGCCACCTCGCGGCCCAGCCACGCCGTCCCTCCGAGCACGAGAACGTCCATGCACTCTAGTCCAGCACGCCTGGCTCAGCTCTCGCGGGCAGGTTCCCCCGCTAGGGTGTGGTGAGACCGGGGGTTTCGTTCGCAGGGCGGCCCTGGACCAAGAGTCAGGAACGCCTGAGAGGCTGTTCAGCGAACTTCCAGGGCAGCTGCCTAGGTTCTGATGCAGGGATCTATGACGGGTGTGCTGACGCAGCAGCAGGAAAGGGTTTGGGCCGTGTTGGACAAGGTGACCATCGCGTACCGGGGCGCGACGTATGAGATGGGCCGGGGGCGCGACTATTTCGGGATCTGGACCGTGAACGGGTCTCGGTCGCAGCCGCTGGAGTGGTGGCCGGAAACCCAGGAGGGCTGGTCCGCCGCGTGGGCTCGCTTCACGGCTCTCGAAGGGCCTGACGGGATCACCCCGGCAGGCCGGAACGCAACCCGGTCCGGCGAGCGTACCGGTGCGGGCTTCCTCCCGGCGATCGGCGCTGGCCGCGGCGCCGTCGTGGCTACGCTGCTGCTCGGCGTCGGTGTGGTCCTGGGGGTGGCCGGGCTGTTCCCGGAATACCTGGACGGGACGAGCCTGGCCGCGCAGCCGGACAACCTGGTCGCCCACGTGATCTACCTGGCCACCTGGACCGCGGGTGCCGTGCTCATCGCGCTCGGCGGCAGCCGCCTGCGGATCGGCGCGCTGCTGGCGACCGGGCTGAGCATCGTGACGTTCGGCCTGTTCCTGGCGGACGCGGGGACTGTGATCGCCGGGGGCGCCCACCTGGCTGGCGTGGGCCTGCTGCTCAGCTTCCTCGGCTGGCTCGTCTGCGCCGCGGGATCCGCGGTAGCCTTCCTGATCCGGCCGGGCCGCACGGCGGACCCGGTCCCTGCGGCCGGCCCGGCCGCTGCGAGCGGGCGCCTGGTCACGCTGGGCCGGCCGCGGGGCGCGGCGCTCGGCCCCGCCATCCTGCTGGTCCTGGCCGGGCTCGGTGCGGCCGCCGCGTTCGCTCCCTCCTGGGACAGCTTCGCGCTGCACACCGCGGCCGGGCAGACGCAGACCATCACGTTGGGCAACGCCTTCGCCGAACCGGGGCCGGTGATCGCCGGGAACGTGATCGTGATGGTGGCGCTGGCTGCGGTGGTCATCGCCGCCGCCCTGTGGCGCCCCGTCCGGCACGGTGCGGTCCTGCTCGCCGGGGCCATCATCCCGATGGCGGCCCAGGCCATCTCGGCGCTCGTCCAGGTCGGCGAGGCGACCTCGCCGGCCCAGTTCGGGTTCACGCCCACGCAGGCCTCCCAGCTCGGGCTGACCATCAGCGCCGGCCTGACCCCGGCGTTCTGGATCTACTGCGTGTTCGTCGTGGTGCTGGTGGTCTCCTGCGCGTGGATGCTCTTCACCCCGCGCGAGCCAGCCGTCCTGGTCAGCGCCGGGGCTGCTGGACCCGGGCCGGGTGACGACACTGACATCCAGGTCCCGACGTGGCACGTCGCCCGGGCCGACGCCTACGACACGACCGGCGTCCGGACCGCGGCGCTCGACGACGGCGACTGGGATATCGACGAGAGCGCCGGAAACGGCGAATTCGATAGCTACGAAGAATTCAAGAGCGACAACCCGGCCGACAGCACGGTAACGCCCGAGAGCGACGAAGAGGAGACCGGCCGCCAGGCCTAGCGGCCGGGGGATCCTACAAGACGGTCTGGATCGCGATCTGGGCCAGTTCCGGCAGCTTCTGCTCGGCGACGTTGGCGGCGCCCCGCACGCCGCCCCAGGCCAGCGCCAGCCCGTACGCGGCCGCGCCCAGCACGAGCACCGGCAGCCGGATCGCCGCCGGAACCGATTGGGTGAACACGGCGGCGAGGATCACCGGCGTGACCGCCAGCCCCACGCCGAGCAGGGTGATGATCTGCGACCCGACCGCCTCGCCGTTATGTCCGCTGGTAGCCCTGGGTATGGGGGTGCCGCCTCGCTTTTCCACCGGGTAGGCCGTCGCGACGGTGAAGAGGTTGGCCAGGCCCAGGCCCGCGCCGATCCCGGCCAGCCCAACCGCCATGCCCAGGAACCCGTCCATCGGGTGCTTGGCCACGACCGCCAGGCCGAAACAGACCGCCGTGACCAGCGGTACCGCGATCGCGGCGAGCGCGATGTTCTGCCCGGAGAAGTAGGCGCGCAGCGCGCGCCGGCCGTTCAGCGCCATCGCCTCCAGGCCGAACCCGGGTCCGGACATCCCGATCGCGTTGCTGTGGAAGGCGCCGACGAACGCGCCCCCGGCGGCCCCGCTGGCGAGCAGGCCACCAAACCAATCCGGGCTCAGGACGAGCCTGAAGGCCACGACCGCCATGATGACTGCGGTGATGGCCCAGTAGATCAGCGCAAAGGGCTCGCGGCGCTGGTAGAGCCAGAACCGCGCGGCCACGGTCCCGCGCAGGCCGTACCGGGCGAACGGGAGCGCCGAACCGCGCACCGCCGACTGCGTGGAGGTATCGGTCGTCACCAGGGCACGGCCCAGCGACCGGATCCACGCCACGCCGAGCACCACGATGATGCCGGCCAGCAGCGCCAGGCGCAGGAACGCGGTTCCGGGGTGCCCCGTGGAGGCGTCCCAGATCGCGTGCACGGCCAGGCCCGGCGGTGTCCAGCGCAGCCACCGGTCCACGCCCCCGAAGCTCGCCGCGGTCAGCGCGCCCTCGGAGGCCAGCTTCGGCACGATCTGGATGAAGCCCTCGTACGCCGCGAAGATCGGGATGATCAGCAGGGCCGCGAAGTCCTTGCCGCGGCGCGAGCGCAGCATCCCGGCCAGCCCGGTGGTCACGAACCGGGCCAGCGTGATGCAGAACAGTACCTGCAGCACCACCGCGAGCAGCGCGACGAGCACGCCGAGCGCGCCGCGGGCCAGCCCGATGGTCACCCCGAGCAGGCCGAGCAGAGTGGCCGCCGGCCAGGCGCCCGTGGCCGAGGCGGCCAGCAACCCCACCGCGAGCGGGCGGATGCGGAGCGGGTAGAGGGCCAGCGTGGCGGGGTCCAGGGTACTGTCGAGGCCGAAGACGACGAGCGGCAGGATCAGCCACGCGAGCCCAAACATAGTGAAGATCACCGTGGTCAGGTCCGCCGCCGCGATGCCACTGCCGCGCAGTGTGGCCAGGAGGTAGAAGACGCCGCCCGCTACTACCGCCGCGAAGACCGTGCTGAGCACGAAGGCGACCTGGGCCCCGGTCGACGCGCGCAGCGCGTTGCGCAGCAGGCGCAGCTTCAGCTGGACGAGGAGCCGAGCCATGACAGCACCTCCTCGTCGTTTGCCCTCGAACCGACCAGGTCGATGAACGCCTGCTGCAGCGTCTTGCCGCCCCGGATCTGTTCGGTGGTGCCGGTGGCCACGATCCGGCCCTTGTCGATGATGGAGACGTGGTTGCAGACCTGCTCGACCAGCTCCATCACGTGGCTGGAGAACAGCACGGTCGACCCGGAGCCGACGAACCGGGTCAGCAGTCGGCGGATGACGTCGGCGGAGATCGGGTCGACGCCTTCGAGCGGCTCGTCCAGGAACAGCACCGGGGGGTTGTGGATCAGCGCGCAGCCGAGCATGGCCTTCTTGCGCATGCCGGTCGAGTAGTCCGCGACCAGGCGCTTGGCGTCCGCGGTCAGGTCGAGCACGCCCAGCAGCTGCGCCGCGCGGGAGCGGACCTCGCCTGTCGGCAGGCCGCGGAGCCGCCCGGCGTATTCCAGCAGCTCCTCACCGCTCAGCCGCTCGAACAGCCTGGCCTCGGCCGGCACTACCCCGATGACCGCCTTGGCGGCGGGCGGGTCGGCCCACAGGTCCATCGCGTTGATCAGGACCCGGCCGCCGTCCGGCCGCAGCAGCCCGGTCATCATCGACAGGGACGTGGTCTTCCCTGCCCCGTTCGGCCCGACCAGCCCGGCGAGGGACCCGGCCGCGATCTCCAGATCGATGCCCGCCACCGCCTCCTTCGGGCCGAAACTCTTGCGCAGCCCCGTCACTGCGATCGCTGGTTCGCCCATGTCTTCCTCCGTCGCTTATCCAGGTAGCATGAGCTTATCATTTTGATATCAGATTTCAAAGACCCATTTGCGGGCGGGGCCGTGTGCCACGTGCCCCAAACGTCGGCGCTCACAGCCGGGGCGTGAGCTGCTGCCCGCCCGCTGGAGCGGCCTGAAGGCCGCCCGCGCGGGCTTGCGCCGGGACGGGCATAAATGCTACAAATAAATGTCGGATAGAAAATTTCTTGTTGAATGACTGGCAGGCATGACCTCGCGTCGAGCGGCCGGGAGGCGGGTACGGACTAACGGGTACTCGCAAACGGGTACGGACAAACCGGGCCCGGCCGCACCAGTCGGAAAAGGAAGCCGCTCATGCCTGACCAGTCAAGGGTCGAGTTCCGTACCGCCCCGGAGCGCTACCGGCACTGGCGGCTGGCCACCGAAGGCCCGGTCGCGACGCTGACCATGGACGTGGACGAGCAGGGCGGGATCGTCCCGGGCTATGAGCTGAAGCTGAACTCCTACGACCTCGGGGTCGACATCGAGCTCTACGACGCGGTGCAGCGGCTGCGATTCGAGCACCCCGAAGTCCGGGCCGTGATCGTGACCAGCGGCAAGGAGAAGGTCTTCTGCGCCGGGGCCAACATCCGCATGCTGGCCGCCGCCCCGCACGCGTGGAAGGTGAACTTCTGCAAGTTCACCAACGAGACCCGCAACGGCATCGAGGACGCCAGCGAGAACTCCGGGCAGACGTACCTGGCGGCGTGCAACGGCACTGCCTCCGGCGGCGGGTACGAGCTCGCCCTGGCCTGCGATCACATCATGCTCATCGACGACCGGTCCTCGGCCGTCGCGCTGCCCGAACTGCCGCTGCTCGGCGTGCTGCCGGGCACCGGCGGGCTGACCCGGGTCACCGACAAGCGGCACGTCCGCCGTGACCTGGCCGACTACTTCGCCACCAAGTCCGAGGGCATCGGGGGCAGCAAGGCCGTGCAGTGGAGGCTGGTGGACGAAGCCGTGCCGCGGGCCGCCTGGCCGCAGAAGGTCGCCGAGCGGGCCGCCGAGCTGGCCGGGCGCTCCACCCGGCCCGCGGACGCCGAGGGAATCGAGCTGAGCCCGCTCCCGAAGACCCGCACGGATACGGAGATCACCTACCGCCACGTGACCGCCCGGCTCGACCGCGACCGGGGCGTCGTGGAAATTACCGCCAGCGCCCCGGAGACGAAGGCGCCGCCGAGCATCGGGCAGATGCACGAGCAGGGGGCCGATTTCTGGACGCTGGCCCTGACCAGGGAGCTCGACGACCTGATCCTGGACCTGCGCACCAACGAGCTCGAGCTCGGTACCTGGGTCTTGCGCACGCGGGGCGATCCGGCGGAAGTGCTCGCCTACGACCGGCTGCTGCTCGACCATGCCGATGACTGGCTGGCCAACGAGATCATCCACTATCTCAAGCGGACCCTCAAGCGCCTCGACGTGACCAGCCGCAGCCTCCTCGCGCTGATCGAGCCGGGCAGCTGCTTCGCCGGGTCCCTGCTGGAGCTGGCCCTGGCCGCGGACCGCTCCTACCAGCTGGCCGGCGTCTTCGAGGACCTAGGCCCCGACGCTGAACCTGCCACGGTCACCGTGGGCCCGATGAACCTCGGGCCGCTGCCGATGGGTAACGGCCTGACCCGGCTGCAGACCCGCTACCTCGGCGACGGCAAGGGCCTGGCCGAAGTCGAGAAACACGTCGGGGAACCGCTGACGGCCGAGGAGGCTGAGCAAATGGGCCTCGTCACCTTCGCGCCCGACGATATCGACTGGGACGACGAGATCCGGATCGCGGTCGAGGAGCGGGCCAGCTTCAGCCCGGACGCGCTGTCCGGCCTGGAGGCCAACTACCGGTTCGCCGGGCCTGAAACGATGGAGACCAAGATCTTCGGCCGGCTGACCGCCTGGCAGAACTGGATTTTCAACCGGCCCAACGCGACGGGACCGGAGGGCGCGCTGCGCCGGTTCGGCACCGGGCAGCGGGCTGTCTTCGACCGGAAGCGAGTATGAGCGTGCCAGCGCAAAATCACACATCCCCCGCCGATTACACCGAGAAGATCCCGAACAACGTCAGCCTGCACGAAGACCGGCGGCTGCAGCGTGCGCTGGAGTCCTGGCAGCCCAACTTCCTGGACTGGTGGCAGACGATGGGGCCGTCCCTGCCCACGCAGGACGTCTACCTGCGGACCGCGGTGAACGTCGGCCGCGACGGCTGGGCGCAGTTCGGGCATGTCCCGATGCTGGACTACCGGTGGGGCATCTTCCTGGCCGAGCAGGACCCGGACCGCCGGATCGGGTTCGGCCAGCACAAGGGCGAGCCGGCCTGGCAGAAGGTGCCGGGGGAGTACCGCGCGGACCTGCTGCGGCTGATCGTGATCCAGGGCGACACCGAGCCGGCCAGCGTGGAGCAGCAGCGCAACCTGGGCGCCACCGCCCCCAGCCTGTATGACCTGCGCAACCTGTTCCAGGTCAACGTGGAGGAGGGCCGGCACCTGTGGGCCATGGTGTACCTGCTGCACGCCTACTTCGGCCGGGAGGGCCGCGAGGAGGCGGCCGAGCTGCTGCGCCGCAACTCCGGCAGCTCTGATGCGCCGCGGATCCTGGGCGCGTTCAACGAGGAGACCCCGGACTGGCTCAGCTTCTTCATGTTCACCTACTTCACCGACCGGGACGGCAAGTACCAGCTCGGCACGCTCAAGGAAAGCGCCTTCGATCCGCTGAGCCGCACCTGTGAGTTCATGCTCAAGGAAGAGGCCCACCACATGATGGTCGGCACCACCGGCGTGGACCGGGTGGTGGAGCGGACCGCGCAGGTCATGGTCGAGAACGACACCGACGACGTGGCCGCCCTCGGCGTCATCCCGCTGCCGGTGATCCAGAAGTACCTGAACTTCCACTACTCGGTGTCGCTGGATCTGTTCGGCGGCGAGACCTCCACCAACGTGGCCAACTACTACACCGCCGGGCTCAAGGGCCGCTGGTCAGAGGACCGGCGCCCGGACGATCACCGGCTCACCGACGACTCGTTCATGGTCGACGCGCTGGTCGACGGGGAGATCGGCGAGCTCGAGGTCGCCGCGCTGACCGGGCTCAACACCGACCTGCGGCGGCAGTACATCAGCGACTGCCGCGGCGGCGTCAACCGCTGGAACAAGGTCCTGGCCGACGGCGGGCTGCCGCAGCGCCTCAAGCTGCCGCACATCGCGTTCAACCGCCGGGTCGGCGCGTTCACCGGGATCGAGGCCACCCCGGACGGGCAGCAGCTGACCGCCGCGGAGTGGGAGCGCCGCCAGGGTGAGTGGCTGCCCACCGCGGTCGACAAGACCCACGTCCGCTCGCTGATGCGACCCGTGTACGAGCGGGGCAGGATCGCGGCCTGGATCGCCCCGCCCCGCAACGGCATCAACGGCAAGCCATTCGACTTCAACTACGTCCACCTGTCCTGAGGCATACGCCACGGCCCGTGCGGCTGAAATCTTTGATACCGAACGGCCAGCGCGCGTGCGGCCGGTCATGAGAAATAACGCAGCTGCTCGTCGTGCGTATCCCGGAGCCACCCCGGCCGGGTCAGCCGCGGGTCAGCGAACGGCTTCCCCAGCGCCAGCCCATCCAGGTACGCGGCGTCGGCCGAAAGACGGCTGCGGAACTCATCGGCGTCCCCGGCGTGCCCGTGCCCCGGCACGACGTGGCGCACGCCGGGCACCGCGGCCAGCCGCTCCAGCCCGGCGCGGTAGCCGCCCAGCGGGTCCGGCGCGGCCAGGTCGAGCAGCGGGATCTCCACGTCGGAGCACATGTCCCCGGCCACGAGGACGCCGGTGCCGGGCAGGAACACCGCGCCGTGACCGGGCGCGTGCCCGTCGTGCACGATCAGGCGCGCCTCCGGCCCGTCCCACGGAACCGCGGCCGCACTGTTCATTCCCGGCAGCGGCGTGAGCCGGCCGAGCAGGGAGAAGTCGTGGCCCGGCGCCGACCGCTGCGCCTCGCGGGCCAGCTCCGCCTGCCTGGTCTCGGCCACGGCCACCGCGGCGGGCGTCGCATACCGGGGCGCGCCCCCCAGTTCCCGCGACCACAGCACATGATCCCAGTGCGGATGGGTCGACCAGGCCGCCGTCGGCCGCAGGCCCAGCTCGCGGAGGTCCGCCGCCAGCCGGGCCAGCTCGGCCACCGTCACCGCGGGATCGATGAGCAGGCAGCCGCCCGAGCCGACGACCACGGTCGTCGTGGTCAGCTCGAACGAGCTGGTCGCGACCAGCACCCCCGGCGCCACCTCGCTCAGCCGTCTCACCCGACCGGTATACCCCCCCGCTGCAGATTTCACCGAAAGGTCCATATGAGCAGCTTCGGGTGCGTCATGTGCGCCATCGGCGAGCCCGGGAGCATCGTACGGTAGCGGCGTGGCCGCCGTCGCTGTCCTGATTGCCGTCTTCGGCGTAGCCGCAGGCTGGCACTGGAAGCTTATGCACCGGTCATGGCAGGATCTGCGCCAGATCAAGGCACAGGCCAAGGGCAGGATCCCGGCCCTGAAAACGGCACGATCGCATCACACGTCTGTGGCCGTGCTGTTCGCGGTGATCGCGGCGGTGCTCATAATCGCGGCGCTCCACTGAGCCGGTTTTCATTGAGGCAGCCGCACATCTTAAGTAATAACTTAGGCGTTGGAGAGGAGTCCCGCGGGGGATACGGGGGCGGGCAGCCCCCCGTGCGCGGCGGGATCCGGGGGGTTTACCGGGTTCGCCCCCCGGGGAAACAGAGCACAGCTCGGACGGCCACCAGTTCCACCGCCCGATCAGCACCGCCGCCGACGGCACCAGCAGCGTCCTGACCAGGAAGGTATCCATCAGCACGCCCAGCGCGAGGCCGACGCCGACGTCCACGATCGTCCGGACGTTCTGCTGACCCGCGCTGCCGGAGCCCACGATGGCCAGCACGCCGAACGTCCCCGCCAGCACCAGCCCGGCCGAGGTGACCGTGGTGCCGGTGACGTTGAGCGCCCGGCTGACCGCCTCGGGCAGCGGCAGCCGGTGCGCCTCCTCCCTGATCCGGGTCATGACCAGGATGTTGTAGTCCTCGCCGAGCGCCAGCAGGAACATGAACAGCAAGAACGGCAGGATGAAGGTCAGTCCCGGCTGCCCGGCGGCCTTGACGAACACCAGCACGGTCAGCCCGAGGGCCGAGAAGTAGGACAGCACCACCGAGACGATCAGGTACAGCGGCGCCACCAGGCTGCGCATCACCACCGCGAGCAGCACCGCGATGATCGCGATGGCGATCGGGATCACGGTGCGCAGGTCGCTGTCGGACAGCTGGGCGACGTCGTAGGTGAACGCGGCCTGCCCGGTGACGCCGGACGCCGAGGCCCCGGCTACCTGCGCCGCGCGGGAGGCGGCGGCGCGGATCGCGGGCACCGCCTCCTCCGCCGCCGTGCTGGCCGGGCTCCCCGCCGCCAGCGAGGTCGCGAACGAGATCGTGTACCCGTCCGCGCTCACGTACGATCCGCTGGCCCGGTAGGCCTCGATAGGCCGCCAGCTGCGCCGGCGGGACCGCGCGCGCCGCTCGCGGCGGTCAGCGCGCGCGGCGACCCGTAGGCGGCGTGCAGCGAGGCGTACTGTGCGGCCGTCAGCGGCGTCCCGTTGGCGTCAAAGGGCCCCGAGACCGCGGTGAACTGCGGGTCCGCGGCCAGCTGCCGTTCGGCCGCCGCCGCCGCGGCCGCGGCCGTCCACACCGGCTGCCGCAGGCCGAACACGATCACGGTCGGGTTAGCGGCCGTCTGCGCGAAGTGCTCGGTCAGCAGCGTGTTGCCCAGCGCGGAATCGCTGCCCGCCGGGGCGGTCGCCGCCCCGCCGAACCCGGACGCCAGGTAGCCGACCGAGGCCACAGCAAGCGCGCCGAAGACCACCAGGCCGACGACCAGGGTCGCCACCGGGCGGCGGACGATCCGGGCGCACGCCCGCCCCCACCACCCGTGCCGGCCGGCGCCCGGCCGGACCGAGGACGGCCAGAACGCGGCCGGGCCGAAGATCGCCAGCAGGGCGGGGAGCAAGGTGAGCCCGGCGATGAGCATCAGCGCGATCGCCATGGCCAGTGGGGCGGCCAGGCCTGAGTACAGGCTGAAGGCCGCAGTGGCCAGGGACAGCAGCGCGGCGATGAGGATGCCCGCGGAGAACGTGATGGTCTCCCCGACCCGCGCCACCGAGAGCACGATCGCCTCGTGGCAGCGTTGCCGCGGGGGCGACGCTGCTGACCTGGCCGCCTGCGGCGGCGGGCCCAGACCCCCCCGAGGCCAGCCCGGCCCGCATCTCCTCCCGTACCCGGAACATCAAGAACAGCGCGTAGTCAGTGCCCGCGCCGAGCACGAGCACGATCAGCAGCAGTGAGGCGATCTGGGACACGCCCAGCCCGTGTATCGCCGCCTCGGCCGTCAGCCGCTCGGCGACCAGGACGACGAGCAGCGCGGGCAGCACGGCGATCAGCGGCGCCAGCGCTGACCGGAACACGGCCATGAGCAGGGCGATCACGAAGATGATCGAGAACCACTGGACCTGGCCGCCGGTCTTGCTGGAGGTCGCGTTGGTGTCCACCCGGGTCGCCACGGGACCCGCGGTATGCGCCGCCAGTCCGGGCGGCAGCGCCGCGGCCCGGATGACCTCGCGCAGGCTGGCCACCAGGCTGGCCTGCTGGGAGGTGGCCAGCCCGCCGGACTGGGCCAGGGCGGCCAGCACCGTGAGCTGCTCGGCCTGGCCGTCCGAGGACTGCCCGGCGTCCCGCACCGAGGTCACCCTGGCCACCCTCCCGAGCATCCCGGACAGGCGCGCGATGTCCGCCTGGTCGGCGCCGGTCAGCGGCTCGCCGGACCGGGCGGCTACCACGGTGACCGCGGTCAGCGACGCCCCCTGCAACGGAGAGGCGAGCTGAGCGGCCTGTTCGCTGGGAGCGCTGGACGGCAGGAACGAGGTGTTGTCACTCTGCGTCACGTCCGACAGTGACGGCAGCAGCACCATGGCCGCGGCCGTGCCGGCCACCCAGGCCAGCACGATCGCCCAGCGGAAGCGGACCGACAGCCGTCCGGCCACGGCAAAGGAGGTTCCCACAGAAGCTATCGTCGCCGGCCAGAGGGCGAAGCGGTTAGGACTGACAGCCATCGTGGCCGGCGCGGGGCGGAATATGTTAGACCGCCGGGGGCGTAAAGTTGCTTCGTGGCAGATCCGCACGGCTACCGCCCGGCGCCGGGCGCGATTCCCGATTCTCCCGGCGTGTACCGGTTCCGTGATCAGCACGGCCGGGTGATCTACGTCGGGAAGGCGAAATCCCTCCGGCAGCGGCTGAATTCCTATTTCGCCGACTTCGCCAGCCTGCACCCGCGCACCCAGGCCATGCTGACCACGGCGGCGGGCGTGGACTGGACCGTGGTCGGCACCGAGGTCGAGGCGTTCCAGCTCGAGTACTCCTGGATCAAGGAGTTCGACCCCCGGTTCAACATCAGGTACCGGGACGACAAGAGCTATCCCTACCTCGCGGTCACCATGAGCGAGGAGTACCCGCGGGTCATGGTGATGCGCGGCGCCAAGCGGAAGGGCACCAAGTACTTCGGCCCGTATAGCCACGCCTGGGCCATCCGCGACACGGTGGACACGCTACTGCGGGTGTTCCCGGTACGTACCTGCTCGGCCGGGGTGTTCAAGCGATCGGGCCAGATCGGCCGGCCCTGCCTGCTCGGTTACATCGGCAAATGCTCCGCGCCTTGCGTCAAGCGGATCAGCGCGGAGGATCATCGCGCGCTGGCCGAGGACTTCTGCGACTTCATGGCCGGGCAGACGGCCCGGTTCGCGAGCCGCCTCCAGGCCGAGATGAAAGAAGCGGCCAGGCTCGAGGAGTTCGAGCGCGCGGCCCGCCTCCGCGACGACCTGCGGGCCCTGGAACGCGCGATCGAGAAGCAGGCGGTCGTGCTCGGCGACGGCACCGACGCCGACGTGATCGCACTGGCCGAGGATCAGCTCGAGGCGGCGGTCCAGGTGTTCTACGTGCGCGGCGGCCGGGTCCGCGGCCAGCGCGGCTGGGTGCTGGACAAGGTTGAAGAGGTGACCACGGCCGGCCTGGTGGAGAACTTCCTCGGCCAGGTCTACGGCGACACGCCGGCCGACGCCGAGGCGGTCAACGCCGGCATGCCCCGCGAGATCCTGGTGCCCGGACTGCCGCCGGATCCGGCCACCATGACCCAGTGGCTGGCCGAACGCCGTGGCGGCCCGGTCAGCCTGCGGGTCCCGCAGCGCGGCGACAAGAAGGCCCTGCTCGAGGTCGTGGCCCGCAACGCGGCCGAGACGCTCGCCCTGCACAAGACCCGCCGGGCCAGCGACCTGACCACGCGCAGCAAGGCGCTGAACGAGATCCAGGAGGGCCTCGGCCTGGACGACGCGCCGCTGCGGATCGAGTGCTACGACGTGTCGAACCTGCAGGGCACGCACGTGGTCGCGTCGATGGTCGTGTTCGAGGACGGCCTGGCCCGCAAGAGCGAGTACCGCAGGTTCGCCATCAAGGGCCTGGACGGCACCGACGACATCGCCGCGATCCATGAGGTGATCCTCCGCCGGTTCCGCCGGTACCTGGCCGAACGCGAGAAGACCGGCGAGCTGGACACCCTGGGCGACCCCGAGGCCGCCGAGGAAAGACAAGATCTCTCGGCCGAACGGGACGTGGTGGGAGCGCAGAAGAAATTCGCCTACCCGCCCAACCTGGTCGTCGTCGACGGCGGGCCGCTGCAGGCCGCCGCGGCGGCCCGGGCCCTGGCCGAACTCGGCATCGACGACGTGGCGGTCTGCGGCCTGGCCAAGCGCCTGGAGGAGGTCTGGCTGCCGGGCGAGGAGTACCCGGTCATCCTGCCGCGCAGCAGCGAGGGGCTGTACCTGCTGCAGCGGGTGCGGGACGAGGCACACCGGTTCGCCATCGCCTACCACCGGCAGAAGCGGGGCAAGGCAGCCACCGCCAGCGCGCTCGACGACGTGCCCGGACTGGGTCCGGCCCGGCGCACCACGCTGCTCAAGCATTTCGGCTCGGTCCGGAAGCTCCGCGCCGCGAGCGTCGAGGAGATCGCCGCGGTGCCGGGCATCGGCCCCAAGCTCGCCGCCGCGTATTGGCTGAGTCGGCCGGGGGGACGACCCCCCCAGACCCCCCCGATCCTGGGGGGCAACCCCTCCCCCCAGACCCCCCGGCCCCCCCGGTGGGAGGAGCAGCATGAGGACGGCTGAGGATCAGACCGATATCGTGATCATCACCGGGCTGTCCGGTGCGGGGCGGTCCACCGCGGCCAAGGCGCTGGAGGACCTCGGCTGGTACGTGGTGGACAACCTCCCCCCGAGCCTGCTGCCGACCATGGTCGACCTGGCTGCCAGGACCAACGGCGCGGTATCGCGGATGGCCGCGGTGATCGACTTCCGCAGCCGCGCGTTCAGCACGGACCTCAAGTCGGCGGTCAGCGAGCTGGTCGCGCGCGGCGCGGCCGCGCGCATCGTGTTCCTGGAGGCGGCCGAGGACACGCTGGTCCGCAGGTTCGACAGCGAGCGGCGGCCGCATCCGCTGCAGGGGACCGGCCGGGTGACCGACGGCATCGCAGCCGAACGCGAGCTGCTGCGCGAGGTGCGCGGCGACGCCGACCTGGTGCTCGATACGTCCCGGCTCAACGTCCACCAGCTGCGCGCCAGGATCAGGGACTTCTTCGGCGGCGGGACCGCGGCTGGCCTGCGCCTGTCTCTCATCTCGTTCGGCTACAAGTACGGCCTGCCGGTGGACGCCGACATGGTGGCGGACTGCCGTTTCCTGCCGAACCCGCACTGGGTCCCCGAGCTCGCCCCGATGACCGGGCAGGATGCGCCGGTGCGGGACTACGTGCTCGCCCAGCCCGGCGCCGAGGAGATGCTGCGGCATTACACGGAGCTGCTGAGCGTGGTGCTGCCCGGCTACGAACGGGAAGGGCAAGCGGTTCGTGACCTTCGCGGTCGGCTGCACCGGCGGCAAGCACCGCAGCGTGGCGATCGCCGACGAGCTCGCCGCCCGCCTCGCGGCGGCCGCGGATCCGGCCGCGTCCAGGGGCATGGACATCCAGGTCGTGCACCGCGACCTGGGGCGGGAGTGAGCTTGACCGGGGTGCGGACGGTGGCGCTCGGCGGCGGGCACGGGCTGGCTGCCTCGCTCGGGGCGCTGCGCCGGGTAACCGAGGACCTCACCGCGATCGTGACGGTGGCCGACGACGGCGGGTCAAGCGGCAGGCTGCGCCGTGACTACGGTGTCCTGCCTCCCGGGGACCTGCGGATGGCGCTGGCCGCGTTGTGCCGGGACGACGAATGGGGCAACACCTGGAGCAAGGTGGTGCAGCACCGGTTCGGCGGTGACCAGGAACTGGCTGGCCACGCCGTCGGAAACCTGCTGATCGTCGCGCTGTGGGACCTGCTCGGCGATACGGTCGCCGGGCTGGACTGGGTGGGCAGGCTGCTCGGCACCGGCGGCCGGGTGCTGCCGATGGCCGCGGTACCGCTGGACATCGTCGCCGAGGTGGTGGGAGCCGACCCCGCCCGGCCGGACGAGGTCACCACCGTCCGGGGACAAGCAGAGTGCGCCACCACGCCGGGCCAGGTCCGGTCGATCACCCTGCTGCCAGCCCGACCCGCCCGCCGTGCCCGAGGCGGTGCGGGCCGTCCTCGACGCCGACTGGGTGGTGTTCGGCCCCGGCTCGTGGTTCACCAGCGTGCTGCCGCACCTGCTGGTTCCGGAGCTCGCGGCCGCGCTGCGCGTCACCACCGCGAGGCGGATGGTGGTACTTAACCTCGTGCCGCAACCGGGGGAGACCGCGGGCTTTTCGCCGCCCAAGCACCTGGAAGTCCTCGCCGGCCACGCGCCGGCCCTTACTGTGGATGTAGTCCTCGCGGACACCAAAGCCGCGGGAACCGGTAGCCTGGCCGACCTGGAGAAGGCAGCGAGCATGCTCGGAGCCCGGCTGGTGGTGGCCGACGTGGCCGCCGCCGACGGCACGCCCCGCCATGACCCTAAGCTCCTGGCCGGGGCTTACGCGCAGATTTTCGCAGGGGGGTCTAGCCGGGGGAAGGGTTCCCCTCAGAGTCGGGGGGTTCCGGGGGAGCGTCCGCCCGGGTCAACACAGGGGAGTGACGCCAATGGCGATGACCGGCGTGGTGAAGGACGAGCTCAGCCGGGTACCGGTGATCAAGCCGTGCTGCCGGAAGGCCGAGGTCTCCACGCTGCTCAGATTCGCCGGCGGACTGCACCTGGCCGAGGGCCGGGTGGTGATCGAGGCCGAACTGGACACCGGCGCGGCCGCCCGGCGGCTGCGGGCCAGCATCTCCGAGGTGTTCGGGCATCCGGCCGAGTTCCTGGTGCTCGCGCCGAGCGGCCTGCGCAAGGGCAACCGGTACCTGGTCCGGGTGGACAAGGGCCAGTCCGGCGAGATCCTGGCCCGCCAGGCCGGGCTGATCGACAGCTACGGCCGCCCGGTGCGCGGCCTGCCCAGGCAGGTGGTGTCGGGCGCCACCTGCGACTGCGAGGCGGCCTGGCGCGGCGCCTTCCTGGCCCACGGCTCACTGACCGAACCCGGCCGGTCGATGGCCCTCGAGATCACCTGCCCAGGGTCCGAGGCGGCACTCGCCCTGGTCGGCGCCGCCCGGCGGCTGAAAGTGCACGCCAAGGCGCGCGACGTGCGCGGCGTGGACCGCGTGGTGATCAGGGACGGTGAGGCGATCGCTGCCATGCTGACCCGGCTCGGGGCCCACCAGGCCGTCCTGGCCTGGGAGGAGCGCCGGATGCGCCGTGAGGTCCGGGCCACGGCGAACCGGCTGGCCAACTTCGATGACGCCAACCTGCGCCGCAGCGCCCGGGCCGCGGTGGCCGCCGGAGCGCGCGTGGAGCGTGCCCTGGAGATCCTTGGCCCGGACGCCCCGCAGCACCTGACCATGGCGGGCAAGCTGCGGATGGCCCACCGTCAGGCCAGCCTGGAGGAACTGGGCCAGCTGGCCGACCCGCCGCTGACCAAGGACGCCATCGCGGGCCGCATCCGCCGCCTGCTGGCCATGGCCGACCGCCGCGCCGCCGATCAGGGCATCCCGACCACCGAAGCCTGCCTGACCGCCGACATGCTCCCGTAGCCCCCGCTGGGAGGCTAGCGCATTACTGGGGGCTGCGGGACTGCCGCACGGCCATCCTCGGCGGCTAGTCCTCGGCCTCCTCCTGGAACGGCCGAACCTCGATCGGGACGGTGCACGCGCGGGTGGCCTTGCGGCCCCATTCCAGCGCGGCATCGAGATCGGGAGCCTTGATCACCCATAGGCCGCCGATGTGCTCCTTGCCCTCAGCAAACGGGCCGTCCGTGGTGATCACGTCGCCGCCTTCGAGGCGGACTACGGTCGCCGTACTGGACGGGAACAGGCCCCCGGCGAAGACCCACGCACCGGCCTGCTGGAGCTCCGTGTTGAGCGCGGCAACGTCCGCCGTGATCTGCTGGATGGCCTCGGGCTCGGGGATGTTGTCCTCGGGGTGGTACACGCCGAGCAGGTACTGCCTCATTCTTCCCTCCTAGATGGTCCAGCGTCTCACCTACCACACGAACGCCCGCGGCCGGAATCGACACGGCCCGCGGCCTGTTTTCCGGGTGCGGGCGCACGCATCCAGGCCCGTTCAGGAAATGATCCTGTGTTCTTGGTAAGGTCTAGACCTCAGGAGTCTGTGCATGCCTGCCCGGCACAGGGGCCCAGACAGGCTCCCGTACGCGCAAATGGGGGGATGGGTAGGGCCGCCGGGTAATCCTCGGGGGGCGGCGTCCGATAGTCTCTGAGCGCTGGCGATCACGGGGATCGACGAGGAGATTTAGTACTGTGACCATTCGCGTGGGAATCAACGGTTTCGGCCGCATCGGCCGTAACTTCTGGCGGGCCGTCAACGCCGCGGACGGCGACCGCGGCTTCGAGATCGTCGCGGCGAACGATCTCGGCGACATCGCCACCATGGCGCACCTGCTCAAGTACGACACCGTGCTGGGCACCCTGCCGGTCGGCGTATCCGTAGCCGGAGACGTCATCCGGGCCGGCGACAAGACGATCAAGATCCTGGCCGAGCGCGAGCCGACCAAGCTGCCGTGGCGTGACCTCGGCGTGGACATCGTGATCGAGTCGACCGGCCGCTTCACCACCGGGCCTGCGGCGCGGGCGCACCTCGAGGCGGGCGCGAAGAAGGTCATCATCTCAGCGCCGGCCAAGGAAGAAGACATCACGATCGTGATGGGGGTCAACGACGACGCCTACGACCCCGCCACGCATCACATCCTGTCCAACGCGTCGTGCACCACGAACTGCGTGGCGCCCCTGGCCAAGGTGCTGCTGGACAACTTCGGCATCGTCAAGGGCCTGATGACCACCATCCACGCCTACACCAACGACCAGGTCATCCTGGACTTCCCGCACAAGGACCTGCGCCGGGCGCGGGCCGCGGCGGTGAACATCATCCCGACCACAACCGGGGCGGCGAAGGCGACCGCGCTGGTCCTGCCCGAGCTGAAGGGCAAGCTGGACGGGATGGCCATGCGGGTGCCGGTGCCCGACGGCTCGGTGACCGACCTGGTGGTCGAGCTGAACCGCGAGGTGACCAAGGACGAGGTGAACGCCGCGTACCGGGCCGCCGCCGACGGGCGGCTCAAGGGCTACCTGTACTACACCGAGGACGCCATCGTGTCCTCCGACATCGTCGGCTCGCCCGCCTCGTGCACCTTCGACGCCTCGCTCACCATGACGTTCGGCAACCAGGTCAAGGTCATCGGCTGGTACGACAACGAGTGGGGCTACTCCTGCCGGCTCGTCGACCTGACCGCTCTCGTCGCCTCCCGGCTGCGGTAATGCGATCCGTCGACGACCTCGAGGTGCTCGGCCGCCGCGTGCTCCTCCGGTCGGACCTGAACGTGCCCCTCGACCTAACCGGCACCGGGGAGATCACCGATGACGGCCGGATCCGGGCCAGCCTCCCGGTGATCAGCAAGCTGTCGGACCGGGGCGCACGGGTGATCATCATCGCGCACCTCGGCCGGCCGAAGGGCGGGTCGTTCGCCGAGCGGGCCGCCGGCGGCCCGTCGCTGCGGCCGGTGGCCGAGCGGCTGGGCGAGCTGCTCGGCCGGCCGGTGGCGTTCGCCACCGACGTGGCCGGCGAGTCGGCGTCCAAGACCGCGTTCAGCCTGGGCGACGAGGACGTCGCGGTGCTGGAGAACGTGCGTTTCGAGCCGGCCGAGACCAGCAAGGACGACGCCGAGCGGGCCGCGTTCGCGCAGCGGCTGGCCCGTTTCGGCGAGCTGTACGTGGACGACGCGTTCGGCGCCGTCCACCGCAAGCACGCCTCCGTCTACGACCTGCCCGCGCTGCTCCCGCACGCCGCCGGTGACCTGGTGCGGGAGGAGGTAGCCGTGCTGCGCCAGCTCACCACTGATCCCGCCCGCCCGTTCGTGGTCGTACTCGGCGGCAAGAAGCCGTCCGACAAACTCGCCGTGATCGGGAACCTGCTCGGCTTGGCCGACCGCATCCTCATCGGCGGCGGCATGGGGTACACCTTCCTTGCCGCGCAGGGCTACGAGGTGGGGAACTCGGTGCTCGAGGCCGATCAGATCCCCGCGGTCAAGGCGGTGATGGAGGAGGCGAAGCGGCGCGGCGTGGAACTCGTGCTGCCCGTCGACCTGCTCGCGGCGACGCACTTCGCCCCCGACGCCGAGTATTCCGTGGTGCCGGTGACAGATTTCCCGGCCGACCGGGAAGGCGTGGATGCGGGCCCGCAGACCCGCGCCCTGTTCGCGGAGAAGCTGGCCGACGCCAAGACGGTGTTCTGGAACGGCCCGGTCGGCGTGTTCGAGTTCCCCGCCTTTTCCGGCGGTACCCGCGCGGTGGCGGAGGCGATCAGCCGGGTGGACGGGCTGACCGTGGTGGGCGGCGGCGACTCGGCCGCGGCGATCCGCACACTCGGCCTCGACGAAGGAGCGTTCGGGCACATCTCGACCGGCGGCGGGGCGAGCCTGGAGTACCTTGAAGGCAAGACCCTGCCTGGCCTGACAGCGCTGGAGGACGGTTCGTGAACGCTAGGTCCCGCGCGGCCGGGAACAAGCTGCCGCTGATGGCGGGTAACTGGAAGATGTACGAGAACCACCTCGAGGCGATCGCGCTGGTGCAGAAGCTCGCGTTCACGCTGACCGACCGGGACTACGACTTCGTCGAGGTGGCGGTGCTGCCGCCGTTCACCGCGCTGCGCAGCGTGCAGACGCTCATCGACGGGGACAAGCTGCGCATCTCCTACGGCGCGCAGGACCTTTCCCCGTATGACTCCGGCGCGTACACGGGTGACGTGTCCGGGCCGATGCTGGCCAAGCTGGGCTGCGACTACGTGCTGGCCGGGCATTCCGAACGGCGCCAGTATCACCATGAGTCCGACGAACTGGTCAACGCCAAGGTGCAGGCGGCACTGCGGTCCGAGCTGACGCCGATCCTGTGCGTCGGCGAGCCCCTCGAAATCCGCCGGTCAGGCGATCACGTCGGGCACTGCATGAGTCAACTCGACGGATCGCTGCGGGGAATCCCGGCCGCCGCGGTGGCCGGGCTGGTGCTCGCCTACGAGCCGGTCTGGGCCATCGGGACGGGTGAAGTAGCCAGCCCGGCGGACGCGCAGGAGATGACGTCGGCAATTAGATCGCGGATTTCGGAGATTCATGACGCCGAGACGGCCACCAGTGTGCGTATCCTGTATGGCGGGTCCGTTAAGCCCGACAACGTTGCGCCCATCATGGCGCAGCCGGACGTTGACGGCGCCCTCGTCGGCGGGGCCAGCCTCGATGCCGGGCAGTTCGCTCAGATCTGCCGGTATCGTGAACTGGCCGCGTAGGTCCTCGGCAGGAGATAGATAACAGAGATGATCATCGGGCTTTCCGTTATCCTGGTCATCACGAGTGTCGTGATGGTCCTGCTGGTCCTGCTGCACAAGGGCAAGGGCGGCGGCCTGTCGGACCTGTTCGGCGGTGGAGTGACCTCAACCCTTGGCTCCTCCTCCGTCGTCGAGCGGAACCTGGACCGGATCACCATCTTCTTCGGCACCCTCTGGTTCATCGACATCATTGCTCTCAATGTGCTGGTCAATCGCTAACCCGTACGTCTTCCCGCACCGAAGTTCTGGGTTTACAGCTCTATGGCCTTCAAGGGGTGATCTGTGAGTAGTGGCAACGCCATTCGCGGCAGCAGGGTCGGCGCGGGACCCATGGGAGAGGCCGAGCGCGGCGAGTCCGCGCCCCGTGTCTGGGTGTCGTTCTGGTGCGCCAACAAGCATGAGACCCGGCCCAGTTTCGCCACCGACGCCGCGATACCCGAGACCTGGGAGTGCCCCCGGTGCGGCAACCCGGCCGGCCAGAACGAGCAGAGCCCCCCGGCTCCGCCCCGCGTTGAGCCCTACAAGACACACCTCGCCTACGTGAAGGAGCGCCGCAGCGATTCCGACGGCGAGGCCATCCTCGCCGAGGCCCTCGCCCGCCTGCGCGGCACCGCCTCTGTCTGACCAAGACCCCGGACCGGGCCCCGGCGGGCACGACCTGTCGGCGGGCGGGGACGTCATGGACCGGGTGGCGGCATGCGCCAGGGCGGCGCTGCGCGCCTACGGCTGCCACCCCGACGCGTCTGTCGAGCTGCTCAACGTCTCGGAGAACGCCACCTTCCTGGTGTCCGAGCCCGGAGCCGGGCCCTCAGTGCTGCGCGTGCACCGGCTCGGGTACCACACGGAGCAGGAAATCGCCTCCGAGCTGGCCTGGATGGACGCGCTGCGCGCGGAAGCCGGGGTGCGCACGCCGCGAGTGCTGGCCGCCACCGACGGACGGCGGGTGGTGACGGTGCCCGAAAACGCCGGGCCGAGCCCAAGAACCCGGTACTGCGTGCGCTTCGAGTTCCTGCCCGGCACCGAGCCCGGGGGAGAGCCAGCCGGAGATGGACCGAGCCAGCTGACCGGCTCAGTCCATCCCCGGCACTTCGAAGAGCTGGGCGAGATCACCGCGCGGATGCACCGGCACGCCCGTAGCTGGGCCCGGCCGACGTGGTTCACCCGGTTTCACTGGGACTATGCCGCGGCGTTCGGCCAGACGGCCCGGTGGGGCCGCTGGCAGGACGGCCTGGGCGTCGGCCCTGCCGAACGCCATGTGCTCGCCCGCCTCGACGACACGCTCCACGCGCGGCTGAAGGCGTTCGGCCAGGGCCCGCAGCGCTACGGCCTGGTGCACGCCGACACCCGGCTGGCCAACCTGCTCCTCTACCAGGAATCGGTCAGCGTCATCGACTTCGACGACTGCGGGTTCAGCTGGTACCTGTACGACCTGGGGGCCTCGGTGAGCTTCTTCGAGCACTCACCCGAGGTGCCGGGGCTGGTGGACAGCTGGCTGACCGGGTACCGGCCGGACCGGCCAGCTGACCGCGGAGGACGAAGCCGAGATCTGGACGTTCATCATGTTCCGGCGGCTGCTCCTGCTCGCGTGGATCGGCTCGCACCGGGGCGTCGACATCGCCGCCGAGCTCGGCGCCGGGTATACGCAGGGCAGCTGCGACCTGGCCGAGTCATACCTCAGCACGCACTGAAAGAGGGGCTGTCATGTTCACACCGATCGCGGGCCGCGCCGTGGTGGTAACTGGCGGCAGCCGCGGCATCGGCAAGGGGATTGCCAGCGTGTTCGCCCGCAATGGCGCGCGGGTCCTCATCACCGGCCGTGATTCGGACGTCGCCCGGGCCGCCGCTGAGGAGCTCGACGCCGCGGCCGAGGCCCCCGGCGAGGTCTCGTTCGTGCAGGCCGACGTGTCCAGCCGGGAGGACTGCCGGCGGATGGCGGCCATCGCCCAGGAGCGGCTGGGCGGCATCGACGTTCTGTGCGCCAACGCGGGCGTCTTCCCGGACAGCCGGCTGGCGGACATGACCGAGGAGGTGCTCGACCAGGTGCTCGGCGTCAACCTGAAGGGCACCGTCTTCTCGGTCCAGGCCTGCCTGCCCGCTCTGGCCCGCTCGGGCCGGGGCCGGGTCATCCTCATCTCGTCCATCACCGGCCCGATCACCGGCTTTCCGGGCTGGACGCACTACGGAGCGAGCAAGGCCGGACAGCTGGGCTTCATGCGGACCGCCGCGATCGAGCTGGCTCCCAGCCGCATCACGGTCAACGCGGTGCTGCCGGGGAACATCATCACCGAAGGCCTGGCCGAGCTCGGCGAGGACCACGCGGCCAAGATGGCGGCGGCGATCCCGCTGCGCCATCTGGGCAGCGTCGACGACATCGGCTACGCCGCGCTGTTCCTGGCCACCGAGGAGGCGGGTTACATCACCGGGCAGACGATCGTGATCGACGGCGGTCAGGTGCTCCCCGAGACGCCCGACGCCATCGCGGCGCCGGAAGAGGGCAGAGAGGCGGGCGGATAAGCGCGGGTCCTGTCCCCGCGGTGGAGCCCGCCCACGTCACGGTGTGGACCGCGGCGGCGGCCACTGCTTCGCGACCAGGGTGAGGACGTCGTAGGTGGCCACGGACTTGCCGTCCTGGTTGGTCACGTCCGCGTCCCAGCGCACCTCGCCGTGTTCGGCGTCCTCCCGCGGCGTGATCTGCTTGCAGGTCAGCGTCACGGTGAGCTCGTCACCGGGGTACACGGGGGTGAGGAAGCGCAGGTTCTCCAGGCCGTAGTTGGCCAGCACGGGCCCCGGATCGGGCTGGACGAACAGGCCGGCCGCGAAGGAGACGATGAGGTACCCGTGGGCCACCCGGCCGTCGAAGAACGGGTTGGCCCGCGCGGCCTCCTCGTCCATGTGAGCGTAGAAGGTATCGCCGGTGAACTCGGCGAAGTGCTCGATGTCGGCCAGCGTCACCCGGCGCGGGCCGGCCACCACGCTGTCACCGATGCGCAGTTCGGCGAGCGACTTACGGAACGGGTGGCCGCCCGCCGTGTTCCGCTCGGTACCAGGCATCCAGCGGCCGGTGACCGCCGACAGCACGCGCGGGCTGGCCTGGACCGCGGTGCGCTGCATGTGGTGGATCACGCCGCGCATGCCACCCATCTCCTCCCCGCCGCCGGCCCGCCCGGGCCCGCCGTGCACGAGCATGGGCAGCGGTGAGCCGTGCCCGGTCGACTCGGGCGCGTCGTCGCGGTCCAGGACGAGCAGCCGGCCATGCCACGGAGCCAGGCCGAGGACCACCTCGCGGGCGAACTCCGCGTCGGCGGTGACGACCGAGCCGGCCAGGCTGCCCCGGCCGCGTGCCGCTAGCTCGATCACCTCCGCGGCGCCGTCATAGCCGATGATCGTGCTGACCGGCCCGAACGCCTCGACCTGGTGCGGCTCGGGCCGTCCGGGGTCGTCGCTGTGCAGCAGCAGCGGGGCGATGAACGCGCCGCGCTCGGCGCTGGCCCCGACGACCTCTACGCGGTCGGGGTCGCCGAAGATCAGCCGCCCCGCCGCCAGCAGGGCCTTGACCGAACGGCGTACCTCCTCGCGCTGCTCGAGGCTGGCCAGCGCGCCCATCCCGACGTCATCCTGCGGCTGGGTTGCCGACCACCACCGCGGCCAGCCGGTCGCGCACCGCCTCGGTCACCTGGCCCGCCAAGGCCGCCGGGACGAAGGCCCGGCGGATCGCGGTGCACTTCTGGCCGGCCTTGACCGTCATCTCGGTGACCAGCTGACGCACGTACAGGTCGAACTCCGGAGTGCCGGCGTGGGCGTCCGGGCCGAGGATGGAGCAGTTCAGCGAGTCCGCCTCGGCGTTGAACCGGACCGACCGGCTCACGACCGCGGGATGCGCCCGCAGCTGCTGCGCGGTCGCGGCCGACCCGGTGAACGACACCAGGTCCTGCTCGCCGACGTGGTCGAGCAGGCCGCCGGCGCTGCCGCAGACCAGCTGAAGCGAGCCGGGCGGCAGCAGCCCGGCTTCGAGCATCAGCTCGACCAGCCGGGCGGTCAGGTACGCGGTCTGGGTGGCCGGCTTGACCAGGGTCGGCACGCCGGCGATGAACGCGGGCGCGAACTTCTCCAGCGGACCCCAGACGGGGAAATTGAACGCGTTGATCTGCACCGCGACCCCGTGCAGCGAGGTGAGGATGTGCTGGCCGACGAAGGCGCCGCCCCGGCCCAGTGGCTCGACCGCCCCCTCGGCCAGGACGACGTCGTTCGGCAGCTCGCGCTTGGCCCTGCTGGCGTAGCTGAGCAGCACGCCGATGCCGCCGTCGACGTCGAACTTGGCGTCGCCCAGCGTCGCCCCGGTACGCGCGGACAGCGCGTACAGCTCCGGCCGGTGCTCGCGCAGCATCTGCCCGAGGGACTTGAGCAACCCGGCTCGCTGGTGGAAGGTCAGCTCGCGAAGCGCCGGGCCGCCCGTGGCCCGGCCGTAGTCCAGCGCCGCGGCGACGTCGATCCCGGCCGAGGAGACCCGGGCGACCTCCTCGCCGGTGACCGCGTCGAGCACGGGCCTGCCCTCGTCGGCCGGTTCGGTCCACGCTCCGCTCACATAGCTCCGCAGCGCCGTCATCGTCGTCTCCTCACTGGGCCATCTGGGGGCCATCCCCCTGTGTTTCCCCCACACCCCCCGAAGAACCACCCCGCCCTCGCAGCCATCGTAGGTTGCAGCCGCGCGGTAGTACACCACGACCGGTGTCCCCTATGTCGGATGTGCCGGAACTGAGGACGGGATGATCATGTGGCAAGACCTGCAGCCTGACGACCCTGGACAGATCGGGCCGTACCGGCTCCGCGGAGTACTGGGCTTGGGTGGCATGGGCCGGGTGTTTCTGGGCGCATCGTCGGACGGCCAGCTGGTGGCGGTGAAAGTGATCCGCGCCGACCTGGCCTCCGACCCCGAGTTCCGGGCGCGCTTCCGGCGGGAAGTCACCGTTGCGCGCAAGGTGAGCAGCCGGTTCACTGTGCCGCTGATCCACGCGGATACCGATGGCCCGGTGCCGTGGCTGGCCACGGCCTATGTGACCGGGCCATCGCTGGCTGACGCGGTGACGGAGCACGGGCCCCTGCCCGTGCGGTCGGTGCTGGAACTCGCGGCGGGGCTGGCGGCGGGCTTGAGCGCCATTCATGCCGCGGGGGTCGTGCACCGCGACCTGAAGCCATCGAACGTGCTGCTGGCCCAGGACGGGCCGCGCGTCATCGATTTCGGCATTTCCGTCGCGGCCGAGACCAGCCCGCTGACGCGTACCGGACTGCTCATAGGCTCGCCCGGCTACATGTCCCCCGAGCAAGTCGAAGGCCGGGAGGTCGGTGCCCCCAGCGACATCTTCAGCCTGGGCGCCGTTCTCGCCTTCGCGGCCACGGGCGAAGCGCCGTTCGGCAGCGGATCGGCTCCCACGCTGGCCTACCGCGCGGTCTACCGCGAGGTGAACCTGGACCGCGTACCCGCCGAGGTGCGCGGGCTGATCCAGCGCTGCCTGGCCAAGGACCCCGGCCAGCGGCCTACCGCCCGCGATCTGGAGTTCGCGGCGAGCACGGGTGCGAAACCGGCCACGCTGCCCGAGCCGGTCACCCGCACGTTCATCGAGCTTCCGGAGACCGGCGACCCGTCCAGGACCCTCACGGCCGCCAGACCGTCGCCGGTCTCCCAGCCCGCCTCCGGCCGTCCCGGGCGGCACGAGGGCCGACGCCACCGGCGGCGGCTGGCCCGCCCGCTCACGATCGCCTCGATGGTCGTCGGGCTGCTGGCGGCATCAGCCGCGGGTGGCATCGCCCTGGCCGCCTCGGCGCACCAGACGCCTGGCACGCACGCCGGGCAGGCCGTATCCGGGCATATGACCTCGCCCACCGCCGCCCCGAGAATGCCGGCGCTGACCACGTCACCGACCGCGGCCGCGACTGCATCCACGCAAGCGCCCCCCTCGGCCGCGCGACCCCCGCCGCGACTTCGTCGGCGGTCGTGTCCCCCTTGGCATCCCCGACCGGGAGCTCGTCACCCGCACCGACCACGACCTCATCACCCGCACCGACCACGACCTCATCACCCGCACCGACCCCGACCGTGTCCGCACCGACCTCGCCCACCCCGTCAGCGTCCTGAGCCGTCCGTCTTGAAGCTAACCCGACCTCGGGAGGGTACTGAGCGTTCAGTGCTTGAAGGACTGGCGCTTGGCCTGGATCTCGGGCGGCGGCTGGGTCTGCGGGTGATGCTCGAGGACCCGCACGTGCATCCGAATGTCTTCGAGCAGCAGGTTGGCCAGGTCCATGCTGAAGCCGTTCCTGATGACGATCCGCATCACCGCGGTGTCCGTCATGTCTTCGGGGAACGTGTACGCCGGCACCTGCCAGCCGCGCTGGCGCAGCCGCTCGGACAGGTCGAACACCGAGTATTCCGTGACGTCGTCGCGCAGCTTGAACGCGAACACCGGGAGATCACTGCCGTCGGTGAGCAGCTCGAACGGGTCCATCTTGGCGATCTCGTCGGACAGGTAGAGCGCGATGTCCTGGCAGGTCTGCTGGACATGCCGGTAGCCCTCCCAGCCGAGCCGGAGGAAGTTGTAGTACTGCGCGGCGACCTGCGCGCCGGGCCGGGAGAAGTTCAGCGCGAAGGTGGGCATCTCGCCGCCCAGGTAGTTGACCTTGAAGACCAGGTCGTCGGGCAGCGCGTCCGGGGTCCGCCAGATGACCCAGCCCACCCCGGGATACACCAGGCCGAACTTGTGGCCCGAGGTGTTGATCGAGGCGACCCGCGGCACCCGGAAGTCCCACTCCAGGTCCCGGTGCAGGAACGGCGCGATGAACCCGCCCGACGCCCCGTCCACGTGCACCGGAATGTCGAAACCCCGTTGGACCTCCAGCCGGTCCAGGGCCTGGCTGACCTGCAGTACCGGTTCGTAGCTGCCGTCCATGGTGGAGCCCATGATGGCGACCACGCCGATGGTGTTCTCGTCGCACTTGGCCGCGGCTTCGGCCGGGCCCAGATGCAGCCGCCCAGGGACCATCGGCACGTAGTGGGGTTCCACCTGCCAGTAGCGGCAGAACTTCTCCCAGCACACCTGCACGTTCGTGCCCATGACGAGGTTCGGCTTGGCGGTGTCCAGCCCGGCCGCCTGGCGCCGGGCCCGCCAGCGCCACAGCAGCGCCATCCCGCCGAGCATGCAGGCCTCGCTCGAACCGGTGGTGGAGCAGCCGGTGGCCTGACTCCTGTCCGGCGCGTTCCACAGGTGGGACAGGATATTCACGCAGCGCCGCTCGAGCTCGGCGGTCTGCGGGTACTCGTCCTTGTCGATCATGTTCTTGGCCGCGGTCTCGGCCATCAGCAGCTCGGCCTCCGGCTCCATCCACGTGGTGACGAACGTGGCCAGGTTGAGCCGGGCGTTGCCGTCCAGGATGAGCTCGTCGCGGACGATCTGCAGCGCGGTGCGCGGCAGCACCCCGTGCTCCGGCAGCTTGTAGCGGGGGATATCGCAGGTCTTCTCGCGGAAGTAAACCGGGTTGATCTCGAGTTCTTCGTCTCGGGCGGACTCGTCCACCTTGGTGTGCAGCGGCATTGGCAGTCTCCCTGGCTGTCGGATAAGGCGATTAACGGCCTCTCCCAGGGTCAGGCTAACGCGCCCGGCCCTCCTAAGCCGGTCCGGCCACCCGGAAACCGGGGGCCAGCGGCGGTGGCCACCGCCTGCCTGGCCAGGATGTCGCGAAGCTCGTGCGTGATGGGGTCTGGATACTGGTCGAGCGTCGCTTCAAGATCGCGGCGCTGGGCCGGGGTGGAGTAGACGGACAGCTGCCGCTCCAGCTCCGAGCGGCGCAGCCGGTCCGCCTCGCGGGTTCCTGGCAGCAGCGGGGCAGACAGCAGGAGCAGGAGCCCGGGCAGGAGAACCACGCTGCCGGCCGTGCTGCCGCGCAGGACGACGCCGGCCACCGTGAGCGCGGCTCCGGCCAGCAGGGGCCGCCAGCGAGCCCGCACGGCGCGGACCAGGGGCATCAAGGCGACGACGGTGAGCAGCGCGGCCGTCCGGATCCGCCGGCGGACCGGTTTGGCCCGGGCGAGCCGCGGTTCCCGCGGGCCGCTGTACGGGTCGGCTGAGCCGGCGGACTGGGTCCACACCACCAGGCGGCGCCGATGCCGTCGCAGTCTCATCGCAGCCTCCCGCGCTCCAGGCTCCGCTCTGCGTGAGCACGATTTTACGCTTCCGCGTTCCGGGCGGCAGATACCACGTTCCGTTCGGAATAAATGATCTTTTCTGATGTACCGGCAGAACAGGTAGCCGTTGTCCTCCAGGACGTGGGCCAGGGTGAGCGGCTGCGGCGGCGGCCGTCCCTGGTAGCGGGGCGCCGGCCACGATCCGGTCCGCGCCCGGGCCGGCCAGCAGCGGGCCGATGGTCAGGCACAGCTCGTCCAGCAGGCCGGCCGCGGCGATCTGGGCCAGCAGGCGCGGCCCTCCCTCGGCGAGCATCCGCCGGTGACCGCGCTCGGCCAGCGCGGCGACGGCCGCCTTCAGGTCGACGGTCTCCTGGCCGGCCACGATGACCTCGGCCAGCCCGTCCAGGGCGGCGCGGCGGTCGGCCGGGGCCTGTGCGGTGGTGATGACGATCGTCCGGGCCGACGGCGGGGCCGCCGCGATGAGGCGGCTGGACGGGTCGAGGTCGAGCCGCGCGGTAATCACCGCGATCGGGGGGGTGGGGGTGCGGCCCGGCCGCAGGTCCGGCCAGAGCTCATGCTGGCGCACCGGCGCGTAGCGCTCGGCCCGGACCGTCGCCGCGCCCACCACGATCACGTCGGCCAGCGTGCGGAGCAGCGCGAACAGGTGCCGGTCAGCCTGCGAGGACAGGCCGGAGGTGACGCCGCCGAGGTAGCGCGGCCCCGTCCGCGCTGGAGACCATGTTGGCGCGCAGCCAGGGCCCGGGCGGGTACTCGTACAGCCCGGCCAGGTCGGTGTCGCGGAGGTCGGAGGCGGCGAAGATCTGGCGCACGGTCAGTCCGTCGACCGCAGCACGACGGCGGCCCGGGCGCCGACCTCGACTTCGCTCTTCGGGATCAGGATGACTCCATGTCTCCTCGTCGCTGGCTGCCGCCGTCCTGGTGTCGATCACGACCTCCCAGCCGGGCGCCAGGCTGGCCTCGGGCAGGGTGAACGTGAGCGCGAGCGCCGTGCGCGTTGAACAGCAGCAGGAACTTGGCGTCCACTATCCTCCCGCCCCGCGGATCCGGTTCGCTGATCGCCTCGCCGTTCAGCAGGGCTGCGAGCGACTGGGCGTAGCCGGCCTCCCAGTCCTCCTGGGTCATTTCCTGGCCGGCCGGGGTCAGCCAGATGATGTCGCTGGTCTCGTCGTCCGGTCCCCTCCGGCCGCGGAAGAACCGGCGCCGCCGGAACACCGGGTGGTCGCGGCGCAGCCCGGCCAGGGCCTCGGTGAACCGCAGCAGGTCCCGTTCGGTCGTCCGCCAGGCTCCAGTCCAGCCAGGAGGTCTCGTTGTCCTGGCAGTAGGCGTTGTTGTTGCCGCCCTGCGTCCGGCCCATCTCATCCCCGGCCAGCAGCATCGGGACGCCCTGGGACAGGAACAAGCGTGACCAGGAAGTTCCGCTTCTGCCGGGCGCGCAGCGCGTCGACGGCGGGATCGTCGGTCGGGCCCTCGACGCCGCAGTTCCAGGACCGGTTGTCGTCGGTGCCGTCCCGGTTGCCCTCGCCGTTGGCCTCGTTGTGCTTGTGGTTGTAGCTGACCAGGTCCTGCAGGGTGAACCCGTCGTGGCAGGTGACGAAGTTGATCGACGCGACCGGGCGGCGCCCGCTGGTCGCGTACAGGTCGCTGGACCCGGTGAGCCGCGACGCGAACTCGCCGATGGCCTCCGGGCGGCCCCGCCAGAAGTCCCGGACGGTATCGCGGTACTTCCCGTTCCATTCGGTCCACAACGGCGGGAAGTTGCCGACCTGGTAACCACCCTCGCCGACGTCCCACGGCTCGGCGATCAGCTTCACCTGGGAGACCACCGGGTCCTGCTGGACCAGCTCGAAGAACGTGGACAGCCGGTCCACGTCGTGCAGTTCCCTGGCCAGCGCCGCGGCCAGGTCGAACCGGAACCCGTCCACGTGCATCTCCAGGATCCAGTACCGCAGCGAGTCCATGACCAGCTGCAGCGCGTGCGGGTTACGGGCGTTCAGGCTGTTCCCGCAGCCGGTGTAGTCCAGGTACCGCCACGGCTCGGAGCCGTCGAGCCGGTAGTAGGCGCTGTTGTCGATGCCGCGGAAGCACAGCGTGGGTCCCATGTGGTCGCCCTCGGCGGTGTGGTTGTACACCACGTCGAGGATGACCTCGATGCCCGCCTCGTGCAGGGCCTTGACCATGGCCTTGAACTCGCTGACCTGCTCGCCGCGCTGCCCGGCCGAGGAGTACCGGTTGTGCGGGGCCAGGAACCCGATCGTGTTGTAGCCCCAGTAGTTCGTCAGGCCGCGCGCGACCAGGGACTGCTCGGGCACGAACTGGTGCACCGGCATGAGCTCGACCGCCGTGACGCCGAGGCGCTGCAGGTGGGCGATCACGGCGGGATGCGCCAGGCCGGCGTAGGTGCCGCGCTGCTGCTCCGGGACTTCGGGATGGCGCATGGTCAGCCCCCGTACGTGCGCCTCGTAGATGACCGTCTCGTGGTAGGGGATCTGCGGCGCCCGGTCGGGGCCCCAGTCGAAGAACGGGTTGATGACCACGTTCTTCGGCATGTTCGGCGCGCTGTCCGTGGTGTTCCGCCTCTTCGGGTTGCCGAACTGGTAGTCGAACAGCGACTCGTCCCACCGGACGTTGCCCTCGACCGCCTTGCCGTACGGGTCGAGCAGCAGCTTGGAGTCATCGCAGCGCAGCCCGCGCGGGGGATCGTAGGGACCGTGCACGCGGTAGCCGTAGCGCTGCCCCGGCGCGACGCCGGGCAGGTAGGCGTGCCAGACGAAGCCATCGACCTCGGTCATCTCGACCCGTTCCTCGGTGACAGGCCCCTCGTCACCCCCGTCGAGATCGGAGAACAGGCACAGCTGGACGCGCTCGGCGACCTCGGAGAACAAGGCAAAGTTCGTCCCCCACCCGTCCCAGGTCGCGCCAAGCGGATAGGGCGTTCCTGGCCAGGTACGCATTCGCCCCCTTCTCCTGCGAGTCAGGACGCCTTGGCCCTTGGAGCCAGCGGCCGACTCTACCGGGTACGCGCATGCCCGGAGGGACGTACGATACCGGGTCGTGATCTGCGGTCTGGGGATCCTCGGTTTTCCCGAGGGACTATCAGAGGTTTTACCCAGTTTTACGCCGCAGTCCGCCGCCGTGTTCCCGCCGCCTGGTAACGGTCGAGCATCACGTCGGCCACCTCCGGCGCCGCGCCGAGCGCCGGCGATACCGCAGCCGCCCCCGCGGCCAGCGACGCGTCCCGGATCCGGTCGGCAAACAGGCCCGGCGCCAGCAGGTAGCTGGCCACCACCACCCGCCGGGCCCCGGCCTCGCAGCAGCCCGGTCCACCGCCGTCGCCGGGTCGGGGCCGGCTGGCCGACGCGTACGCCGGGCGGACCGCGAACCAGCCGGTCCCGGCCTGCCACTGCGCCGCGAGGCGCGCGATGGTGGCGTTGGCCGCCGGATCGCTCGACCCGGCGGCCGCGAGGACCACGCCGACCTCTGCCGGGTTCTCCAGCGCCACCTCGGGCAGCGCTTCCTCGAATAGGCGCCGCTCGAGCGCGCGGAGCAGCAGCGGGTGCGGCCCGAGCGGGTCGCCGTACGTGATCCGTATCCCGGCACCGGCCCGGGCCAGCACGCGCGGGATATCGGTCTTGCTGTGGTACGCCGCGGTGAGCAGCAGCGGCAGCACGGTAACCCGCGCGTCCGGCCCGAACGCGCGCATGACCTGCGGCAGGGACGGCGCGGCGTGACCCAGGTAGGCGACGCGCAGTTCCGGCACGCTCAGTCCGCGCGCCGCGGCCCGAGCCGCCACCAGGGGCACCAGGCCGCCGATGGCCGCCGCCGCCCGCGGGTCCGCGCTGCCGTGCGCCACAGCCACCACGAAACCCGCTTCACGGCATGGATCCCGCACTCGGTCTTGCCCGTCCCGGCCCAGCGCCCGCTGCGCGGGTCGGCGCCGAGCTCCACCCGGATCGTGCAGGTCGCGCAGCCGATCGAGGGGTAGCCGTCGTAGACCAGCGGGTTGACCAGCACGCCGTTGGTGGTGATGTAGTCGTCGACCTGCTTCTGGGTCCAGCTGACGATCGGGTTGACCTTGACCATCTCCCGCCGGTCGTCCCACTCGACCACCTGGGTCTGGCGGCGGTTGCTGGTCTCGTCCCGGCGCACGCCGGTGATCCACGCGTCATAGTTGGTCAGCGCCCGCTCCAGCGGCTCGACCTTGCGCAGGTAGCAGCACAGGTCGGGGTTACGCCCGTACAGCCGCGGGCCGAGCTCGGCGTCCTGCTCCGCGACCGTGCGCGACGGGGTGACGTTGACCAGGCGGATCGGGTACACGACCGCCACCGCGTCCCGGGTGCCGATCGTCTCGGCGAAGTGGTAGCCGGTATCGAGGAAGACCACGTCGATGCCGGGCCGGACGGCCGAGGCCAGGTGGATGATCACCGCGTCGGTCATGGACGAGGTGACGCAGATCCGGTCCCCGAACGTGTCGGTAGCCCAGCGGATGACCTCTTCGGCCGGCGCGTCGGCGAGTGCCTCAGCGGCTTGTTCGGCGAGGGTTCGCATGAGCTCGGGGTCCTCCAGGGGCGTCTGCGCCAGGCCGCGCGTTACGACGGGACTCACAGCGGTGACTCCTATTCCGGCAAAGCGTAGCTGGAAACTCCTGGTGCAACTGCGGCAATGCCATTCACCGTCGGTCGCGCCCCGCGGTTCGAGGTCCTCCTCGCCGCAGTAAGGGCAGTAAAACGGCACAGCCCGGGTGCTCATGTGAGCTCCTCCTCCGGGCGCCCGCGCGGTCCAGGCGGCGAAGCTCTCCTCCGGCTCCCGGCCCGCCTCGAACCTGCGCAGCACCCGCTCCACGTAGTCGGGCAGCTCCTCGGCTGTCGTCTTGAGGCCCCGCAGCTTGCGGCCGAAGCCGGAGCCGCTGCCGTCCCCACCGTTCAGGCTGCCGCCCAGGTGCACCTGGAAGCCCTCGACCTGTGTTCCGTCCGGGCCGGTGACCAGCGAGCCCTTCAGCCCTATGTCGGCGGTCTGGATCCGGGCGCAGGAGTTCGGGCAGCCGTTCACGTTGATCGTGACCGGGGTGCCGAACCCGGGCATGCGCCGCTCGAGCTCGCTGATCAGGTCGGCGGCCCGGGCCTTGGTCTCCACGATCGCGAGCTTGCAGAACTCGATGCCGGTGCACGCCATGGTGTGCCGGCGGAAGGCGCTGGGCCGGGCGGGCAGGCCGGCGCTGTCCAGCTCGGCTGACCAGATCGTCGGTGCGGTCCGGCGGGACGTCGAGGATGACCATCTTCTGCTCGGTGGTGGTGCGTACCCGGCCGCTGCCGTACGTGGCGGCCAGGCTGGCGATGACGTCCAGCGCGTCGGCCGACAGGCGGCCCACCGTCGGCGCGAACCCCACGTAGTAGTTCCCGTCCCGCTGCTGGTGGACGCCCACATGGTCACGGATCCCGTGCGCTGGCGGCGCCGGCGCGGGGCCGTCCGGCAGCGCGTACCCGAGGTACTCCTTCTCCAGCACCTCACGGAACTTCTCCGGCCCCCAGTCCGCGACCAGGAACTTGATCCTGGCCCGGTGCCGCAGCCGGCGGTAGCCGTAGTCCCGGAACAGCCCGGCCACCCCCGCCCACACCTCGGGGACCTGGCCGGGCCGGACGAACGCGCCGAGGCGCTGCCCGATCATCGGGTTGGTGGACAGGCCGCCGCCGACCCACAGGTCATACCCGGCCTCTCCGGCCTCGTTGACCACCCCGACGAACGCCACGTCGTTGATTTCGTGGATGGCGCACTGCGCCGTGCAGCCGCTGATCGAGGACTTGAACTTGCGCGGCAGGTTGGAGAACGCGGAGTCGCCGATGTACGCCTCGCCGATCGCCGCGATCTCCGGCGTGGCGTCGATGATCTCCTGCGCATCCAGGCCGGCCAGCGGGCAGCCGAGGATCACTCGCGGCGTGTCCCCGCAGGCCTCGGTGGTGCTCAGCCCCACCGACTCCAGGGCGTCCCAGATGGCGGGCACGTTCTCGATCTCGACCCAGTGCAGCTGGATGTTCTGCCGGTCGGTGACGTCCGCGGTGCCGCGGGCGTACCGGCGGGAGATGTCAGCGATCGTGCGCAGCTGCCGGTTGTCGAGCTGGCCGCCGTCGATCCGGATCCGCAGCATGAAGTAGCGGTCGTCGAGTTCCTCCGGCTCGAGCACCGCGGTCTTGCCGCCATCGATGCCGGGCCGGCGCTGGGTGTACAGCCCGTACCAGCGGAAACGGCCGCGCAGGTCGGCCGGGTCGATGGAGTCGAAGCCGTACTTGGAATAGATGTCGAGGATCCGCTGCCGGACGTTGAGCCCGTCGTCGTTCCTCTTGTTCTCCTCGTTCTTGTTCAGCGGCTCGCGGTAGCCGAGGGCCCACTGGCCCTCGCCCCGCTTTCGTCGTGTCTTGGTCCCGGTCGTGGTCGCGACTGGCATCGAGGTTCCTTCAGGCTCGGGGACGCGCGGCCGCGAGACCCTTGGGTTACTGCTTTCCGTGCCCAGCCGCGCCGGCCCGGCCCCTGTCCAGGGGCCAGCGGAGACGTGACGGGCGGGTGTTACAGCAGGAAAGCACCCGGCATCGCGAGCGCGCCCGGTCAGTTATCCAGGGCGGCGATCATCGGGTGTCGCGACAGATGGCGCTGCGGACGCGCAGGAGGTCGACGTGCCGCCGCACGACGAGCAACGGGTCCGTAACACTCATTACAGCAGGATCACATGTAACGGATCCGGCTGTCCAGTCCAGCATCAACACAGTGCGGATGCTCACAGCCGGCGCCATGGCTGTGGCAACAGGGCCGCTTCGCACGCTATTCCTCCCCGGGCCGTTCAGCCCTGGCGGATCCAGCTGAGCGGCGGCTCGGCCCCCGAAGGCGCTGATTCGCGCGGGCGGCTGGTGCTGGCAGTCGCACCAGGTGCCGCCGGGGCAGTCCTCGTGATGGTGCTTCCGGCACGGTACGCAGATCATGTCCCCTATTGTGCGGTCCCGCCCGCGCGGGTACACCGAGGACATGACCAGCAACCCCGGCCACATACGTGCTTCCCTTCCCCGACCGGCGGGCGGCCGGGCGCATGCTCGCGGAACGGCTCACCGGCGCTGTGGACCTGAATCAATGGACCGAACGGACCGTGGTGCTCGGGCTGCCGAGAGGTGGCGTGGCGGTGGCGAGGGAGGTCGCCGCGGTCATGGGACTGCCGATGGACGTCATCGTCACCCGCAAGATCGGCTACCCGCCCCAGCCGGAGCTGGGCGTCGGCGCCATCGCGGAGGGACTGCGGGAGCCCGTCTATGACGCCAGGCTGCTGGACCGGCTGGGGCTGGCGCCCGAGGACCTGGCCGGGGTGGTGGCAGCCGAGGAAGCCGAACTCGGCCGGCGGGTGCGGATCTACCGAGGCGGCAGGCCGCCGCCTCCCGTAGCCGGGTGGTGCGCGATCGTGGTGGATGACGGCCTGGCCACCGGCGGGACGGCGCGAGCCGCCCTGAGATCGCTGCGGTCCGCGCAGGCAGCGCACCTCGTCCTCGCGGTGCCGGTCGCCCCCTGCTCGACGGCCGAGTCCTTGCGCTCGGAAGCCGACCAGGTGATCATCTTGGCCGCGCCCAGCCGGTTCTCATCGGTGGGAGAGTGGTATACGGCCTTCGGCCAGCTGACCGACGCAGACGTCCTGGCCCTGCTGAGTGGTTGAGGTTCCGGATCTACGGGGCTCTCCGGGCTTGCGGCCTCAGGCCGCGTTGGCGCGGCGCATGCGGCGGCGGCGCTCAGCCGAGCGCTCGTCCTCGTTCAGCCCGCCCCAGGTGCCGTACTTCTCCGGCCGCGACACGGCGTAGTTCAGGCACTCGAGCCGTACCGGGCAAGCGGCGCAAATCTCCTTGGCCTTGCGCTCCCTGACCTCCCGCTCCGGCTGGCGCTCGCCGTCCGGACCGAAAAAGAGCAACAGGTCCTCGCCACGGCACGCCGCAGCATCCTGCCAACCCCAGTTAGGGCGGGGAAGCACAGCCGACTGCCGACGTACCTGAGACATGGATCAATCACCTCAACCAGGATGCATCAAATCGTGCGTTACAGTGGAGCGTAAGGCTCGTGAACACGCGAACGCGAGCCAGACTTGTCCGGGAACCTCCGTTGCAAGATACAACGCGTCTTGGTGACGTGGTGTTCCCGTACGCAGGTAAGGCCATCGCGTAAGCAAACGGTCACTATACCGAACGGCTGGCACCAGCGCGGCGGTTCACCCGTCCTGCTAACCATCGCGCGGGCCCCTGCATGCCCGCGGACAATGATGCCATCCTCGATGGTCATCTCGCACGCGGGGTGGCGAAATTCACCGCCCGATTTCCGGCTTCTTTCCCGGGCGTCCTCCAGGCTGCGGCTAGCCTGCCTGGCAATAGTCGTGACGAACTGGACAAAGGGAAGTGGGCACGCCACCATGGGCAGCATGTCAGCGTCGGACGCAGCGCCCCTGCCCCGGCTCGGCGAGGTCTTCTTCGACGTGCGCGGCAGCTCCCGCAGCATGCGCTTGAGCTGGTATGCCGATACCGGGATCTCGGTGTTCAGCATCTGGCAGGGAGGGACCTGTACCGGTACGTTCCGGCTGCCCCAGGAGGAACTGGCCAGGCTGATCGACGCCTTGCAGCGCGGCATGTACCCCGGCTACCCCGACCCGCGGGACCCGCGCGGCTACGCGCGCCAGCTTCCCGGTGCCCCGACCGACCCGAGGCTCACGGCGCTGCCCGGTTACGGGGGTGGTCGCGATTTCGGCCGTGAGGCTGATTTCACCGGCCCGGTGACGGGTGATTTCCGCGCCCTGCGCGCCGACGATCCGGGCGGCACGATGGTGCTCGGCAGCGCTTCACCCCGCGCCCTGCCGCCCGGAGGCGGTTACAGCGACCAGTCCCGCTACCCTGAGCAGGCCCAGTACCCCGAGCCGGCCCGCTACGCCGAGCCAGCTCCGTACCGTGAGCAGGGGTACCTCCAGCCCGCCCAGGGCCAGTACGTGGATCAGGCGGGGTACGCCACACAGCCCCAGTACGCCGACCAGGCGTACGCCGATCAGGCGTATTCCGACCGCGCCTACTCCGACCGCGCCTACTCCGACCAGGAGCGATACGGAGCCCAGGGATCCTATGGGTCCCCGGTGTCGCAGCCCGGCCAGCGGTACGACGATCGCGGGTATCTGGTGCCTGCCGAGCAGGGCTACCAGGGATACGGGTACGCCGAGCAGGCCAGCGGCGGCCCGGATCGCGCCGACCGGGGGTACGCCGGGCCGGCCTACGGCGAGCCGACGCCACCGGGGCTCACGCCCCTGGGGCAGTCGTACTCCGGCCAGGAATACGACAGCGGAGCCTATGCCAGCCCAGGGGTCCAGGGCTACGACGACCGTGCGTACCAGCAGCAGGGTTACCAAGGGCGGGCCTACCCGGAGCAGGGTTACCCGGGCTACGGGTACGCCGAGCGCGGGAGCCAGAGTCAGCCCATCGAGGCGCGCGGGAGCCACCGAGGCCAGGAAGGGCCAGGGCATCCGGGCTTCGCTGCCTCCGGCAGCGCGTGGCTGAGCTCCGGGGGATATAACGGCTCCGGAGGGTATAGCCAGCAGGGTTACTCCGAGCGAGGGTACGGCAGCAGGGCTACCAGGAGGACGCCGCCCAGTCTGCTCCCGGCCAGGGATACGACCAGTACGGATACGCGGGGCAGGAGTACCGGGATCAGGGATACGCCAGCCAGGGCGAGGCCTACCCGGAGCAGGGCTACGGCGGTTATGACTACGCCGGCGACCAGCGGAGCGGCGGCTACCCGGCGGGCTACGACCCGGGCGGCTACGACCGTCAGGACCTCGCCGGGGCCTACGCTGACGGCAGCTATGGCGCGCCGGGCTACGACGCCGCTGGCTATGGTGGCGGCGGCCACGAGGCTTCCGGGTACGGCCAGGCCGGATACGATGACGGTTCGGCCCGGTCGGGCGGGTACCGCCAGGTTCCGGCGGGCGGCGGGTCGCGGGACCGTGCCCAGTACGACGATCCGGACCCGACCCCGAGCCAGCCGATGTCGTCGTTCCCCTACGACGGCGGTCCGCCGCCGGACCGGGAACATCGACGCCGCCGGCGGCGTTAACGACTACAGCCGGTGCGGCTGTGTCCCCCGGGCCGCACCTACTGCCTTCGCGGAATACCGTTCGGCTGGAGCCGCGTTGTGCCTTTCGCCGAGAGGCGACCTCCGCACCGGTCAGCGTGACGAAGGGTCGGCACGCCGGCAGGCGATCATGCCCGCCGGCTGTCGGCCCTTTGCCGTCTGTGCCTGCTGCCCGGGCCTGCCGGTCGCCCAGCCTTATCCCGGACGGGCCACGTGCACCTCGGATTGCGGCCCAGTCCGATAGTCGGCGGTGCGATCTCTGGCCCCAACGCGGCGGATGGTAAAGACTTGAGACCGAGCCACGACAAGGAGGTCACTATGAACTCTGATTCCCCGGATGTGCTTGAACCCGAAGAGGGCGGCACCGATGTGCTCGGGTCCGAGGCCGGCGGCACGGACGTGCTCGGGTCCGAGGCCGGCGGCACGGACGTGCTCGGGCCCGAGGCCGGCGGCACCGATGAGCTCGGGCCCGAGGCCGGCGGCACGGACGTCCTGGGAGCCGAGGCCGGCGGCACCGACGTCTTCGGCCACGAGTGACGCTGAGCTCTTTCCTCACGAGTCCGCTCCAGGTCCGCGGAGAGCGCTCATGCCGCGCGCCGGGTGACTCTTCAGCGCGCCGCGGCTGATTTTCATCGCGGCCGAGATCTCGGCTTCGGGACCTCTTAGGCCGGTCCCGGCGGTGCCGGCTGTGGTTGCTCGGGGCCGCCCGGAGCGCCCGACCTTGCCGTCGATGACAGCCGGGGCCTGGAGCGCCGTCGGCTGTCATCCGGCGGAATGGGACCGACCACCGCGTTCAGCACCTGCGAGTTCGGTACGGAGATCACGCCGCCGCCGGTGTCGACGCGGACATAGGTAATCCCGATGTCGGTTACGATGCCGTCGATCGTGCCGCCCAGCGCGCCGGCCCGGAGCCGGATCGGCGTCGCCCACCTTGAACGGCCGGGCGAAGCATCAGCACCAGCCCGGCGAACACGTTGCCGAGCGCCTGCTGCGCCGCGATGCTGACGAACACCGTAGTGAGTGCCCCGCCGAGGAGGAGCTGGCTAACGGGGACGCCGAACAGCACGAGCGTGAGCACGAGCGCGGTGAACTCGCCGACGATCAGGATCGCGTACCGGACGATGGCGGAATGCGCGGTGCCGATCTTCGGTTCGAGCAGCTGTCTCGGACTGCCTGGCCAGGCCATAGGTCGCCATGGACGCGAAGACGAGGAACAGCACGGCCGTCGCCGTCGGCGACGACCTGGTTGGTCAGTCGGGTGCGTGGGAAGAGGACATCGGACTTGCGGTTGGGGCTGGCCAGATGAGAGATGACCGCGGAAGCGATGGCGAGGACCAGGGCGATGATCGACTTCCACGGTCGTGTCTTGCGCTTGACGCGCGCTACCTGCGCCGACAGATCAATCTGTCTCTCCTGCACCCGCAGCTCCTCCCTCCGGGGCTGTCGGGCTCAACGCTATCCGGCACGGGGCGAATGCTGAGGGACTACCCGGCACGAACCCGAGGCTCGCCGGGCTGGTAAAAAACGCTGGGGACCGGGCCGCACCGGCCCGGTCCCCGGCACTTACGCGATCAAGGTGCTCACTTGATCAGCGCCGGGCCCACGGGGAGCCTGAGCTTGCCGCCGATGCCGGCCGCCATGCCCGCCGCCGAGGTGTACCAGGCGACGAGCGCGGTGACAATCCCCACATATCCGCCGAACTTGATCGTCCCGGTGGGGAGGAGTGCCGAGCCAGCGTTGAAGTTCCCGATGCACAGGATGATGAGGGTGACGAACAGGAGCAAGAAAGTGACGAACAAGGCCGTGTTCGTCTGAGTGATCAGGATCGTCGCGTACAGGGTGAAGATGCCGAACCCGAGCAGGATCCAGCCGAGGTCGTGGTTGAGGGACGCGACCGTCACCGCCGCCGTGGCAGGCCTGATGGCCGCGACTGCCGGGTTCACGACGAGCAGAACCCAGAGGCCGAGGCCGATCCAGAACGCGCCGAAGGTGCCGAAGCCGGTCGCGCCGACGACGTTCCGGTTGCGGAACTCCCACATGGCGGCGCATAGCTGGGCGAATCCACCGTACGCGAAGGCAAAACCGAGCCAGGCGCTGCCGGTGGCATGGGTCATCCACCCGGCGTTCTTGGCGGACAGCAGAAAGGTGGTGAGGGCAAAGGCGGCGAGCCCGAGCGGGCCCGGGATCGGCGATGCCCGAGACGGGGGCAGAAGTGGCAGGGACGGGTTGGACTGTGCGGTCTTCGCTGACGCTCAAAAGGATCCCTCCTAATGAAGGAACAGCCCGTCTGCGTCCGGTGTGCCCCGGCGGCAACCGGAAGGGCGGGTGCCCGGCGTTATCTGCGTGCCTGGCGTGAAAAGCTTTGTCTCTCGCGCCGAACCCTTGCGCTGGTCACACCTGACCCAGATTGACCAGAGGAAAGATTCGCCAACAGCGTAACGCTCGCGTGCGTTGCGGTGCGAGACCCAAAACCTCTCACTTTTTGTAACCATTCGGATGCGGCGTTGGTTATTTGTGCCGTACCACATAGCTTTCCCGCGTCGGCGCCCCGCAATCCGGCCGGCGGGAACCGTAAGGGTTTGGATCTGCGCTGGGTAAGATCAGAGGAAACACAAGGTTCCAGGGGTGTTCGCCGATGACCGACCGGCCGATCCGCGCGTCTGACCAAGAGCGGGAGAGCGTGGCGAGTGTCCTGCGCGACGCGTTTACGGACGGGCGGTTGACGTACGACGAATTCGACGAGCGGACGGCGGCCGCGTACGCCGCGAAGACCTGGACCGAGCTGCGCGAACTGACCTCCGATCTTCCCGCTCAGCCACTGTTTGGCGCCGGCCTCGATCACCAGCCGCAGGAACACGGGCCCGTCCCGGCACAGGCGATGCCGCCCGCGGTCCGGCCGCGCCGGACCGGCCGCGACCGTCCGTTCGACCGGCTGCTGCCCGTCTTGTTCGTCTGGATCCTGATTTCGGCTGCCGCCGGATCGCCGGACTTGGCCGCCGCGCTCTCGTTCGTGTTCATCTGCTTGCTGGCCACCCGGATCGCCCACGGCGGGCGCTGATAGCTGCGGGTGACGGCTGACACGCGCGCGCATGGCGTTCAGCGGTAATACCCATTTCGGTACGACCCGACGGCTAGTATGGGTCAGCCGGCGCGCAGACAAGAGGCCTCGGGGAGGTGGGTGAGGCGTCGGCATGCTGGATCACCCGGGGCGTGCGGGATCAGCGAAGGGCCGGAGCACTGTCCGGTAGGCTCGAGGAGTCGGGAGGCGGTCGTTGACCAACGCGACCACCGGTAGCGAGCGGGTCGTTCCCGGCCAGCAGCCGCCCGCGGGGGAGCGGACACCGCTGCTGGCGCGGCTCGTCCGCCCGGCCGTGACGCACTGGCAATTCAGCCTGGTCGTCGTGGCCGCCATCGTCATGCGCATCGTGGTGGTCCTCGGCTATCCGCCCATCTTCTGGTTCAGCGACTCCTATAACTACCTTCAGGACGCGGTGACGCACGTCCCGGACGAGGTTCGCCCGAATGGCTACCCGTTCCTCCTGGATCTCCTGCTCCCGCTGCACAGCGACTACGCGATCGGGCTGCTCCAGGCGGCGATGGGGGTCGCCGTCGGCGTGGCCATCTACGCGCTGCTGCGCCATCGCGGGCTGCCCTGGTGGGGCGCGGCGCTGCCCGCGCTGCCGGTGCTGTTCGACGCCTACGAACTGCACCTGGAGCACATGGTCACAGCCGACCCGCTGTTCATCTTCCTGGTCACCATCGCGGTGGTCATCCTGTGCTGGAGTGACCGTCCCTCGATCCTGACCATGGCCGCGGCCGGCCTGCTCATCGGGTACGCGACCCTGGTACGGTCGGTCGGCGAGCCATTGCTGGCCGTGGTCGTGGTGGCCATGCTGTTCCGGCGGGTCGGCTGGCTCCGCCTCTTGGCTGTGGTCGTGGCGGGCATCGTGCCGATCGGCCTCTACGTGGTGTGGTTCAGCGGCACGTGGGGTCAGTACGCGCTGAGCGAATCGGGGGCCTTCCTGTACAGCCGGGTCAGCACCTTCGCTCAGTGTTCGAAGATGAACGTGCCCGCCACCCTGGCCTACCTGTGTGACCCGACCAAGCTGAAGTACCGCCCGGTGGCCGGGGAGTACGTCTGGGCGGACGACGAGCTGAAGCCCTATCAGTATGTAAATACGCCGCTGTACAACGCGTTCACCTCCGATACCTCGGCGCGGTTCACGCCCGAGGCCAGCGCCCAGACCGAGCAGTTCGCCAAGATCGCCATCGAAGACCAGCCGATGGCCTACCTGCGCGTGGTGATCGACGACACGCTTCACACCTTTGGCTGGAACCGGCAGCCCGACCCGCTCGACTTTTACGGAAACGGCCCGAACTTCCAGTTCGTCAGCGGCCACGAGATGAACAGCCAGATACCCTGGTACGCCACCCCTTATCACATACCTGGCAACCCTTACACCCAGCCGGCCACCATCATCCAGCAGGCTAGTAACAGCCCGACCTGGTGCAACGCGAGCTGTCAGAAGGGCGACCCGCAGGCGGTCCAGGTCATGACGGCCGAACGGGACTTCGCCGGCCAGGGTCAGGGGCTCGGGTTCACCACGGAGGTCCAGCCCTGGGCTCATCTGCTGGAGAGCTACCAGAGGTACATCTACCTGCGCGGCATCCTGCTCGGCCTTATCGTGCTCATCGGCGCGGCGGGCGTGCTCGCCCGCTGGCGCCGCTGGGGCGGTGTCGGCCTGCTGCCCTGGCTGACCGGGGCGCTGCTGATCGTGCTGCCGCCGATGACCGCGGGGTTCAGCTACCGGTACGTGCTCGCCGCGGCGCCGGTGGCTTGCCTGGCGGCCGGCCTGGCGTTCGTCCGGCAGCCCGGCAGCCGCCCTGGCAAACCCATTCGCTCAGTGCGCGGCCTGGCGGCCGATCTGCGGCGGAACTTTGGCCGCGGCGGCACTGTCGATCAGGAATAGCGTCCGCTGCCTGCCGCGCGCTCCCGCGGCGGGGACCTGCACCGGCCCAGCGTCGGACAGCGCCATCGCGACCGCGTCGGCTTTCTCCGGGCCCGAGGCCAGGATCCAGACCTCCCGCGCCGCCTGGATGGACGGAAGTGTCAGGGACAGCCGGGTCGGCGGCGGCTTGGGCGAGCCCCGGACCGCGACCACCGGCCGCTCGTCATAGAGCGCGGGCATGCCGGGGAACAGCGACGCGACGTGGGCCTCGGGCCCGATGCCGAGCATGAGAATGTCGAACTCCGGGACCTGACCGTGATCCTCGGGCTTGGTCGCGGCCTCCAGCCAGCACGCGTACCTGGCCGCCGCTGCCTCCGGGTCGTCGCCGTCCGGCCCGTCCGGCCCTGGCATCGGGTGTACCCGGGCGGGGTCGACATCCACGTGATCGAGTAGCGCCGCGCGCGCTCCGGTCTCGTTCCGGTCCGGGTCGCCGACCGGTACGAATCGTTCGTCTCCCCACCAGATGTCCAGGCGCCTCCAGTCGATCGCATCCCGGGCCGGGGCGGCGGCCAGCTCGGCCAGCACCCCAGTGCCGATGCCGCCCCCGGTCAGCACCACCGAGGCGGTCCCCCGCGCGGCCACCGAATCGACCAGCCTGGTCACCAGGCGCGCGGCGACCGCCTTGGCCAGGAGCTGCTCGTCCCGGTGCACGATGACCTCGGGCACGCTCACTGCGTAGAACCTGCGGCCAGGGCGCGGAGGGTCTCGGCGTAGACCTCGTCCGGTTCGAGCCTGCGCAGTTCCTCGGCGATCAGGTCATCGGTGTCCCTACGATGCAGCGCCACCCGCCGTTCCGGCCGGCCGGGCCAGGAGAGGGTGGCCGTCCGGCCGTCCGGCCGGGAGATCGTGACCCTCCCGTCCGGCGTGTCGAAGCTGACCTCGGTGACCCCGGGGCCGTCGGACTCGCCGCGCTGCACCTCGATGCCCAGCCGCAGCCCGAGCCAGGCCGCGATCAGGTCCGCGGTCGGGTTGGCCGGCTCGGCCAGCACCTCGCCGCTGAGCAGCTCGGGGTAGGGCTGGTCCAGGGTGGCCGCGAGCAACGTGCGCCACGGGGTCGACCGGGTCCAGCTCAGGTCGGTGTCGCCCGGGTGATAGGCCTTGGCCAGGGTCAGCAGCATGTCCCTGGGCGCGTCACTCGCCGCCGCGTCCGTGACCCGGCGCTGGGCCACGGCTCCGAGGGGATCCGCGCCCGGTGAGGGCGGTGCGTCGTCCGGCCACCAGGTGACCACGGGAACATCCGGAGCGAGCAAGGGCGCGACCACCGAGTCGGCGTGCTGGCCGAGCGGGCCGTACATACGGAGCAGGATCGTTTCCCCGGGGCCGGTCTCGCCCACCCGGATCTCGGCGTCCAGCCGGGACTCGGACTTCGGCTTGCGGGTGATGACGGCGAGGATGCGGCTGGGATGCTCGCGGCCCGCACGGCTGGCCGCGCGGACGGCGTCGTACTGCTCGGCCTCGTCGGTGACGATGATCAGCGTCAGCACCATGCCGGAGGCGGGGCCGCCCATACTGCGGCGGGCCTGGGTCAGCGCCTCGAGGATCGCGCCGGTCGTGGTGTCGGTCAGGTCGATGGTCATCGCGGCCTCCTCGCTTCAGCGCTTCCCTCGGCGCTCACAGGCGCCGCCAGGCGCGCCCGTCCCGTTCCATCAGCGCGTCGGCTGACGGCGGGCCGGCCGTACCCGCCGGATACTGCTCCGGCTTGGTGTACGAGGCCCAGAAGTCCTCCACCGGGTCGAGGATCCGCCAGCCGAGCTCGACTTCGGCCTGCCGGGGGAACAGCGGCGGGTCGCCGATGAGGACGTCGAGCAGCAGCCGCTCGTAGGCCTCGGGGCTGGATTCGGTGAAGGACTCGCCGTAGGCGAAGTCCATGTTCACGTCCCGGACCTCCATGGCCGTGCCCGGCACCTTCGAGCCGAACCTGACCGTGATCCCCTCGTCCGGCTGGATCCTGATGACCAGCGCGTTCTGGCCGAGTTCCTCGGTGTCGGTGGCGGAGAACGGCAGGTGCGGCGCGCGCTGGAAGATCAGCGCGATCTCCGTCATCCGGCGCGGCAGCCGCTTGCCGGCCCGCAGGTAGAACGGAACCCCGGCCCAGCGCCTGGTATCGACGCCGAGCCGTAGCGCGGCGTAGGTCTCGGTACGGGAATCCGCGGGGATGCCGTCCTCCTCCAGGAAGCCGCGCACCTGGCGCCCGCCCTGCCAGCCCGCCCCGTACTGCCCGCGCGCGGTGCCGGTGGCCAGGTCGGCGGGCAGCCGGACCGCGGACAGCACCTTCTCCTTCTCCATCCGCAGCGAGTCCGCGTCGAACGCGACCGGCTCCTCCATGGCCATCAGCGCCAGGAGCTGCAGCAGGTGGTTCTGCATCACGTCCCGGGCGGCCCCGATGCCGTCGTAGTACCCGGCCCGGCCGCCGATCCCGATGTCCTCGGCCATGGTGATCTGGACATGGTCCACGTACCCGCGGTTCCAGATCGGCTCGTACATCTCGTTGGCGAAGCGCAGCGCGAGGATGTTCTGCACCGTCTCCTTGCCGAGATAGTGGTCGATGCGGAACACCGCGTCCGGCGGGAAGACCGACTCCAGGATGTCGTTCAGCTCCCGCGCGCTGGCCAGGTCATGGCCGAACGGCTTCTCGATCACCACCCGCCGCCAGCCGCGGCCGTGGGAGTCGGACAGCCCGCTGCGCTTCAGCTGCTGGACCACCGTGGGGAACTGGCCCGGCGGGATCGACAGGTAGAACGCGTAGTTCCCCCCGGTGCCCCGCTCGGCGTCGAGCTTCTGCACAGTTTCGGCCAGCTCGTCGAACGCCACGTCGTCGCTGAACGAGCCGGACACGAACCTGACGCCCTCGCTGAGCTGCTCCCATACCGCGTCGCGGAACGGCGTGCGGGCGTACTCCTTCACCGCCTGGTAGGTGACCTGGGCGAAGTCCTCATTCTCCCAGTCCCGCCGGGCGAAGCCCACGAACGAGAAGCCCGGCGGCAGCAACCCGCGGTTGGCCAGGTCGTAGACGGCCGGCATCAGCTTCTTGCGAGCCAGGTCGCCGGTGACGCCGAACATGACCAGCACGCACGGCCCGGCGACCCGCGGGATACGCCGGTCCCGCGGATCGCGCAGCGGATTGACCGGTCCGGGCTTCTCATCGAGACCCGCGATGACGCCGGGATTGGCTGGGGTCGGGCCCTCAGGGTTTACTGGTTCGGCCGTCATGCGCGACCTCCGGTCATGCTAGAACCACCGCCGACCCCTGTGGTCATCTGAGTTCAGAGCCCCATGTTCGTCTTGATCGTGTCCAGCAGCTCGTTCCACGACGCTTCGAACTTCTGCACGCCCTCGACCTCGAGGACGTGTACCACGTCGTCGTATTCGATGCCCAGCTTGGCCAGGTCGGCGAAGACCTGCCGTGATGCGTCGTAGGTGCCGTGCACGCGTGTCGCCGAGCAGCTTGCCGTGATCCGCCGTGGCCCGGATCGTTCCTTCCGGCATGGTGTTCACCGTGTCGGCTACCACCAGTTCGACGACGTACTTCGTGTCGCCGAACGACGGGTCCTTGACCGAGGTGGAAGCCCACAGCGGCCGCTGGACATTCGCTCCCTGGGTGCTCAGCGCCATCCAGCGGTCCGTGGCGATCCGCTGCTCGAACAGCTCGTAGGCCAGCCGCGCGTTCGCGACGGCCGCCTTGCCGCGCAGCGCCTCGGCCTCGGGGGTACCGATCTTGTCCAGCCTCTGGTCGACCTCGGTGTCCACCCGGCTGACGAAGAACGAGGCCACCGAGCGGATCTGGGACAGGTCACGCCCGGCCGCGGCGGCCTGCTCCAGGCCCGCCATGTACGCGTCGATGACCTGCGCCGTACCGCTCCAGCCCGAAGATCAGCGTGACGTTGATGCTGATCCCTTCGGAGATGCACTGCGTGATCGCGGGCAGCCCCTCGAGGGTCGCGGGGATCTTGATCAGCAGGTTCGGCCGGTCCACCATCCACCACAGCGCCCGCGCCTCGGCGATGGTCTTCTCGGTGTCCTTGGCCAGCCGGGGATCCACCTCGAGTGACACCCGGCCGTCTAGGCCCCCCGTCCGCTCATAGACCGGGCGGAAAACGTCGCAGGCCCACCGGATGTCGTACGTGGTGATCATCCGGGACGCTTCGCCCACGGTCACGCCGCGGGTCTTCAGGTCGGCGATCTGCTGGTCGTAGGCGTCCCCGGAGGACAGCGACTTAGCGAAGATCGTCGGGTTGGAGGTTACGCCGACCACGTGGAAGTCGTCGATCAGCATCTGCAGGTTGCCGGTGCGCAGCCGGTCGCGGCTGATGTCATCCAGCCACACCGACACTCCGGCCTCGGATAGCTGTCCGAGAACGTCAACTGACACCGTTGCTTTCCCTTCCCTGCGTGCCGCGGGCTGGGCCCGTAAAGACCTAGGCCCGGGCCAGACTGTCGCGTGCGGCAGCGGCTACCCGCTCCGCGGTGATGCCAAACTCCTGGTAGATCTTCTGGTAAGCGGCCGAGGCACCGAAGTGGTCTACTCCAATAGAAGCGCCCGCATCCCCTACGAACAACCGCCAGGGTTCGGTAATGCCCGCCTCGACCGAGACCCGCGCGCGGATGGTCGGCGGCAGTACTTCGCGCCGGTAGGACTCGTCCTGCGCGTTGAACCACTCCACGCACGGCATGGAGACCACCCGGGCCGAGACGCCCTCGGCGGCCAGCTGATCGCGGGCCTCGAGCGCGATCGAGACCTCGCTGCCGGTGCCGATCAGGATGACGTCGCTGCCGTCCGCGAGCACGTAAGCGCCGCGGGCCGCGCCCTCGGCGCTGGCCAGGCCCGTGCCGGGCGAGCGGTCAAACACCGGCAGGGCCTGCCGGGTCAGGCACAGCGCGGACGGCCGGGCCCGCTCCAGGACGGTCCGCCAGGCCACGACGGTCTCGTTCGCGTCACCGGGCCGGACCACCTCCAGATGCGGGATGGCGCGCAGCGCCCACAGGTGCTCGATCGGCTGGTGGGTGGGCCCGTCCTCGCCGAGGCCGATGGAGTCGTGCGTCCAGACGTAGGTGACCGGCACCTCCATCAGCGCCGCCAGCCGCACCGAGGGCCGCATGTAGTCGCTGAACACCAGGAACGTCCCCCCGTAGGGGCGGGTGCCGCCGTGCAGCGCGATGCCGTTCAGGATCGCGCCCATCCCGTGCTCGCGGATGCCGAAGTGCATCGTCCGCCCGTACGGGTTGCCCGGCCACATCTCGGTCTGGTGGTCCACCGGGATGAACGAGGGCTCGCCCTCCATCGTGGTGAGGTTGCTCTCGGCCAGGTCCGCCGAGCCGCCCCACAGCTCGGGCAGCACCGGGGCGAGCGCGGTGAGGATCGTGCCGGACGCCTTGCGGGTGGCCATGGGCTTGCCGTCGGCCGGGAACGAGGGGAGCGCCTGGGTCCATCCGTCCGGCAGCCCACGGGTGGCCAGCCGGTCGAACAGCGCCCGGCGATCCGGGTTGGCCTCGCTCCACGCGGTGAACGACTGTTCCCACTCGGCGTGCAGGCTCTTGCCGCGCTCCGCGACCTGGCGTGCCCGGCCGAGCGCCTCGTCCTCGACCGGGAAGTCGACCCCGGGATCGAAGCCGAGGACTTCCTTGGTCGCGGCCACCTCGTCGGCGCCGAGCGCGGAACCGTGCGCGGCGCCGGTGTTCTGCTTGTGCGGGGCCGGCCAGCCGATGATCGTGGTCAGCGCGATGAGCGACGGCGCCTCGGTGTTCTCCCTGGCCGCCTGCAGCGCCTGGTAGAGCGCCTGGACGTCCTCGTGGTACCCGTTCGGGGTGCGCCAGCTCAGCCGCTGCACGTGCCAGCCGTAGGCCTCGTAGCGGGCGGCGACGTCCTCGGACTTGGCGATGTGGGTGTCGTCCTCGATCGAGATGTAGTTGTCGTCGTACAGGACGATGAGGTTGCCGAGCCGGTGGTGCCCGGCCAGCGAGGACACCTCGTGGCTGATGCCTTCCTCGATGTCGCCGTCGGAGACGAACGCGTAGATGTGGTGGTCGAACGGGCTGCGTCCGGGCTCGGCGTCCGGGTCGTACAGGCCCCGTTCCCGCCGCGCGGCCATGGCCATGCCGACCGCGTTGCCGAGGCCCTGGCCCAGCGGTCCGGTGGTGGTCTCCACGCCTGGCGTCAGGCCGTGCTCGGGGTGCCCGGGCGTGATGCTGCCCCAGGTGCGGTAGGCCTTCAGGTCATCCAGGGTCACCCCGTACCCGGACAGGTACAGCTGGATGTACAGGGTGAGGCTGGAATGCCCGCACGACAGCACGAAGCGGTCGCGGCCCGGCCAGTGCGGATCCGCCGGGTCGTGCCTGAGCAGGCGCTGGAAGAGCAGGTAGGCCGCCGGGGCGAGGCTCATCGCCGTGCCCGGGTGGCCGGAGCCTGCTTTCTGCACCGAATCGGCCGCCAGGACCCTGATGAGATCGACGGCGCGCTCGTCGGTCGCCGTCCAGTCAAGCTGGGACTGAGTGCTCACGATAGGAGCCTATCGGTCCAGCGTTTCCGGCTGTCGGTAGGGTGCGGCCGCCGCGGGCTCGGGTGACGGCCGCATCAGCGGGCCGCGGTCGCGCATGAACAAGAACAGCCGCAGCACAGCGATCCAGACCAGAACCGACCCGGTCACGTGGACCCAGACCAGTCCGGCCGGCAGGTGGGTGAAGTACTGGACGTAGCCGATGACGCCCTGGAGGCCCAGCGCCGCGATCATGACCCAGCTGGCCCGCTGCGCCCGGGGCGGAGCGCCGGACATCCGCAGCCCGAGCACGAGCGCGACGGCGAGGCCGGCCATCAGCCAGCCGATGTCGGCGTGCAGCTGGGTGACCCCTTCCAGGGGCAGCTTGTACCGCGGCGTGTCCGCGTGGCCGGCCAGCGGGCCGGTGCCGGTCACCACCGTGCCCGCGGCGAGCATCAGGCTGGTGACGGCCACCAGGGCCGCGGACAGCAGGTACAGGTCGCGCCGGACTGTGTTGGCCTGGGGGGATGACCCCCCTGTCCCCCCCACGAGGCGATATTCGGCGGGCCGGTGCCCTCGGTACACCTCACGTGCAGCACGACCGCGGCGGCCACGATCGACGCGGACACCAGGAAGTGGATGGAGACCGTGGCCGGGTTGAGCTTGGTCAGCACGACGATCCCGCCGATCGCCGCCTGCGCGATCACCCCGGCCGGCTGGATCGCCGCCAGCCAGACCAGGTCACGCCGCCTGGTCCCCTGGGGCCGGAAGCGCCAGGCCGCGATGAAGACGATGACGGTGATGATGACCAGCGGGAAGTTGAGCAGCCGGTTGCCGAACTCGATCCACGTGTTGAGCAGCGTCTGCCCGGCGTTCTTGCTGGCCACGATGTCCGCCGCGCTGCACCGGGGCCAGTCGGGACAGCCGAGGCCGGACGAGCTGAGCCTGACCGCCGCGCCGGTGGACATGATCGCGGTATCGGCGATGACCCCGGCCAGCGCGATCCGCCGCATCGACCGCGCCGTCGGCGCCAGCACCGGGCGGGCGAACCTGGACGTCTCGAGGCGGGAGATCCAGGTGCGGAGGAGGTCGGCGGGCACGCCCTTATGGTAGAGCCCCTCCTGCCGCGCCGGCACAGGCGATCATCACGCAGCCGATCGCGAGCCATTCCACGACGCTCAGGTGCTGGCCGAGCAGGGCCAGCCCGATCAGCGCCGCGACCGCGGGCTCCAGGCTCATCCAGACGCCGAACAGCCGCATCGGCATCCGCCGCAGCGCCTCGAGCTCCAGCCGGTAGGGGATCAGCGACGAGAGGATGCCGATCGCCGCCCCGGTGGCCAGCACGGCGGGCCGGAACATCGCGCTGCCCCCGGCGACGACGGCGGGCGGCGTGACCAGGATCGCCCGCGACCACCATCGCGATGGCCAGGCCCGCCGAGCCGGGGAAGCGCCGCCCGGTCGCCGAGCTGAGCACGATGTACGCCGCCCAGCAGGCCCCGGCCACCCCCGCGAACAGCACTCCGGTCAGGTCCAGGTGCCCGTGCCCGCCCTGGGTCAGCAGCACCACCCCGGCCGCCGCCAGCACCACCCAGCCGACGTCCCTGACGTGCCGTGACCCGGCCACCGCGACGGCCAGCGGGCCGAGGAACTCGATGGTGACCGCCACACCCAGGGGAATCCTGGAAAATGCCTGGTAAATCGAGAAGTTCATGATCAAGAGCGCGATACCGAACGACACGGCGATCAAGCCGTCGGACCAGGCTCTTCGCTTCGCCAGGTCACCGAACGCCCGGGCGAGCCCCCGCCCGGCGATGGCGGCCATCGCCACTGCCGACGTCCACAGCCGCAGCCCGGTCACCGCCGCGGGAGGGATCTCGTGGAACAGCCGGGCGGCGATGCCCGCCCCGGCCTGCACCGAGACGATCCCGGACAGCACCATCGCCGCGGGCAGCGCCATCTGGGACCGGCCCCGCCCGGGCCCAGCGCGCGGCCCGCTCGTCAGGCGGTTCCGTTCCACCACTCGAGCACCCGCAGCGCGCGGAGGGTGTTCCAGCGGCTCGGCGTGCCCACACCGCCTCCGTTCTCGGCCTCGCAGTTCCAGCCGCCAGCCGATCACGTTCACGACCGCAGGCTACCGTCGCTGGCGCCCGGTCCGGCAGGCGGATGCGCCATAACGTGAGCACCGACGAGACGCGCTCGGGAACCTCATTCCCAGCGGAATGTGCGCGCCGCCAGCGTGATTGCCACGGCCGCCCAGACCGCTAGCGTGACCGCGTTCCCGACCGGGAACACCACACCGTACTGCAGTACGCTCCGAAGGCCGGTGGACAGGGCGCCGGTGGGCAGCAGCTCGAGCACGGGCCGCGCCGCCGCGGGGAACTTGGTCAGCGGGAACACCACGCCGCCCACGCCGAGCAGCAGGATATAGACGAGGTTGGCCGCGGCGAGGGTGGCCTCGGCTCGCAACGTGCCCGCCATCAGCAGGGCGAGGCCGCTGAACGCGGCCGTGCCGAGCAGGATGAGCAGCGGGGCGGTCACGATCGCGGCCGGGCTGGCATCGGGCCGCCAGCCGATGGCCAGGGCCAGGGCGATGATCAGCAGGCCCTGCAGCAGTTCCACCCCGATCACGGTCACGGTCTTGGCCGCGATCAGGCCACCGCGCGACAACGGCGTGGCCCCCAGCCGTTTGAGCACGCCGTACCGGCGCTCGAACCCGGTGGCGATCGCCTGGCTGGTGAACGCGGTGGACATCACCGCCAGCGCGATGATCCCGGGCGTCAGGAAATCGATCCGGCTCAGGCCCGTCCCGAAGTTGATCAAGGGCTCGAGGCTGAACGCGATGAGCAGCAGCAGCGGGATGATGAGCGTGAGCAGGAGCTGCTCGCCGTTACGCAGCAGGGTCCGGGTTTCCAGGGCGGCCTGCGCGGTGATCATCCGGCCCGCCGGCGCCGCACCCGGCTCGGGCGCGAACAGCTCTGCCGCCGCTGCCTCGCTCACGCGCGGAGTTCCTTCCCGGTGAGCTCGAGGAACACGTCCTCCAGCGTGCGGCTCTCGATACGGAGGCTGTTGGCGAGCACTCCCCGCTCGGCGCACCAGGCGGTCACCGCGGCCAGCAGCAGCGGGTCCACGGCGCCGTGGACCTCGATCACGTAGTGCCCGGCCGGCGATTCCTTGACCGCGCTGGCCGTCGGCAGCACGGTGAGCAGGCTGTCCACGTCCAGCCCGGGCTCCGCCCGGAACCTGAGCTGGCCGACCGTGCCGGTGAGCTTCCCCGGAGTGTCCGCGGCCACCAGCTGCCCGTGATCGATGATGGCGACGTAATCGCAGAGCCGTTCGGCCTCTTCCATGAAGTGCGTGGTGAGGATGACGCTCACGCCCGCCGTACGCAACTGCCCGATCAGCTCCCAGGTGGCGTGCCGGGCCTGCGGGTCCATACCGGCCGTGGGTTCGTCGAGGAAGACCAGCTCCGGACGGCCGATGACGGCCGCGGCCAGGGACAGGCGCTGTTGCTGGCCGCCCGACAGCCGTTTGTACGGGGTGCGCGCGACCGGGGTGAGCCCCACCAGGTCGAGCAGCCGCGCCGGATCGATGGGGCTGACGTGGAAGCTGCTCAGCAGCTTCAGGTAGTCGGCCGCTGATACCGACGGGGGAATGCCGCCCGACTGGAGCATCACGCCCACCCGCGGCCGGAGCGCACGAGCGTCCCGCACCGGGTCCATTCCGAGGACACGCACCGTTCCCTGGTCCAAGCGCCGGTAGCCCTCGCAGATCTCGATCGTGGTGGTCTTGCCCGCGCCATTGGGCCCGAGGATGGCGGTCACTTCGCCGCGGGCCGCCGTCAGCGACAGCCCGTCGACGGCGGCGGTCTGGCCGTAGCGCTTGACCAGTCCGAGGAGCTCAACGGCAGGCGCCGCCGGGTCCGCGGGGGCCTTGCCGGTGCTCACGCAGGCGAGTCTACGGGTACTGAGCCCGACGCATGGGGCCCGGGAAACCCATATCGGCTCCCGAACCGCGCTGCCCCAGGCCGACTTTGCTCCTGTGATGCGTTCGCGGATGAGATGCGTTCTTGACTTTGTCCCTTTCCCATTTGCCTCGCCATCAACAGGATCACCAGGCTGATCGTTATTTACGCACGAAAAGGTCATCTAATCAGCGTGGCGTTCGCCGAAAATGTCAGGCATAGTCTCTAGTATCGAATTAGAAGATGAAACAAGATCTTTAGCAGTGCTGGAGAAGACTAGGGCATCGCTAAAGCCATCGGCCCGCGACCATCAGGATGGAGGTGAGCATCCCCGGTGAGTGATACTCCGGCGTTCGGCAGCACCCGTGAGGCACTGGGGATGCTCTACGCCGTACTGGGCTACCTAGGCGCGGGTGCCACCGAGATGGCCGCCGAGGCACAGGCCGAATGCCTGCTGGCCCTGGAAGAGACCGACGCGGTCACGACCGCCACGCGGGCCCAGATCCTGAGCACGTTCACCGCCGCCCTGGGGTATTCAGCCGATGGCGACTACAGTCCTCGTTCCTGGCTCATCCACCGCACCAGGATCACCAAGGGCGCCGCGGCCGGGCACCTGGCCTGGGCCCGACGGGCCGCCGCCCACCCGAGGATAGTGGTCGCGCTGGCCGAGAGGGCAGTCTCCGAGTCCTACGCCCGCAAGATCTGCGAATGGAGCGACAAGCTGCCCCCGGACTGCCGGGACACGGCGGATGCGATCCTGATCGCGGCCGCCCAGGCCGGGGCGGATCTGACCGACCTGGTTCAGCTGGCCGCCGAGATGTACACCCGGTCCCTGCCCGATCCCGGTAGCGACGATGACCAGCCGGAGGACACCTTCGAGGATCGGGCCGTGCGAGTGGAGACAACGTTCGATGGCGCCGGGGTGATCTCGGGTGACTTGAGTCCGGAGTGCGCGGCAGTGGTGACTGCGGTGCTGGAGTCGTTGGCCGCTCCGATGGGGGCGGAGGACACCCGGACGAAGGAGCAGCGCTATCACGATGGCCTGCAAGAAGCGATGCGGCGACTGATCGCCGCCGGGCTGCTGCCCAGCGGGCCGGACAGCCGGTCAAGGTCTGGGCCCACGTCACGCTGGCCGAGCTGCGGGCGATCGATGACGGGTCGGTACTGGCCGGGCAGTGGATCACCGAGATGGCCGCGCGGTGGGCCGCCCGCCGCGCTGCGGCCTCCGAGGGCGGCGGCGACGGCGGGGCGTGGCTGGACGGCAAGGCCGCCCGGGCGGTGGCCTGCGACGCGGTCGTCACCCCGGTCGTTACTGGTGACGTGGACCCCGGTGTACTCGATGACCTGGTGCGACTGTGTGTCCAGCTGGACCGCCTCGACCACGCCGCCGACCACCCCGGCCCCGGCCAGCGACGACCTGGCCAGCGATGGCCGGGCGGGCTCTGAGGCTCCAGCGTCGCCGTCCCGGGAGGCGCTGCGAAAGGCAATCATCGGGAAGGCTGTCGATCTGCTTTCGGGTCCCGGCGGGCTGGCCAGCTTCCTGCGCACCCGGCAGCTTGGGGCCCGGCTGGCCGGGCCCAGCCTTCCCCTCGACATCGGGTTCAGCAAGACCATCCCGCCCGGGATACGTAATGCGGTCATCTTGAGGGATCGGCGCTGCCGGTGGCCCGGCGGCTGCCACCAACCCGCCGCGGCGTGTGAGGTCCATCACGTCAAGCATCTGTCGCATGGCGGCCCCACCAGCCTCACCGACTGCGTCCTACTGTGTTCGTACCATCACCAGATCGTGATCCACCGATGGGGCTGGACGCTGGTACTCAACCCGGACGGAACCACCACTGCCTGGAACCCCGACCGGACCAAGGTCCTGCACAGCCACAGCCCGCCTGCCCGCGCCGGGTAACAACCCCGGGCCTAGCCGGGCGGTCAACCACCGCGAACACCCGTAGCAGGCGCTACCGCTACCGAGGATCGTCCTCTCGGGGGATACGCTGGCGGCCACGACGGCTTCGGTGCTGGATAGAGCCCGGGTGGAGCGCCATATACCCTCCGGGGGTATGATTCCGGGCGAAGGAAGTCCTCGGAGGTGAGCCTGATCCACGCCATCGTGCATGCGCTGTCCATCACCGGGTCGATGACGTGGGAGATCACCTGGGCGCTGATCCTCGGGTTCGGGCTGTCGGCGATGGTCCAGGCCCTGTCGAGGAAGTCCACGGTGGTCCGGCTGCTGGGCGATGATCGGCCGCTCACGCTCGCGCGGGCGACCGGCTTCGGGGCGGCGTCGTCGTCGTGCTCGTACGCGGCGGTCGCTCTGGCGCGGTCGCTGTTCCGGAAGGGGGCCAGCTTCACCGCGGCGATGGCGTTCGAGATCGCCTCGACCAACCTGGTGATCGAGTTCGGGGTGATCCTGGCCCTGCTCATGGGCTGGCAGTTCACCCTGGCCGAGTTCACCGGCGGTCCGGTCATGATCGTGCTGATCGCCGTGCTGTTCAGGCTGATGCTGCGGGAACGGCTGGTGCGCGAGGCGGGGGTGCAGGCCGACCGCGGCATAGCCGGCTCGATGGAGGGGCACGCCGCGATGGACATGTCCATCCAGCGGCCTGGGCCGAACCGCCTGTTCTCGCGCGATGGCTACACCGCCGTCTCGCACGTGTTCGTGATGGAGTGGGCCGCGATCATCAGGGACCTGATCATCGGCCTGTTCGCGGCCGGCGCGATCGCCGCCTGGGTACCCGACAGCTTCTGGAGGAGCTTCTTCATCGCGGGCCACCCGCTTGCCGCGAAGGTCTGGGGACCGCTCATCGGGCCCATCGTGGCCATCATCTCGTTCGTCTGCTCGATCGGGAACATCCCGCTGGCCGCCGTGCTGTGGAAGGGCGGCATCAGCTTCGGCGGCGTGATCGCCTTCATCTTCGCCGACCTCATCATCGTGCCGATCCTCAACATCTACCGGAAGTACTACGGCGCCCGGATGGCCCTGTTCCTGCTCGGCACCTTCTACGCGGCGATGGCGGCGGCCGGGTACGTGGTCGAGCTTGTCTTCGGCGGCCTGGGCCTGATCCCCGACCCGGCCCGCGCCAAGATCCCCGACCAGGGGGTGTCCTGGGACTACACCACCTGGCTCAACATCATCTTCCTGATCCTCGCCGCCGCCCTGATCATTCGATTCGTCCGCACCGGCGGGATCGCTATGCTGCGGATGATGGGCGGCTCGCCCCAGGATGACATGCACGCGCACGTGTCCCAGACGCACTAAGGAGGACGGCCTGATGGACCAGGACCGCGCCCGTAGCCTGCTCATCGCCGAACGGGACGAGGTACGCAGACTGCTCAAGGAGTCCGACGCCGCTGGCCGGGACGACCGCGTGGCGGAGGTGGAGAGCGAGGCGGAAGACAACGCCGATGCCGCGCTGGCGCTCACCGAGGAAGGCGAGGACGACGCCCTCGCCGAGAGCCTGCGCGACCGGCTGGACGCCATCGAGCGCGCGCTGGCCCGGCTGGACGACGGCACCTACGGCCGGTCGATCTGCAGCGGCGAGCCGATCCCGGACGAGCGCCTCGAAGCGGACCCGGCCGCGGAGCTGACCGTCGAGGAGGCCCGCGCCGCCGAGCGCAGCTAAACAGGGTCAACGCGGCGTGGGCGCCTTCTTCTCCGGCGGCGGCCAGTCGGGCCCGGCCGGCCAGGAGGCGACCCGCACCGGGCTGTCGGAGTGCGGGTTGCGGCCGTGGGCGACGAATCGCTCCATCCTGGTGGCACCGGGCAGCTCGACCCGGGCCGAGACGAGCTCAGCCTGGCCCCCGGTCACCTCAACCCAGCAGATCTGCTGGTTGCGGACGTAGGCCGGGGGCAGCCCGAACCTCCCGCCGATGGCCTCCACCACCGAAGTGCACGACCCGGAGTTGGCGTAGAAGCCGCCGGCCGAGGCGGCGAGCTCCGGGTGATGGGTGTGCCCGGAAATGAACCCGTGGTAGCCGTCGGCGACCAGGTTGGCGGCCCGCTGGCGGGCGGCCTGGTTCTGCCCGTAGCCCCGCTTGTCCAGGGCCAGCGCGCTGATCGAGACCCACGCGCGCCGGGCCAGGATGGCCACCAGCGCGGCGATCACCACCAGGTCCGCGATCGCGCCGTAGCCGAGGATCTCGCCCCGGTGCACCCAGACGTCGGTGTCCGGGTAACGGGACCGGAACGCCGCGAACTCGGGTATCCGGACCAGAACCAGGATCACCAGCGGGATCGCGATCAGCCACCACAGATGGCGGCCCAGCTTGCGGTAGACGAGCCGGGAACCGATGAAGGACGGGAAGTCGGTCGGGTCTGCCATCTCGTGCGCACCGTCAACCCAGCCGCGGCCGAGGAACTCGACCCGGGGGATGACCTCCCGGACGATGTGGTGACCCATCGGGGTGTCCAGCGGGTTGCGCGCATCGCAGAAGCAGTTGTACGGGTCGAGCTGGTGCCCGTGCTCGACCCGGATCTTGCGGCCGTCGGCCAGGATCAGGTCGGCGGCCAGGCACAGCCGGGCTCCGGTCATCTCCCGGACCGCGTCCACCGCCTTGACATCCCAGGCCAGATCGCCGTCGTGGTTGCCGATGGTATAGATGACCTGCCCGCCGCGCGCGACCACGTCCAGCAGCGCCGCGCACAGGTCTTCGTGCGGGCGCAGGATGTCCGTGGCCGTCGACCCGGGGGAGCCGAGCAGTTCGATCACGTCCCCGGCCAGGACCACGGTCAGCGGCCCGGGTTCGGCGGCCAGGTGGCGGGCCAGCATCTCGCAGGAGCGCCCGGAGACGGCCGTCCGGACCGGAGGCAGGTGCAGGTCGCTGGCCGTGATCACCTTGCCGCCGGGCGGGACGTCCACCTCGAGCAGGTCGGCGATCTCGGGTCGCGGGGCGGACATGGCGCTGCTGTCTCGTCTTCCTGGGCTCATCTCGGGCGGGGGCGGTTGGTTCGTTCGTACCACGTTCATTCCCCGGCACCTAGTGACGGCATGCGGTGCCACGAAGAATTCACGGCATCCACCCTTAAGACGCACCCGGTTGCCGTGCGGTTTCGGGGACGCGGGAACCAGGCCCGTTCGGTCCAAAAAGAATTTATGAAGCAGGTGCCGCAGCAGATACCTTCCCTAGCTATGGAACCCGGCGAGTACGACCACCAGGCGGTCGAGGCGGCCGCCCGCGCGCTGTGGGAGTCGCATGACGTCTACCAGTATGACCGTGACGGGCACGGGCCGGTGTTCAGCGTAGACACACCGCCACCCTACGTGTCCGCAGCGCACCTGCACGTGGGCCACGCGATGAGCTACTCACAGCCCGACTTCATCGTGCGCTACCGGCGGATGCGGGGCGAGCGGGTCTTCTACCCGATCGGGTTCGACGACAACGGGCTGCCCACCGAGCGGTACGTGGAGCAGATCCATGGGTGGGATCGGGGGGACAAGCAGAGCGTCCGGGCGGTGGACCTGCCGCGAGCCGAGTTCGTCGCGCTGTGCCTGGCCGAGACCCAGCGCACGGCCGAACGGTACGAGGACCTGTGGCGGCGGCTGGGCCTCTCGCTCGACTGGTCGCTGCGCTACTCGACCATCGACGCGCGCTGCCAGCGGACCGCCCAGGCCAGCTTCGTCCATCTGCACGAGGCGGGGTACCTGCGGCGGGCGCAGGACCCCATTTTGTGGTGCCCGGAGGACCGGACCTCGCTGGCCCAGGCGGACGTGGAGGACCTGGAGCGGAGCAGCAGGCTGCACACGATCAGGTTCGGCGAAGGGCTAGAGATCGCCACCACCCGGCCCGAGCTGCTGCCGGCCTGCGTGGCGCTGTACCACCATCGCGCCGATACCCGGTACGCCGGGCTCGCCACCGCACGGGTGCCGCTGTTCGACTACGACGTGCCGGTGCTGGCTGACGAGGACGTGGATCGCGAGTACGGGACCGGGCTGATGATGGTGTGCACGTTCGGGGACAGCGAGGACGTGCTGAGATGGCGGCGCGACCACCTCTCGCTGCGCCTGGTGGTGCAGCCGGACGGGCGCCTTGGCGAGCTGGCGGGGCCGTTCGCCGGGCTGCCGGTGAGCCAGGCGCGTTCGGCCATCGTGAAGGCACTCGACGAGGCCGGGCTGCTGGTGTCCAGTGTGCCGGTGCGGCAGGTGGTCGGGGTGCATGAGCGGTGCCAGACCCCGGTCGAGTTCCAGATCAGGCCCCAGTGGTTTATCGCCGTGCGGGAGAACGCCGACCGGTTCCGGGCCCGTGCGGCCGAACTGGAGTGGATCCCGCCGTTCATGCGGCGGCGGCTCGAGGACTGGATCGACGGGCTCAAGTGGGACTGGAACATCACCCGGCAGCGGCGGTACGGGGTGCCGTTCCCGGTCTGGTTCTGCGCCTGGTGCGACGCGCCGGTCCTGGCCCGGCTCGAGGACCTGCCGGTCGACCCGCTTACCGACAAGCCGCCCCGCCAGGAGTGCCCGTCTTGCGGCTCCGGCGACCTGACCGGGGACCCGGACGTGATGGACACCTGGATGACCTCGTCGCTGACGCCGCAGATCAACGACGGGTGGGCGCTTGGCGGCAGCGACCCCGCCCTGGCGCCGATGTCCATGCGGGTGCAGGCGTTCGAGATCATCAGGACCTGGTTGTTCTATACGGTCGTGCAGTCGGAGCTGCTGTTCGGCCGGGTCCCGTGGCGGACCGCGCTGATCTCCGGCTGGGGGCTGAGCGAACAGGGCAAGAAACTGTCCAAGCGCGACCTGGACCGCTCGACCGGACCTGACGGCTACAACCGGTACGTGCCGGACGACGTGATGACGAAGTACGGCGCTGACGCGCTGCGGCTGTGGGCCACCCGCGGCCGCATCGGCACCGACCTGCGATACAACGAGAAGGACGTGCGGACCGGCCGGAAGTTTACGGTCAAGCTGTGGAACGTGGGCCGGTTCCTGTCCATGAACCTCGGCGACTTCGACGCGGCGGCTCCCGCGCCGCCACCCGCGGAGCGGGACATCGTCGACCGGTGGCTACTGTCGCACCTGGCCGAGGCCGTCGGCGAGGCGACGGCGGCGTTCGAGGCCCACGATTACATGCAGGCGCACCAGGCCGCTTCCCGGATGTTCTGGTCGATCTACTGCGACCGGTACATCGAGATGATCAAGGACCGGGTAGGTCCGGACCCAGATAGCGCCCGGTGGACGCTGTGGGAGTCCCTCCGGGTGCTCCTCGGGCTGTTCGCGCCGTTCGCGCCATTCCTCACCGAGCACATGTACCAGCGGTTCTACCGGCCGTACGAGGGTGCGGTGTCGCTGCACCTGACCCGGTGGCCGGTGGCCGACCCGCGTTGGGCCTGCGACCGTTCGGCGGTGGATCGGCTCGCCGTGATCCTGGACGCGACCCGGGTGCTGCGCAGCGGGCTGCGGCTGGGAAACTCGGCCCGGCTGAGCCAGCTGATCGTGCAGCCGCACGACGAGGCGGCCCGGGCGCTGCTCGAGCAGATTGCCGAGCCGCTCCGGGTCGCGGCCCGGGCCGATGCCGTGGTCAGCGGCCCGGCCGGGCACCCCAGTGGCGTGGCCGGGATCACCGTCGCCATCGTCCCCTAGGGGCGGACCGATGCGCACCCGGCCGCCGCGGCCGCGCGACAATATCCAATGTGCGAACGATTGCGTTGGAAGAGCACTTCTGGACCGCCGAGCTCGCGGCGCCGCCGGGAACCGGCCAGCTGGCCGTGTGGGGCCCGCACGTCGGCGACCAGCTGCGCGACCTCGGCTCGCTGCGGCTGGCCGACATGGACTCGGGCGGCATCGACTTCCAGGTCATCTCTCATGTAGCCCCAGCCGCGCAGGGGCACAGCGGGGCCGAAGGCCTGGCTCGTGCCCGCGAGGCCAACGACCAGCTGGCGGCCGCGGTCCGCGCCCACCCGGCGCGGTTCGCCGGCTTCGCCACCTTGCCCACCGCCGATCCGCAGGCCGCGGCCGACGAACTCGAGCGCGCCATCACCGAACTGGGCTTCGTCGGCGCCCTGGTCAACAGCACCCTCGGGTCCAACGGGATGTTCCTGGACGACCCGGGGTACGAACCGCTGCTGGACCGGTTCGAGTGGCTCGACGTGCCGCTGTACCTGCACCCCGCGCCGCCCTCGGCGGCGCTGCGCGAGGTGCTCTACGGCGGGCTGCCGCCGGGCGTGGCGGCCAGGCTGGCCACCGGCGCCTGGGGCTGGCATGCCGAAGCCGGCCTGCATGTGCTGCGGATGGTCGCCACCGGCGTCTTCGACCGGCATCCCGGGCTGCGGCTGATCATCGGGCACTGCGGCGAGATGCTGCCGTTCATGCTGGCCCGCATCGACCAGATGCTGCGCGTGGATGGGCTGGCCCATAGGCCCTCTGAGTATTTCCAGCGCAACATCTGGGTGACCACCAGCGGGCTGTTCAGCATCCCGCCGGTCATGTGCACCGTGCAGGTGCTCGGGGTGGACCGGGTGCTGTTCAGCGTGGATTACCCGTTCGGCTCCAATGCGGCCGGCCGCGCCCTGCTCGACACGCTGCCGCTCGGCCCGGCCGACAAGGCCAAGATCGCGGGCGGCAACGCCGAGCGGGTCCTCGGCCTCAAACCGGAGGTGCCCCCGAGCCGGCCGGATGAGGGCGGCATCGTGATTTTCGTCACGTCAGTGTTGCCAAATGTTTGCGCTGGGCGGTCTATTTACGGCACAATGATGTTGTGAAAAACGTGCGATCAGCCGAGGGCCCGACCAAGGGCCAGGTCGCGCGGCTGATCCTGGAACTCGGGCCATCGACCGCCGCGACGCTGGGCGGCAGGCTCGGGCTCACCCCGGCCGCTATCCGGCGCCATCTGGATAACCTCCTGGCCGAGGGCCTCATCGAGACCAGGACGGCCAGGACGTACGGCAACCGGGGCCGGGGCCGTCCGGCCAAGGTCTTCGTCATCACCGACGCCGGGCGCAGCGCGTTCGAGCACGCCTACGATGACCTGGCCACGGGCGCGCTGCGGTTCCTGGCCGAAACGGCGGGCCCGGATGCGGTCGCCGAGTTCGCCCGCAGGCAGCTGTCCGACCTGGAGCGCCGGTACGCGCCGGTGGTGGCTCAGGGCGAGCTCGCCACCCGGGTCCAGGCGCTGGCCGAGGCGCTGTCCGCCGACGGCTACGCCGCCTCCGCCGCCCCGGCGCCGGCGGTCGGGCCCGGCGGGATGGCGGGCGAGCAGCTCTGCCAGCACCACTGCCCGGTCGCGCACGTGGCGGCCGAGTTCCCGCAGCTGTGCGAGGCGGAAACCGAGGCGTTCGGCAGGCTGCTCGGCACGCCCGTGCAGCGCCTGGCTACGATCGCGCACGGCGACGGGATCTGCACCACGCACGTCACGCACGTCCCGGGCGCAGGGAAGGCTGCCCGGGGAAACACTGTTATAAAGCACAGCATATCTACCGAAATCACCTCAGAGTCCGGAGGGCTCTTGACATGAGCACCACCACACAAGAACAGCTCGAAGGGCTGGGCACGTACAGGTTCGGCTGGGCCGACTCGGACGTGGCCGGCGCGTCCGCGCGCCGCGGCCTGTCCGAAGAGGTGGTCCGTGACATCTCGGCGCGCAAGAACGAGCCGGAGTGGGTGCTCGAGATGCGGCTCAAGGGGCTGAAGTACTTCGGCCGCAAGCCGATGCCCGCCTGGGGCGCCGACCTGTCCGGCATCGACTTCGACAACATCAAGTACTTCGTCCGCTCCACCGAGAAGCAGGCCGCGAGCTGGGACGAGCTGCCCGCCGACATCAAGAACACCTACGACCGGCTCGGCATCCCCGAGGCGGAAAAGCAGAGGCTCATCGCGGGCGTGGCCGCGCAGTACGAGTCCGAGGTCGTCTACCACAAGATCAGGGAAGACCTCGAGGAAAAGGGCGTTATCTTCCTCGACACGGACACCGCGCTGCGGGAGCAGCCGGATCTGTTCCGGGAATACTTCGGTACGGTGATTCCGCCGGGCGACAACAAGTTCGCCGCGCTCAACACCGCGGTATGGTCCGGCGGCTCGTTCATCTACGTGCCGAAGAACGTGAAGGTGGAAATCCCGCTGCAGGCCTATTTCCGGATCAACACCGAGAACATGGGCCAGTTCGAGCGGACCTTGATCATCGTGGACGAAGGCGCGTACGTCCATTACGTGGAGGGCTGCACCGCGCCCATTTACAAGTCGGACTCGCTGCATTCCGCGGTGGTCGAGATCATCGTCAAGAAGGACGCGCGCTGCCGTTACACGACGATCCAGAACTGGTCAAACAATGTGTACAACCTGGTGACCAAGCGTGCCGTCGCCCAGCAGGGCGCGACGATGGAGTGGATCGACGGCAACATCGGCTCCAAGGTGACGATGAAGTACCCGGCGGTCTACCTGATGGGCGAGCATGCCCGGGGCGAGACGCTCTCGGTCGCGTTCGCCGGCGAGGGCCAGCACCAGGACGCCGGGGCCAAGATGGTGCACTGCGCGCCGAACACGTCCTCCACCATCGTCTCCAAGTCGGTGGCGCGGGCCGGCGGCCGGACCTCCTACCGCGGCCTGGTCAACGTGCAGGAGGGCGCCGAGCGCTCCAAGTCCAACGTCAAGTGTGACGCGCTGCTGGTCGACACGGTCAGCCGCAGCGACACCTACCCGTACGTGGACGTCCGCGAGGACGACGTGGAGATGGCCCACGAGGCCACGGTGTCCAAGATCTCGGAAGATCAGCTGTTCTACCTGATGAGCCGCGGCATGACCGAGGACGAGGCCATGGCGACCATCGTCCGCGGGTTCGTCGAGCCGATCGCCCGCGAGCTGCCAATGGAGTACGCGCTCGAGCTGAACCGGCTGATCGAACTGCAGATGGAGGGGGCGGTCGGCTGATGTCGGCTGGACTTCAGGGGGCGATCGAATCCGCTCCCGTGAGCAGGCTGCACGAGCGCCGGTCCTACGACCCGGCGGAATTCGGCGTGCCCGACGGCCGCGAGGAGGAGTGGCGGTTCACCCCGCTGCGCCGGCTGCGCGGCCTGCACACCGACACTCCGCCGGCGACGACCGTGGGGGCCGCGGCGATGACCGTGGAAGTCGATCCTGCCCCCGAGGTCAAGACCTTTTCGGCCGAACGGACGGTGGCTAACGCGGGCCGCACCTTCATCCCGGCCGACCGGGTCAGCGCGCGGGCGTACGCGTCCTTTGACGAGGCGACCGTGATCGCGGTGCCTGCGGAGGCGGACGTGTCCCGGCCCACGGTCGTCACCGTGACCGGCCACGGCGGCGCCGGCTACGGCCACCTGCTGGTGCAGGCCGAGCCGTTCTCCCGGGCCGTGGTCGTGCTCGACCACCGGGGCAGCGCCACCTACGCGGACAACGTCGAGCTGGTGGTCGGCGACGGTGCCTTGCTGTCGGTGGTCAGCGTGGCGGACTGGGCCGACGACACCGTCCACGCCTCCTACCATTACGCCACCCTAGGCCGGGACGCCCGGCTCAGGCACGCCGCGGTCACGCTGGGCGGATCGGTGGTCCGGCTGGGCACCGAGGTGCGATACGACGGTCCCGGCGGCGACGCCGAGCTGACCGGGCTGTACTTCGCCGACGCGGGTCAGCACCTGGAACATCGGCTGTTCGTCGACCATGATGTGCCGCACTGCCGCAGCAGGGTCACCTACAAGGGCGCGCTGCAAGGCGAGGACGCGCACGCGGTCTGGATCGGCGACGTGCTGATCAGGCCGGAGGCGACCGGCACCGACACCTACGAGTACAACCGGAACCTGGTGCTGACCGACGGCACCCGGGTGGACTCGGTGCCGAACCTGGAGATCCTCACCGGGGAGATCGTCGGGGCCGGGCACGCGAGCGCCAGCGGCAGGCTCGAGGACCATCACCTGTTCTACCTGATGGCCCGCGGCATCCCGTTCGCCGAGGCCCGGAGGCTGGTCATCCGCGGGTTCTTCGGCCAGCTGATCGGCACCATCGAGGTGCCGGAGCTGCGGGAGCGCATCGCCGGGGCCGTCGAGGCGGAGCTGACGAGGTCCCTGCGATGACCGAAACCCCGATCTTCACCAGGGCCTGTGCCCTGTCCGACCTACCGGTGGAGGGCGTGATCGGCGTCGAGGTGGCGGGCGAGCCCGTCGCCGTGGCGCGTACCGGCGGCGAGGTCTTCGCGCTGCGGGACGTGTGCTCGCACGCCGAGGTGCCGCTGTCCGAAGGCGAGATCTACGACCACACGGTCGAGTGCTGGCTGCACGGGTCCTGTTTCGACCTGCGCACCGGCCAGCCCACCGGGCTTCCGGCCACCGAACCCGTCCCCGTCTATCCCGTCAAGATCGAAGGCGACGACATCTACGTCGCCGTGGAAAAGGAGTCGTAACAGTGGCCACCCTCGAGATCCGCGACCTGCACGTCAGCGTGGAGGGCTCTGCCGGCTCAGGCGGGCCTAGCGTGCACCAGGAGATCCTGCGCGGCGTGGACCTGACCGTCGCCGAGGGGGAAACGCACGCTCTCATGGGCCCGAACGGCTCGGGCAAGTCTACCCTGGCCTACGCGATCGCCGGCCACCCGAAGTACCTGGTCACCAAGGGCAGCGTTACGCTGGACGGCGAGGATGTGCTGGCCATGACGGTGGACTCGCGGGCCCGGGCCGGGCTGTTCCTGGCCATGCAGTACCCGGTCGAGGTCCCCGGCGTGTCGGTGTCCAACTTCCTGCGGACCGCGGTCACCGCGGTCCGGGGCGAGGCGCCCAAGCTGCGCGACTTCGTCAAGGAGCTGCGCGGCGCGATGGCGGCGCTGTCCATCGACCCGGCCTTCGCCGAGCGCAACCTGAACGAGGGCTTCTCCGGCGGGGAGAAGAAGCGGCACGAGATCCTCCAGCTCGAGCTGCTCAACCCGAAGGTCGCGGTGCTCGACGAGACCGACTCCGGCCTGGACATCGACGCGCTCAAGGTCGTGGCCGAGGGCATCAACCGGTTCCGCGACCAGCCCGGCCACGGGGTACTGCTGATCACGCACTACACCCGGATCCTGCGGTACGTGAAGCCCGACTTCGTGCACGTGTTCGTGAACGGGCGGATCGTCGAGGAAGGCGGCCCCGAGCTGGCCGAACGCCTGGAGAACGAGGGCTACGAGAAGTTCCTCGGGGTGCCCGCATGAGAGAGGGTCATCTCGACGTCGAGGCGGTCCGGGCCGACTTCCCGGCGCTGGCCCGGACGGTCCGCAACGGCAACCCGCTGGTCTACCTGGACTCCGGCGCGACCTCGCAGAAGCCGATCCAGGTCCTGGACGCCGAGCGCTCGTTCTACGAGCTGCACAACGCCGCCGCGCACCGCGGCACCCACCTGCTCGGCGAGGAGGCTACCGACATCTACGAGGGCGCCCGGGCCAAAGTCGCCGCGTTCATCGGCGCCGAGGTGGGCGAGGTCGTGTTCACCAAGAACGCCACCGAGGCGATCAACCTGGTCGCCTACACGATGAAGGCGTCACCCGGCGACGAGATCCTCATCACCGAGATGGAGCACCACGCCAACCTGGTCCCGTGGCAGCAGCTGTGCGAGCGGACCGGCGCCACCCTGCGCTGGCTCAGCGTCACCCCCGACGGTCGGCTCGACCTGGACGACCTGGACCGCATGATCACCGGCCGCACCAAGCTCGTCGCGGTGACGCACCAGTCGAACGTGACCGGCACGATCCCGCCGGTGGCCGAGATCGCGAGGGCCGCGCACGACAAGGGCGCGCTGGTCCTGGCCGACGCCGCGCAGTCGGTGCCGCACCAGCCGGTCGACGTGGCCGCGCTCGGCGTGGACTTCCTGGCCTTCTCTGGGCACAAGATGCTCGGCCCGTACGGGATCGGCGTGCTGTTCGGCCGGGCCGGCCTGCTCGAGGCGATGCCGCCCTTCCTGACCGGCGGGCTCGATGATCGAGGTGGTGCGGATGGAGGGCAGCACGTTCCTGCCGCCGCCGCAGCGGTTCGAGCCGGGCGTGCCGCCCGTGGCCGAGGCCGCGGGCCTGGCCGCCGCCGTGGACTACCTCAGCGACCTGGGCATGGGCGCCGTCGCCGCGCACGAGGAGTCGCTGACCGCGCATGCGCTCGACGCGCTGCGCGAGATCAACGGCGTGCACATCCTCGGCCCGGACACCACCAAGGACCGGGGCGGAGCGGTAGCGTTCGAGGTCGAAGGCGTTCACCCGCACGACGTCGGGCAGGTGCTCGATGAGCTGGGCGTCGCGGTGCGCACCGGCCACCACTGCGCCTGGCCGCTGCACCGGGCCCTGGGCGTACAGGCCAGCACGCGGGCGACGTTCTACGTGTACAACACCCACGCCGAGGTCGACGCCCTGGCCGACGGCATCCGCTACGCCCAGCGCTTCTTCGGCGCCCGGCAATAGGCGGCTGGCTTTCCGCGTTGGGACGGGATGTGATGCAGCTTCAGTCGATGTACCAGGAGATCATCCTGGATCACTACCGCAACCCTCACCACAAGGGCCTGCGGGAGCCGTTCGACACCGAAGTGCACCATGTCAACCCGGTCTGCGGCGACGAAGTGACGCTGCGGGTCAGCCTCAAGGACGTCGACGGCGAGCCGGTGGTGGAAGACATCTCGTATGACGCGCTCGGCTGCTCGATCAGCCAGGCCAGCGCGTCGGTCATGAGCGATCTGGTCATCGGGAAGCCCGTGGCCGAGGCGATGACCATCAGCCAGGCGTTCCTCGGGCTGATGCAGTCCAAGGGTGAGGGATCACCCGATGAGGGCCTGCTCGAGGACGCGGTGGCGTTCGCGGGCGTGTCCAAGTACCCGGCCAGGATCAAGTGCGCGCTACTCGGCTGGATGGCGTGGAAGGACGCGACCGCCCAAGCCCTGGAGGTGGGACGACAGTGACGGAGAACATGACGAGCCAGGACACTGAGCCGCAGGACACTGAGCCGCAGGAGGCTGGAGACTTCACTGGCGAGCTCACGCCCGAGCAGGAGGACGTGCTCGAGGCCCTGCGTGACGTGGTGGACCCTGAACTCGGCATCAACGTGGTGGACCTCGGCCTGGTGTACGGCGTCGACGTCGACGCCGAGCGGGTGGCGACCATCGACATGACCCTGACCAGTGCGGCGTGCCCGCTGACCGATGTCATCGAGGATCAGGCCCGGGACGCGCTCGACGGGGTGGTGACCGACTTCCGGATCAACTGGGTGTGGATGCCGCCGTGGGGTCCGGAGGCCATCACCGAGGATGGGCGCGAGCAACTGCGCGCCCTCGGCTTCAACATCTAAGGTGCGGATGTAGAACGGCTCGGCCTGCGCGGCGATCCACTGGTCGACCTGGCCCGGCTCGCCTTCGCCAGGAAACGTGACGTCGATCGGGAATCCCTGGGGCGGCACCGCGCCGACGGCCCACTCGATCGCGCTGATCACCCGGCCGTGCGCGGCCTCGGAGCTCGGGTCGTGCAGCGTGACCGAGATGATCAGGCCCGCACCCTGTCCGGGCACCGATAGCCAGGCCCGGGACGCCTGCTGGACGGCGGGAATGTCTCTCAGTGCGGCCCGGATCTCGTCCAGCAACGTGATCGGATCGGCGGGCGGCCGGCCCACCCGCACGCGGGCGCCGTCGGCGAGTACCAGCGCCGAGGCCAGGTAACCGACGCCCTCGGGGTAGATGGGCACGCTGGCCTCGGCCCCCGGATTGAGCGCGATGCCCATGCCGGCCGGCAGCAGCCGGGCCAGTTCGGCGGCCGGGACCACGATGTGCGACACGGCCGCGAACGGGCCAAGGGGGGCGGGCACGGACACCTGCCCGGCGGCCTTGCCGCGGTCGTACCAGGCGACCAGCTGCTGCGCGGAGGTGAACGCCGGGACGAACTCGGCGCCCAGGTAGGTGACGGTCGGGAGCAGTACGGCCGAACCGTCGGTGACCGGCCGCTCGTCGTCGGGCAGCGGGAGCCAGAGCCGCCCTCGGCTAAGCTCGTCGAGCAGGTCGGTGACCCCATCTGGGTCCTGGGCCGCGGCGGCCAGGGCATGCTCTGCCGCGGCGGGCGAGAACTCCAAAGGGCCGGGCTGTCCCGGGTGGCCCCAGCCGACTGCCCCGGGCCGCATGAAGGTGCCGCCGTGCGACATGGCCGAGCCCGGGTTGGCCGGAGTCGTCGGATTCACAGGCGTGCTCCTGTCGTCAACTGCTGGGGCGGGTGAGGCCACTAATAATACGGATAGTAGCCATGTTGGGGCGGTGCGTAGTGAAGAATCCTGCGGCTGGCGGCGGCCGCTGGGTAGATGTTCCGCCAGAACGGCTGGTGTCCTGGATCGTCACGTTTACTCAGCGTCATGGCAGCGGGTCCGTATCGCGCGATGAGGCGGGCGTGACGGTCACGTTCACCGCGGCGGACGGGGCGGCGGCCGAGTGCCATCCTCCGTTCCCCCCGATGCGGCGGGCGGGAACAGGGGACAACCGTGATCCGGCGGCCGCCGCGGAGGCGATCGTGGCGCATGCCGTCGCGGCCCGCACAATCGGCGTGCTGCTGGTGCGGCTGGGTGGCTACGCGGTCGGCGTCTTCGCCGGCTCGCCGCCGCGGCTGGTGAGCTCGAAGACGGGCAGTCGGCCGGTGCACGGCCGGAGCGCGGCGGGCGGCTGGTCCCAGCACCGCTTCTCCCGGCGCCGGGAGAACCAGGCGGCGACTGCGCTGCGGGCCGCCGCCGACGCCGCAGCCGGGATCTTCGGCCCATACCGCTTGGACGAACTGGTCCTGGGCGGGGACAAGCGGTCTGTCGCTGGGCTCCGCGGCGATCCGCGGCTGGCGCCGTACCTGGACCGCGCGACGGACCGTTTCCTCACCGTTCCCGACCCGCGGCTCGCCGTGCTCAAGGAGATACCGCGCGCCTTCCTGGCCATCCGTATTCGCCTGACGGAACCGGAATCGGATGGTTCTGGCGACGCCCAGCACGTAAACTAGGAACCGTGCTGCCGACGACGGACTGAGGAGACGCTCAAGGGGAGAGGTCTGTCCATTTCCGTCCGTTCCGCAGGAGCACCGTAATCATGATCGTGGCAAGCGACATCGAACTGCGAGCTGGCGCGCGCCTGCTGCTGGAAAGCGCGTCGTTCCAGGTGGCCACGGGGGACCGGATCGGCCTGGTGGGCCGCAACGGGGCCGGGAAGACCACGCTGGCCAAGGTCTTGGCCGGGCAGGGCCAGCCGGCCGCGGGTTCGGTCCGCCGGGCGGGCACGGTCGGCTACCTGCCGCAGGATCCGCGCACCGGGGACCTGGACATGCTGGCCATCGACCGGGTGCTGTCGGCCCGCGGGCTCGATCGGCTCCGCGCTGACCTGCGCGCCGCGGAGGCCCAGATGGCCGATCCCGATTCCGGCGCCGCGGCCGAAGCCATCCGCAAGTACAGCAGGCTGGAGGAGCGGCTCGCGGTGCTCGGCGGGTACGCCGCGGAATCGCAGGCCGCCTCGATCACCGCCAGCCTCGGCCTGCCCGACCGGGTGCTGCACCAGCCGCTGCATACGCTGTCCGGCGGTCAGCGGCGCCGGGTCGAGCTGGCCCGGATCCTGTTCTCCGATTCGCAGACCATGCTGCTGGACGAGCCGACCAACCACCTGGACGCCGACTCGGTGATCTGGCTTCGCGACCATCTCAAGGGCTACCGCGGCGGCCTGGTGGTGATCAGCCACGACGTAGGCCTGCTGGCCGATGTGGTCAACAAGGTCTTCTACCTGGACGCGCAGCGGGCTTGCCTGGACATGTACAGCCTCGGCTGGCAGGCCTACCTGCAACAGCGTGAGACCGACGAACGCCGCCGTCGGCGGGAGAGGGTCAACGCGAGCCGGCAGGCGAGCGCGCTGATGGCGCAGGCGGACAAGATGCGGGCCAAGGCCACCAAGGCCCGCGCGGCGCAGAACATGCAGCGAAGGGCCGAGCGGATGCTGGCCGGGGCCGAGGCCGAGCGCACCGCGGACAAGGTGGCCAAGCTCCGCTTCCCGGTGCCCGCGCCGTGCGGCCGCACCCCGCTGGCCGCCACCGGCCTGTCCAAGTCGTACGGGTCGACCGAGGTGTTCTCCAGCGTGGACGTCGCCGTCGACCGGGGGAGCCGGGTGGTGGTCCTCGGCCTCAACGGCGCGGGAAAGACGACCCTGCTCCGGCTGCTGGCCGGGCTGGAAACTCCGGATACGGGAAACGTCGCGCCAGGACACGGCCTCAGCCTCGGATATTACGCCCAAGAGCATGAGGCGCTGGAAACCGAGCGTACTGTCCTCGCCCACATGCGTACCGCCGCGCCTGACCTTACCGAATCGCAGCAGCGGAAGGTTCTCGGGTCATTCCTGTTCTCCGGCGATGACGTGGAAAAGCCCGCGGGAGTGCTTTCCGGCGGTGAGAAGACGAGACTCGCCCTCGCTCTTCTTGTTGTATCAGGAGCGAACGTGCTACTGCTCGACGAGCCGACCAACAACCTCGATCCGGCCAGCCGGGAAGAAGTTCTCGCCGCGCTGAGAAGCTTCCGCGGCGCGATAGTGCTTGTTACCCATGATGAAGGTGCGGTTGAGGCGCTTTCACCAGAACGCGTTATCGTCCTGCCGGACGGCGTGGAAGACGCATGGAGTGAGGATTTCGCAGATCTCGTTGCACTTGCGTAAATACTTGCCCACCGGGCACCACCCGGGCAAAGGATACGATTCCGCCATGGCCGGATAAAAATAGGTGATCATTTACGCTCATCTGGGTAGTCAATCCACGGGCCATGCATGATCATTGCCAAGGGGGATCTGTAACTCACTGGGTAACTTCAGCAAACAGGAGGTGCATGTGGTCGAGACCACCCTCAAGAAAGGCACGCGGGTAACCGGCGTCGATCGCAGCAAGCTGGCGACTCTTCTCGGCAGGAGGTACGACAGCGGCGAGAGCATCCGTTCCATCGCGGCCTCGACAGGAAGGTCCTACGGCTTCGTCCACCGGATTCTCACCGAGACCGGAGTGACGTTGCGCGGGCGTGGTGGCGCAACCCGCGGTGGCAAGGCCAAGGTATAGCGCGCAGGCCACGCCAGGTGGCACCGGCCCGGTTCACGCAGCCGGGACCCCGCCCGGACAGCCACCGGCAAATCGTTTTGAGAGTTCGCTGCTAGCTGATAGCGTTCCGGCCCGGCACGGGAACGAATTGAGCCCCTCGGGAGGTTCTCCAGGGCATGTACGGCCGGGCGACACATGGTCATGATGCGGGGTTCCGGATGGACCCCAGCGTGACCAAGCAGAAGCTCAAGCCAGGCACCGTCCGCCGGATCGCCGGCTACGCCCGGCCCTACCGGCTGTACCTCGGCCTGTTCCTGCTCGCGACCGTCATCGACGCCGCTCATCACCGTGGTCAACCCGCTGCTGCTGCGGGACATCATCGACCAGCGGCATCCTGGGCCGCGACGAACGGATCGTGATTCTCCTCGCGTCGCACGGTCGCCGCGGTCGCAGTTTTCGACGCGTTTCTCGGCTTCGCGATCCGCTGGTTCTCCGCGCGGATCGGCGAGGGCCTCATCTACGACCTGCGCACCCAGGTGTTCGACCACGTGCAGCGGCAGCCGATCGCGTTCTTCACCCGGGCGCAGACCGGATCGCTGGTCAGCCCGGCTCGACAGCGACGTGGTCGGGGCGCAGCAGGCCATCACCTCCACCCTGTCCGGCGGTGGTCTCCAAATCCTGATCAGCCTGGTCGTCGATCCTGGTCACGCTGTTCTACCTGTCCTGGCTGATCAGCGTCATCGCGCTGGTGCATGATCCCGCTGTTCATCCTGCCCGCCCGGCTGGTCGGCCGCAGGCTGCAGCGGCTGACCCGCGAATCGATGCAGCTCGACGCCGCGATGGGCTCGACGATGACCGAGCGCTTCAACGTGGCGGGCGCGATGCTGGTCAAGCTGTTCGGCCGCCCTCGCGAGGAGTCAGAGGCATTCGCCGAGCGGGCCGCGCGAGGTCCGTGACATCGGCGTCGTCCAGGCCATGTACGGCCGGTGTTCTTCATCGCCCTCACCTGCTGGCCTCGCTGGTGACCGCGGTGGTCTACGGGCTGGGCGGCAGCCTGGTCATCCGCGGCGCCTTCCAGATCGGCACACTGGTCGCGCTGACCACCCTGCTAGCCGGGTCTACGGCCCGATCACGTCAGCTGTCCAACGTGCAGATCAACGTCATGACCGCGCTGGTCAGCTTCGACCGGGTCTTCGAGGTACTCGACCTCAAGCCGCTGATCGCCGAGCGGCCCGGACGCGGAGGTCCTGCCCGCCCAGGGTGCCCGGCCGACGGACGGGCACGGTCGCGCCGGAGATCGAGTTCGACCACGTGTCGTTCCGGTACCCGTCGGCGTCGGAAGTGTCGCTGGCCTCGCTGGAGTCGATCGCGCTGCCCGCCCCCGAACGCCCGGCCTCCGCGGCCGGGGTCTTGCACGATGTGAGCTTCACGGCCCCGTCCGGCCAGCTGACCGCCCTGGTCGGCCCGTCCGGCGCGGGCAAGACCACGATCACCGCGCTGGCCGCGCGGCTGTATGACCCGAACGAGGGCACGGTCCGCATCGGCGGGCACGACCTGCGGGAAGTCACGCTGGAGTCGCTGCACGACGTGGTCGGCGTGGTGACCCAGGACGCGCACCTGTTCCACGACACGATCCGGGCTAACCTGCTGTACGCGCGGCCCGACCGCCACCGAGCTGGAGCTGATCGAGGCATGCGAGGCGGCCCAGATCTGGGACCTGATCGCCGAGTTGCCTGACGGGCTGGACACGGTGGTGGGGGACCGGGGGTACCGGCTGTCGGGCGGGGAGAAGCAGCGGGTGGCGCTGGCCCGGCTGCTGCTGAAGGCCCCGTCGGTAGTGGTGCTGGATGAGGCGACCGCGCACCTGGACTCGGAGTCCGAGGTGGCCGTGCAGCGGGCGCTGAAGAGCGCGCTGGCCGGGCGGACCTCGCTGGTGATCGCGCACCGGCTGTCGACCATCCGCGAGGCCGACCAGATCCTGGTCGTCGAGGACGGCCGGATCATCGAGCACGGCACCCACGCCGAGCTGCTGGCCGCCGGCGGCCTGTACGCCGACCTGTACCGCACGCAGTTCGCCGGCCAGGCCGTCTAGGAGGCGGTCAGCTCAGGAGGGGATAGCCGAGGCGGCGGAGTTCCTCGCCGGCGAGCTTGTCTATCTGGGCGGCGTCTTCCGTGCTGAGCGAGGGCCCGGCCGGGCGACGGGGCCGTCCGCGCTGCCGGGATGTGCGGGCCACGTCGCGGATCTCGGCCGTCGGCACCGTGGTCCCGGCGAAACGGGACAACTCGGCCACGGCCTCGTCGGGCTTGCTCAGCAGGTCCTCATACCTGATCGTCTTCAGCTGGCCGGCCGGCAGGCTGTGGTGCAGCCTCGCGGCCAGGCGGACGGACCAGCGCCAGCGCAGCGCGCACCGGGCCGCGGGCGACAGCTTGGGCCAGAGTTCGCGGTCGTCCTCGGTGTCGATGCCGAAGAACGGGTTGGGGAACTCGGTGTCGACGTTCACGAAGCTCGGCCGGAACCAGGACATGACGACGGGGTCGGCGAGCATGCTCGTCACCACGTCCCCGCCGTCCCTGATGACCTGCACGATCCGCGCGTCGGGGAACGCGTAGGTGAGCGCCTCCGCACAGTAGATCAGGTCCGGGCTGGCGTCCCCGAACCGCTCCAGCCCCCGGAGTTCTACGCACGGCCCCACGGCATCGGCGGCGAGCCCCGCGGCGGCCCGGCATTCACGGGTGCATTCCAGGCAGCTGTGCGGGGTGACCTGCCAGCCCTGCGCGAAGGCGTCCCTGATGACCGTGGCGGCGGCCTGCGCCCGGCCCTGGTGCATGGACGGGCGCCGGGCGAAGGCGTAGACCACCCGCAGCACGCTGGGCTGTCCCATCGTGACGTGAAAGCCCGCGGACGCCTTCAGCGCGCGGCCGATGAGGTCCGCTCCCGAATGCGGCGCGCCGACCACGAACACCGGCTGGTGGACGCTGCGGGAGTTGACGATGAGGATGTGACGAGCGGAGGGCATTATCTCTTCGGATCCGGATCTTCTTAGCCAGGCACGCTACGGCGCTCATCCCATGGTCCGCGCCGATGTTCCTCGGCGTGACCCTCGAGGTTGAGCGCCGTCTGCACGAGCGGGACATGGCTGAATGCCTGCGGCATGTTACCGACCAGCCTGCCGTAGCGAGGATCATACTCTTCACTTAGCAGCCCGACATCGTTACGCAGGGCGAGCAGCCGCTCGAACAGCTCGATCGCCTCCTCGTGCCGGCCGCTCAGCTCCAGCGCGTTCGCCAGCCAGAAACTGCAGGCCAGGAACGCTCCCTCCGAGCCGGCCAGCCCGTCCACCTCCGATGTACCGCCCGAAGGCAGCTCGTACCGGCGCAGGAAGCCGTCCCGCATGAGATCCCGCTGCAGCACCTTCATGGTCGAGACCACCCTGGGGTCATCGGCGGGCAGGAAGCCCACGTCCGGGATGAGCAGAACGGCGGCGTCGAGTTCGCTCGCCCCGTAGTACTGCACGAACGCTCCGCGGGCGGAGTCGTAGCCCTTCTCGCACACCTCCCGGTTGATCTCGTCGCGGATGCCCCGCCACTTGGCCGCCAGCTCCGTTTCGCCGGCGTCGTCGGCGTAGGTCGCCGCGCGGTCGAAGGCGACCCAGGCCATCACCTTCGAGTGCACGAAGTGACGCCGCGGGCCGCGGACCTCCCAGAGCCCCTCGTCCGGTTCGGCCCAGTGCCGTTCAAGGAATTCCAGCAGCGCTCGCTGCAGCGACCAGGTGTGGCGGTCGTCGTGCAGCCCCGACTTGCAGCTGAGCTGCAGCGCGTCGATGACCTCCCCGTACACATCCAGCTGGAGCTGGTCGGCCGCCGCGTTGCCGATGCGTACCGGTGAGGAGTTCTCGTATCCGGGCAGCCAGCTCGCCTCCCACTCGGCCAGCCGGCGCTCCCCGGCCACACCGTACATGATCTGGATGTCCTCCGGGTCCCCGGCGATCGCGCGGCCCAGCCAGAACCGCCAGGCCTTGGCCTCCTCGAGATAGCCGGTCCGGAGCAGGGCCTCCAGGGTGATGGTCGGCGTCGCGGAGCCAGCAGTACCGGTAGTCCCAGTTACGCATGCCTCCGATGTCCTCGGGCAGCGAGGTGGTGGCCGCGGCGACGATGCCGCCGGTCGGCCGGTAGGTGAGCGCCTTCAGGGTGATCAGCGACCTGATGACGGCCTCGCGGTAGGTGCCCTGATAGGTGCAGCGCGACACCCACTCGTCCCAGAACTTCCTGGTCTCCTCCAGGGAACGCGAGGCATCCAGGTGCGCAGGCTCACCGTGGTGCGAGGGAACGTAAGTGAGCACGAAGGGAACGACGTCGCCCGCGGTCACGGTGAACGTCGCCGTGTGGGCCAGGCCCTCCCCGGTCAGGTTCACCGGCGAGCGCAGCCAGACCGAGTCCGGGCCCGCGGTGGCCCTGATACCGCCCTCGGTCTTGGTGACCCACGGCACGATGGACCCGTAGCCGAAGCGCAGCGTCAGCCGGACTCCCATGTCGACGGTCCCGCTCACGCCCCGCACCAGGCGGATCAGCACGGGGGGTTCGCCGTCTTCGCGTGGCGGCATGAAATCGGTCACTTCGGCGACGCCGGCCGCCGTTTCCCACCGGGTCTGCAGGATCAGCGTCTCGCCGGCGTACCGCCTGCGGGCCGTGGGCTGGCCCGCGGGGGCGATCTGCCAGGAGCCATGGTCCCGGGTGCCCAGGAGGGCCGCGAAGCAGGCCTCAGAGTCGAAGCGCGGCAGACACAGCCAGTCCACCGAACCGTCCGCGCTGACCAGCGCGACCGACTGCATGTCACCGACGACGGCGTAGTCTTCGATCCGGCCCGCCACATGTCCTCCCGGGTGGGTGTTCACTGCCGATACGGTACTAGGCGCTCAGTGCCCGTAGGCTGGCACCGTGCGGGTACTACCCGATGTAGTCGGCGTTAGGCCGCGTGGCCGGATTCGCCTGCTGCTCGCGGCCGGGACGGTCGTCGCGACCACGACCGTTCTGGCTGGCTGCTCCCAGTTCGACGCCGCGCTCGGACAGCGCCAGGCCGTCGTGACGTTCAACGCTGGCACGACGCTGGCTCAGCGGATGTCCGTACGCGCGGCGTGCGCCAAGACGCCGAACGTCACCCCGCAGCCCCTGCCGAGCAACGTGAGCTCTCCCTACGCGCTCGAGCAGGTGACCTACCAGATCAACCAGGCGAGCGACGCGGACGTGGCGCTGCTGGAGAAGTGCCTGGCCAAGTTCCCCTCGGTGGCCGGCGTCACGCTGCAAGACTCCTCCGACGAGGGCAACTGACCCGGCATCCCCGGGCGGTGCTCCGCTCGGGGCCGATTCCCTATTTTGCCGACTCTATGTATAGTGAACCGAGCCAGAGTTTCCTATGTAAACGATAGATATTAAAGGTTTAGGGGTGTGAGATGCGACGTGTCACGGCCGCCGCGATGGTCGGTGCCGCCCTGCTGCTGGCAGCGGGCTGCTCCTCCTCGTCCTCGTCGTCCTCCGAGTTCGGCGAGCACCACCGGCAACAGCGGGAGCACCGATGCGGCGCCGGTGACGGTCCGGCTGGGCTTCCTTACGAACATCACCCACGCCTCCGCGCTGGTCGGGCTGAAGGAGGGTTTCTTCAGCAGCGCCCTGGGTTCGGCCGGGACGCTGAAGGCGACCGCCTTCAGCACCGGGACCGAGGAGACGGTGGCGCTGCTGGCCGGCCAGCTCGACGCCGCCTACGTCGGCCCGAACCCGGCCATCAACGCCTGGCAGAAGTCCGGCGGCACCGCGATCAAGATCATCTCCGGGGCCGCGACCGGCGGCGCCTCGGTGGTGGTCGCGAAGGGGGTCACCTCGGCCGCGCAGCTCAAGGGCAAGACGCTGGCCACGCCGTCGCTCGGGAACACCCAGGACGTCGCGCTGCGCTACTGGCTGAAGCAGAACGGGATCACCACCACCTCGACCGGCGGGGGAGACGCCTACATCAAGCCGACCACCCCCAACTCGGCCGCCGTCCTGGAGTTCAAGTCCGGCCAGATCGCCGGCGGCTCCGAGCCCGCGCCCTACGACATCGAGATGGTCAGCGACGGCGGTACGGTACTGGTCAGCGAGCCCGGCGTCACCACCTTGCTGGTCGTGACGCAGAGCTTCCTGTCCGCTCACCCGTCGATCGTCGCGGACCTGATCAAGGCCCAGGTCCAGGCCAACAGCTTCATCAAGTCCAACCCGGCGGCCGCCGAGGCGGACGCGAACGCCGAACTGGCCGCCTACACCGGCAAGCCGCTCAAGGCGAGCCTCGTCGCGGCGTCGTTCAAGGAGATCACCTTCACCAACGACCCCGACGCGTCGTCTCTGACTACCGACGCGTCGCAGGCCGTTTCGCTCGGCCTGCTCAAGCCGGTCAACCTGAGCGGCATCTTCGATCTCGGGCCGCTCAACCAGGCGCTGGCCGCGGCGGGCCAGCCGCAGGTCAGCTCGTAGGCGGGTGAGTGCATGGTCAGGCAGGGGAGTTCCGTGACGGTCACCGGCCAGCGGCCGGCGGCCGGGCCAGCAGAGGGCGGGCCAGTAGAGGACGGAGTAACGGGGTCCGTCCGGCTGGCGGGCGTATCCAAGGTGTTCGGGCGCGGCAGCTCGGCGGTCCGGGCGCTGGACCAGATCTCGCTGGAGGTGCCGCCGGGGGAGTTCACCTGCCTGATCGGGGCGTCGGGCTGCGGCAAGTCCACGCTGCTCAACCTGGTCGCCGGCCTGGAGCAGCCGACCTCGGGGGAGGTGTCGGTGTCCGGCCGGGTGGCGCTGATGTTCCAGGAGCCCGCGCTGTTCCCGTGGCTCACGGCGGCCGGCAACGTGGAGCTCGCCCTGCGGGCCCGCGGCCTGGGGCGGGCCGAACGCCGCCAGCGGGCCGCGGAGCTGCTGGAGACGGTGCGCCTGACGGATTCGGCGCCAAGCGGCCGCACGAGCTGTCCGGCGGCATGCGGCAGCGCGTGGCGCTGGCCCGCGCGCTGGCCCAGGACGCCGACGTGCTGCTGATGGACGAGCCGTTCGGCGCGCTGGACGCGATGACCAGGGACCTGCTGCACGACGAGCTCGACCGCGTTCTGCGCGGGCCGGCAGCTGACCATCTGTCTTCGTGACCCACAACGTGCGGGAGGCGGTCCGGCTCGGCGACCGGGTGGTGGTGCTGAGCAGCCGGCCCGGCCGGGTGATCGACGAGTTCGCCGTGCCGATCGAGCATCCCCGGCGGATCGACTCGGCGCCGGTCGCCGAACTGGCCGGGCGGATCACCGACCGGCTGCGGGAGGAGATGAGCCATGGCACCGGTGAGGAGCGGACCTCGCTGCCGGCCTACGCGGAGCGGCTGGCCTGGCTCGAGGCCCAGGAAGCAGCCCAGCCGGCCGACCAGCGCGGGCGCCGCCTGCTCGTCCGCGGCCTGGACCGCCCTGTGGCCCAAGGTGCTCGCGATCGCCATCGTGCTGGCCGTGTGGCAGCTGATCCACGTCAGCGGCTGGAAGAAGCTGATCTTCCCCGGGCCGGGCGGGACCCTGGCCGATCTCTGGGACCAGCTGCACACGCGCCTGCTGTGGCACGCCATCGCCACCACCGCCGAGCGCGCCGTCATCGGGTTCGGGCTGGCGGTGGTCATCGGTGCGGTCATCGGCGCGCTGGTCTCGCGGATCGCGCCGCTGCGGGCGGCGGTCGGCTCGCTGATCACCGGGCTGCAGACGATGCCGTCGATCGCCTGGTTCCCGTTCGCGATCATCCTGTTCGGCATCAGCACCACCACCATCTTGTTCGTCATCGTGCTCGGCGCGGCGCCGTCGATCGCCAACGGCCTGATCGCGGGCGTGGACTACACCCCGCCGCTGCTGCTGCGGGCGGGCAAGATGATGGGGCTGCGCAGGCTCTCCCTGTACCGGTACCTGATCCTGCCGGCCTCGCTGCCCGCGTTCGTGGCCGGGCTGAGGCAGGGCTGGGCGTTCGCCTGGCGCAGCCTGATGGCCGGCGAACTGCTGGTCGATCATCGCGAACCAGCCGTCCCTGGGCGTGCTGCTGTCGACGGACCAGGATCAGGCCGACATGCAGGGCGCCACCTCGATCATCATCGTGATCTTGATCCTGGGCATCATCGTCGACATGCTGTTCGGCCTGGCCGACCGGGCCATCCGTCGCCGCTGGGGCCTGACCGGCGGCGTCTGAGCCGCGCCGGACCGTAGACCAAGAGGAGCGAGCCAGCGGTCACCGCCAGGAGATCGACGCTTCGTTCAGTAGAGATTTCAAAGCCGACGCGGCCCGGTGAAAGCCCTCCGGGCCGCTGAAGCCGCCGAAGCGCCCGGACTGCGCCAGGTGCGGCTCGAGCGACATGAAGCCCGCGAAGCCGTCCTCCCGCAGCGCGGCCAGCGTCTCGCGCAGTTCCCCGTCGCCCTGGCCGGCGGGCACGACCTCGCCGGTCGCGGCCCGCGCGTCCTTCACCTGCAGGTAGACCAGGTAGGGCCGGAGCACGGCGTACGCGCCGGAGTAGGGCCGGACGCCGCACTGGACGAAGTTCGCCGGGTCGAACGTGGCCCGCAGCGCGGGCGAGCCGACGGCGGTGATCAGGTCGGCGCACCGGTCCGGGACGTCGCCGTAGATCTCCTTCTCGTTCTCGTGCGCGAGGACCAGGCCGCGTTCCTCGGCGATCCGGGCCAGGGCGCCCATGCGGTCGATGACCTGGCTCCGGTACCGTTCCGGCGGCTCGCCCGCGGGCATGAAGAAGGAGAAGACGCGGACGATGGTGGTGCCGAGCCCGGCCGCGACGTCGGCGACGCGGCGCATCCGGTCCAGCTCGGGAGCCAGCGGCGCGCCGACCGGGATCTTGCCGATGGGGGAGCCGATCGCGGAGACGCCGCACCCCGGCGTCCTCCACCGCCGCGCGGAAGGCGGCCAGCTGCTCCCCGGTGAAGTCGGCCACGTTCACCGACCACGCGCTGCGCAGCTCGAGGTGGGTGATCGACTCGGCGGCCAGGGTCGCGAGCTGGGCTCGCGGGTCGGGCGAGATCTCGTCGGCGAACCCGCTCAGGACGACGGTCACCGGCCCCCCAGCCTCACCGGGCGGCCGGTGCGGGACGACTCGTACACGGCGAGGACGATCGCGAGCGCGTCGCGGCCGTCCTGGCCGGTGACCGCGGGCTCGCGCCCGGTATCGACCGCGTCGAGCAGGTCGGCGAGCTGAGCGGCGTGGCTGGCCATGTCCACGGCGGCCGGGTCGGCGGCCGCCGAACGGCCGCGCCTCGAAGTCGCGGCCGGGCTGGCGTCCGCGGCCGAGGGCACGCCCGACGATCCGGCCGTCCTCGACCGTCACCGTGCCCCGCGTCCCGGTGATCTCCAGGCGCTGCGGGAAGCCGGGGAAGGCCGCGGTGCTGGACAGGATGGTGGCCACGGCGCCGGAGGCAAACCTGACGATCGCGAGCGCGGTGTCCTCCACCTCGATCTGGTGCGCCTGCGTGGCGCACACCGCGGTGACCTCGACGGGCGGGCCCATGCACCAGCGGAGCAGGTCGACGTAGTGGACGCCCTGGTTCATCAGCGACCCGCCGTCCATCGCGTAGGTACCGCGCCACGCGGCACTGTCGTAGTACGCCTGGGTGCGGTACCACTTCGTGCTGGCCTCCCCGAGCACCAGCCGGCCCAGGGCGCCGTCGTCGAGCAGGCGCTTCAGCTCGACCAGGCCCGGGTCGAAACGGTGCTGGGAGATCACGGTCAGCGCCACCCCGGCCGCGCGCGCCGCGTCGATGAGCCGGTCCGCGGCCTCCAGGCTGACGTCGATCGGTTTCTCCACGACCAGGTGCTTGCCCGCCTTCGCGGCCTGGACCCCGATGGCCGCGTGCAGGCCGCTCGGCACGCACACGCACACCACCTCGACGTCGCGGCGGGCCAGCAGCGCGCCGAGATCGGGCTCGGCCGCGCAGCCATGCGCGGCGGCGAAGGCCGCGGCGGCTCCGGCGTCCACGTCCGTGACGGCCACCAGCCGGGCGTCCGGCCGCCCGGTGTTAGAAAGCCCGGTTTAGAAAGCCCGGTTTCGAAAGCCCGGTGTTCGAAAGCCCGGTGTTCGAAAGCAGGGCGATGGCGTCGGCGTGGATCGCCGCGATAACCCCGGTGCCGACGATCCCGAAACCGCGGGTCACGGGGGGTTCACCTCCATCCATTCGGCCAGTACGGCGCGGTGCTGCGGCAGCGCGACCTCGGGCTCGGCGATCTCGGGGTGCCAGCGCTTCTCCCACTCGACCGAGATCCAGTTCCGGTAGCCGCCGGCCGCGAGCAGCCCGAGCATCTGCCTGACCGGAACCTCGCCCTCGCCGAGCAGGACCAGCTCCCAGTCACCGTTCGGGCGTCCGGCGGGCGTCCTTGACCTGCGCGAGCAGGATACGCCGGCCGAGGTTGGCGTAGACGTCGGCCGGGGACTCGCCCACGCGGTGCGGGTGATGGCTGTCCCACACCGCGCCGACCCACTGCGGGTCGGCCCCTTCGCTATCGGATAGGGCCAGCAGCGAAGCCACCACGGACGAGGCGGAGAAGTCGTCGTGGGTCTCGACCCCGATGGCGACGCCGAGCCGCCGGGCGAGCGGGACGCTCGCCTCCAGTACCCGGGCCGCGGCCCGGAGCTGCTCCTGGCGTTCGGCCCGGTCAACGGCCAGCGCACCGCCGAACACGCGGACCAGCGGGGACTCCCAGTCGCTGGCCAGCTCGAGGAACCGGCGCAGGTCGGGGCCTGGATCCTCACCGGTCAGGCGGATGGAACTGTCCACCGCGACGACCGGCAGCCCGGCCGCGGTCACGGTCCGCTTGACCTGAGCGCGGGCGGGGGCGGGCATCCGCGGGTCGATGAGCTCGCCGTCGATAAGCCGCAGTTCGACGCCGGCGTAGCCCCACTGGCGGCCGAGCGAGACGGCCGAGGCCAGGCTGGCGTCCGGGAACGCCAGCGTGCTGAAGGCGATGCGCACCGGCGAGTCCGGGGGGCCGCCGGTCTCGGTGGGCACTATCGACACATGTGCCCCATGATGTTCACGAGGAACATGAACAGATACCTTGCGCCATGGCTCACCGTTGCTAGCTGGGCTAATGTGATGGTGGGGTGTGGCCCGTTCCTGACCGCGCGAGACGGCCAGGAACGGGCCCGCTTGCGTTACGGACCTAGGGAGGGGTTCAGGTCCGCGGGCGCAAGTGCAGGATGACCACTTCGTCGGTGCCGGAGCCGGGACCGTTGTTCGTTCCCGACGGCTGGCCGCTGTCGTACGGGTTCGACTGGCTCGGCCAGCCGGTGTAGTTCTGCGAGTTGTACTCGAACCACTCCGGCGCCGTGGTCACCGGGATGATCGGCAGGTTGGCCGCGATGTACTGCTCGAGCGGGACGAGGTCGGTGGCCTGTTGCGAGACCGTCGTGGCCCCGGCCAGCGTGGCTATATCGGCGTTGAGCGCCGGGTCGTTCAGCCGCTCGTAGTCGCCGATGGCGGCCGAGCCGGAGGCGAGCGTGCTGTTCAGCCAGCCGTCGTACATGTTGTACGGGCTGATCCCGCCGTTCGACCAGTGCTCGGTCATCGAGAAGTCACCGTCGGCCACATCGGCGTTCCAGGCGTCCACGGACAGGCCCTGGAACGTCGCGTCGATCCCGGCTCCCCTCAGTTCCTGGGCGGCGATGGCGTCGACCTGAGACATGTCCGTGTACGCGGTCGGGGCTGATGATCGTCACCGCGACGGTCTTGCCGCCCTTCTCGAAGTAACCGTTGCTTCCCTTGGTGAAGCCGGCCTTGGTCAGCACCTGCTCGGCCGCGGCCGTGTTGCTCGTGGTCGGCATGGTCGCCGACGCCACCGGTCCGGCCCAGGCCTGGAAGGTCGGCAGGGTCAGCCCGCCCGCTTCGCTGATCGGGCTCGCGAGACCGGCTTCGCCCTCGGAGGCAAGCAGCGTGCGGTTGACCGCGAGACTGATCGCCTGCCGTACGGCCAGCTGGTTGGTCGGCCACTTGGTCAGGTTCGGCTCGAGGCTCTCATCGCCGCCGGCCGCCTCCCAGTAGTTGTGGGGGGCCGGGTCGGTGGCGACGAAGTCCTTCTGCAGGCCCGGGATGTAGTTCCCGGTCCAGTCGATCTGGTTGTTGAACAGCGCGCTGAGCGCGCCGGTGTTGGAGGTGTAGACCGGGAAGTAGACGTTCGGGACCTGGACGTCGGCGGGCTGCCAGTAGTAGGGGTTCTTCTTCAGCGTGAAGCCCTGCGGCGTGAAGCTGCCCAGCATGTACGGCCCGGTGCCGACCGGGTTCGCGTCCGCAAAGGTCGCCGGGATGACGCCGGTCCACTGCGACTTCGGCACGATCGCCTGGCCGGCGATCTCCTCCAGGTTGGTGTACTGGGAGGTTGGGAACGTGAGCGTCACGGTGTTGCCGGACGTGCTCACGCTGGAGATGTTCAGGCCGCCGCTGTTGATCGCCGCGTTGGCCTTCACCATATCGAAGGTGAAGGCGACGTCGGCCGGGGTCAGCGGAGTGCCGTTGTTCCACTTCACGCCCTGGCGGATCGTGAAAGTGATCGTCTTGTCGCCGTTAGACCACGCATAGGACGTGGCGAGCCACGGGTAGTCGATCGTCGGCGAGGCGAGGTCGAACTGGATCAGCGGCTCGTAGATGAGCCCGGTCGCGCCCATGCCGTAGGCGGCCGGGGTGGGGTCGAACGGGTTGAAATCCTGGGTGATGGTGGTCTCCGGCGAGCTCTCCATGACCAGGGTCTTTCCCGTGGTCGCGGCGCTGCTCGAGCTCGATGCCGAGCTGGAGCTGGAACTGGAGCACGCGCCCAGCCCCGCCGCGAGCAAGCAGGCGGTCGCCGCCGCGAAGAGCCATCTGATTCTGTGCAATCTCCTCATCAGTCTCGTCTTTCTCTCGGGTTTCGTCGGTTGTGGACTATGTGGTCGTGTCCCCGGCTCGTGGTGGCCCGGAGACGAGCTCCGGCGCGGCGATGTC
>CAWDEB010000027.1:0-357630 GCA_963801155.1 uncultured Actinomycetes bacterium
GTGCGGTCTGCGAGCTCGGCGGTCGCCGGATCGTGGGTCGCGAGGATGACGCTCGTGCCGTTGGTGCGGGCGAGCTCGACGATCAGCGCGCGGACGGCGTCGGCGCTGGCGTCATCGAGCTCGCCGGTCGGCTCATCGGCGAACAGCAGCGCCGGCCGGTGGGCGAGGGCTGCGCACAGCGCAAACCGCTGGCGCTCGCCACCGGACAGCTCCCTCGGCAATGCGTCAGCCCGGCCGGCCAACGCCGCGGCCTCGAACAGTTCATCGATTCTCTTGCGACGCTCCCGCCTCGGCATCCCGCGCAGCGCCAGCGGCAACGCCACGGCGTCACGCATACGAAGATCCGGAGTCAGTGCCGTGTCGGTGTGCTGCCCGAGGAACCCCATCAGCTCGTGACGGAGCCGCGACCGGGAGCGCGCCGGCATCCGGCCGATGTCGCGGCCCAGCACGCGGACGACCCCGGCCGACGGCGGCTGGATCCCGGCGGCTACGCGCAGCAGTGTGCTCTTCCCGGCACCGCTCGGGCCGAGGACGCTCAGCACCTCGCCGCGGCCCAGCTCGAGGTTCGTCCCCTGAAGCGCCGCCGCGTCTCCCTCATTCGTGCGGTGAACGCAGAACACATCGCGCAGTTCGACGATTGCTTCGCTCACCGGACGGCGCTTTCCTGGGGTGCTCCGCCGCTTTCCGTACTGGGCACGGGCGACGGCCGACCCGCTCGCCCGCTTCCGATCAGGGCCCGGGTGGCCAGAGCGCCCGCGAGCGCGAGCACCGCGAACGTGCCGGCGCCCCAGGCGGCCAGCGCCGCCCAGGGCACTACGGTCACCACCGGCGGGCGGGGATCGGCGACAGTCCCCGCGGCGCGGACGCTGGCGACAGCCAGCCGCGTCAGCAGCACTGCGATCCCCAGGCCGGCGATCACCCCCAGCACGCTCGCGAGCGCGAGCCGGACTCGCAGCTCGGCCCGCAGTCCACGCGGGCCGACGCCTTGTTCCTTGAGGTCTGACTCGGCCCGCTCGTCGCGGGCTCCGCCGAGCAGCGCCGTCAGCAACCCGACGACCGCCAGCACAACGGACAGGGCCGCCGCGGCGATCAGCGTTCCGAGCACCCCGCGCGCCACCGGCGCGTCGCGCAACTGATGATCGAGGTCGACGCGGAACGAGGAGTCAAGCTGGGCGAGCGTCCCGCTGCCGAGTGCGGCGCGCAGCCGCGCGAGGTGCCCGGTGCTGATCCACAGCTCGTCGGCTCGGCCTTGACCGGGCAACTGCGCGTCCAGGGCCGCCGCGAGCGTCGCCTCGTCGGCGATGACGAAGCCGGCCGAATCGGGGTCAAGCGTCGGGAAGCGGCTGAGGACCCCGACTACGCGCGCGATCACCGGGAGGCCGTCCACCGTCAGGGCGATACGCCCATCGGGCCCCGCGGACGCGGCAGTCTGCGGATCGGCGAGCACCGGGACCGGGAGCGTGTCCGTTGGTTGCGCCGGCCGGAGCACGCCGGGTGTTCCACTGGCGGAGAAGCCGACTATCGCGACGGCGCCGCTTGTCGCCGGGGCAGTCGTGGCCGCCGCCCCTACCCCGCGCCAGCCGCCGAGCGGGACGGGCAGCGATCGCCCGCGGGCTTGCAGCACGAGCAGCGGCCCGAGGGCGACGCGCGCCGAAGACTGGGTTGCGGCGGCCGGGTTTTCGCTGTTCTGATGGCCGTTCGTGATGACGAGTCCAGTGGGTTCGTCGAGCTCCAGAGCCTCGAGCTCCCACTGTCCGCGCGGCACGGGGGCACGCAGGACCGCGGCGCCAGCGTCGGCCGTTCCGAACGCGACCTGCCGGATCGCTCCCTGGGGATCGCGCAGGTCCGCGATCACCTCGACCGCGAAGCCCTGCGAGGAAGCTCGCAGCGACAGCCACTGCGCGTCGGCCGGAAGCGTCGGTCCAGCCACCCGGACCGGGCCTGTTGGCTCGAGGCGCCGGGCGAGCACCGCCAGCGGCGCCGAGCCGTCGCTCTCCCGCCAGCCGTGAATCCCGATCAGCCCGTCGGCGGGAATGCCGAGCGCGGGAACCGTCACGGTGCCCCCGCCGGTCGTGTAGTTCGCGTCGGTCCGGCGGACGGGCAGCACGGCGCCTGACGCGAGCGCCTGCCAGCGCTGAAGCGGAGCCAACTCGAGCGGGGTGCTGAAATCCGGCCCGGGCGAGACAAGTACGTCGAGCGGGACGCGGTCCGCGGCCTGATCAGCCGCGCTGCGGATCAGCGTCGACCGGTAGGCCAGGGCGAAGCCGCCGAGGCCAGTGGTGACGGCGATGAACGCGATGGCCAACGCCGCCACTCCCGGGGAGCGGGCCAGGTTGACCAGCGCCAGGCGCGGGAGCACCGGGCCGCCCCGTGCCACGCGCTCCGCCCCCCGGAGCACCACCCCCGCACCGCGAAACGTCAGCACCCCGGCGGCCGCACCGCACAGCGGCGCGAGCAGCAGCGCCAGCGCCTGATCGCTGCCGGTGCCCGCGGCCAGCGCCGCCACCAGGGCCGAGGCCGCCGCGACCGCCAGTATGTCGGTCAGCCTGACGCTACGCACCAGAACCAACGTGCCGAGCAGCACGGTCGCCGCAAGCCATCCAGTCCCCAGCGTGATCACCCCCGCACGGGTGATCACGCTGTGCGTCAAGATCGCGCCAGCTGGTTCCCCCTGACTACTCGCCAGCAGCGCCGCGGCCCCGATCCCCACGGCCGCGCCGACGCTCAGCGCGGCTGCGCACAGCCACCCGGATTCCACCGCGACGAACAGCACGCACTGGCGCGTGCGGGCGCCCGCGTTGCGGAGCCGATCAAGCTCTGCCCGCTGATCGCGGCGAAGTCCACCACCGGCCAGGACGATGAACATCGCCAGCGCTGTGATCGCGCCCCCGCCCGCGAGCAGCAGGCGATGTGGTGCCACGCTCGCCTGGGCGCGTGCTTCGTCCAGTACCGTGAACGGCGCGCTCAGACTGAACTGGCTCCCGTTCAGAAGCAGGCGGGCCTGTGAGCGCGCCAGCCGGTCCTCGACGTCGGCCAGCTGCCACCACCGCAGCCGCGTAATCGTGATCGGGGCCAGCCAGCTATGCGTGCGGTACAGGCCGCTCAGTCCGGGCAGGGAGTCCAGTCCGGCGACGTCCCAGGTTACGAGCACCGGCCCGGTGCCCGCGCTTGACGGCGCGAACCCGAGGGGCACCGCCGAGCGCAGCGGCGACGAACCGATGACCTGGATACGGACGCCGATCGCGGCCAGGGCCGAAGGGACCGGGCCGCCGCCGACGAGCAGCATCGGACAGCGCTCCGGGCGGCAGGGTCCCAGCCGGCCCGGCAAAGGGCCAGGGAGCCACCGGCCCAACGAGGCAATCGCAGCCGGACGCACGACCACCCCTGCGAGCCGCACCGGGTTCATCAGGAGCACCTCGGTCGGCGACCCCAAGCCAAGCCCGTGCAGCAGGGCCCGCGCCTGGTCCGCCACGCTGGGGCTGACTGGTCCCTGCCAGGTCACGCGGACCTGGCTGTCGAGCGGCGATGCCCCGCCGAGCACCGCTCGGGCGCTCTGGTCGCCCGCGACTTGGGATTGTGCCGCCACGCCCGCGGCGAACGCCGCCGCCAGCGCAATACCCAGTGCGGGCAGCAACCACCGGGCTGGACGCCGCCGACCCCGGGCGGCGGCCAGCATCAGCGGTGCAAGCCAGCCTTCCACGCTATGGACAGGACGCCGATAGCGCTGGATGGGGAGCGGCACGACTCGTGGTTTGCTTCAAGCGGGGGCGCGGAGACTCCCGCCGACGCGGCCAGATCCTCATTCCGGCTGATCATTCCGGCCGGCAACGACGGGACATCGCACGGCCCCATTGTCGCACCACGCGAACGCCGGCACATGCCGTGGATCTGCCGGTACCGCAACCGCGTTCATCAGGAAGGCATCCTCCGCGCCCGACCCGGTGGCCCTGGGGCGCATCGATCATCTAGCCTCGCATGACCTCAGCCGCGCGTTACATGCGGAATTACAGTGGATCAACGGAACGCTGAATGGTCATGTCGTTCAGCGCATGACTCAGGTTGCCGCGCAAATGGCCCTGAGCGAGATCGCGCCTCCACTCACGCCCGCTGATAAGACTTGGAACCGTGTTCTTGCCCCACTCGAGGCCCGACTTTAGCGAGAACTCGGTCTTGACATCACACCACATCCAACAGTTGTGACAGGCTGCACCGTGCCTTGAATGAAGTTGCTCACATCGGCAGAATCGACGACTCAGTTCGTGGCGGAGGCGGCGGGGCGGGAGGGCCCCGCAGTCGACGGCTTGCTCGCGATATGTCTTGACTTTGGAGTGATGCGATATATCGTTAGATGCAAGAGCCGAGCGGACGGGAAGGACGGGCGGATGGCGCACTGGACCATCGAGGCTCCGACGAGCCTGCAGTTTGATGACGTGACGGCCCTCCGGGTCAGGCTCATCGCCGGATCGGTCGCCGTGCTCGCCACCGACGGAAAGCCCTCCCTGGACGTGGCGAACGTCAACGGCGACCCGCTGGACGTGACGTACGAGGACGGCGTGCTGAGCATTACCCACGAGAACCTGACCTGGGAGGGCCTGCTGAAGTGGCTGCGGCCGCAGCGGCCCTCGGCCACGGTGACGGTGACCGTCCCGCGGACCTGCCCGACGCAGCTCGGCGTGGTCAGCGCGACCGCGGTGCTGAGCGGGACGAGCGCGAGGGCGTCGGTCAAGAGCGTGTCCGGCGAGATCACGCTGGACGGCCTGACCGGTGACGTGGACGCCAATACCGTGTCGGGGGCGCTCGAGGCGCAGGGGATCAACGGCAAGCTCAACTTCAACACCGTATCCGGTGACCTGGCGCTGGCCGACGGCTGGCTGGAGCAGCTGGACGTGAACGCGGTGAGCGGTGACGTGACCGCGGACATCGACCTGGACCCGCTGGGCGGCATGCACGTGACCACGGTGTCCGGCGAGGTGACGCTGAGGCTCCCGGCCAAGACCGACGCCCAGGTCCACCTGCACTCGGTGTCGGGCGGGGTCCGCAGCGAATTCGCGGAGCTTAGGTCGATGTCGGCACCCGCGTCCCATACGGTAGGCGGTAGCCTGGGCGCCGGATCCGGGCACGTGTCGGTCAACACCATGTCCGGGCGGGTGATGCTGCTGCGGCGCGCGGAGCGCCGAACCGCGGCACAAGGGGTTGGGACCGGGACGGCGCAGCCTGATAATGAGAATGAGATGGAAGGCGAGGCCAGTTGAGTCCGGTATTCCGCCATGGCAGCCTCCGGCTGTACCTGCTGCGGCTCCTCGATGAGGAGCCCAGGCACGGCTACGAGGTCATCCGGCTGCTGCGCGACCGGTTCATGGGTGTGTACTCGCCTTCACCGGGCACCATCTACCCGCGGCTGGCCCGGCTGGAAGAAGAAGGCCTGGTCACGCACGATGAGGTAGACGGCCGCAAGGTCTACCGGATCACCGAGGCCGGCCGTGAGGAACTGCGCAGCCGCAGCGACGAACTCGACGAGCTCGAGGAGGAGCTGTCCGCGTCGGTCAGCGATATCGTGCGCGAGGTCAGGGAGGACGTCAGGCAGACGGTGCGCAGCCTGCGCGAGGAGCTGACCTGGGCCGCCCGGGAGTCCCGCCGGACGGGCCGGGATGTGGGCGCCGACGTCCGCGAGCAGGCCCGGGAGGCCCGCGACGAAGCCTGGGAGCGGGCCCGGCAGTCGCACGAGGACGCCCAGGCACAGGCCCGGCAGGCGCACGAGGACGCCCAGGAGCAGGCCCGGCAGGCGCACGAGGACGCCAAGGCACAGGCCCGGCAGTCGCACGAGGACGCCCAGGCACAGGCCCGGCAGTCGCACGAGGAGGCCAAGCGGTCCTACCGGGAAGCGAAGGAACAGGCCAAGCAGGCCCGCGAGGACCCCTGGGAGCAGGCCACGGATGAGGCCGAACCGGACCAGCCGGACCGCACGGGACGCAGCCGGGCCGAGACCGTCGGGCAGGACACGGCCCGGCGGGTCCGCGAGCATGCCCGCCGGCTGCGTGAGGAGGCACAGCGGGTCCACCAGGAGGCGGGCGCGCGGTTCACCGGCGGCGAGCAGGACTGGGGGGACACCCCGCCGGGCTGGACGGGACGCCCCAGCTGGACGGAGTGGCCCGGCCGACGCGGCTGGGAAGAGTGGACCCGGATGCGCGGCCGACGCGGCTGGACCGGGGCGCTGGACTTCGGGACGCTGAAGGACCTGGAGCGAGTGGCCGTTCAGTTCACCGCCGACCTGAGGAAACTGGCCCTGCAGTCCAGCGCGGTCGGCGAGAACGTCATCACCGACCTGCGTACCATCCTGGAAGAGGCGCTAGAGCGCATCAAGACCGAGATCTTCGGTCCCGAGGGCCCGCCAGGCGAGCCGGGGACCGTCGATTCCGACGCCCCCGCCGCCCCGGCTGACGAAAGCAAGGACTCCCCCACCCAATAGCCCCCGATACGGCGAGCGGCACCGCAAAACCCCGATACGGCGAGCGGCACCGCAAAACCCCGATACGGCGAGCGGCACCGCAAAAGCCCCGATACGGCGAGCGGCACCGCAAAAGCCCCGATACGGCGAGCGGCACCGCAAAAGCCCCGATACGGCGGGCGGCGCGGCAATAGCCCCGCGATACGGCGAATGCGCGGCGTAAGCCGCCATCGCGGGGCCCGCGAGGGGCCTCCGGCCCCTCCGGCCACGCGATACTACGGCGGGCACCGCAGCGGGGCGCGAAGCGCACCGGGGGGTTCCGGGGGGTCGCCCCCCGGGCTAGCGTCGCCCCCCGGGCTAACACAGCAAACACGATCTTGCCGAACAGGTCGCCGGCGATCATGGCCGCGAAGCCGTCGCGGGCCTGTTCCAGCGGCAGGACCCGGTCGATGACCGGGCGGACGTCGGCCTGCTCGCAGAACCGGGCCAGCCGACCCAGCTGATCCCGGGTGCCCATGGTCGAGCCGACCACCGACAGCTGGGTGAAAAAGATCCTCGTCAGCTCCGCGGGCGGCGCGTCTCCGCTGGTCGCCCCGCAGATCACGATCCGCCCGCCGGGCTTGAGGGACCGCACCGAATGCGCCCAGGTGGCCTGGCCGACGGTCTCCATCACCACGTCCACCCGCTCCGGCAGCCGGGCCCCGGCCTCGAACGCCTGATCCGCGCCCAACTCCACCGCCCGCTCCCGCTTGGCCTGACTGCGGCTGGTCGCCCACACCCGGTAGCCCGCGGCGTGGCCCAGCACGATCAGCGCGGTGGCCACCCCGCCGCTGGCGCCCTGCACCAAGATGGTCGTGCCGGGCTCGGCGCCGGACTTCTCGAACAGCATCCGGTAGGCGGTCAGGTACGCCGTGGGCAGGCACGCGGCCTCCTCGAACGACAACGCCGCCGGCTTGGGGACCAGGTTACGCCTGGGCACCGCGACCTTCTGGGCGAAGGTGCCGTCATACCGCTCGGACAGCAGCGACCGGCGCGGATCCAGCGTCTCATCCCCGCCGCCGGCGTCCGGGTCGCCGATCACCGAGTGCACGATGACCTCGTTCCCGTCCGGGTCCAGACCCGCCGCGTCGCAGCCCAGAATGATCGGCAGCCGGTCGGCCGAGATGCCGACCCCGCGCAGCGTCCACACGTCGTGATGATTGAGCGAGGCCGCCTTGACCGTCACCGTGACCCACCCGTCGGGGATCTTGGGGTCGGGCCGCTCCCCCGCCTCCAGCCCGGCCAGCGGATCATCGGCGTCGATACGCGCAGCAGTCACAGTAAACACGCCCACCACCCTACCGAGGAGAGCGGACCGACCTAGTTCAGGGGATGACGCCAGCGCGGCCCAGGGAAGCGGCGGAGGTCCCTGTCCTCGGATACCGGCTCGCAGCCGTGCTCCATCGCCAGCGCGGCCGCCCCGGGCACGAGCTTGGCGCGGGCGTCAACCTGGCGGCCCCGTGCCGAGCGTCATTTGAGGCACCCGGGGGCCAACACGCGCCGCAGGGGGTCGCCCCCCGGGGAAGATTCTGTAATACTCATAACCGGCAGCAGGCCATTACACATCGACCTCTTCGCAGCTGGGAAGCGCCAGAGGACCCAGCCAGGGAACTCCAGTGGACCTCAATTCCTACGCTGAACTCGCGGTGCGGCTCGTGAACACGGCCGGCGCCGGGGGCGAAGACGGTGACCGGCTGGTCAACCTGGACGGGTTGCGCGCCCTGGTCGCCGACCGGGAGCACCTCAACACCGGGATGAACCGCACCGACCTCGACGCGCTGCGCGCGCTGCGGGCCGAGTTCCGTGCCTTCTTCGTCGCGTGCGCGGCGGGCGACGGCGAGGACGCCGCGGCCCGGCTGAACGCGCTGCTCATCCAGCACCCGATCCACCCGCAGCTGTCCGGGCACGACGGGCAGCGGTGGCACGTGCACTACCGCGAGAGCGGGTCGGTCGCGGACAAGTACGCGGCCGGAGCGGTCATGGGCTTGGCCGTCCGGCTGACCGACGTGGGTATCGACCGGTTCGGGGTGTGCCAGGCGCCCGGCTGCCTGGGCGTGTTCATCGATATCAGCACGAGTAACACCCGGCGATACTGCTCCGACCGCTGCATGAACCGGGCGAACGTGTCCGCGTTCCGCGCCCGCAAACGCGGCGAAGACGACGCGGACAGCAAGGCGCCGGGCGCCACCGCGTAGGGCAGGTTATGAGACAGGCCTTATGCAGCGAGGCTGAGGATATAGCGGTATACCATAATGTGGGCGCCGAGGTGTTGTGAAGTGATTCACAAGCACGATGTGAATCGGTGACATCGAGTTATTTCCGGGACATCTCCGTGTGATGACGCGGACGGGTCCGATCCTCACCTTTTAGCCCTAGAACCGGCCCTTGACCTGCGTTATCAAAACGAATCCGGATGAACACTTCTCAGCAATCACGATGATCCCTACGATGATCTCACTCGACGCATACGGGATGCGGGCCTGATCCTGGCGGGTATCTCGATGGAGGGTAGCTAGCCCCACGGGGCACGATCGGGAAAGAGATCGATCATGGCAACTGAGACTGCAGCCGAGACCAGGCCGGCCGATGTCGGCCTGCGGCGGGAAGTCGGGCTGATCGGAGCCATCTGGGCCTCCGAGACGTCGATCATCGGTTCCGGCTGGCTGTTCGCGAGCATGAACGCCGCGGTGATCGCCGGGGCGGCGTCCATCTACGGCTGGCTCATCGGCGGCTTCTGCGTCATCATCCTGGCGCTGATCCACGCCGAGCTGGGCGGGATGTACCCGGTCGCGGGCGGCACGGCCCGGTTCCCGCACCTGGCCTACGGCAGCGTCGCGGGCATCTCGTTCGGGTTCTTCTCCTGGCTGCAGGCCGTCACCGTCGCGCCGATCGAGTGCTTCGCGGTCATGCAGTACGCGTCGTACTACTGGCCTAGCCTGTACAACGGGAAGACGGGCGTCACCACGGGCTGGGGCTTCTTCTGGACGGTCATCCTGATGGCCGTCTTCACCGCGTTCAACTTCCTGGCCGTCCGGCTGTTCGCCCGGGTCAACAGCACCATCACCTGGTGGAAGGTCGCCATCCCGATCCTGACCATCATCATCTTCTTCTTCAAGTTCCACCCCGGCAACTTCACCGCCGGCCCCGGCGGCTTCTTCCCGGTCAGTGTCAAGACGATGTTCGGCACCATCCCCGCCGTCGGCATCGTGTTCTCCTACCTCGGCTTCGAGCAGGCCGACCAGCTCGCGGGCGAGATCAAGAACCCGCAGCGCAACCTGCCGCGCGCGGTGATCATCGCGTGCTGCCTCGGCACCGCGATCTACATTCTGTGCGCGTTGACGCTCATGGGCGCCGTGCCGCCCAGCGAGCTCACCCACGGCTTCGTCGGGCTTGCCTCTACGAACCCGATAACCATCTACCCGTTCGCCGCCGTGGCCGGGCTGGCCGGGCTCGGTTTCTGGGCGACGATCCTGCACATCGACGCGTTCGTCTCCCCGTTCGGCACCGGGATGATCTACCAGACCTCGACCTCGCGGGTCGGGTACGGCCTGGCCAGGAACCGGTACTTCCCGCAGATCTTCCAGTGGGTCGACCGGAACGGCGTCCCGTGGTTCAGCTTGATCATGGCGTTCGCGTTCGGTCTGCTGTTCCTGCTGCCGTTCCCGAGCTGGAAGCAGCTGGTCGGCCTGGTCACCAGCGCGAGCGTGCTGATGTACGCGGGCGCCCCGCTGTCCCTGAGCGCGTTCCGCAACCGCCTCCCGGAGGCGAGCCGGCCCTACCGGATGCCCGCGGCGTGGTTCATCAGCCCGCTCGGCTCCCTGATCTGCAGCTTCCTCATCTACTGGTCCGGGTTCGAGACGGTGTGGAAGCTGGGCATCTGCCTGGTGATCGGCTACGTGCTGATCGGCGTGTCCATGGCGTTCGACCCGCAGCGGCCGCCGCTGGACTGGAAGTCCGCACAGTGGCTGCCGTTCTACCTGATCGGCATGGGCATCATCTCCTGGCAGGGGCAGTACGGGCCGAACAACACCTTCCGGATCCCGTTCGGCTGGGACTTCGTGATCGTGGCGGCCTTCACCCTGGTCATCTACTACTGGGCGGTCGCCGTCTCGCTGCCGCGCGAGGAGATGCTGCGGCTGGTCGCGATGCAGAGCGAGCGGATGGCCGACGTCCCGGACACGCCGCGGCACTGATTTCCATCGAGCCCGGTGGCCCCGCCTTCCGGCGGGGCCACCGGGTTTTCGTGTGCCGGCGCGTGCACCACGGCCCGTTCGGGTCGGAATACCGGTACGGCGGCCCGTTCAGTCAATGGGTAGAGCGCGGCGGCGCCAGTAGCGGACCAGGACCCGCCCCTCGACCAGCGCGGCGGGGACGGGCCCGAAGCGGCGGCTGTCCACGGCGCCGGCGTCCGGGTTGTCCGACTCGAGCCACCAGCCGCCGTCGACGCGACGGCCGGCACGCTTGACGATGAGCATGTCCGGGCGGCCGGGGTGGCGGGCCAGCACGACCTGGCCCGCGCGGATCCGGCGGGTGCGCCGGACCAGCAGCCAGTCGCCGGGGCGGAGGGCGGGCTCCATGGAGCGTTCGGCGACCGTGACGCGGAGCAGCGGGGGCCAGGGCATGCATCCCTCCCGGTGTCAGGCCCCCCCGTGTCAGGCAGGGCGAGCGGGGTAGTGTCGGGTCTGCAAGCAAACAGTCGGAGAAAGGGAATCGATGAGGCTGCTCACCCGCCTGCTCGAGCCGAAGGCCGTCGCCTACGCCCACTGCGACCTGCCCTGCGGAGTCTATGACCCGGCGCAGGCCAGGATCGAGGCGGAATCGGTCAAGGCGATCATCGAGAAGTACCAGCAGAACACGGACCCCGAGTTCCGGACCCGCTGCCTGATCATCAAGGAACAGCGCTCCGAGCTCGTCAAGCACCACCTGTGGGTGCTGTGGACCGACTACTTCAAGCCGCCGCACTTCGCGAAGTACCCGCAGCTGAACCAGCTGTTCAACGAGGCCACCAAGCTGGCCGGCGCCGCTGGCACCAAGGGCAGCACCGACGTGGCCAAGGCCGATGAGCTGCTGGCCAAGATCGACGAGATCAACAAGATCTTCTGGGAGACCAAGCAGGCCTGAGCTGGCCACAGGAGCCCGGGTCCCATCGGGACCCGGGTTTCACTGTGTCCGGGGAGGACGGCGGCGGGGCGGGTGGGGAGCAAGGTATCACCGAGGGTGATGGGGCGAGGCGGCGCGGCGCATTTCTCGGCACGGGCGGGGGGCGGTAGGTTGCTTGCCATGAGCGTTATCCCGCCCGGAGGAGAGACGTGACCGAAGACACCGCCGCGACTACCGAGTACGGGCCTATGCCAGACCAGCGGGAGACGGGCCCGGCACGGGCGGATCGCGAGGCCAAGGATCACGTGAAGGTGTGCATGCCCGCCGAGGGTGCCTACCTTTCCGTGCTCCGGACGGCCACCGCGGGCCTGGCGGCGAGGCTCGACTTCACCCTGGACGAGATCGAGGACCTGCGCATCGCCGTGGACGAGGCGTGCGCGATGCTGCTGCCCCAGGCGATTCCCGGCACCAACCTGGAATGCGCCTTCGACCTGGGCGCCGAGGCGATGACGATCACGGTGTCGGTGGTCGCGGCCGAGCCGCGCAGGCCGGCCAGGGACACCTTCGCCTGGACGGTGCTGTCCGCCCTGGCCGGGACCGTCGATTCCCGGGTGGGGCCGGATGACCAGGTGGCCATCGTCATGCGCAAGCGCCGGGAAGCCCTCTCCGGGTCGGGGTCCGGGTGAACAGCGAATTCGAGGTCCAGGTGACCGAGGAGTTCGAGGTGGTCCAGGCTGAGGTGGTCCAGGCTGAGGTGGTCCAGGCTGAGGCGGCCCTGCGGATCGATCACTCCTCGCCGGACCGGGCCCGGGCCCGTGAGCTGTTCGAGCAGCTCGCGGGGCTGCCTCCGGGCGATCCGGAACGGGCCAGGATCCGGGGCTACCTGGTCGAGCTGCACCTTCCGCTGGTGGAGTACCTGGCCCGGAGGTTCCGCAACCGGGGCGAGTGGCTGGATGACCTGACCCAGGTCGCGACGATCGGGCTGATCAAGTCCATCGACCGGTTCGATCTTGACCGCGGCGTGGAGTTCTCCACCTACGCCACGCCCACCATCGTGGGCGAGATCAAACGGCACTTCCGGGACAAGGGGTGGGCGGTGCGGGTCCCGCGCCGCCTGCAGGAGCTCAAGCTCTCGCTGACCAAGGCGATCGGCGAGCTGGCCCAGCGCGAGGGCCGTGCGCCCACGGTCAGCGAACTCGCCTCGCACCTGCAGATGAGCGAGGAAGACGTCCTGGAAGGGCTCGAGTCGGCCAACGCCTACTCCACCGTGTCGCTCGACGCCCCCGATTCGGGCGACGAGGACGCGCCCGCGGTCTCGGACTCGCTCGGCATGGTCGACGACGCGCTCGAGGGCGTCGAGTACCGGGAGTCGCTCAAGCCGCTGCTCGAGCAGCTGCCGCCGCGGGAGAAGAAGATCCTGCTGCTCCGCTTCTTCGGCAACATGACCCAGTCGCAGATCGCCGCCGAGCTCGGCATCTCCCAGATGCACGTATCCCGGCTGCTCGCCCGCACGCTGGCCCAGCTCAGGGAGGGGCTGACCACCGAGGACTGAGAGCGTTAGGCAATACCGACTCGCGAGTGCAGGCCTTTGGGGCCTGCGCGAGCGACCCGGGAGCGTCATCCAGAACCGGCCCAGCGAGCATGGGCCTTTTAGGCCCGTGCGAGTGGCCGGTGCCTGGCTACGGCGAGAACCGCAGCGGGAATCTGGATGACGCGAGCATCAAGGCAACACCGTGCAGGTGAGCGGGCCAGCACCATAGCGGGTTCTTTGCCTAACGCGAACTTTCGCAAAAACACTGACCGAGCGCTACCGGCTTTCGGCGCTGGGACGGTTGAGGGCTCGCAGGCTGGCCGGGGTCAGCAGGCCGGCCAGGCAGGCCGCCGCGGCCGCCAGGGCGGGCACGCCCCACTCGGGCCGGTGCCCGTCCAGCAGGGTGACCCCGGCGATGACCACGAACAGCTGAGTCATGACGGCCGGAATGCGGCTCCAGGGTCTGGCCCTGGCCAGGCCGACCGCGATGGCGGCGAGCCCGGCGGCCGTGCCGAAGGCGAGCACGGTGAGCACGATCCCGCTGGCCAGCTGCGAGGACTTCCCGTCCGCGGTCGAGATGGCGGCGAAGACACCCGCGACGCACAGGCCGACGGCCTCCATCCCCTGCGCGGCCGCGGCCAGGCGCAGCGCGGCCGGGCGCTGGCGCACGGGTGCCAGGGCCGGTGCCGTGGCCGGGCCGCGAGGTCCCTTGGCTCGCCGCGTGCCCTTGGCCTGCGCTGCCATATCCCACACCCATCCTCAAGATCCGGGGCCGCACCGGCTACTCGAGCTTAGGCGGCGGCTAGCCTAAGCGGGTGCGAGGCCTCCTGATCGTTAACCCGCAGGCGACCACCACGACGGGAAACTCCGCGGATCTGGCGATCCGTTCGCTCGCCGGGCTGGTCGACCTAGACGTAGAACATACCCGGTACCGCGGCCATGCTCGCGAGCTGGCCGCGACGGCGCGCGGCGAGCTCGTCATCGTGCTCGGCGGGGACGGGGCCATCAACGAGGCGGTCAACGGGATCATGGGCCGGACGGCGGAAACGGCCGGCCCGGAGTCGCCGGCCTAAGACGGCACCGCTGCTCGCGGTCATACCGGGCGGGGGCGGCAACGTCTTCGCCCAGGCGCTCGGGCTGCCGGTGGACACGGTGGCGGCGATCGCCAAGATCAAGGAGGCCATGGAGGCGGGCCGGTACCGGACCATCGGGCTCGGACTGGCCGGCGACCGGTACTTCACGTTCAGCGCCGGCCTGGGCATGGATGCCGAGGTGGTGCGCGAGGTCGAACGGCTGCGGGCCGCGGGCGCCGGCAGACCGTGGCGCTGTTCGCGTGGACGATCCTGCGCCGGTATGCCTCGGGCACCGACCGGCGGACCCCGGCCCTGACGCTGGAGCGGGACGGGCAGCCGACCACCCCGGACCTGTTCATGACGGCGATCACCAACCGCTCGCCCTGGACCTATGTCCGCGGCCGGGCGATACTGCCCGTTCCGAACCCAGATTTCAACTCGGGCCTGGATGTGCTGGCCCTGCGCAAGCTGCGGGCGACCACCATCATGAGCGCGGTCGGCCAGATGCTGCTGATCAGGCGCCGCTCGCCGCGCGGGCGGTACGTGCTGACCGTGACCGGCCAGCAGGCCCTGACGGTCCGTTCGGTTCGGCCGATCGCCTTCCAGGTGGACGGGGACTACCTGGGCGAGACCGAAGCCGTAAAGTTCCAGTTTGTTCCGCATGCGCTCCGCGTCGTCGCGTTACCTCCGGCAGCGCCGCGAGCAAAATGTGATCGATCTGACATTAAATTAAGACGAACGGCCGCTGTGGCCTCTTGCGCATGTCAGGGGATGTTGAAAGGCTTAGCGTGATGTCTGGCGCGGGGGCGCTCGCACGTGTCATCAGCCCAGATGGCTCGCTATCTCAGATGGCACCGCGTCGCCTTCGGGGGCACGCTCAGGCCGAATACGGCCTGGGTGTGTTTCTGCTCGGCATCATAACGGTTCTGGGAAACTTGGGCCGCCTGACAGTACGGAAATGCTCGTGAAAACCTTCACAAGCTGAAGATAGACGCATTGGCCGGCCGCATCCGCTGGCGGCCGGACCCGTTCCGCTAGAAGGAGTGGACATCATGGACTGGCGCCACGAAGCCGCCTGCCGTGAGGTGGACCCTGAGCTGTTCTTCCCCATCGGGAACAGCGGTCCCGCGCTGCTCCAGATCGAGGAAGCCAAGCAGGTCTGCCGCCGGTGCTCGGTGATGGACGAGTGCCTGCGCTGGGCCATCGACAGCGGCCAGGACGCGGGCGTCTGGGGCGGGATGAGCGAGGACGAACGGCGAGCGCTCAAGCGCCGCACGATCCGGCTCCGCGCCCGCGCGCACGTGTGACTGGTTGTTGAGAGTTACTCGTATCTGACCGGGAGGGCGACGACCGCTTCGGTGCCACCGCCCGGCCTGGGCGTGATCCGCAGCCGTCCGCCCAGCTCGCTGACCACCAGCGTGCGCACGATCTGCAGGCCGAGGCTGGTGGCCGAATCCAGGTCGAAGCCGTCGGGCAGGCCCACTCCGTTGTCCGCCACGGTCACCGTGAGCCGTTCCTGCTCCCGGATCGCGATGACCTCGAGCAGGCCGTCGTTCTTCGCGGTGGCCGGGAAACCGTGCTGCAGCGCGTTCTGCAGCAGCTCGGTCAGGATCATGGCCAGCGGCGTGGCCACCGCGGCCGACAGCAGCCCGAACGAGCCGGAGATCTTCGGGATCACCAGGACCTCGGGAGCGGATACCTCCCCCGCCATCATCGCGACCCGGTCCGCGATGTCGTCGAAGTCGACCACCTCATCCGGGGCGTGAGACAGCGTTCTCGTGCACCACCGCGATCGACCCGACCCGGCGGACCGCCTCGTCCAGCGCCGCGCGGGCCTCGGGCGCGCGCGACCGCCGGGCCTGCAGCCGCAGCAGCGCGGCGACGGTCTGCAGGTTGTTCTTCACCCGGTGGTGGATCTCCCTGATCGTGGCGTCCTTGGTCATCAGCTCACGCTCGCGGCGGCGCAGTTCGGTGACGTCCCGGACCAGGATCAGGGCGCCGGTCCGGCTCCCGCCAACGATCAGCGGGATCGCGCGCAACTGGACCACCGAGCCGTTCGCGTCCACCTCGGCCGCGCGCGGCGCGCGGCCCGCGGCCACCACCATCAGCGACTCGTCCAGCGGTTCGTCGGACGCGCACAGGCCGGCGGTGATCACCGCCAGCTCCGCGCCGATGAGGTCGGCGGCCAGGCCCAGGCGGCGGTAGGCCGACTGCGCGTTCGGGCTGGCGTAGATGACCCGCCCGGACCGGCCGAGCCGGAGCAGCCCGTCGCCCACCCGCGGCGACCGGGCCAGCATGGCCGCCTCGCCGGCGAACGGGAACGTCCCCTCGGCCACCATCCGGGCCAGGTCATCGGCGCCCTGCACGTAGGTGAGCTCGAGCCGACTGGGCGTGCGCGCCGAGTTCAGGTTGGTGCACCGCTCGATGACGGCGATAACCCGGCCCGCCCGGGTCACCGGGATGCCCTCGGTCCGCACCGGGACGCCGTTGGTCCAGTCCGGGTCGCTCTCCCGCCAGATGCGCCGCTCGTCCCGCGCGATGTTCAGCAGGCGCTGGTCTTCCGGTCCGGCCACGGTCCCGACCACGTCATCCTGGAGCGAGGTGGGCCCGGTCGTCGGCCGCATCTGCGCGAGGGCCAGCCAGCCCCCGTCGTCGCGGACCGGCGCCCACAAGATCAGGTCGGCGAAGGAGAGGTCGGCCAGCAGCTGCCAGTCCGACACCAGCGCATGCAGCCACTCCACGTCGGCATCGCCGAGATTGGTGCGGCTCGCGGCCAGGTCATTCAGCGTGGGCACAGCATCATCATCGCATCTGGCGGCGGGCCGGTGCAGGAACGGGCAGCAACCAGCGGTCTGATAACGCGATCTCGGTCAGACAGTAACATCGCCGGCGAGCGTTCGGCCGAGTAGAGACGATAGCTCTGTCAGAGTTGACGTTAACCCTTCATTAAGGCAATCATTCCGAATGACCGCTTCTCTGCTTCCAGCCGACGAGCCCGCCGGGGAGTCCAGTCCGGGCCTGCCGCCGAAGCTGCCCAAGTACTACCAGGTAAAGCGACAGCTGCTCGCCTTCACCGCCACCCTGGATCCCGGCAGCCCCGTCCCGCCGGAGCGGGAACTCGCGCGCTCCTACGGGACCTCGCGGACCACGGTCAGGCAGGCCCTCGCCGAGCTGGTCATCGAGGGCCGACTGCTGCGCATGCAGGGCAAGGGCACGTTCGTGGCCAAGCCCAAGGTCGCCCAGCTGCTGGAGCTGGCCAGCTACACCGAGGGCATGCGGGCCCACGGCCTTCATCCGCAGACCAAGATCCTGGACATCGGGTACGTCACCGCCGACGATCAGCTCGCCGCGCTGCTCGGCATCCGCGCGGGTGGCCGCGCGCTGCGCATACACCGGCTGCGGCTCGCCGACGGCGAGCCGATGTCGATCGACACCTCGCATCTGCCCGCCCGGCGCTTCCCGGGCCTGCGCAGGCAGCTGGAGCGGCAGCTGTCCCTGTACGAGACGCTGCGCGCGGCGTACGGCATCCAGCTCACCGAGGCCGAGGAGACGATCGAGACCGTGCTCGCCGACCCGCACGACGCGCGGCTGCTCGGAGTGGACCCCGGCCTGCCCCTGCTGCTGCTGTCGCGGCACGCGTACGACGTCACCGGCGAGCCGGTCGAGTGGGCCCAGTCGTGGTACCGGGGCGACCGGTACAAGTTCGTCACCCGGCTGCGGCGCGCCCCGGCCCGGTAACCGGCCGGCATCGGCACCGCGGGAGCCGCCGGGGACTAGCTCGGCTACCGGCTGGTAGCGTCGCTGCTGTGGGGCAGGTAAGCGGTCATGGCGGCGTGCATGTCCTGGCGGCGGCGCGAAGGTACGGGGTTTCGGCTCTGTTCACCCTTTCCGGGGGCCACGTGTTCCCGGTCTATGACGCGGCAGCCAAGGGGGCCAAGGGGCCCAAGGGGGCCAAGGGGGAGCCGCCGCTGCGCATGGTGGATGTCCGGCATGAGCAGACGGCGGTGTTCGCGGCGGAGGCGACCGCACGGCTGGCCCGCTCTCCCGGGCTGGCCGTGGTCACGGCGGGGCCCGGGGTGACCAACTCGGTCAGCGCGGTGACGACGGCGTGGCTGAACGGAGCGTCGGTCGTGGTGCTGGCCGGGCGGGCGCCCGACTACCGGTGGGGCCAGGGCAGCCTGCAGGAGATCGATCACCCGCCGCTGCTCGCGCCGGTCACCAAGCGCGCGTGGACCGAGCATGAGGCGGCCAAGGTCGCGGCGTCGGTCGACGAGGCCTTCCAGATCGCGGTGAGCCCGCATCGCGGACCGGTGTTCCTCGACATCTCGCTCGAGGCGATCTACGGGCAGGCCGAGGCCGAGCTGCCCGACCGGCAGCCGGTCCCGGTCTGTGCGCCGGATCCGGGGGACGTCGGCCGGATCGCGGACCTGCTCCGCGCCGCCCGGCGGCCGGTCCTGGTGCTGGGATCGGACGTGTGGCTGGGCGGCGCCGAGGACGCGGCACGGCGGGCCGCCGAGGAGCTGCGCCTGCCGGTGGTGGCCAACGGGCAGGCGCGCGGGGTGCTGCCCCGCGGGCACGACCTGCTGGTCACCCGGGCCAGGTCGGTTGCGCTGAGCGATGCCGACCTGGTGATCGTCGTGGGAACCCCGCTCGACTTCCGGCTCGGGTACGGCTCGTTCGGCCGGAAGGACGCGCCGGCGCAGGTGGTGCACGTGGCCGACGCGCCCGGCGGGGTCGCGGGACACGTGGCGCTGGCCGCCTCGGCGGCCGGGGATCTGGGCGCGTTCTTCGACGGCCTGCTGGCCGGAGATCCCGGCGCGGCGGGGGATCGCGACTGGGCCCCGCGGCTGGCCGAGGCGGTGCACGCCGCGCGCGCGCAGGACGCCGGCACGCTGGCCAGCGACGCCGAGCCGGTGCACCCGGCGCGCGTCTACGGCGAGCTGCTCCCGGTACTCGACGATGACGCGGTGGTCATCGGGGACGGCGGTGATTTCGTCTCGTTCGCGGGCAAGTACATCGAGCCCGCCCGGCCCGGAGGCTGGCTGGATCCGGGTCCGTTTGGCTGCCTGGGAACCGGACTCGGCTACGCGATCGCGGCCCGGCTGGCCCGGCCGTCCGCGCAGGTCGTCCTGCTACTGGGCGACGGCGCGGCGGGCTTCTCGCTGATGGACGCCGACACGCTGGTCCGGCACCGGCTGCCGGTGGTGATCGTCTGCGGGAACAACGGCGCCTGGGGGCTGGAGAAGCACCCGATGCGCGCCCTGTACGGGTATGACGTGCTGGCCGACCTGCAGCCGGGCTGCCGCTACGACGAGGTCGTGCGCGCCCTGGGCGGCGCGGGCGAACTCGTCACCAGCCCCGCCGCGATCGCGCCGGCCCTGCGCCGGGCCTTCGCCGCCAACGCTCCCTACCTGGTCAACATCGTCACCGACCCGGAGATCGCCTACCCCCGGTCGACCACCGGAGTGTAGCGGGGGGTGCGGGGGGTTTTACGGGTCAGTCCCCCGCGAGCCAGCAGCGTCTAGCTGATCTCGGCGATGAGGTCGCCTTCCTGGACGACGTCGCCCTCGGCGACGTGCATCGCGGTGACCGTGCCCGCGCTCTCGGCCAGGACCGGGATCTCCATCTTCATGGACTCCAGGATGACCAGGGTGTCACCGTCATCGACCTGATCGCCCTCGGCCGCGACCACCTTCCACACGTTCGCGACCATCTCCGCGCGGACCTCAGCCACGGCGACTCCTGTCTGTCGGTTCTGTCATTCCCGGTCGTCCCTAACTGGGACGCAGCCTGCTTACCAGGGACGTATCGTAGTCCCCGCTGACGAACTCCGGGCTGGTGAGGAGCTCGGCGTGAAAGGGCAGGTTGGTCTTCGGCCCCGCGATGGCGAAGGCGGCGACCGCTTCGGCGGCCCGTTCCAGGGCGCGGGAACGGTCGGCGGCGTGGACGCAGAGCTTGGCCAGGAGCGGATCGTAGAACGGCGTCACGGTGTTACCCGCCTCGTAGCCGGCGTCGACCCGGATGCCCTCTCCCGAGGGTTCGTCCCATTGCGTGATCGTGCCCGGCCCGGGCAGGAACCGGACCGGGTCCTCGGCGTAGACCCGCAGTTCGAGCGCGTGCCCGGTGAAGCTGACCGCCGCCGGGTCGAAGGAGGGCGGCTCGCCCGCGGCGATGAGGAACTGCTGCTCGACCAGGTCGATGCCGGTGACGAGCTCGGTGACGGGGTGCTCGACCTGCAGCCGGGTGTTCATCTCCAGGAAGACGAACGAGCCGGCGTCGGTGTCCACCAGGCATTCGACGGTGCCGGCGCCCTGGTACCCCACCGCCTCACCGGCCCGGACGGCGGCGGCCAGCATCTGCTCGCGCAGCGCGGCGGAGACGCCGGGAGACGGGGTTTCCTCGGCCACCTTCTGATGCCGACGCTGGACCGAGCAGTCGCGCTCGCCGAGCGCGAGCACCCTCCCGTCGGCCAGGCCGAGGATCTGTACCTCGACATGGCGGGCGCGCTGGACGTAGCGCTCGAGCAGGATCTCCGGCGAGCCGAAGAAGCGCTCCGCCCGCGACCGGGCCGTCTCGAACGCGGCCCGCAGGTCGGCGTGGCTGGCCGCCACGCCCATGCCGATCCCGCCGCCGCCGGCCGCGGCCTTGACCATGACGGGGAAGCCGATCCGGTCCGCTTCGGCGATGGCCGCGGCGACATCGGTGAGGGGCTCGCGGCTGCCCGGGGATACTGGTACCCCCGTCCGTTCCATCAAATTCCTCGCCCGGATCTTGTCGCCCATCTCCTCGATCGCCGCCGGGTCCGGGCCGACCCAGGTCAGGCCGGCCGCGATGACCTGACGGGCGAAGTCCGCGTTCTCGGCCAGGAAACCGTAACCCGGGTGCACCGCGGCCGCCCCGGTCCGGCCGGCCGCCTCGATGACCGCCGCGGCGTCCAGGTAGCTCCGGGCGGGCTGGGCCGGACCGATGCGCACCGCCTGGTCGGCCTCGCGGACGTAAGGCAGGTCCGCGTCGGCGTCGGAATATACCGCGACGGTCCTGATTCCCATCCGCCGGGCCGTCCGCAGCACGCGCCGGGCGATCTCGCCGCGGTTGGCGACAAGCACCGAATCGAACGGTATCTTCCCACTCGCCCTGTTTATCCCGCTTGCCTCCGGGCGCTCTTGACGCACCGCCTTCCCTCCTCGCTCCTTCGTCGCTCGTCAGTCCAGGCGGTGCCGCGCCCTTTGGCTCGCGGGGGATTGGCAGCACCCGTTAGAGCTGGATAACTGAACGGCGGTTGACGACCCGGCTGAGGGCCTCGACTGCTTCGGGATCATACTCGCTGGCCGTGTCCAGCCGGAGCTGCTGCACGGCCGCCGCCGCGCGGCCCGGATCCAGCGAGCTGCCCACCAGGTCGTCGAAGGCGTTGGCGGCCTTGATGATGCGGCTGCTCAGCGGCGGCCGCGACGGCTCGCCGTCGAGGCGGACCCCATGGCTCCCCGGCTGGCCCGGACGGCCCCGGTAGCCCTCGTGCGCCACCTCGACGCCGCGGTAGGGCTCGTTCTGCCTGCGGACGATCTCGGCCACCGAGCCGAGGACCTGGGCCTGCTGGATCACGTCGGCGCCCAGTTCGGCGATGCGCTGCTGGTCCTGGCGGGAGACCAGGACCGTGGCTCCGCCGGGTATCGGGTCGGCCAGCGACAGCTGGCCGATGTCGTGCATGAGCGCGGCGTATTCGAGCTCGAGCAGCTCGGGCTCGTGGATGCCGAGCTCCCGGCCGACGGCGACGGCCAGCCGGCTGACCCGCTCGGAGTGGCCGGGTTCCACGTATCCGCCGATCTCGGTGACCTTGGCCAGCGCCCGGACGGTCTGCAGGTAGGTGGCCCGGATCCCGGCGTAGCGGCGGAACGCCACCTGGGTGACCAGCAGAGGAGCGGTGAACACGGCCAGCGCCGCCAGGCCCATCACCTCGGCGGCGAACGCGATCAGCAGAGCCGACGCCCCGACCGCCGCGCCGAGCGGCAGTTCGACGCGCATCTCGTCGACCAGCGCGACCCGGAACCTGGCGCGCTGCTCGTCCACCCGCATCAGCGCGGTGAGCACCGCCTCGAGCAGCAGCGCGACCACGGCCAGGGCCGTCATCAGCGAGAAGGCCAGGCCCCAGTCCCTGACCACGGCACCGTTCCCGGCCAGCGGACGGAAGATGAACGCGACGCAGGCCACGCAGAGCAGGCGGATGGACATCCCGCCCACCTTGGCCGGCGGCCCACGGCCAGATGCGGCAGCGCGCCGACGATCATGCCGATCGTGGTGACGGTGACCACCTGCTCGGCGCTGTGCTGAGCCAGATGATCTCCGACCCGGATGAGCAGGGCGTAGGCCAGCGCGCCGGCCATCCCGATCGGGACCGTCTCCCGGTCGCCCGGCAGGTTGAGCCGCAGTACCTCGCCGAACGCGATCAGGACGCCGAACGCCACCGCGATGCGCGGGTCCCGCAGGCCCTCCACGGCGGTCTGCGCCACCGAGGCGACGAGCACCACACCCGCCGCGACGACGAGCAGCAGCAGGCCGGAGTCCCGCACCTGCCAGGGAAACCTGCGCAGCTCGTGCCGTCGTTCGGTCATGGAAGGCTGTCGATCACGCGGAGCGGCGCACTGGGGTCGTCGTGGTCCTGGGCGGCGATCGCGGCCAGGTCGTCGGCCGCGAGCAGGGGCGGCTCGGGGCGCTGCCAGCCATCGCGCTTGACCGCGGCCACGAAGGCGTCCACGACCGCCGGGTCGAACTGCGTGCCCGACCATTTCCGCAGTTCCGCGATGGCCTCGTCGACCTGGCGCGCGCCGCGGTAGGACCGGGTGGAGGTCATCGCGTCGAAGGCGTCGGCGACCGCCAGCACCCGGGCGAACTCGGGGATCTCGTCACCGGCCAGACCCATCGGATAGCCCCGGCCGTCGATCCGCTCGTGATGGTGCATGATCCCCGCCAGCGCCTCGTCGAGGAACCCGATCTCCCGGACGATATCCAGGCCGCGCATCGGGTGCAGCTGGATCGCCGCGTACTCCTCCTCGGTCAGCTTCCCGGTCTTCTGCAGGACCTTGGTCGGCACGCCGAGCTTGCCGACATCGTGCAGCATGCCGGCGTACCTGATGGCCTCGACCCGCTCGCCCCGCATGCCGATCTCGCGCGCGATCATGACCGACCCGCGGGAGACCCGGTCGCTGTGCCCGCGGGTATAGAGGTCCTTGGTCTCCACCGCCTGGCACAGCGCGCCCACCGTGGCCTCGTAGGCCTGCTGCTGCTCCGCGATCTGCGCCACGGCCCAGCGCGCCACGAAGAGCGGGATCAGGATGAGCACCGGCGCGAACAGCCCGGTCACTCTCCACACCGCGGCGATCAGCAGCCCGAACGCGCCGTAGCCGAGATCCGAGGCGATCAGCCTGATGCTCATGCCCAGCAGAGCGCGCCGTGCGGCGAAGTCACGGTCGCAGGTCAGCCAGAGCACGCCCGCGAGCAGTGTGTGGTTGGTGACCGCGTGCACCACGGCCGCGATCGCGAACGGGCCGATTATCTTCGCGGACGACGCGGAGTCCGGGATGCCGACCTGCCCGCCCACGGCCACGAACACCCGGCCCGCCAGGTACGCGGACAGGGCCATCATGCCGGTGTTGAACGCCCGCTGGGCCGCCGAGAGGCCGCGACGCATCCCGAACATGGTGCAGGCGCCGACGAGCGCCGCGCCGACCGGGCCGACCAAGACCGCGGCGGCCAGGGTGGAGGAGGAGTTGGGGGACCAGGCGAGCTGCCGCGGACGCAGCAGCGTGGCCGTTGACTCGAAGACCACGAGCAGCAGACCGAGCACCGCGACATTCCGCCACCAGCGGAAGTCGCCGAACGGACCGTGAATGATCACTGCCGCGGCGGCGCCGACAACTGCGCCGATGTACAGCCGCGCGGCCCACGAGAGCCTAGCCAAACCCTCCCCCCCTTACAGCCAGGAGCGTGGAACGCGGGCTATCCTCCAACCCCTTACCCCCACGTGCTCCCAGAGCGGGCGGCCCGGGCCGCCGTTGCCTCACCCGCAGCACGACACATTCGGCCGGATGGACGCATGGAGCTGACCTCCCTAACACGCAACTGCCTACAGCTCACCGGATATCGTCCAAGGTCAAGGATAACGTGGCCACAACGGATCTCGCAGGCCCAAATCTCTCATCGCGAACAAACCGTGAGCACGATAGTCACAATGGGCAATCAAAGGTGGCACACCCGGCGCAATTGCCACAGTCCTGGCAAATCGGGCGGTTCGCGGCTACTCAGCGAACTCGATCGTCGCCTGGACTTCCCTGATACGGACAAGAATTTTCGCGCGCAGGTCGGCGGGCGCCGGGTCACAGCCGCAGTGCTTGGCCACGAGGCGCTTAACCGCCTCCTCCAGCCCGTACTCCCGCAGGCAGGGGCCGCATTCATGGAGATGCTGGCGGATCTTCGCGCAATCCATGTTGCCAAGCTCGCCGTCCAGGTAACCGTAGACCCGGTCCAGTACCTCGGTACACGGCGTCTCGTGTGGCTTTCCGCAGCTCATCGCCCTTCCTCCCCGGGCAGGGAAGCGTCGGAGGCGGTACGCGCCAAACCGCGTTCCGACGCGTAATCCTGGAGCAGTTCCCGCAGCTGCCGCCGGCCGCGGTGCAAACGTGACATCACGGTACCAATCGGCGTTTCCATGATGTCGGCGATCTCCTTGTACGCGAAGCCCTCCACGTCGGCCAGGTAGACCGCGATCCTGAATTCCTCCGGGAGCGCCTGGAGCGCCTCCTTAATGTCAGAATCGGGCAGCCGTTCCAGCGCCTCCGCTTCGGCTGACTTCAATCCCCCCGAGGTATGCGACGCCGCCCGGGCCAGCTGCCAGTCTTCGACTTCCTCCGCTCCGGAGCGCTGCGGCTCGCGCTGCCGCTTGCGGTAGGTGTTGATAAAGGTGTTGGTCAGGATCCGGAACAGCCACGCCTTCAGGTTCGTGCCCTGCTGGAACTGGTGGAACGACGCGTACGCTTTGGCGAACGTCTCCTGCACCAGGTCCTCGGCGTCCGCGGGGTTGCGAGTCATCCGAAGCGCCGCGGAGTACAGCTGATCCAGGAAGGGCAGCACCTCCTGCTCGAAGCGCTCACCGCGCTCTTCGAGAGTCTCCGGAACGGGACTCACCCCCTCGGGGTCGTGCGGAACCGGGCTGCTGGGGTGCAGACCATATGAGCGGGAGGATACCGCGCCCACGATAAGGAGCGAGCTTCAGCATGCCATGAGGAGGCGAGGCGACTGCCATGTCGCGTTCAACACGTGCGCGCGGCCCGTCATTCCGAGATCGGTCGCGGCTGGCAGGTGAGAAAGCCGGCTGGCCGGGAAGGTTAGTGATATAGAGGCGGCCCCGCTGCGGGAGCGCCGAGTCAGGAGCCGGGCCCGTGCACCATGCGGCCACCGCCATCACCGCGCCGGATACTGATCATCTTCCGGCTTACTGGCAATTCCACGATGCCGTGGCGCAGGCTCAGCTGGTGGCCTGGCTGCCGCGCGGGCGGCACCTGATCGTGGACGTCTCCGGACCGCGCGCGCAGGCGGCGGAACTGGCCGCCGCGGCCGGCCACAGAGTGCTGCGCGTGATCGACGCCGGGCCCGGCACCACCGCGAGCCAACGAGCGGTCGGCGCCGTGATGGCCGACGCCTCCCGGCTGACCTTCCTGCCCGACGGCTGCGCGGATGACGTCATCGCCGAGGACCGGGCCCTGTCCACCCACCTGGCCGCCGAGGCGATGATCGCCGAGATCGCGCGCGTCCTGCGCCCGGCCGGGCGGGTGCTTGCCTGCGTCGACTCGCTGGTGCTCGGCATGGCGGTGCTCGCCGATCAGCATCACTGGGCCCATCTGGTCGACCTGCCGCACGCCGAGGTGGTGCTGGTGCCCTGGCCGGACGGGACCATCACCCGGTGTTACGGCCCCGACCAGGCGCGCGAGCTGTTCAGCGGGGCCGGGCTGACCGTGAACTGGATCCGGCCGCGCACCGTGTTCTCCGAGTCGATGGTCACCCATGTGCTGCGCCGCGACCCCGCCAGCCTGCCCAAGCTCGTCCGCGCCGAACTGGCCGCCAGGTCCGACGAGTCATTGGGCGCGCAGCTGGTGATCTCGGCCAGCAAGAGGTGAGCGGCCCGGCCGGTTAGCGGCGGCGGGCGTGCTTGGCCTGGCAGCCGACGCAGCGGGCCGCGTCGGGGCGCGCATCGAGCCGGCCTTCGGGAATTTCGCCCCCGCAGCCGACGCATCGCCCATAGGTGTTCGCCTCGATGCGGGCGAGCGCGGCGAGCACTTCGTCTCGCTGGCTGCGGGCCGAGTGGAGGATCGCCTCGGTGCGGTCGGCCTCGGACAAAGTGGAACCCGCATCGGCCGAGTCCTGCGGATACCCCTCGCCGGACATGGGCGCGGGACGTTCGCCCTGCAGGATGGATATCGACCGGTCCAGGCCGTCACGCATCTCCTCGAGACGCTTACGGGCGACGGTTGTCTCCACTGGTGTCCTCGCCTCCCGTCCGCTTGCGCTGCGCAGCCCGGCTCGGGTGAGCCGCAGCCGCGTGCCGCGGACTCAGAACAACTCGCCGGGCGGCCTCTCCGGATCGGCGGACAGCGGCACGATGAGTTCGGGCCCGTTGTTCCGCACGGAGTTGACAGCCGTTGAAACGGGATGTGACGTCAGGCCGCCGGCCATCGCCGGCAGCATCGTCGCTTGAAGCTGGCCGGGCTCGGAGTTGTCCGGGTTAAGCCAGTCGGCCCAGTGATCATGCGCGATCACCATGGGCATGCGGTCGTGGATCTGGCCGACATCGTCGGTCGCCTGGGTCGTGATAATCGCGGCCGTCCACAGCCAGGCGCGTTCGTGATCAGAAGGAAGGGCCTCGTCCCGCCAGAGTTCGTAGACTCCGGCGAAGGCCAGCGCACCACCGTCCTTCGGGTAGATGTAATAGGGCTGCTTCCGCTGTTTCCCCTGTTCGGTTACTGCCTGCCATTCGTAGTAGCCGTCGGCGGGGAGAATGCAGCGGCGCTTGGCGAAGGGGCGCCTGAACGCGGGCTTGACCGCCACGGTCTCGGCGCGGGCGTTGATGAGCCGGCCGCCGCCCGAGGCGTCCTTGGCCCACGACGGGACGAGGCCCCAGCGCACCAGGCGCAGCTCACGGGCTGGCGGTTGCCCCGCCTCCTCGTCGCGCGGGCGTCGCTCCATGACCGCGTAGATCCGCCTGGTCGGGGCCACGTTGTAGTCCGGGTCGGGCTCCGGATCGGGTCCGTCGGCAACGCGGTCGCGCTCGATGCCGAACTCCTCGAGGAGCTCAAGGCGCTTACGCGCCGACACGAAACGACCGCACATGCAAACTTCCCTAATTGAATGGAATCCGTACACATCCCGTTAAGCCTGGATTGGCATTTCATAACCAGAATCCCGGTCCGTCAAACCCCTCGAGGCCCCGGGGATCATATGCGCGGGCAGCCCCCCTTGGGGGGCCCGGGGGGTGACAGGGGGGCGGGCAGCCCCCCTGTGCGGGGGGGCACCGGGGGGTCCTCCCCCGGGGGATAAACAGTACTGTGACGCTATGCATGTCGACGACCAGGAGACCTGGGCCGCGCCCGCCGCGGCCGGTCCGGTCAGCGCCCGGATCCGGCTCCCCGCGTCCAAGTCCATCACCAACCGTGCCCTGGTCCTGGCCGCCCTGTCCAGCCAGCCCGCCCGGATCGCGAACCCGCTGCGGGCCAGGGACACCCTGCTCGCGGCGGCGGCACTGCGCGCGATGGGGACCGAGGTCGCGGACGAAGCGGACGGATCCACTGCGGAGTCCATTTCCGCCTGGCGGGTCACCGCCGGCCAGCCACCCGCAGGGTCCCGGGTCAGCGTCAACGCCGGCAACGCGGGCACGGTCCTGCGGTTCCTGCCCGCGGTCGCCGCGCTGACCTCGGCGGCGGTGTACTTCGACGGGGACGAGCGGATCAGGCTGCGCCCGGTCGGCGCGATCCTCACGGCGCTGCGCGAACTGGGCGCCAGCATCGATGACGGCGGCCGGGGCGCGGCCCCGTTCACGGTGCTCGGGCACGGCCGGGCTCCGCGGCGGCGCCGTCACGCTGGACGCGTCCGGTTCTTCGCAGCTGATCTCGGGACTGCTGCTGGCCGCGCCGCGCTTCGATGAGGGCATCGAGATCCGGCACGAGGGCCCGCCCGTTCCCTCCGCGCCGCACATCGCCATGACCGTCCGCATGCTCCAGGCCGCCGGCGCCGACGTCACTGTGCTGGTTCCCCCGGACCCACCTGTGTTTTCCCCCTCGGACCCACCTGTGTTTTCCCCCTCGGCCCCACCCAGGGGGCGGTCCGGCGGGGCGGGACGGCCGGACGGCTGGCGGGTCCGGCCGGGACGGCTGGACCTGGGATCCATCACCGTGGAACCGGACCTGTCCAACGCGGCGCCGTTCCTGGCCGCGGCGCTGGTGACCGGCGGGACGCTCACCCTGCCGGGCTGGCCGGCGTCCGGAAACGGACCCGGAAATGGGCACAGCCTGCAGGCGGCCGGGCCGATCCTGGACGTGCTGACCCGCATGGGCGCCCGGTGCGGCGTGGGCCCGGACGGGCTAGATGATATCGGGCACCGGCACGGTCCGCGGGATCACCGCGGACCTGCGCGACGTCGCCGAGCTGGCGCCGGTGCTGACCGCGGCCGCGGCGCTGGCCGAGGGGCCGTCGACCTTCACCGGGCTGGCGCACACCCGGCGGCACGAGACCGACCGGCTGGCCGCGCTGGCCAAGGAGATCAACGCGCTCGGCGGCGACATCACCGAACTGCCCGACGGCTTGCAGATCAGGCCGCGTCCGTTGCGGGCGCAAGCATCCGACGGCCCGTTCGGTACATATGACGACCACCGGATGGTCATGGCGGCGGCCGTACTCGGCCTGGCCGTCCCCGGCGTCCGGGTGGCCAACGCGCAGACTGTGGCCAAGACCTTCCCGGACTTCACCGGTGTGTGGGCGGGCATGCTAGGACAAGAACGCTGAGCTCGCGGTACGCGCGGCTCGACGAGGACGACGTCCGGGTCCGTCCCGGCCGCGGTTCCCGGCCGCGTACCAGGCAGCGTCCCCCGCACGCCAGCGCCATTCAGGGCTTCGTGACCAGCGTGGACCGCGGCCGGTACGGCTGCATGACCGACGGCGGGCTGGTCGTGGCCATGAAGGCCCGCGAACTCGGCCGGGGTTCGGTGGTGGTCGGCGACCGGGTCGCGCTGGCCGGCGACGCGTCCGGCGCCGAGGGGACGCTGGCCCGGATCGTCCGGGTGGAGCCGCGCACCAGCGTGCTGCGGCGCTCTCCCGACGACACCGATCCGACGGAACGGATCATCGTGGCCAACGCCGACCAGATGGTGATCGTCTGCGCGCTGGCCCAGCCGCCGCCCCGGCTCCGCTTCGTCGACCGCTGCCTGGTGGCCGCGTACGACGCCGGGCTCGACCCGCTGCTCCTGCTGACCAAGGCCGACCTGGCCCCGAATCGCGCAAGGTCCGCGCCTTCTACGCCCCGCTGGACCTGCCCATGCTGACCACGCGGCGGCCGCTGCCGCCGCGCACGCTGTCCCGGGTCCGGAACGTGCTGACCGGCCGGATCAGCGTGCTCATCGGGCAGTCCGGGGTGGGTAAGTCCACGCTGGTGAACACGCTGGTCCCGGAGGCGGTCCGGACCACGGGAACGGTCAACCCGGTGACCGGCCGGGGCCGGCACACCTCGTCTTCCGTGGTGGCGCTGCCGCTGGGTGACGGGTGGCTCATCGACACGCCGGGACTGCGCGGCTTCGGGCTGGGCCACGTCAGCCTGGACCGGGTGGTGGAGGCGTTCGGCGACCTGGCCGAGGGCACGGCCGGGTGCCCGCCGGGCTGCGACCACCTCTCCCCCGGCTGCGCGCTGGACGCATGGGCCCGCGAGCACCACGCCGAGGCCCGCCTCGACTCGCTGCGCCGCCTGCTGCGCAGCCGCGAGGACACCGCACCCGACTGACGGCCTAACCTGGGCCGGGATCGTGGGCGTCCGCGTTTACGCGGGCGAGGAGGATCGTCAGGGAAGCACCACGGCTCGTCCGGGTCGGCCGACGGGAGGCGGGACGGGGTCTCCGGGAAGCACCAGCGCTCGGTCCGGGCCGGGCCCGGGAGGCGTGGTGGGGTCCTGGGGAAGCACCACGGCTCGTTCGGGGAAAAGATCTCTTTACGCATCGACGGTTCCTCCTGCGCGCCAGTAGACGCCGGCCGCGGTCCGGGACAGGAACGACTCGTCGACCAGGTAGCGGCGCAGGGCGCAGTGGTCGTCGAAGACCGACTTGAGGATCTCGTCGACGGCGGACTCGGGGTACGTGCGGCCCGGCTCGAACGCCTGCGCCACCTGGTCGAGCAGCAGCCGCCGCCGGGTGCGCTTGGCCGGCACCGCCGTGATCCGGCCGTCACGGATGAAGGCCCGCAGCTGGGCGGCGGGGAGGTCGCGGTCGTCGTCCATCCTTCCAGTATGATGCGGGTCCTGCTAGCGAGCGAGATGTCCCAGGCGGTACCGTTTCGCGGGTGGCCCGTGCGGCCGGGCGCGTCCACCCGAATATCACACGAGCCGTGACCGGCACCTATCGCCGTACCGTGACGAGGGCACCCGCCGCGATGGACCGCGCCTTAGCAGGCGGGAGAATCGCTTGAACACCGTCTCAAGCTCCAAGGCTAACCTATGCAGCACCACGGCGACCAGGAAGCGTTACGACGACGACCTGCGCTTCGCGCATGTCCTCGCAGACGCCGCCGACGACATCACGACCAGGCGGTTCCGGGCGCTCGACCTGCGGGTCGAGACCAAGCCGGACCTCACGCCGGTGAGCGATGCCGACCGGGCGGCCGAAGAGTCGCTGCGTAACGTGCTGCGCCGGGCCCGTCCGCGCGACGCGGTGCTCGGCGAGGAACTCGGCCGGACCGGCGTCGGGCCGCGCTGCTGGGTCCTGGATCCCATCGACGGGACGAAGAACTACGTCCGCGGCGTCCCGGTCTGGGCCACCCTGATCGGGCTGATGGACGGCCCGGACGTCGTGGTGGGCGTGGTGTCGGCGCCCGCCCTCGGCCGCCGCTGGTGGGGCGCGCTGGGCGGCGGCGCGTGGTCCGGGCGCAGCCTGACCAAGGCCTCGCCGTGCCGCGTGTCCGGGGTGACCAAGCTCGGCGACGCGTCCATGTCCTACTCGGGCCTGGGTGGCTGGGCCGGGCGCGGGATGCTGGACAACTTCCTCGGCCTGACGCGGGCGGTGTGGCGGACCCGCGCGTTCGGGGACTTCTGGTCGCACATGCTGGTCGCCGAGGGCGCCTGCGACATCTCCGCCGAACCCGAGGTAACCCTGTGGGACCTGGCCGCGCTGCAGATCATCGTCACCGAGGCCGGCGGGCGATTCACCTCGCTGGAGGGAGAGTCCAGGCCCGACGGCGGCAGCGTGGTCTGCACCAACGGCCACCTGCACGACGACGTGCTGGCCCAGCTGGGTGAGGGAGGTCTTGCCCTCTGAGGTGATATCACCGATGCTTGATGGACGTCACAAATTCACAAGCGCCGGAACCAGGGGGTGTGATCCTCGTGAAGGTACGAGACGGCATGTCCCACCTTGTCCTCACCATCGGGCCTGCGCACACGTTGCGGCAGGCGGCACGCATGATGTCCGCGCGCCGGATCGGGGCCGCGGTGGTGATCGACGCGGAGCACGCGGGGATCGGCATCCTGACCGAACGGGACCTGCTCGACTCGATCGCGGCAGGCGAAGACCCCGACGCCGAACTGGTGGCGCACCACCGCACCGAGCACCTGGTGTACGCCTCGCCCGACTGGACGCTGGAAGACGCCGCCGCGGCGATGGTCCGGGGGGGGTTCAGGCACCTCGTGGTGGTCGAGGACCACGACGTGGCCGGGCTGCTTTCCATGCGCGACATCGTCCGCTGCTGGACCTCGGCCGACACGCCGTCGGGCCAGCCCATCACCACCCCGGCCTGAGCCCGAAATACCCGGCAGGAAAAGGCCTTCCGGGAAAATTGCTGTAATGCCAATTTAGCGGCATTTTCTGGCTGCAGGTAAAGGCGCCGCTAATTTTCTTTACTCGCCGCGCCGCGTGGTTCAAACGTGCCGATACGCAGCGCTTCTACCATCGTGCCTGGAAAGGTGTACGGGAGTCGGGGCAATTCGGTAAATCTCGGGGGGACCATTCAGTGAAGCGAGCTGAGCCTTCACCGCGACGGCGTATCACCGGCGCGGTCATTGCCGTGGCGCTGGCCCTGGCGGGCGTGCTGGTGGCCGCCCTGGGCCGCCCGTCGTTCGAGGCGTCATCGTTCGCGGCCCCGCCGTCGGCCCCGCCGTCGGCCCCGCCGTCGGCGTCGGCGCTGGGTGAGGTGGCCGTGGCGCAGGGCCTCGGGCCGATCGTGCTGAAGGACGCGACCGTGCTAGCCAGCACGCCGCCCCCCACCCCGGAGATCGTCTCGTTCATCCTGCGCGGGCGTAACCTCCTGGGCCTGGAATCGGCCGTCGAGGAGGGCCGGTCCCCCGGGCTGACCGTGGCCCAGTTCGCCAGCCGCTACGGCCAGACCGCCACCGCGATCACGGCCCTGGAGAGTTACCTCAACCGGTATGGCATCGCCACCAGCGTCTACCCGGACGACCTCGACGTGACGGCGAGCGGCACCGCGGCGGAATTCGACAGCGCGCTGTCGGTCCAGCAGGAGCAGTACAAGGTGCCGGCGATGGCCGCACAGGGCGGCCTGGCGGCCATCCCGGCTCAGCAGGTGCATGGCACCGCCCAGAACCCGTACCTGCCCGCCGCCGTCGGAACCAGCGTGCTGGCCATCCTCGGGCTGACCGACTACGCGCCGTTCTCCGATGACCTGATCCACACGCCCAAGGGCGTGACCGCGTCGAACTCCGTCACGCCGACCACCGCCCACACCGGCAACCTGACGCCCGCCGACTTCGCCAGGAACTACAACCTGAGCCCGCTGTACGGCCTCGGCCTCACCGGCCAGGGCCAGACGCTCGGCCTCGTCACGCTGGCGGGCTTCGACCCGAGCACCGCGTACTACTTCTGGGACAACGTGCTGAGCATGAAGCCCAATCCGAACCGGATCACGGTCTACAACGTCGACGACGGTCCGGGCGCCCCCAGCCAGGCGGCCGGATCGGCCGAGAGCGACCTGGACGTCGAGCAGGCGGGCGCGCTGGCCCCCGACGCCCACGTCGTGGTCTACACCGCGCCGAACACCGAGGCCGGCTACGCGGACGCCTTCTTCGCCGCGGCCAGCCAGAACCTGGCCGGCACGGTGTCCTCGAGCTGGGGCGAGCCGGAGACCATGCTGCAGGCGGCCGCGATGGCCGGCGCAGAGGCCCCGGCCTACGCGCAGGCCTTCGACGAGGCGTTCCTCGAACTGGCGGCGCAGGGCCAGAGCACGTTCGTCGCGGCGGGCGACTCCGGCGCCTACGACGCGTCCGGCGGCGTGGGGGCCACCAACCTGTCGGTCAGCAACCCGGACGACAGCCCGTTCGTCACCAGCGTGGGCGGGACCACGCTGGGCGGCACGATCACCGCGACGGTCGGCGGCGCGAGCGTCAAGGCGACGATTCCCGCTCAGCGCACCTGGGGCTGGGACTGGCTGTGGCCGGACTACGCCAGGTTCGGTTTCCCGAGCGAGGCGGCGTTCGCGGCCGCGGCGGTGGCCGGCGGCGGAGGCGGCTTCAGCAGCTTCGAGCCGATGCCCCTGTACCAGGACGGGCTGAACCACGAGGACGTGGGCGGCTACAGCGACGTGCAGTACCTGACGCCGGCGACCTACCGCACCGTCGACGGCCTCTACCTGCCCACGCGGTGGAACTTCGACGCCACGCCGGTGGTGCGCCACGGCGAGGGAACCGGCCGCGGCCTGCCCGACCTGGCCACGGACGCCGACCCGTTCACCGGCTACCTCCTCTACGACCCGCTGGCCTCGCCGGCGCTGCAGAGCGGCTGGGGCGGCACGAGCTTCGGGGCGGCGCAGCTGAACGGCGCGGCGGCCCTCATCGACCAGTTCGCCGGCCACCGCGTGGGCCTGTGGAATCCGTCCATCTACGCCTTCGCGATGTCGGCCTACTCGCCGTTCACCCCGCTGTCCGCCCCGGGCACGGGCAACGACAACCTCTACTACACCGGCACACCCGGCCAGGTCTTCAACCCGGGCTCGGGTCTGGGCTACCCGGACCTGGCCAAGCTGGCGGCCGACTTCGGCTAGCGGCCGCGCCGGCCGCGGAAATAACCGACACTTGAGGTTATGAACCGCGAGCGCGCGGAGATCTTCCTGCGGCTGCTGGCCGAGGCCGGGCTGCGCGACCCGGCGCTGCGGCGGCCGGCCGCGGTCCGGTCGCCCGGCGCCCCGTTCGTCGTGATGCCGGTCGCGCTGGCCCAGGCGGCCTGGGCGCTGACCGCGGTCGGCGCGCTGGACCTGGAGACCGCCGAAGCCGTCCTGGCCGACGCGGAGCTGGCCCTGGCCGCGCGCCGCCCCGAGCCCGCCGGAGGCGGGCGTGATCAGCTCCGCGGGCCCGGGCCTGGGCCCGGTCCGGCCGGGCTGGCCGGGTTCGCGCCGGTTCGCCAGCGCCAGGCTCCCGGTCCGGTCCGGCCAGCGGACGCCGCCCGCGGGCGCCGCCGAGCCACGGGACGCACCGGACCGGTACGTCCCGGCCGGCCTCATGATCTTGTTCCATGACGAGAGCGATCAGCGGCGAGCTCGATCTCATGTCGTACGCGCACACCGCGGCCGGCGCCCGCCTGGTCGCCGCGTGGCAGACACGCGACCTGCTGACCTCGCGGCGCCGCGGCCCGCCGCCGATCGAGGAGTTCACCGTGACCGACGACCGGGGGAACCGCTACGACCTGCTGCTGGACCCCAAGGGACGGTCGCACCCGACCTGCGACCTCAAGCTCCGCCCCGACCCGCCGCCCGACATCCGCTGGCTGGAGGTCACCGCGCCGGGCGAGAAGGCCGTCCGCGTCGACCTGGAAGGCCCGGCCAACCTCAAATACGGGGCCGACCTGCCCGAGCCGGTGGTCAGCGACCGGGACCTCAGCGCCGGCGAGCACCTGCTGAACCGGATCGCGGACCGGCTGCTCGCCATGGTGGCGGAGTTCCCGCCGCAGGTGACGCCGGGGCCGCTGGCCAACCTGGCCGCGGGGCTGGGCGTCACGATCGCGGCGCTCGAGGCGGCCGAGGTCCTGTCCCCGCTCAGCCCGGTGCCGGGCCAGCTGGCCGCGCTGTGCGCGAGCCTGGGCGCCCGCGGCCACGGGATCACCGCGGCGCCCGCGCCGGACCTGCCCGAACCGTGGCTCAGCATGCTCTCGCACTACCATCGCAGGAAGCCCGACAGCGCCCCGGCCGGGGACGGCTTCGCCGCCGTGGCCGCCGCGCTGCCGGAACTGGACGGCCTCAGGCTGGTTCTGCTCGGCCTGCACCACTGCGACGGGGACACCTGGATGAACACGCTGGCCTGCGGGCAGCTGCCGCCCCACCAGCCGGGACCGCTGCGCATGGATAAGGCGTTCCCGCTGTCGGTCTGGGTCCGGGACGACGCCGGGCGCTGGCACGTCGCCCGGCCGGTGAGCTGGTCCGAGCACGCCGGCGAGGCCACGCTCACGCTGCGGCTGGCGCCGCCGCTGACCCGGCCTTCGGACTGGATCGAGGTGCGGGCCGCCTGGCAGTCGGCTGAGGTCCGCGCCACGGTGCCGCTCCGCTGGGGGTACCCGCCGTGACCCGCGGGGGGTCCAGGGGGCCGTCCCCCCGGGGCAGCACAGGGACGAACGGGCCGTGGTTCACCTGCCTGCCCAGCTGCGAGACCGAGGTGCCGTGCGGTGCGGGACGGCACACGTCGGATGGGAAGCCGGATCGCTGCGGCTGCCGTCGCACCCCGACGTCGAAGGCGAGCTCGTGCTCGCCGCCCTGGGCGGGGAGAAGGCCCGGTGCGTCGAGCTGGCCGAGGCCTGGGCCCGGCACGCCGGCGACCTGTCGGTGCTGGCCATCGGGCCCCGCGGCCCGGCCGACGAGATCGCGGTCGGCTGGGACGACGTGGTCGCCGCCGCGCGAGGACGTCCCGGGGCCGCCGCCGCATTCGCGGGCCGGGGCCGGGGCTGGCCAGCCCGCCGGGCCCGACGCTGGCCCGGATGAGCGCCCGCCACCGGCAGATGCAGGAGGAGATGCTGGCGGCCCATCGCCGCCGGACCGACATGCTGTCGCTGCTCGCGCTGGGGTACGGATTCCAGGTCCGGCTGATCGGGCAGGTGGCCGCCGCGCACGCGGCCCGGCCCGAAGGTGGCGAGGGGGTGCGCCCCGCGCTGGTCGCCGCGATCGCCGGGCGGCTGGCCCCGGTGGCCGAGGCCTGGCTCGGGATCGACCCCGACCAGGTGGAGGTGAGCCTGCACCACGGGCCCGGCTGGGGATCGGCCGAGCTGGCCGGGCGGGGCCAGGACCGGCGGCTGCGGGTCAGCCTGCCGGCCGGGTGGCTGGCCTCGGTCTGGGCCTGCGGGCTCGCCCGGGTCGGGCGGCACCTGGTCGTCGCGGTGGAGCGGCCGGGCTGGCCGGACGCCCGGGTGCTCGGGCTGCGCGCGCCCGGCGCCGAACCCGAGCCGCTGGACGTGCACGCGGCCAGGTCCCGGCGAATGTCCCACACTGGGAGAGTATGAGCAGGGACCCCGCGAGCCAAAGGGCGCGGCGCCGCCTGGACTGAGGAGCGAGGAACGAGCGACGAAGGAAGGCGGTGCGTCAAGAGCGCCCGGAGGCGAGCGGGGATAAACATATGAGCGAGAATCCGGCGGCCGAGGCACTCGGGGTGGCGGTCGCGGCCCGGGTGCCGGTGCTGCTGTGGGGGGCGCCCGGCACCGGCAAGACGTCCGCCATCCGGGCCATGGCCCGCGCCATGGACCTGCCCTGCGAGACGGTCATCGCCTCGATCAGGGAGCCCTCCGACTTCGCCGGGCTGCCCATCGTGGTCGGCGACGTGGTGCGGTTCGCTCCCCCGGCCTGGGCGCGGCGGCTGGCCGAGGCCGGGCGCGGCCTGCTGTTCCTCGACGAGCTGTCCACCGCCCCGCCCGCCGTGCAGGCCGCGCTGCTCCGGGTGGTGCTGGAACGGGCCGTGGGCGACCTCACGCTGCCGGACGAGGTCGCGGTGGTGGCCGCGGCCAACCCGCCCGAGCAGGCCGCGGACGGCTGGGACCTGTCCGCGCCGCTGGCCAACCGGCTGTGCCACCTGTCCTGGCGGGCCCATCCCCGCTCGGTGGCCGACGGCCTGGCGGGCGGCTGGGCGGCGCCGGTGATCCCGCTGCTCCCCGACGGCTGGCAGGCCGAGGAGATCCTGGCCCGCGGCCTGGTCGCCGCGTTCCTGCACGTCCGGCCCGCGCTGGCGTGCGCCCCGCCGACCGACGCGGCGTCGGCCGGGCGCGGCTGGCCGTCGCCGCGGACCTGGGAGATGGCGGGCCGCCTGATGGCGGCCGCGGGCGCGGCGGGCACGTCCGACGAGGCGCGTTCGGCCCTGATCAGGGGCGCCGTCGGCGACGGGGCCGGAGTGGAGTTCCTGGCCTGGCTGGTGGAGATGGACCTGCCCGACCCGGAGCAGGTGCTGGCCGACCCCGCCTCGTTCCGGCTGCCGGAACGAGGCGACCGGGCCTACGCCGCGCTGGCCTCGATCGCCTCGGCGGTCGCGTCGAACCCGACCCCGGAACGCTGGACGGCGGGCTGGCAGGTCCTCGGCCTGGCCGCGGAGGCGGCCCTGGACATGGCGGCCGCCGCGGCGCGCGTCCTGGCCAGGTGCCGCCCGGACGGGGTGGCGCTGCCGGAGGAGGTCCGCATGTTCGCCCCGGTGCTGCGGGCCGCGGGGCTGATGCCCGGCCATGGCTGAGCGCGGCAAGGGGGGTATGGGGGGATGGGTCGCCCCCATGAGCGGGGGGGTCTGGGGGGGTCGTCCCCCCGAGATAGAACAGCTCGCCGCGGCGCGGCTGTGGGCGACCGACCGGTTCCCGTACCTGGCCACCGGGCTGTTCGGCGCGCAGGTGGTCGCGGCGCCGGGCAGCGGGACCGTGTCGGTGGACGAGAACTGGCGGATGCGCGCGGATCCGGACCTGGTCGCGGGCTGGACCGCCGCCCAGCTGGGCAGCGTGCTCGTGCACCACGTCTGCCACCTGCTGCGCACCCACGGGGAGCGGGCCGCAGGCGGCTGGCGTGGGCCCGCACGACGCGCGGCGCTGGGTGCGGGCCGCCGACGCGGAGATCAACGACGACCTGATCCCGGCCGGGCTCGACCTGCCGGGCCGGCCGGTCCTGCCCCGCGACCTCGGCGCGCCGGACGGCCTGCTGGCCGAGCAGTATTTCCAGGCGGCACGCACCACGGACCGTTCGGCCCAAAGAAAAAAAGAATCGGCCGGGGCGGCGGCGGGCGCCTGGCTTGACTGCGGGAGCGGCGCCGACGGGATCCCCGGCCCGACGACGGCCCGCCGAGCCTGCCCGCCTGGCAGGCCGAACTGCTGCGACGGCAGGTGGCGGCGGACGTCATCGCGCACGGCAAGCAGGCCGGGACCGTGCCGGCCGGGCTGCTGCGCTGGGCGCAGGAGATCCTGAGCCCCAAGGTCAACTGGCGCGCCGTGCTCGCGGCCGAACTGCGCCGGGCCGTGGCCGAGGTCTCGGGCGCCGTCGACTACTCCTACCGGCGGCCGTCCCGGCGGGCCGCCGTGGCCGGGAACGTGGTGCTCCCGGCGCTGCGGCGGCCGGTGCCCGAGGTGGCCGTGGTCTGCGACACCTCGGGCAGCATGACCGAGGACCTGCTGGCGGCGGCGCTGGCCGAGGTCGAGGGGCTGCTGCGGGCGCTCGGCCTGGCCCGCCAGGTCCGCGTGCTGGCCTGCGACACCGCGGCCGGGCCCGCCCAGCGGGTCAACTCCGCCCGCCAGGTGCAGCTGGTCGGCGGCGGCGGGACCAACATGGGCACCGGCATCGCGGCGGCGGCCGCGCTGCGGCCCAGGCCCGCCGTCACGGTCGTGCTGACCGACGGGTACACGCCGTGGCCGGCGCTGGCGCCGAAGGGGATGCGGGTGGTGGTCGGACTGCTCGGGCCGGGCGCCCCGGGCGCGCCGGCCTGGGCGCGCTCGGTCCGGGTCGAGGGGGACTAGCCTATCGGGCGATGAACACCAGGCCGAAACAGCAGACCCTGACCCTGATCGCGATCGCGCTCACCTTCGCGTCCGGCGCCGCGGACGTGGCCAGCTTCACCCGGCTGGGCAGCGTCTTCACCAGCGTCATGACCGGGAACATCGTGCTGTGGGGCCTGGCCGTGGCCCGCGGGTCGCTGACCCTGGCCAGCCACACCGCGGTCGCGATCGGGGGCTACATCGCCGGCGTGGCCGTGGGCACCTGGGTCGCCCACGGCGCGCGTGTCGGCCTCGTCTGACACCGAAGGCGTGCTGCCGCCCCACGTCCTGTGGGTCCTGCTCGCGGAGCTGACGCTGCTGGCCGGGTTCGCGGCGGGCTGGGAGGTCAGCGGGGCCAGCCCGGCCGGATGGGCGCAGTTCTGCCTGCTGGCGACGCTGGCCGCCGCGATGGGCATGCAGTCCTCCGCGGTCAACGACATGGGCCTGGCCCAGGTGTCGACCACCTACCTCACCGGGACCCTGACCGGGCTGGTGTCCTCGCTGGTCCGCCCCGGCCAGGACACGCCGCACGGAATACGGCGGTTCGGCGTGCTGATCGGGCTGGTGGCCGGGGCCAGCCTGTGCGGGCTGTTCGTCGCGACCGCGGCCGACGGGGTGCCCGCCCTGCCGCTGGCCGCGCTGGTCACGACGCTCGTCCTGGCCACCGGGCCGGGCTGGCGGCCGCCGCGACCTGGCGACGGCCCGGGCGGTGACGTGACGCCTGATGCGCGGCGCGGAATGTCACTGGGGGATGTCAGCATGTGGCCATGAGTGAGCGGGCGGAGGCCGGGTGAGGCCGGCGTTGAAGGCGGGGCTGCTGCCGGTGTGGCGGGACCGGGACACGCTGCAGTTCGGGGTGGACCCGCGGCGGGCGGTGGCGCTGGGCGGGCTCGGGCCGGCGGCGGCCGTCATCAGCCTGCTGGACGGGAGCCGGGACCGCGATCACCTGATCGCCACGGCACAGGCGTACGGCATCCCGGCGGAGGCGGTGAGCCGGGTGCTGGCCCTGCTGGCCGAGGCGGGCGTGCTGGACGACTTCCCGTCCGGCCTGCACGCCTGCCTGCCGGACCGGGTGCGGGCCCGCCTCGCGCCGGAACTGGCCACGGCGGCGCTGGCCTACGCCGAGGGCGACGGCGGGGCGCGGATCCTGGCCCGGCGGCGGGCGGCCTTCGTCCGGGTGCACGGGGCGGGCCGGACCGGCGCGTGCGTGGCCAGCTTCCTGGCCGCCTCGGGCGTGGGGCACGTCGCGTGCGCCGACCCGGAGCCGGCCGAGCCCGCCGACCTCGCGCCCGCCGGGCTGATCGAGGCGGACCTGGGCGAGCCGAGGCAGGACGGCGCGGCCCGGGCCGTCGAGCGGGCCGCGCCCGACGTCCGGACCCGCGACGACGGCGCAGTCCCCGACCTGGTCATCCTCACCCGGCCGGCGCTGCCCGACCTGACCGGCGAGCCTCATCCGCGACCGCGTGCCCCACCTGGCCGTCTGGGCCGGCGAGGCGATCGGCGTCATCGGCCCGCTGGTCCGGCCGGGCCGTTCGGCCTGCCTGCGCTGCGTCGACCTGCGCAAGGCCGACGCCGACCCGCAGTGGCCGAAGATCGCGGCCCAGGCCACCTTCGCCCGGGCCCAGCCGCAGGCCTGCGACACCGTGCTGGCCGCCATGGCGGCCGCGCTCGCCTGCGCGCAGGCGCTCGCGCTCATCGACCGCGGCCCCGGGTCCGGCTCGGCGCCGGGCGGGCCGGTCACCGTGAACGGGACGCTGGAGGTGGTTCTCCCGGACTGGCAGTGGCGGCGCCGGACCTGGCCGCCGCACCCGGCGTGCGCGTGCGGTGCGGCGGACCGTACCCGGTACGGCGGAACGCCGACCGTAACGGTTCTCGCCCGAACGGCCTGCGCCGTAACGATGCGGTAACGGGTGCTCCCTAGCGTGTGTTGCAGAACAACAGGCGTAAGGGAGGCGCGAGATGGCGGAGATCGAGGCGGTCCCCGGCGCGCGGAGGTTCTACGCGCTGCGCGGCGTGCGGGACAATGTCTACGTGAACGATGTGCCGCGCAACACGGTGACCCGGGCCGCCAAGCTGGCCGGGCTGCCGATCGGCCTGGCGGGCCGGACGGCACTGGGGGTCGGGAAGCGGATCGGCGGGCGGCCCGCCGAGATCGTGGCCGAGGAGATCCAGCGGCGCACCGCCGACCAGATCTTCCGGGTCCTGGGTGAGCTCAAGGGCGGCGCCATGAAGCTGGGCCAGGCGCTGTCGATCTTCGAGGCGGCGCTGCCGCCGGAGCTCGCCGGGCCGTACCGGGCCACGCTGACCAGGCTGCAGGAGTCCGCGCCCCCGCTGCCCGCCCGGACCGTGCACCAGGTCCTGACCCGGGAGCTGGGCGAGGCCTGGCGGGACAGCTTCACCGAGTTCGAGCGACGTGCCCGCGGCCGCGGCGTCCATCGGGCAGGTCCACCAGGCGGTCTGGCACGACGGCCGGCGGGTCGCGGTGAAGATCCAGTACCCCGGCGCCGGACGCGCGCTGATCAGCGACTTCACCCAGCTCAGCCGGGCCGGGCGGCTGTTCGGCCTGCTGATGCCGGGGCTGGAGGTCAAGCCGCTGCTCGACGAGCTGCGGGACCGGGTCGCGGAGGAACTCGACTACTCCCTCGAGGCCTGCTCGCAGCGGGCGTTCGCGTCCGCGTACGCCGGCGACCCGGACATCTACGTGCCGGAGGTCGTGATGGCCACCGGCCAGGTGCTGGTCACCGCGTGGATGGACGGCACCCCGCTGTCCCGGATCATCAGCGACGGCAGCAAGGAACAACGCGACCGGGCCGGCGTCCTGCTCACCCGGTTCCTGTTCTCCGGCCCGTCGCGGGCCGGGCTGCTGCACGCGGATCCGCACCCGGGCAACTTCCGGCTGCTCGACGACGGCCGGCTGGGCGTGCTCGACTTCGGCGCGGTGGACCGGCTGCCGGACGGGCTGCCGCCGTTCCTGGGCCGCCTGCTGCGGATCATGCACCAGGACGAGCCGGACATCTCCGCGGTCGAGCGGGAACTGCGCGCCCACGGGTTCCTGCGGCCGGGCATCGAGGTGGACCTGGAGGCTCTGCGCGCCTTCCTGGCGCCGCTGGCCGAGCCGTCCAAGGTGGACTCGTTCAAGTTCAGCCGCGAGTGGCTGCGCGGCGAGGCGGCCCGCGTCGCCGGCATAAACACCAGCAACATCACGCGCAAGTTCAACCTGCCCCCGTCCTACGTGCTCATCCACCGCATGTCCACGGCCGGCATCGGCGTGCTGTGCCAGCTGGAGTGCGAAGGCGAGTTCCGGGCCGAGGTGCTGCGGTGGATGCCGGGGTACTTCGACGACTCCGCGGACTTACCTGCCCTGCCACACCGGGGGGCGTTTCTCGGCGAACGCCCGGGCGCCCTCCTTGGCGTCCTCGGAGGCGAACACCGGCGTCATGAGCGCGAGCATCTGGTCCCAGCGCTGCCCGGCGGGCCAGTCGCCGCCGCCGTCGGCGATCTGCTTGGTGGCGATCAGCGCGAGGGGGGCGTTGGCCGCGATCCGTTCGGCCAGTTCGATCGCTGCTTCCAGGGCCCGGCCCTCGGCCACGACGTGGTTGACCAGCCCGATCTCGGCACCCCGGGCGGCGTCGATCGGGTCGCCGGTCAGCAGCATCTGCAGGGCCAGGGCGCGCGGCACCCGCTGGGCCAGCAGCAGCGCCCCGCCCGCCCCGGCCACCAGCCCGCGCGTGACCTCGGGGACGCCGAAGCGCGCCGACGCGCCCGCCACCACCAGGTCGCAGGCCAGCAGGAGCTCGAAGCCCCCGGCCAGCGCCCAGCCTTCGGCCGCGCCCACCAGGGGCTTGCGCGGCGGAGTCTGGGTGATGCCGCACAGGCCGCGGCCGGGGAAGGAGGGCACTTCCCCGTTGAGGAACGCCTTGAGATCCATCCCGGCGGAGAACGTGCCGCCTGCTCCGGTGAGCACTCCGGCCCGCAGTTCGGTGGCCGCGTCCAGTTCGTCAACCGCGTCGCGGATACCCGCCGCCACCGCCCCGTTCAGGGCGTTGCGGGCCTCCGGCCGGTTGATCGTGATGACCTGCACCGCGCCGTGGCGCTGCACCAGTACCTCGTCGCTCATCCCATCTCCAGCTGCATCCCGTCTCGGCTCGGCCTGACCGGAATTATGCCCGGCGTACCGGGCGGCCAGCGGGCCGGCCTCATAATCCGCAATCGGTCCCGTCGAAGGCGCAAGCCGCAGGGATCGTCCGGAATCCGTCGGCGGTGAAGAAGACATCCAGCACGCCCCCGTTCGGGGGGCGCGACCTGAGCCGGGCTGGCCGGGCTCAGCACCAGTGACCCTCGTACCCGATGATCACCCGCCCGCCCTTATCCGGGTCATGCGGGTTCGTCGCGGCTATCTCTACGAAGCGGCCTCTGCTGACATTTCCGCGGAAAGACACGCGATGGCCGGTTAGCGTTCGGCGCGGCCGGGCAGGTCAGCGAGCTTGCGGAAGTCCCAGCTGACGATCTTCAGCGGGGCGACGCGCAGCCAGGCGTGCCGGCCGTCGTGGATCATCTCCGGCCCGCCGCCGACGGCAAGGCTGGCAGGGGCAAAATACTTGGCGGCCATCAGGCGCTCGGGCTCGGCGAGCTCGGGTGGCTGCGGGTCCTCGCCGGTGCGCGGTACGGGCCCGACCACGGCGGCCTGGCCTTCGATCTCGACGCCGCGCAGCTCGTGGTAGTGGTGGCCGTCGTCGACCACCACCGCGGCCCGCGGATCACGGGCCAGGTTGGCCCACCGCTGGCTGCGGGTGAGCGAGTAGACCCACAGCGCCTGCCCGTCCCAGACGAACCAGACCGGGGCGACGTGCGGGCCGGTCTGGCCGGCCGTGGCGAACCGGCAGGTCCGCTGTTCGCCCAGGAACGAGGTCAGCTCCTCGGCGCTCATCGCGATCACCTGGCCACGCCGCTGCTGTTGCACCACGGGACCTTTCCTTATTTCCGATCCGACTGCCCAAGACGATAATGGCCGGGTGACCTATCCGCCACTGCCGCCCGGACCGCCGGACGAGCTCAGCCCGCTGGACTACCTGATGCACCGGGGCGAGGCGCACCCGGCCACCCGGTCCGCGTTCCTCGGCGTGGAACTCCTCGACCGCCCGGCCGACTGGGGCCGGCTGCGGGAGGCGATGGAGCGGGCCAGCCGGGTGGTCATCCGGATGCGGCAGAAGGTGGTGGTGCCGCCGATCCCGGCCACGCCGCCGCGGTGGGTCGTCGACCCCGACTTCGACCTGGACTACCATCTGCGCCGGATCGCGCTGCCCGCCCCGGGCACGCTGCGCCAGCTGCTCGACCTGGCCGAGGTCATGCTGGCCTCGCCGCTGGACACCTCCCGTGCCTTGTGGGAAGCGGTGTACGTGGAGGGCCTGGAAGGCGATCGAGCGGCGCTGCTGAGCAAGTTCAGCCACGCGATCACCGATGGGCTCGGCGGAATCGCCCTGTTCGAGCAGGTCTACGACACCGAGCGGGAACCCGCGCCGCGTCCCATGCCGCCGGTGCCCATTCCCCGCGACGTGACCGGTACCGATCTGCTGCGCGACGGCCTCCGGCAGCTGCCCTGGACGGCCCTGTCATCCGGGGCGAGGCTGCTGACGCGCGCGGCGGGCACCGCCGGCCGCCTGATCACGGCGCCGGGCCCCACCGTGGCGGAGGCGATCGGCTTCGCGGCCTCGGCGCGGCGGATGCTCGGCCCGCCGCCGACCGCGCCGTCGCCGCTGCTGCGCCGGCGCAGCCTGGCCAGCCGCACGCACGTGCTCGAGGTGCCGCTCGCTGACCTGCGCGCGGCGGCCAAGGCGGCGGGCGGTTCGGTCAACGATGCGTACCTGGCCGCGCTGAGCGGCGGTCTCGGCCGCTACCACGAGGCGCTGGGCGTACCGGTCGGGGAACTGCCGCTGGCCCTGCCGGTCAGCCTGCGCACCGCCGGCGACCCGGCCGCCGGCAACCGGATCACCGGCGTCACCATCGCCGCGCCGGTCGGCGAACCCGACCCCGCCGAGCGGATCCAGCTGGTCCGCGTGCAGGTGATCGCCCGCCGCGGCGAGTCGGCCCTCGACGTCCTCGACTGGATCGCACCGGTCCTGAGCCTGCTGCCGGACGCGGCGCTGGAGGCGGTCACCGAGCGGATCACTCCGCCGGACATCCAGGCCAGCAACGTGCCGGGCTACCGCCAGGAGACGTTCCTGGCCGGGGCCAGGGTGGACCGGCAGTACGGGATGGGGCCGCTGCCCCGGGTGGCCATGATGGCCGTGCTGATCTCGCGGGCGGGCATCTGCACGGTGACCTTCCGCTACGACACGGCCTCGTTCACCGACGCCGGTCACCTCGAGAAATCGCTGCAGCTCGGGTTCGACGAAGTGATCGACCTGGGCCGGGAACCGGCATGACCGCCGTCGCGGCGCCGCAGCTGCGCCTGCCGGGGTCGGTGGCCGAGATCGACGCCAGCCCGGAAGGCCCGGGGATCGGCGCGTTCTTCGATCTGGACGGGACGCTGGTGGCCGGGTTCACCGCCGCGGCGCACACCATGGACCGGCTGCTCCGGCGGCAGGTCGGCGCGGGCGACTTCCTGCGCATGACGCAACTCGCGGTGGAGTACAAGCTCGGGCGGCGGGAGATCGAGGCCCTGATCGAAGGCGGGGCCGGCACGGCCCGGGGCGGCCGGCCGAGGACGTCGAGGAGATGGGCGAGCGGATCTTCCAGCAGTCCGTGGCGGACCGGATCTACCCGGAGATGCGCAACCTGGTCCGCGCCCACCAGCGCCGCGGCCACACCGTGGTGCTCAGCTCGTCCGCGCTGAGCATGCAGGCCGAGCCGGTGGCCCGCTACCTCGGCATCGACCACGTGGTGTGCAACCGGTTCGTGCTCGACGAGCACGGAATCGTGACCGGGGCCATCGAGCAGCCGGTCATCTGGGGCAACACCAAGGCCACCAGCGTGCAGATGTTCGCCGCCGAGCACGGCATCGACCTGCGGTCGAGCTACTTCTACGCCGACGGCGACGAGGACCTCGCCCTCATGTACCTGGTAGGGAACCCGCGGCCGGTCAACCCCGGGGCGAGGCTGACCCGGGTGGCCGAACGCCGCGGCTGGCCGATCCTGCGGCTGCACAGCCGCGGCAGCGGCGGGCCACTCGGCCGGGCCCGGAACCTGGCCGCGCTCGGCTCACTGTGGCCGGTGGCGGCCGGCGCGCTGGGCATCGGCGTGCTGAGCCACAGCAGGCGCGCCGGGGTCAACTTCCTGACCAGGTACTGGCCCGAGATCGTGCTCGCGCTGAACGGCGTGAGGCTGAACGTGATCGGCGAGGAGAACCTTACCGCGCAGCGGCCGGCCGTCTTCCTGTTCAACCACCGCAACAACTTCGACGTGTTCATGGTCGCCGCGCTGGTCAAGGACAACTGGACCGGCGTGGCCAAGAAGGAACTGGCGGGCAACCCCCTGGCCGGCACGCTCGGCAGGCTGCTCGACGCCGCGTTCATCGACCGGGACGACACCGCGGCGGCAGTCGCCGCCCTCGAGGGGGTCGAGGAGGCGGCGCGCAAGGGACTGTCGATCCTGGTCGCACCGGAGGGGACCCGCCTGGATGTCGCCGGGGTAGGCCCGTTCAAGAAGGGGGCGTTCCGGATCGCCATGGCGACCGGCCTGCCGGTGGTCCCGATCGTGATCCGGAACTCGGACTCGGTGGCGGGCCGCAACGCCACCACCCTCCACCCGGGCACCGTCGACATCGCGGTGCTGCCCCCGGTCAGCGTCGCGGACTGGACGCTGGCGAACCTGGAGGCCAAGATCGAGCGGGTCCGGGGGAACTACCTGGAGCTGCTGGCCGACTGGCCCGCCACGCTGGACGGCGAGATGCCGTCATGAGCGAGCTGGCCGGCCTGCTGGGCTCCGGGGAAACGGTACTGCTGGTGCAGGCCGGTACGCCGACCGAAACGCGGCTCATCCGCGAGCGGGTCGCCGCGGCCGGCGGCGCGGGGCTGCCCCTGGTCAGCCTGGGGCCGGCGGGGGCAGAGGTGCCCGCCGAGGTCCTGGACCGCGGCGATGACACCGCCCTGGTGCCGGTCCGGGTGGCCTGGCTGCCCGAGGAGCACCCGGGCCGGCTGGCCGGCCTGATGCCCGGGCACGACCCATATCACCCCAGCGAACGGCAGCAGCAGCGGATCCTGGCCCGCGACCCCGGCCGGGCCGCTTTGCTGGCCGGCGAGCCCGCCACGATCGGCTCGCTGCGCGGGCGCTGGGCCGAGACCACCGATGAGGCTGACTTCGGCGCGTACGTGGCCCGCCGGGCCACGCTCGCGCTCGACCGGGCCGAGTACCGGCTGCGCGGCCCCCGGTACAAGACGCCGAGCCTGGTCAAGGAGGAGATCCTGGCCTCCCGGCGGTTCCGGGCCGGGCTGCGCGCCGTGCGGCACGGGCCGGGTGAGGATCCGCCGTCGCTGGAGGAGGCGGGCACGATCCTGGACGAGCTCGCCGCGGGCTGGAGCCGGCGGCTCATCGACGTCGTGCCGACCGTCGGGCGGATGATCTTCCAGCGCGGCTTCGACCCGCAGATCGACTACGACGAGGCCCAGGTCGAGCGGCTGCGTGCGGCCGTGGCGCGCTACCCGGGCATCCTGCTCTGGTCGCACCGGTCGTACCTGGACAACCTGGTGCTGACCGCGGCCATGCAGGAGAAGGGCCTGCCGCCCGCGCACGTGTTCGCCGACATCGGCCTGTCGTTCGGGCCGATGGGAGCGGTCCTGCGGCGCGGCGGGGTGATCTTCATCCGCCGCTCCGCGGGCGACAATCCGCTGTACCGGTACGTGCTGCGCGAGTACGTGGGCTACATCCTGGAGAAGCGGTTCAACCTCAGCTGGTCGATCGAGGGCACCCGGTCGCGCACCGGGAAGATGCTCCCGCCCCGGCTCGGCCTGCTGTCCTACGCCGCCGACGCCTACCTGCAAGGACGTGTCGACGACATCTTGCTGCTGCCGGTCTCCATCACCTACGACCAGCTGCACGAGATCACCGAGTACGCCCGCTACGCCCGCGGCGGGGTCAAGAAGCCGGAGGGGTTCGGCTGGCTGTACCGCTTCGTCAAGGCCCAGGGCGCCCGCCACTACGGCAAGCTCTACGTCCGCTTCGGCGAGCCGGTCTCGCTGAGCGCCTTCCTCGGCCCGCCGGACGGCGAGACCGCCACCGACCCGGCGGCCCGGCGGCTGGCCCTGCAGAAGACCGCATTCGAGGTCGCCTGGCGGATCAACCAGGGCATGCCGGTCACGGCCACGGCGATCATCACCACCATCCTGCTGGCCACCCGCGGGACCGCCCTGACCTTCGAGGAGATCCGGCTGGCGCTGACCGACGCGCTGGACTACCTGGACAGCCGCGCCATCCCGCGGACCGCGAGCGCCCGGGCGCTGTCCGGGGCCGAGCCGGTGCGGGCCACGCTGGACGCGCTCAGCCAGGGCGGCCCGGTGACGGCCGTGACGGACGGTCGCGAGCCGGTCTGGCTGATCGACCCGGACCATCAGCTCGCCGCCACGTTCTACCGGAACTCGGCGATCGCATTCCTGCTCGACACCGCGCTGTGCGAGCTGGCCGTGCTGCGGGCCGGGGACGACGCCACCGACCCGGTCGGGGCGTTCTGGGCCGAGATCGCCTGGCTGCGTGACCTGCTGAAGTTCGAGTTCTACTTCCGGGAACGCGAGGAGCACCGGCGCCAGGTGCGCGAGGAGATGGAGCGGCACGATCCAGCCTGGGAGGAGCGGCTCCGGTCGGGTCCCGGCGCCGCGGACGCCCTGCTGACGGAGATGCGGCCGCTGGTGTCACAGGTGATCGTGCGGCCGTTCGTGGAGGCCTACCGGCTGGTCGCCGACGTCCTGGACGGCGAGTCCCGCGGCCCGGGCCTGGCCGACGACGCGGAGGTGACGCGGCGGGCGCTGGGGCTCGGCCACCAGTACGTGGCCCAGCACCGGCTGCGCAGCTCGGAGTCGGTCTCGGTGCTGCTCTTCCAGACCGCGCTCCAGCTGGCCCGGAACCGGGGGCTGTTCGACCCGGGCGAGGACCTGCCCAAACGGCGGGCGGCATTCCTCACCGAACTGCGCGGCCTGCTGCGCCGGATCGACCGGATCGAGGATCTCGCCATCCGCCGCTACGTCAGGGACGGGAGATCTGTCACGTCCCAGAATCCGGACCCAGCGAGCTAGTCAGCTGACGTCAGTTCGTGGTCGGCGGGCAAGTCAAGGGCGCACTAGGGCGATACCGCAACATGTGTCAATACATGCACATTTATCTATCTTTGTGCGACCATCGATTCATGGTCGCAGGTTCCGCCATGATCGATTGGCCGGGCGGCTGCGGCATGCCACTATCGTGGCAGGGAACTTCAAGTGGAACATGACCGACGATTCAAGGACGCCATCCGGGTCAGGGCGAGCAGGCACCCGCGCGCACGCGGTCGTACTGCGGTGAGCAGGCTCTCATGGCAGCAAGGGACGACAGGGCCGCCCTCGCGGCCAACCTGGCCTCTTTCCGGCGTGTCCCGATCTCGCAACCCGGGCTGCGGGCCGCGTCGGTGGCGGTCTGCATGCTGCTGCGGGAGGATGTGCCCTGCCTGCTGCTCACCAGGCGAGCGGCGGGCCTGCGGAACCACTCCGGGCAGTGGGCGCTGCCCGGGGGCAGCCGCGAGCCCGCCGAGTCCGTCGGGGAAGCGGCGCTGCGGGAACTGCGCGAGGAAACGGGCGTGGTGGTTTCGGCGGATGAGATTCTCGGTGTCCTTGACGACTACGCAACCCGGTCCGGCTTCCTGATCACGCCCGTGGTGGTGTGGGGCGGACCCGTTGGCACTTTGTCCCGGCAGGCGTCGGAAGTGGCGCGGATCCACGTGATCCCGCTGGCCGATTTCGACGGCCCGCCGGAGCTGCTGCGCATCCCGGAATCGCCCGCGCTGATCCTCCGGCTGCCGCTGCTGGGCGGCCATGTGTACGCGCCGACCGCCGCCATCATCCATCAGTTCTGCCAGGTGGCCCGGCACGGCCTGACCGTCCGGGTGGCCCATTTCGACCAGCCCGTATTCGCCTGGCGATAGCTAGACGATGCCTCGGCGCTGAACCGGCCTGGTGAGCTGGCTGCTGCCTGAGGCGGTGGGGATGCCGCGGGCGCGGGAGATGCTGTATACGGGGCGGGTCGTGGCGGCGGAGGAGGCGCTGGCGTGGGGGCTGGTCTCGGGGGTGGCTGAGGATGTGGTGGGCTGGGCGCTGGAGGTGGCGGAGGGGGTGGCGCGGGCGGCGCCGATCGCTGTCCGGCTGACCAAGGCGGGGCTGGCCCAGCGTTCCAGCGGCGGGTTCGAGCAGGCCCTGCAGTGGGAGGCACTGGCCCAGCCGGTGACGATGGCCACCGCGGACATCCACAAGGGCATCAAGGCCCGCCGTGAGCGCAAGGCCCCCACCTTCGAAGGCAGCTGATCCTGCACACCGACCGCACAATGCAGGGTTCCAGCGTGTGGGCGCTGCCGTTCTGCCGGGCAGACGAAGACGCACAGTGCTACGGCCCGGCAAGCGTCACCACCGCTGCTGCCGAGTAACCCTCTACCTGTGTGCCGCTGTAAAGCGCCTGTCCGGTGCCGGTGACTATCTGGTAACCCGCAGCGAAATAATGCCGGTTCGTGAAGTTATCCCACTGACCACCCGGGAGAGTTTCGTAGTTTTCATAATTGGAAACACCGCCAACCCATGCTTCATTAGAGACAGTGGTTGCGGAGGTAGTTCCCGAACTGAACGTTGCGCTAGTGCGACCTGTTGCTTCCGTACTGGATTGGTCGAGGCGTGACACGCCGGCAAACTCGTAATAGTAAATCTCGGACTCAGACGCCTTCGTTGAACTGGTGTCGATAGTGACCGCTGTCCGACCGCCCGCACAGTTAAAATCCGCCCAAATCGACACAGAGTCGTTACCGCCATCAACTTCGTGCGCTACCTCTTGAAAGGCAGCTGCCCCTCCGAGGGTGACCCCGGTCACCTCCTGGCCAGGACCCGTCCCGTATGGCATCGCGACAATTATCAGCGCATCACCAGCACGGGTCGGTTGCAGAGTAGCCGTCGTGCCCTCAGCCGCACCAGACTGGACCAGGTTAATGGGCTCGCTGCCGGTGGAGCTAGGCGACGATGCGCTCGGTGGATTAGGCGAGGATTTCTCAGCCGAGAGGCTGACAAGCGTGACCACTACGGTAATGACCGCCACAATGCCGCTGACGACTGTCCAGAAGGCGACTGCGTGATCACCAAGAAGACCTTGTAAATTTTGTTTATCAGGTCTTGGATTACGTTTACCCGATCTTGGATTACTCATTTCTAGCCCGTCTGTAGCAAATTTCTAGGCCCGCCTATAACGGCGGGCGGGGTATGGCCGGCGATCCGGCGGCGCCTCTCATGATATTGATGACTGCCAGCCTACCGGTCATAAGAACTGTTCGCGCGGATGGTTACTATTTGCGCCATTTGTCCTATTTCGGGCATGTTCTGGGTACGGCCGCGTGTGACTGCGCCTGGACGCTTTATTTCTACCTAGGTAGAGTCGTGCCCGTGAGTGCGCGGGTGATGCACCAGTGAGCGGGCTGAGCCGGGTGGGCGCCGCGGTGTGGCGCGGTGCGGCGCTTCTGGTGCCGGCCGGGCGGCGTGACTGGGCGGAGGCGATCTGGGCCGAAGCGCCCGAGGTGCCGCCGGGACTGCGGCGGCTGGCCTGGCGTGCGGGCGGTGCGCGGCTGATAGCGAGGGAGGCGTTGATGCGACGCGGAATCGGAAGCGCGATGCTGTTCGCGGTGGCAGCGGCGGTGGCGGCCGGGGCGGCCTGGCCCGGCTCGTCGGCCAGCTCCGCCACCCCGGCCGACCGGGTCGGCGTGATCACCATGGTGCTGCTGCTGGCCGGGCTGCCCCTGCTGACCCGCTGGTTCCTCGGGCCGCCGGACAACCGGGCGGCCCGCTGGCTGCGGGCCGGCTGTTACGCCGGGTTCCTGGCCCTGATACCGGCCGAGACCACGGTCGAGCAGTTCGTGAGCGCGCCGCCACGCGGGGGTGTTGACCTGCGCCTGTACCGGCTTATCGCTGGGTGGACCAATCGCAACAACCACTGGCCGCCCGAGATCGTGTTCCTGGTCCTCGTGGCGCTGTACGTGGCCGCCATGCTCTGGATGACCTCGCGGCGGTCACGGATTGCCCCGGCCACGCTCGCCGCCGGCACCGGTGCGGGCATCGCTCTCGGCCTGGTCATGTACGCGGTGGCGCCGCTTGGACTCAGCAAGGCTGCCACCAACCCATGGCTGCCGGGATCGGATGTCGATCCGCTCGTGCTGCTCGCGTGGCTGCTGGTGTTCGGCGGCCCGGTGGCGGCTGCGGTGGTAGCCGACCGGCGCTACACCGCATCGAGCAGCTCACCCCGCCGGCCAGCGCCAGGATCCGCCAGATGATGGCGGCGGGGCTTCTCACCAGCCTGGCCGGCGCGCTGCTCGTCAACGTTCTGGGCACCGGCACGACCGCGGTGATGCTCAAGGCGGCCTGGCTGCGGAACTGGCTCTACCACGGTCAGCACCTGTGGTACGGCGTCCAGAACCTGTCCTCCGATCTGCGGACGTCGCCAGCCATCGCGTACAGTCATGAGCTCACCGGATCCACGGACGCGGGCGTGTTGCTCGCCATGTGCATCGCCTTCCCGGTGATCGCGTTCACCGTGACCGCATTCGCAGCGCTGGGCCGGACGGGCGACGCCGCGGCGGGCCGGGGCGACCCGCGGCGAGGTGGCGGCGGCCCGCCAGGCCCGAGCCGGCGCTGGATCAGCCCGGTGGCGGCCAGCTGACCGTAACCGATGATGACGCCGACCTGACGGCTGGCTGGCCCGGCCCTTACGAACCAGGCCCGGGCCCCGAGCAGGACAGGCTCGTGGCCGACCTGGCTGACGCTGCCGTCCAGCCTGCCGGAATGCGCTAACCACCAACTCGCCCCAGGGCGGCCGCCGCCTCCTTCGGCCGAAGTCCCGCGATGTCCACCAGCTCGATCACCGCGCGGTCCTGTCCCGGCAGCGTGGCCAGCGCGGTGATCGGCGGGCTGGACGCTGATGCCGATGAGCTTGGTCTCCAGGGTCGGAGGGCGGCGTCAGGCCTGGATGGCAGCGTCAGGCCTGGATGGCAGCATCAGGCCTGGATGGCGGCGCCGCAGGCGACGAGGTCGCCGGCGTCGGGCAGGCCCCAGGCGGTGAGGGCCTCGATCGTGTGCTGGCCGGCGGCCGGAGCCGGGTCGGGGAGCTGGCCGGGGGTGCGGGAGAAACGCGGGGCCGGGGCCGGCTGGATCATGCCGTCACCGGTGACGTAGGTGCCGCGCGCGGTCAGGTGCTCGTCGGCGGCGGCCTCGGCCAGCGACAGCACGGGTTCGACGCACGCGTCGGTCCCGGCGAAGGTCGCCGCCCACTCGTCCCGGGTCCGTTCGGCGAACCGGGCCGTGAACCGGGCGCGCAACTCCGGCCAGTTGCGCGGGTCGGCCCGGTCGGGCGCGTCGGGCAGGCCCAGCCCGGACAGCAGGGCGGCGTAGAACCGCGGCTCCAGGGCGCCGACCGCCATCCACTGCCCGTCGGCCGTCTCGTACACGTCGTACCAGGGCACGCCGCCGTCGAGCAGGTTCACCCCGCGCTCGTCGCGCCATAGGCCCTGGGCCATCAGCATCAGCGGCATGGCCAGCAGCGACGCCACTCCGTCCACGATGGCGGTGTCGACGACCTGGCCCCGCCCGGACGTGGCCCGCTCGACCAGCGCCGCGCAGATGCCGTAGGCCATGACCATCCCGCCGCCGCCGAAGTCGCCGAGCAGGTTCGGCGGGAAACGCGGGCGGGCCGCCCGCGCGGCCCAGCGCATGCAGGGCACCGGCGCGGGCGATGTAGCCGATGTCGTGTCCCACCGTGCCGGCCAGCGGGCCCTCCTGCCCCCAGCCCGTCATCCGCGCGTAGACCAGGCGCGGATTGCGCCGCAGGCAGGTATCCGGGCCGACGCCCATGCGCTCGGTCACCCCCGGCCGGAAGCCCTCGAGCAGCACGTCGGCCACGTCGACCAGGCGGAGCAGCGCGTCCACCGCGCGCGGGTGCTTCAGGTCGAGCACCACGGACTGGCGGCCGCGGTTCAGGAATTCCCGCTCGGGCCGCGCGGTGCCGGTGCCCGGACGGCCGGTGTCCGGACGGCCGGTGCCCGGTCGGTCTATCCGCAGCACGGTCGCGCCGGAGTCGGCGAGCATCATGGCGCAGAACGGCCCGGGCCCGATGCCCGCGAGTTCGAGGACGCGCACGCCCGCCAGCGGCCCCTGGTTTCCTCGTCCCGGTGCGCTCATGCCAGTAACGTAGTGCCGATGAACATCACGGGAAACATCGCGCTGGTCACCGGCGGGGCGTCGGGCCTGGGACTGGCCACCACCAGGAGGCTGCACGCCGGCGGCGCGTCGGTGGTCATCCTCGACCTGCCCGGCTCGAACGGCCTGGCGGTGGCGAGGGAGCTGGAGCCCCGCGTCGCGTTCTGCGCCGGCGACGTGACGAGCCCGGCGGACGTGGACGCCGCGCTGGACGCGGCGGGCGCCCTGGCGGGCGGGGTGCCCCGGATCGTGGTCAACTGCGCGGGCATCGGCGCCGCGGCCCGGACCACGAGCAAGGAGGGCCCGTTCCCGCTGGAGGCGTTCACGCGGGTGATCCAGGTCAACCTCATCGGGACCTTCAACGTGATCCGGCTGGCCGCGTACCGGATGAGCCAGGCCGGGGAGGAAGACGGCGAGCGGGGCGTGATCGTCAACACCGCGTCGGTCGCGGCGTTCGAGGGACAGATCGGCCAGGCGGCCTACTCCGCGTCCAAGGGCGGCATCGTCGGCATGACGCTGCCGATCGCCCGCGACCTGGCCCGGCTGAAGATCCGGGTGGTGACGATCGCGCCCGGCCTGTTCGACACGCCACTGCTCGCCAACCTGTCCGACGAGGCGATCAGGTCGCTGGCGCGCGCAGGTGCCCCATCCGGCCCGGCTCGGCGATCCGCGGGAGTACGCCGCGCTGGTGGCGCACATCGTGGAGAACCCGATGCTCAACGGGGAGACGATCCGGCTGGACGGCGCGATCCGGATGGGCCCCCGGTGACCCGCTTCAGTCGCCGGAGCCCCGCATCACGGCGAGCAGCCGCTCGATGTCGGCCCGGGACAGCAGCCGCTGCCACTCGGGGAGCAGGCCGCGCATGACGAAACCCCCCGGCGCCGGCTCGACGGAGGTGAGCATGATGTCGAAGGGCAGTTCGGGCAGGGGCACGTGAAAGGCCCGGACGGGCGGCAGCGACACGCGCCGGTCGAGCAGGTGCAGGGCGCGGGGCACGACGCGGATCGACTTCCCGTCCGCGCCGGCCTCCACCTCCAGGCGCACCCACGGCGCCCCGATCATGCCGACCTGCGGGACGCCCTCGTGCATGGCCAGCTCCAGCCGCGGCGACACGGCGGCCAGCCAGCGGGACACGGCCGCGGCCGAGACGAAGGCTTCGCCGCGGACCGGCGCGGACACCAGCATCGGCTTGGTGCCGGGCCGCAGGTACACGTTCCTGGCCTGTATCTCCATCCGCTCGAGCCGGTAGCCGTCCCATTCGACGTCCCGGGCCAGGAGGCGCACCTGGCCGTACTGGCCCACGGCCCGGGCCAGATCCGAGCCCTCCACCGACACGTCCTCCAGGACCAGGGTCAGGTCACGCCCGGCGAAGGTGAACGTCCGGCGCTTGCCGATCAGCCAGTTCCGGGCGGTGTCGACGATCACCGTGAACGGGTCGCCCATCAGCAGGCCCGGCTGGGGCAGGCCGAGCGAGGCGGCCGCGGCGGAGGAGAGCGAGAGAACTTCGCTCAGATTCCGCCTCCACTCATCGAACGGCCACCGCTCAGCCATTTCCTCATGCTGACACGGTGTCTCCACCAGGGCAAATTTGCGGCGGCGTCATCCGGGCTCCCCAGCGCCGCGAACCCTCGCGGTTGAGCCGTTTGGCGGACGCTGACCGCCGGGCCGTTCGGTATAAAAGATCTGATCATGATCGGACGGGAGACGGTCCGTGACCAGCCTTCAGGGAGGCGGAGGATGACAGAACGCACGGTCATCGTGCTGGGCGCGACCGGTGGCCTCGGGCGGGCGGTCACCGAGCGGTTCCGGGACGACGGCGCGGCGGTGCTGGCGTTCGACGCCCGGATCCCGGCCGACCGGCGACCGGCAGGACCAGGTGACCTACGTCGCCGTGGACGCGCTGGACGAGGCCAGCGTCTCGGCGGCGTTCGCGGAGGTCCCGGCGCCCGCGGCGGTGGTCAACCTGATCGGCGGGTACACCCCGCCGCAGGCCCTGTCCAGGCTCGATATCGGCGTGCTCCGGCAGCAGTTCGAGCTGAACCTGGTGAGCGCGGCCATCGTCACCAAGTACGCGATGCCCGCGCTGGCCGCCCGCGGCGGCGGCGCGATCGTGCACGTGTCGAGCCGGGTCGCGCTGGAGAAGTGGGAGAACGGCTTCGCCTACAGCGTGACCAAGCTCGGCGTGGTCCGCCTGGTCGAGGCGGCCGCCGTGGAGGGCCGCGAGGACGGGGTGCGGGTCAACTGCATCCTGCCGAGCATCATCGACACCCCGGCCAACCGGGCGGCCCTGCCCAACGCGAAGCATCACCTGTGGCCGAAGCCGGCCGAGCTCGCCGCCGTGCTTTCCTTCCTGGTCTCGGACGAGGCCGTCCTCATCTCGGGCGCGGCCATTCCCGTCTACGGCCGCGCCTAGCGATGGTTTCGCGGCCCGCGGGTGTCCTGCGGCTCGGCCGCCGCAGCTTCGAGCCGTCCCAGCTGCTGGTCATGGCGGTCGTTGACTGGGGCTCGGACGCGGCGGCGGCCATGGAGCGCGTGCACGCGGTGGTGGCCGAGGGGGCGGACATCGTCGGGGTGGCGGGCTGGCCGGGTGGCGAGGTCGATGAGCGGGAGGAGATCAGGCAGAGCGTCCCGTTCATCGCGACGGTGCGGGACATTTACCCGGAGCTGGTCGTCGGCGTGCATACCGGGCGGCGGGAGGTGGCCCGGGAGGCGTGCGCGGCAGGGGCGGACCTGCTGGGCTTCTGGGACGGCCCGGGCCCCTGGGGTCGCTGGGGCCCCAGGGTCCCTTGGGGCTTCGGGCTGGCCAAGGTGGCGGCCGAGTTCGGCGCGGGCGTGGTCTGCCCGCCGGGCCTGGCCCCGCGGGCCGTGGCGGCGGGGGTCGAGCCGGAGCGGGTCATCATCGGCGTGGAGCGCGCCTTCGGGCTGGCCGGCCTGGTGGCCACCGGGTGGCCGGTGCTGGTTTCGCTCCCGGACGACGACCTGGCCCGGGGCCTGGCCACGGCTGCGGTCGCCGCGTGGCTGGGCGCGCGGGTGTTCCGGGTTCCCTGGGTGCGTGAGACCCGGCGGGTGCTCCGCATGGTCTCGGCCATCCGCGGGGACATCCCGCCCGCATACGCGGTGCGCGGGCTGGCCTAGCGCGGCAGCCGGCGGCCTGTTGCTAACTATGTCAATCAAGACGATTGCGCGGCCCGGCCCTTCGGACCTGCCGCGCAATCGTGCCTGACCGGCGGCTCGCCCAGCTGAACTGACTAGAGCTGGCCGGGCGGCGACCTGACCGGTCAGCCCGCCGCGCCCTGACCAGTCAGCGGCGCGGTGACCTCGAGTACGTCGTTGGCGAACTTGCGCTGCGCGGACAGCAACTGCCCGGCGAAATCGTATACCCCGTTGACCAGCGTCTGCGGCTTCGGCAACAGGTCGGCGTAGGGCAGCCTTGGCCAAGGACGGGGTTACGTACTGGACGGCCGAGGCCAACGCCTGCAGTACGTCCACCATCGTGTCCGCAGACCCGCGGATCACGTTGAGCATCTCGTTCCCCAGATCGCGCCCGGTGGTGCTGATGTCGATCATGTTTCTTCCTCCTCCAGCAGCTCTTGCTTGCTATAGTAAGCGCTTTAGCTTGATTTGTCAAGCAAGTGCTCGATATGCCAAGCGGCGGTGGCCATGCCGCGTTCTGCTCGTCGGGCCCTGCTCGTCGGGCCCTGCTCGTCGGGCCCTGCTCGTCGGGCCCTGCTCGTCGGGCCCTGCTCGTCGGGCCCTGCTCGTCGGGCCCTGCTCGTCAGGGCCCTGCTCGTCGGGCCCTGCTCGTCGGGCCCTGCTCGTCGGGCCCTACTCGTCGACTCCCGCGTAGGCGTGGGCGAACCAGCGCGAGAACCGCGGGTCGCTGACGATGAGGTCGAGGCGGGCGCGGCGGAGCCGGTAGGAGAATTCTCGGCCACCGTCCCCGGCCGCGGTGCCCGCGGTGCCTGCGGTGCCTGCGGTGAACAGGCTGAGCATCAGGCTGGAGAACTCCTGGTGACGCCAGACCCGCGGGAGGCGTGCCTGCGAGTAGCGGCCGAGGCGCCGGGCGTCGTTCTGACCGCCGTACCGTTCGGTCAGGCCGGCTGGCGAGCTCAACCGCGTCCTGGATGGCGATGTTCATGCCCTTGCCGCTGGCCGGGGTGATCAGGTGCGCCGCGTCTCCGGCGAGGAAGACGCGGCCGTCCTGCATGGGATCGCACACGCGCACGCGGTGATCGAGGATGTCGCGCTCGATGAACTCCCCCCGCTCGAGGCCGGGCCTGCCCGCCGCGGCCAGGCGATGCTCCAGCTCCGCCCAGATCCGGTCATCGTCCCACCGGCCGTAGTCCTCGCCGGCCGCACTTCCAGCATGAACCGCGTCATGGTCGCCGAACGGTGCATCTGGCCCGCGAAGCCCCGCGCGTGAAGCCCGTAGATCGTCCCGGCGGGCGACGGCGGCGCGGCCGCGATCAGCGACAGCCACCGGGTCGGGTAGGCAGCGGAAACCCCGGCCGTCCGGGCGGACAGAACGCCAGCCGCGCCGTCGCAGACCGCGACCGCCTCGCACTCGACGGTTACCGGTTCTCCCGCCGCTTCTCCCGCCGCTTCTCCCGCCGCTTCTCCCGCCGCTTCTCCCGCCGCGCCGCGGGCGGCGCTCACCACCGCCCGGTCCTCGAACTGCTGGATGCCGGTCGCCTCGACGCCGAACCTCAGATCGCCGCCCGCGGCCAGGAGCTGGCCAGCCCAGTCCGCGACGAGCTCGTGCTGCGGGTAGATGTAGTGACCGCGCCCGCCGCACAGACTCGCATAGTCCAGCATGAAAGCCTGCCCGTCGGCCCGGAACTCGCACGTGCCGATGCGCCTGCCGCCCCCGACGATCGGGTAGGCCAGCCCTGACGGCCTGAGCAGCTCGACCGTGCGATGCTCGATCATCCCGGCCTTGACGCGCGCGCGCAGGCCGTCAGCATCCTGCCGTTCCAGCAGGACGAACGAGATTCCGGCCCGCCGCAGCAGGTGCGCGGTGACCAGTCCCGCCGGGCCGGCCCTCGACGATGCACACGACCGGATCGCGCAGACCCATAAGCGGCTATGCTCGCCGACGATTAACGCACGGTCAATAAGGCCGCTGGTCGGCGCGCAGCTGTCAGGATTTCCTGTCCGTCGTTGGCTGCGTCCCGGCCGCAGCTGTGACTCATGGCCAGTAGTACGCCCTGACTCCCGGCGTTTCCGCGGAAGCGGCTTGTGCACTGTTTCACAAGTAAATGAAGGTGAGCGTCTCCGGCCATGTGTACACCATCGCCACCGGACGCGTCAGCACCGCTGTTGACGCCTGGTATCCATTACGGATCAGACCGTTAGTTCGCCATCTGGCTGATGATCGCCTCATGTGTCTCACAGCACCGCTAGGAACGTCCCCGCAATGTCCGGCACGGGTGCGTGCCCCCCGGGCTGCTCTTGCGGGACCGATGTGCTGCAAGCCCGGGACCGTGAGCGTTGTGCCGTGCGGCGGGGCTCGGTTTTGTCCGTTCTGCCTCGCCCGTCCCATTTTCACGGAGGATCCGGCTTCCGGGGAAGATCGGGCAACCCCGGTTGCCCGGATCTTCCGTAACGGCCGGATCTTCCGCGGTAACGGAGCGGACGCTCCGCCTGGCGTGACGCGGGTGAAGCAGGGTGAGTGCTGCGGCGTCCGGGACACGCCCCGAGGGCCGCTCCAACAGCAGGCGCGGTCCCGGCGCCGCTGCGGCCGTCCCGGTGAGGAACAGGCGCTCACGCCGGCGGTAGTCCCGGTGAGGACCAGGCGCTCCCGCAGGCCGGGGCGAGCCGGTCACGAGGTTCACCGTGGCCTCGATGCTGAGCGGACGACCAGGCCGGAGGTTTCCAGAGTTGCCGTACTCTCCGGTGTGGTGGTGCCGCGTAAGCGAGGGCCAGCCCACGCTCGGACAACCGTGCGCGTTGGCAGGAGATGGATAAGGCCCGAGTCGACCACCGCGCGATGGCCGCGACGTAGATGGCGAGCTAGCCCAGGGCAGGTGAGGCTTTACGGGCTAACTCGACATAGATAAGATAAGAACCGTGAGGAGACCGTCACGAGTCACAGGCCCGTTGCTCGATGTATCAGCGCGTCTACTGCGGGCACAAGAAGAGGGCGAGGCGCTGCACGGTTGGGCTCTAATGAAGGAGACCAAGCGGTCCGGCCCGACGGTCTACGGTGTCCTGGACCGACTAGAGGACTGCGGCTGGATCACCGGTTACTGGGAGGATCGGGAACCTGAGTCCAAAGGGCCTCGGAGGCGTTTGTACGAGCTGACCCCCGAGGGCATAGCGGGCGTGCTGGACCTCTTGAAGGAGCGCCGACCGCAAGAGCTAAATAACCTTCGAACACGGTCGAGAGCAGTAATCCCAGGTCTAGCGCGTGGCGGTGCGATGTGAGCGCATTGGCCGTGATTATCAGCGTGATCCTGGGCCTCATTGTCAATGAATGTACTGCTGTATCTCCGTGGGCCGCACAGAAGATAGTTCGCTGGTCCGCACGCTTGCGTTATGATGACCCCAAGCGAGCTGAAATCCGCGGTGAGGAACTGGCTGCCCTGATCAAAATGCGGCCAGGCAACCTTTTCAAGCTCATCACTGCCCTGGGTTTTGTTGCTAATGCTTTGCGGGTCTGGATAATACGAGCCGCAACGGGCGTATTTACGAGCGTACCTACAATCTCGACAGACGGTACGGCCATCTTGAAGAAGGTGGCAGTCACCACTGTGGCTGGCACCCTGGCCTTCACCGCGGTTATCGTGGTGGAAACTGCAGATTAACGGCGGGCCTTCCGGCACTGCTGGGCGCGCCCAGCAGGTTGGCGCACCGAGTGGCACCCAGAGGACTAACACGCGCAGCCATCCCGAAGGTGGCCCCGGCCGGCCCGAATACACAAGAGCTAGCCTCGTATACCTTCGATCTTCCCCAGACTTATAGCGCTCCCCTCGGTGCTGCTAAGCCGACGCAATCACAGCTTACGGAATGGAGCGGCGGGGATGTATTTTATGATGGGAATATAATTACGAACAGTTCAGATGAAATTCTACAACTCCCGGGAGGTCTAACACCGACATACCATGCTTGCATGACCTCTACCCTCATAGAGGATATGGCGGATGCGTCGGCAGGAACAACATTCTGCGTTAAGGAAAACGGTAAGATAGCGGGAGTAATTGTCAACTCGGTTGGCACTGCCCGGCCCTATGACTACTACCTCCAATTGAGTGTGACCGTCTGGTGAGATAATTACTGGGTTCCAGTGTAGGTGCGGGTCATTCATATGAGCACGGCCCGTTTGGTATCTGACATTCGAGGACGGAGGCGCGGCAGCGCGCCGCACTGCATGGGCGCGTAGGCGCACCTTGCGCGGGTTGGGTGGTCGGGGTGAGCGAGGATAGCACCGCTCCCCCGTGTGGCGGGCGGGAGGGGGTGCTACCGTTGGCCGAGTATCAGAGCTGGATAGTCGTTCCGATGATGAGCCGACGCACTGGGCAGACGTTCTCAGGCTCGGAGCGTGGACCTATAGCGAACCTGCGCTGCCGCAGGAGATAGGCGGTAACAGGTCCATCGTCGCTTCGATAGTCAGGCGGCGGGCAGAGTTAGCGTGTTCCCCTAATGGGGTATCAGCAGGATTTCTGGGCTGTGGCCGTCCGGGCGACGGCCTTGGATACCTACGTTCCTAGGCCACCTCAAGGGGCATCGTGTGTGGCGGTGTTACAACCGGGATCTTCTGCATGACTTCCGACAGCCGGGTATCGGGTGCTGAGGACGCTACCGACCATGCCGGGTGCGTTCCCTCTTCCTTAGCAATCGGTAGCGTAAGAATAAACTGGTCCGCGATGGTTAGCGCCGCGATAACCGCGTCACCGGGACCGTCAAGCTGCGCGGCCAGCCAGGCCAGCGTGTCGGACGGTACGGCGCGCACATAGACAGTTTCCCGACCGTATTCGTCACGGCCGAGACCAATGACTCCGCCTGGTCGGGCACCCGCAGGACCTGGCCGATGCGCTCATACACCGCCTGGCGCTGGTCGTGGTACTCATCCATCGCTAGACGAGTGACCAGCTCACGACCCTCGACGTCGTAATGGCGTTCGTGATGTTCGATGACAGCAAAAGGGCCCGGTCGCTCAAAGTGAAACGAGAGCACGTCGTTCAGGTCGGAACGCCACTCTGCCAGCGACCGCCGTCCGTAAATCAAGCCCGGAGCCTGCGGCGACGTGGCGTAGACGCTACCGTCGCCGGACAGTCTCATGATCATGTGGATCTGCTCGCTCATCACCTCACCACCCTCAGCGCCTCGTCACGGCTTAGACCGACCTGCTTGACCAGGATGTCTCGAACCACACCCGGTGACAAGCTCGCACTGTCATGAAACGCGAATGTGAGCGGCGGCCTTCCCGTAGCAACCAGGCGGCGATGGGAACCGCTCTGCCGCTCGATCTCATACCCGAGCTCGCCTTGCAGCACGGCCAGCATGGCTCGCGCTCGCAAGGAAGGAAACGGGTTCGACATATCGCCAGCTTAGACTGATGCCGGCCCGTAGCTACCAGTATGCCACGTTCCGTAATCATAGGCCCATGGTCGCTGCAAGGGGTTAGCGGCCGCAACCCGCAAGCGGCCCGGCGGCGCGGGCCAACGGCACCCTGCCGCGGCCGGGCACCGCCGGGACTCCTCTCGGCCACGCCTCCCAGGGCGAAGAGGCACCTCCGCCGCCCCGGCCAACACCGGCACACCGGCACCTCGGCCTCGATCCGCAACCGGCGCACAGGCCCGGATAACGGCACGGTTGACATGCTCGCATCGTACGGGGCCGGGAGGGGCACATGCCCCATTCCCGGCCCCATTTCCGGACGGGTGCGTGCGCCGCTCAGTAATCCGCGGACTCGAGCGTGCCGCGGAGTTCGGCGGCGCGGCGCCACGCTTCGACCAAGCGGCGCTCGGCCTTGTACTCTATCCGGCGCGCCCGCCGCAGGGTGAGCAGCCGGCGCGACGGGCGCATCTGCTCGGCCAGCGCTATTTTGCTGCGACTTTGCTCGGTCGCGAGCTGTTCTACCAAATGCATGCTGATCACTCCGTTGTGGGCATCATGTGCGTTACCGGCCGCGCGGCCCCCCGTGGGCCGCGCGGCCCTCCCCGTTGGCGGCGCGCCTACGCGGCCGCTGTGCTGACCGGAGACCGCCTACGCGGCCACCTCGGTCTTCCGCGGACGTCCGCGAGGCCGCTTGCGAGGCACGATCGCGCCGCGCATGAGCAGCTCTCCACCCCAGACGCCCCAGGGCTCCCGACGCTCGAGAGCCCCCGTCAGGCAGGCGATCCGGGCCCGGCAATCCCGGCACATGGCCTTCGCCTGCTCCACGTCCTGCGGAGACTCGGCGAAGAACAGCTCCGGATCCTCCGTGCACGGAAGATCCAGGCCTATCGGGAGTGCGGTGGCGGTGCTGTCAATTGCCGGGCCTTCAACCGGCCCTGCCACCATGAACTGATTCTGAGTCGCCACACTGACCTCGCCGGTCTGGCCGATGTTCCCGGCCCGAACCTGCCTGACGTCCGGCTTCTGCCGTATCTGAGAGCTGAACGCCTCGAACCCCGTCGTGTCCTTGCCTCCGACGGTGGCATCGCGCCACTGCATCGGTGCCATCCCCTCTCGCCTACTGGTCCTAGTTGTCGCCCATGCGATTTCTCGCCCGTCCCTGGGACCTAGGCCTTTCGTAGCTAAGGCCGCGGACCCTGTGTGCGGGTCCGCGGCCTTAAGGGGATCTGTGGCCGGCCTTTCTAGGCCGGTTCCCTATATGGAGGCGGACCCGACGTGCCCTCGCCAACGGCGAGAACACTGGTCATGTGGTTGTAGTTATTCGTCTGCCCGAACTGCGCCATGGGGGCGGCCAGCGGGGCCGGGATGGCCAGGGCGACCTTGTCCCGGACGCGCGGAACCGGCTGCACGGCAGCGGACGGCCCTGTGCCGCAAGCGGCACCGAGCACACTTGTCCCCAGGACGGCCGAACGCGGGCTGAAGGCACCCAGCCGCGCACGCCACGGCTCTGCCGCCGGAACGCTGGTCGCGAAGACGTCAGAATTGATGTAGGTCACGTTGGGCACCTCCCTCCAGGAGCGTCGACAACTAGCCCACGGACATGTAGGCAGCCTACGTAATGGCCCCTGAAGGGGGCAACACTTTTTTAAGCTGCGGTTTTCAATAAGTGGCAGGGAGCTACGGCGGCCAGCCCACAGTGGCCGGGGGTTCCGGGGGTGGTCCCCCGGGCTAGCACTGCTAAGCTGCGGTTTTCAATAAGTGGCAGGGAGCTACGGCGGCCAGCCCACAGTGGCCGGGGGTTCCGGGGGTGGTCCCCCGGGCTAGCACTGCTAAGCTGCGGTTTTCAATAAGTGGCAGGGAGCTACGGCGGCCAGCCCACAGTGGCCGGGGGTTCCGGGGGTGGTCCCCCGGGCTAGCACTGCTAAGCTGCGGTTTTCAATAAGCTCCGAGGGAGCTACGGCGACCGACCGGCAGTGACCGGGGGTTCCGGGGTTGCCCCCGGGCCAGCACTGCTAAGCTGCGGTTTTCAATAACGCGGGGTGCGGTGCGGATCAGGCCCTCCTGCATCACCGACACCACCAGCTGTCCCTCGGCGGTGAACACCTGGCCGCGGGCCAGCCCCCGGGCGCCGTAGGCCACCGGCGACTCCTGCGCGTACAGCAGCCAGCGGTCGGCCCGGAACGTCCGGTGGAACCACATGGCATGATCCAGGCTCGCGCCCGTGGTGCGGCCATCCACCCACGACAGCCCGTGCCCGAGCAGCACCGAATCGAGCAGCGTCATGTCCGAGGCGTACGTCATCAGGCAGACGTGCAGCAGCGGGTCGTCGGGCAGTTCCCCCTCCACCCGCAGCCAGACCAGGTTTCTCGTCGTCCGCAGGGACGGGTCGCGTTCGGCCTCCACCGACAGCGGGCCGACCGACCGCAGGTCGAAGGGGCTGCCGAACAGCCGGGGATGGTCCTCACCCAGGATCTGAGCCAACCGGTCCGAGTTCCGCTCGAGCCGGTCCGGGGGCGGCACCTCGGGCATCGGGTCGGAGTGCTCGGGTCCGGGCTCGGCGTGATGGAAGGACGCGGACAGGGTGAAGATCGTCCGGCCGTGCTGGATGGCGGACACCCGGCGGGTGGTGAACGACCGCCCATCCCGGGTCCGGTCGACCGTGTACACCAGCGGCACCGTCGGGTCACCCGGCCTGATGAAGTAGGCGTGCAGGGAGTGCACCGACCGGTCCGGGGGCACGGTCCGCCCGGCGGCGACCAGCGCCTGCCCGGCCACCTGGCCGCCGAACACCCGCTGCCGGCGGTCGTCGGGGCTGCGGCCGCGGAAGATGTCCCACTCGATCTGCTCCAGGTCGAGCACGTCGAGCAGCGTGTCAAGCGCTCGACCCATCTACCCCCCTCCCCCCTCGTCCCACCCTGTGCCCTCTTCGGCCGGCCCAGGCGGATGTCATCGAGGAACCGCGACCGCTGCCGGGCCGCGCCACGACCCTGCGACCAGGAAAGATACAGGTGATGGCGCGCCCTGGTCACCGCCACATACAGTAGCCGTCTTTCCTCCTCGATCGCGCCGGGCGTCTTGGCGTGCACGATCGGCATCAGCCCCTCGACCAGGCCCGGCAGCAGCACCGCGTCCCACTCCAGCCCCTTGGCCGCGTGCATCGAGGCGAGCGTCACGCCCTGGGCCGGCGGCGCGTGGCCGAGTTCGGCGCGCTGGGCCAGCTCGGCGGCGAAGTCGCCCATACCGGCCTGCGGCCGCGCCGCGTGCATGTCGTCGGCCAGCTGGGCGAGGGCGGCGAGCGACTCCCAGCGCTCGCGGGCCGCCGAACCCCCCGCAGGCGGGCTGCCGGTGAAGCCGATGCCGGTCAGCACGTGCCGGACCGCGGACGGCAGCGGGGTCGGGGGGTCGCTGTCGCCAGCCATCCGCGCCTCGGCCACCGCCGCGCCGCGGAACAGCACCAGGGCCTGCCGGACCACCGGCCGCTCGTAGAACCGCTCGGCGCCGCGCACCACGTACGGCACCGCGGCCTCGGCCAGCGCCTGCTCGAACCGTCCGGTGTCGGCGTTGATCCGGACCAGCACCGCGATCTGGTGAGCCGGAACACCCGCCGCGACCAGCGACCGGATCGCCGTCGCCGCCCCGGCGGCCTCGCTGGCATCGTCGGCGTACTGCGTGAGCACCGGCTGCGGCCCGGGCGGCCGCTGCGCGATAAGTGTTGTGCTCGGACCGGATCAGCTGGTTGGCCACCGTGACCACCTGCGGCGTCGAACGGTAGTCGCGCACCAGCCGGACGAGCGTCGCGCCGGGGAACTCGGCGGTGAAACCGGTCAGGTAGTCCGGCGTGGCGCCGGTGAACGAGTAGATCACCTGGTGCGGATCACCCACCACGCACAGGTCGTCGCGGTCGCCCAGCCAGGCGTCGAGCAGCAGTTTCTGCAGCGGGTTCACGTCCTGGTACTCATCGACCACGAAGTACCGGAACGTGTCGCGCACCGCTTCCGCCGCGCCACGGTGCTCGAGCACGATGGCGGCGGTCAGTTCCAGGACGGACTCGAAGTCGATCAGGTGCCGCTCGCGCCGGAGCCGTTCGTAGCCGTCGTACACCGCCGCCATGGCCTGCGCCCCGGCCACCGGCGAGCGGGCCGCCGCGGCCGCGGCGCGAGCGTAGGTGTCCGGGCGGACCTGGGTCGTCTTGGCCCACTCGATCTCGCTGGCGGCGTCGGCCAGCCCCGGGCCGTCCAGCCGGACCCGCGCCTGACTGGCCGCCTCGCGCACCAGGCCCGCCCTTGGCGTCGATCAGCCGCGGCAGCCGGCCGCCGATCACGCGCGGCCAGAAGTAGTTCAGCTGGCGCAGCGCGGCCGCGTGGAACGTGGACGCGCGCACCTGCGCGACCCCGAGCTGGCGGAGCCGGCCGCGCATCTCGCCGGCCGCCCGCACGGTGAAGGTGAGGGCCAGCACGTGCGCCGGGTCCACCACCCCGATGGCGGCGGCGTACGCGATCCGGTGCGTGATCGCGCGCGTCTTGCCGGTCCCGGCGCCGGCCAGCACGCAGACCGGGCCCCGGGTGGCCATGGCCACCTCGCGCTGCTCGGGATCCAGCCCGGCCAGCAGCGCGTCGGCCGCGACCTCGGTCAACCTCCGTGGCCGTCCCCTCGGGAACGCAACCAGCCTCGCCGGTGTTACACGATCCAGTAATTTTCACCTACTTGCAGGAGGCGGCGGGTGCCCGGCCAGCTGACGATGTACACCACCTCATGGTGCGGTTTCTGCCGCACCCTGAAGAAGCAGCTCGCCCGGGCCGGGATCGAGATCGCCGAGGTCGACATCGAGCGTGACGAGGCCGCGGCCGAGTTCGTGATGTCGGTCAACGGCGGCAACCAGACCGTGCCCACCGTCGTGTTCCCGGACGGGACGACCCTGGTCAACCCCTCGGCGGCGCAGGTCCGCGAGCGGTTGGCCGCGGTCAGCGCGGGGAGCTAGATGCCGAACGGTCCCGTGGTGCGGGCCCGCAGGACAGGACGGACATGGACGGGGAGACGACGCGGCGCGAGGGTGAGGACGTGGCCCCTGACGGAATGAGCGGCGACCAGGTGGTCGTGCGCCGGTCGGGGCAGGGCTGGCAGGTCGGGCCGGAGCAGACCGCCGACCTGACCAGCGCGATGGTGCTCGCCGACCTGCTGGCCGCCGACCTCGGCGGGCCGCGCCGCCCTGGGACCCCCCGCCGGGCCGGGCGGCCAGGGGGGCCAGGGGGACGAGGCCGACGAGGCCGCCCGGCTCGCGGTGACCGTGGCCCAGCTCGAGCACGCACTGGTCGCGCGGGTCCGGGTGGAGCAGGCCATCGGCGTGCTGGCCGAACGGCACCGGCTCCGGCCACGGCAGGCGTTCGACCTGCTCAGGAACGTGGCCAGGTCCCGCGGCCAGAAGCTCACCGAGCATCGCGGAGGCCGTGGTGGACAGCACGTCGAACCCGCTGCTGCCGCTGCCCGAGGAACTGGCCCGCGAGCAGCTTCCGCCGCGCCAGCGCGGCCCGATCTCCGCGGCATTCCCGTCCCGGAGAAAATGTCGGGGGATCCCGCTAGAGTCCTGGCACTCGACACGTTACGGCGATGCCCGCGGCTTGCGGCGCAATGCGCGCGCTGCGGGAAAATGGGCCGGCGGGCCGATAAGGGTTCTTCGGACGGGAGCTGGGACCGAACAGGAGGCCGGGGTGGCAGATCTTGAGGTGGTCGAGATCTGTGCCGGGGCGGGCGGGGTCCCGTCCCTCGGAGCCAGCGCCGAACCCGGGAAGACGCCACGAAAACATGTACGTAACTACGCTAGAACTAGTGCATCTGGATCTGTAATGTGCAAGTCCATGAGAAGGCCGACGGGAGAACATTGGGGGATCCCGTGCCTGAGCTGACCTGCCTGGAAATCTGCGCCGGAGCCGGCGGACAGTCCCTGGGGATGGAGCAGGCGGATTTCTCCCATGTCGCGGCAGTTGAGATCGATCCCGACGCCTGCGAGACGCTGCGCCTGAACCGGCAGCACGCATGGAAGGTCGTCGAGATGGACGTCCATCAGTTCGACGGCCGTCCCTACCGCGGTGTTGACCTCCTGGCGGGCGGGGTACCGTGCCCGCCGTTCTCGGTAGCGGGCAAGCAGCTCGGCGCTGATGACGAGCGTGACCTGTTTCCGCAGGCTTTGCGCCTGGTCAGGGAATGCGAGCCGACTGCGGTGATGCTCGAGAACGTCCGGGGCCTTTCGACCGCGCGGTTCGCTGGCTACCGTGAGCAGGTGCTCGGGGAGCTGCACGATCAGGGCTACGTGGCGGACTGGCAGGTGCTGAACGCCTGCGAGTTCGGTGTCCCGCAGCTGCGGCCGCGGTTCATCCTGGTAGCGATGAAACCGGACGCATACGCGCACTTCGAGTGGCCGAGCGCGATCGGCGCGCCTGCCGACTGTCGGCGAGACCTTGCATGATCTCATGGCTGCAGATGGCTGGCCGGGCGCGGGAGCGTGGGCCAGGCAGGCCGATGGCATCGGCCCCACGCTAGTCGGTGGCTCACGCAAGCACGGCGGGCCGGATCTCGGTCCCACCCGCGCTCGCGAGGACTGGCGCAAGCTCGGCGTTGACGGCAAAGGACTGGCGGACGCGCCGCCCGGCGCGGATGCCCCTGCCGACCACATGCCGCGGCTGACGCTGCCGATGGCTGCCGCCATTCAGGGCTTCCCGCCGGACTGGGGATTCTACGGGCGCAAGACGGCCGCGTACAGGCAGATCGGCAATGCCTTCCCGCCGCCGGTGGCACGGGCGGTGGGCATCAGGATCCGCCTGGCCATCCAGGCCGCCCGCGAGAGCGGCGGTGCCGGGCGGCAGAGCCTACTGCGCGCCGTCTGAGCCGGTCGCGTCCCTGCCCTACGGGTAAGGCTTCTGAGTGATCACTGAGCCGCTATTTCATCTTCCGGCCGACGATCCCGACGTCGAGCTGGACACGGTGGAGACAGAGCTTAACCGGCTCGATCCAACAGGCGATCAGGTGGCGATGGTGCTGCGGGACACGCTCGACCAGTTGTATGACGGGCAGCGCACCGGGCGATGGAAATATGACCAGCTGCACAAGACGGAGAAGACCTACATGGGCACTCTCGTCGAGATCAACCTCCACCGGCAGTTCGGTTTCGATGACGGCGACGCAACTGATTACCGGATCGCGGGCATCGAGGTCGACTGCAAGTACTCCATGAGCTACGGAGGCTGGGAACTCCCGCCGGAGGCCATCGATCACCTCTGCCTCCTGATCACGGCGGACGACGAGACGAGCACCTGGTCCGCCGGGCTGATCCGGGTCCGCGAGGAATACCTTCGCGGCAAGCCCAACCGCGACTCAAAACGCCAGCTCAGCGCCGCTGGGCGGGCCCGCGTGAGGCAGCTGTGGCCCCGCCACGGGCGCCTCGCCGGGAACCTCTTCCTGCACATGGACCCCAGGATCCGCGAGCGCGTGTTCAGCGCGAAGGCCAAGCGCGGCAGGCAGCATGGCCAGGCAAGAACCAATGAGCTCTTCCGCTGCGTGCAGCGCCGGATAATACGGCGTGCCGAGGTGGCCACGGTCGCCCAGCAGGATGACTTCATGAAACGCGCCCGCGGCAACGGCGGAGCACGCACCGGACTCCGGTCCGAGGGAATCCTGGTGCTGGGCCACCAGGACAACGACCCGCTGGTGGCATCGGCACTCGGCCTGCCGGTTCCCCGCAAGGGCGAGTTCGTCTCCGCACGAGTGGTGCCCGCGCGCGCGGACCGCGACGACCCGGTCGCCGTCATCGACGGCAGATCCTGGGCCCTGGCACGGTCAGGCGATCCGCATGCTCCGGCACCAGTGATACCGCGCCGGTTCACCCCTGCTGGGTGATACCCGGGTCCGGGGATCGCGGGTGCACTGGAGGCACGCACCGCCCACGCGATAACCCGGAGGATGACATGAGCGTAGATGACCTGAATGGCGACACACCCGTCCTGGACACGCTGACCGACATCACCGCCGCATCGGTCGACCACAATTCCCTTTCGCCGCGCGACTACATGCTGGCCCGGCTGGCGGCCCTGATCGCCGTGGACGCGCCGCCCATCAGCTGGGTCGCCAACGCCCCGGCCGTCACCAAGGCCGGCCTGACCCTCGAGGACGTGCAGGGCATCATGATCGCCGTGGCACCGGTCGTGGGCACGCCCCGGGTGATGGCGGCAGGCGGGCACATCCTGCGAGGCCTCGGGCTCGCGATCGCCGTGAGCGACGCCGAGCTGGACGACGAAGACGACGAGGACATCTGAGGGTCTCGGGACGAGTGACGGCGTCCCCGCGGCCCGGACGGAGCCCGGGCCGCGGGGCGCTGGCTGCGCAGGCTGGCCCGGGTGCTCCGCGGCCAGGTCGCGGGCCTGGGAGAAGTCGCCGGGCAGTGGGCAGGAAGCTGGTGCCGTCCATCGGGTCCCGCGACCCGCCGAGGTGGCTGGCGGGCTTCACCCGTGCCGGGTGACCGACGATGCCGTAACGCAGTAAATACTGCATTACGGCGATTACCGGAGTCGGGGTACCGCGATACGCCGGGCGCTGCGATAATGCCTGGATGACAGGGCTGAGCCTTGCCCTGGCCAACCTGAAGCCGGGCACTGGGAAGACGACCTCCGCGGTCTGGCTGGCTCATGTGTTCGCCCAGGCCGGCAACAGCGTGCTCCTGGTGGACGCGGACCCGTCGGGCAGCGCGCTGGAATGGTCCGATCTGGCCGCCATGTATCCCGGGCTCGCGCCGCGAGCAGGCGGCGTTCCCGTTCCGGATCGTGGCCCTGCCCTCGCGCGAGCTGCACCGCCGCCTGCCCGAGATCGCCAAGCACGACGACGTGGTGATCATCGACACGCCGCAGATCGAAGACCACGCCGGCATCGCCCGGTCGGCGCTGCGGTACGCCGACGAGATCCTGATCCCGTGCGCGCCCAGCCCGATCGAGATCAACCGGACCACGCCGGTGCGGGACGAGATCGCCGAGGTCCGGGAGGTGCGGGACAAACCGGTGCGTTCGGCCATCCTGCTGAACCGCTGCGTGGCGCGGGCGCACTCCACCACCGACGCCCGGGAGGCGCTGGTCGATCTCGGCTACGACGTGCTGGCCACGGCGGTGCCCCGGCGCGAGGTCTACGCCCAGAGCTTCGGCGTGCCGATCAGGCAGGCGGGCTGCGACGTATGGCGCCAGGTGGCCCGCGACCTCATCGAGCGCTGCGCCCCGCTGTGCGGCGTCCGGTCATGAGCCAGGTGCGGTCATGACCGCACAGCGAGAGCGTGAGCTGCGCAAGGCGCAGATGGCGGCCGCGGCCGCCCGGCGGGCCGAGCCCGACGCGCGCCCGGCGGGCCGGACCGCGATCCGGTCCAAGCCGGTCCGGATCACCCTGGACCTGAGCCCCGAGCTGTACCGGGAGCTGACCATGTGGGCCGACTCGGCCGCGATCGAGCTCGGCGTGCCGCGGGTCTCCCTGGCCGACGCGGTCCGGGCCATGATCCGGGTGACCACGGACCATCCCGATCAGGTCCTGGACCGGCTCCGCCGGGACCGCGGCAAGTTGCGCGGGACCGGTCACCGGCCAGGTGACCGCCGGGCGCGCTCCAGCGGGAAGGACCGGTAGTCCTGGCGGCTCAGCGCCTCGGGCAGGTGCATGCGCAGCATCACCTGCCCGACGTTGCCGGGCAGGGTCCGCTGGGTGAGCAGCGAGGTCACGATCATCACGCCGAACGCGAGCGGCACCGTCCAGATCGCGGGCTGGCCCAGGAGGACCTCGCTCCAGCCGCGGGTCGCCGCGCCGGTCATGGTCGCGACGATCGCGGCCAGGCAGGCGCCGCCGCCTACCACGATGCCCGCCGCCGCGCCCGCCCGGGTGAGCTGACGCCACCAGATCCCCAGCACCAGCAGCGGGCAGAACGACGACGCCGCGATGGCGAACGCCCACCCGACGAGCAGCGCCAGCGAGAAGCGGCCGATCAGCAGGGAGGCGGCCGTGGCCACGGCGCCCGCGACGATCGCGCACCAGCGGAACGACGTCACGCCGCCGTGCATGAAGTCGTGCGACAGCGCGCCCGCGACGCTGACGAGCAGGCCGGACGAGGTGGACAGGAAGGCGGCGAAGGCCCCCGCGGCGACCAGCGCGGCCAGCAGCGCGCCCGGCAGCCCGGGCAGCAGCAGCGACGGCAGGGCGAGGATGACGTCATCGGAGTCCCCGGCCAGGTACAGCTGCGGCGCGTGCAGCCTGGTCAGGACGGCCAGCACCGTCGGGAACAGGTAGAACGTGCTCAGCAGGAGCAGCACGATCAGGGTCGTACGCCGGGCCGCCTCGCCGTCGGGGTTGGTGTAGAAGCGCACGAGAATGTGCGGCAGCCCGACCGCGCCGAAGAATGTGGCGATGATGATGCCGTAGGTCGACACGAGCGGGTGAGCGCCGTCGGTACCCGCGGCCGAGAGCGGGGAGTCCCAGGCCACGCCGGGGACGGCGCCATGGCCAGGCTGGTGGGGGCCGGGGCACCCGCGGCGAAGCCGATCTGCGTGCCCGCGCCCGCGACGTGGCGGCAGGCGCACAGCGGCACGGTCTGGTGGCGGTACTGCCGCTGGTCGAGCAGGCCGGTGACCGTCGCCCTGGCCGGGCGGGCCAGGGTGAAGCCGATCGCCTGCGGGCACCTGGACGACGGTGGCGCGGGTGAAGACCGGGGCGCGGCCGGGCTGGAGGTTGCGGGCGGAGGCGTGCCCGGTCGCGATCAGCAGCACCAGCGCGGGAATGCCGATCGCGCACGAGCTTCAGCCAGTACTGGAAGCACTGGACGAACGTGATGCCCTTCATCCCGCCCATCGCGATGTTGCCGCTCACGACGACGCCGAGCGTGACCACGCCGATCCAGTAGGGCGTGCCGAGGACCCACTGCAGCGTGATGCCCGCGCCCTTCATCTGGGGCAGCAGGTAGAACCACCCGATGACCAGGACCAGCACGGTGGCCGCCTGGCGCAGGCCCTTGGATCCCAGCCGCCCGTCGGCGAAGTCGGGGATCGTGTACGCGCCGAACCGCCGCAGCGGCGCCGCCACCAGCAGCAGCAGAACCAGGTACCCGGCGGTGTAGCCGACCGAGTACCACAGCGAGCCGAGGCCTTGCGACACGATCAGGCCCGCGATGCCCAGGAAGGACGCGGCCGAGAGGTATTCACCGGAGATGGCGGCGGCGTTGAGCGCGGGCGGGACCTGCCGCGCGGCGACCATGAAGTCGTCCGGTGTCCGCGCGACCCGGATGCCGCGGGCGCCGACCACGATCGTCAGCAGGGTGACGAACGCGATCGCGGCGACCGCGGCGTCAGTCACCGGGGGGGTCGACCAGGTCGGTGAACCTGGCCTCGAGCTGGCGGGCCTGACGGTGGTAGAACCAGCCGATCGCGAGGAACACGGGATAGAACGCGAAGCCGAGCACGATCAGGGTGAGCGGAAGGCCGGCCGACCCTGATCCGGCCGACCGCGGGCACCAGCGCGGCGACGACCGGGAACGAGACGGTCACGGTCAGCGCGAGCATGAGGCACATCAGGGACAGGCCGAGCTGCGCCCGGATCAGCGAGCCGATGAGCAGCCGGCCGGTGTTCGTGTCGTCCCGCAGGTCGCCGGGCCCGGGGATGCCGCGCTGAACCGGCGCCTGATCGCCGCGCCAGACGACGAGCTGGCGCTGTGCTGGCCCGGGCTGGGCTGGCCGGGTCTGGGCTGGCCGGGTCTCCTTCACGGTCAGCCCCGCCGGCCGACCCGGAGGATCCGGTCGCGGACGTCCCGCACGTGGCGGCGGCTGACCGGCAGCGAGCGGCCGCCCACCATCACCGTGTGAACGCTTCCGGTCACGGAGAACTCCGTAATGTGCTTGAACGACACGAGGTAGCCGCGGTGGATGCGGATGAAGCCGTGGGCCGACCACCGCTCTTCCAGATGCGAGATCGGGATCCGCACCAGGTGCGCGCCGCCGTCCGCGGTGTGCAGCCGCACGTAGTCTCCCTCGGCTTCCACCCAGTGCACCTGGTCACGGGCGATGAACCTGGTCCGTCCGGCCGTCTCGACCGGGATCAGGTCGGACGAATCGTCGCCGGGAGGCAGGCCGGGTTCCGGGTCCGCCGCCAGCGGGCCGAGGGCGCGTTCCAGCGCGGTGCGCAGCCGCGCCCGGGAGACGGGCTTGAGCAGGTAGTCGCACGCGCCGATGTCGAAGGCGCGCACCGCGTACTCCTCGTAGGCGGTGACGTAGACGATGGCGGGCGGCGCGGCGAACCGCCGCAGCACGTTCCCCAGCTCGATGCCGTTGAGCTCGGGCATCCTGACGTCGAGGAAGACCACGTCGTAGCGGCGCTCCTGAAGGTGCCGCAGCGCGTCGCTCGCATTCTGCGCGGCGTGCACCGGGGCGATCGGGAAGTTCGCGCGGAGCAGGTAGCTCAGCTCGTCCAGGGCCGGCGTCTCGTCGTCGATGACCAGCGCGGACGCCGCGGGGATCTCGGCCTGGGCCCTGGGCGACGTTCATGACCCGCTCATCGCCGCGAAGAACTTCGGGAGGCGCATGGTCACCTTCGTGCCCGCGCCGACCCCGGTCTCGATCGTAAGCCCGTGGTCGTTCCCGAAGGTAGCGCGGAGGCGCTCGTCCACGTTGCGGAGTCCGACAGATTCACTGCCCCACCGCCCGGACAGCACGCCGGCGAGTTGCCCCGGGTCCACGCCGACACCGTGGTCCTCGACCGTGACGACCGCCTCGTGGCCCCCGTCCTCCGCGGAGATCTGCAGCCGGGCGGTCCCGCTGACCCGCTCCAGGCCGTGCCGGACGGCGTTCTCGACCAGCGGCTGCAGCACCAGCGACGGGACCCGGACGGGCAGGACCTCCGGGGCCACCCGCAGGCTGACCACCAGGCGGTCGCCGAAGCGCGCGCGCTCGAGCTCCAGGTAGGTATCCACGAAGCGCAGCTCCTCGGCCAAGGTGGCGTACTGGCTGTGCTCGCGGAAGGTCCAGCGGATGAACTCGGCGAAGCCGACGAGCAGGTCCCGGGCGCGCTCCGGGTCGGACCGGACGTAGGACTCGATCGCGGTCAGCGCGTTGTAGATGAAATGCGGGCTGATCTGGGCTCGCAGGAAGTTCAGCTGCGCCTGCACGGTGCGGGTCCTGGACGCGTCGAGTTCGGCCAGGGCCAGCTGCGTGGACACGAACCGGGCGACCTCGCCCGCGGTCCGCATCAGCGCCGCGTCGGCGGACGGGCCCAGCGCCGCCAGCGCCCCGACCAGCGCGCCGTCGACGGCGATGGGCACGGCGACGCCGGCCCGCATCGGGCAGTCACCGCCGTGGCCGCAGCCGAGGTCGGACGCGCTCAGCAGCTGCGGGCGGCCGGACGCCACGACGTCGTGCAGGCGGCGGCCGAGGGCCTCGGCGTGCCGTTCGGAGCCTTCGCAGGCGATGAGGTCCGTCCGGTCCGCGATGGCGACGGCGGGCGTGCCGAGCAGCCGCCGCAGGGCCGGCGCCGCCTTGACCGCGGTGCCCGGGCGTCAGCCCGTCGCGCAGCGCGGCGACGGCCTCGCTGGCGGTGTGCAGGGCCTCGTAGGTCGCTCGCTGCGGCGGCGTGCCGACGCGCCGCGAGGTCCGCTTCCAGAACAGCACGGCGGCCGACAGCGCGGCGGCCACCGAGGCGAGAATGATCGTGAGGACGACCATCGCCGCACTATAGCCGGCAGGCCCCCGACGGGAATAGCGCGCGTCGCGGCCAGCACCGGGCCGCTCGCCGGCCGGGCCGCGCCGTTCCTCGCCGGCACCGGACCGTTCCCCGCGCCGATCACGGCGCTCGTCGCATGGCGCGCCGCGCCCGCGGGCCGGCATCGTATTTTCTCGGTGAGACCACCGGGCGGCCGGGGCGGGCCGAGCACCGTCCCGGCGGGCCGGGGTCGCCGCTGGAAGCGCTCCCGGGTGCCTGCGTGCCGGCACCCGGGGGCAGTTAAGCTCTATTTCTCCCGCGAGCCCACCCTCTGCCCGGCCCGGGCCCGCCCGCGGAAGCGCTCCCGGGCGTCCAGGATCGTCTTGCGCAGGCGGACCGCCGAGGCGGTGACCTCCACGCACTCGTCGTCGGCGCAGAACTCCAGCGCCTGCTCCAGGCTCAGCAGCCGCGGCGGCACCAGCCGCTCGAGTTCCTCGCCGGTCGACTGGCGGACGTTGGTGACCTTGCGCTCGCGGGTGATGTTGACGTCCATGTCGTCGGGCCGGGAGTTCTCCCCCACGATCATCCCCTCGTACACCTCGGTGCCCGGGGTGACGAACAGCGAGCCGCGTTCTTGCAGGTTGAACATGGCGTAGGCGGCGGCGCTGCCGGGCCGGTCGGCGACCAGCGAGCCGGTCGCCCGGCCCCGCATGGGCCCCGACCAGGGCTCGTAGCCCTCGAAGACATGGTGCGCGATGCCGGTGCCGCGGGTCTCGGTGAGGAACTGGGTGCGGAAGCCGATCAGCCCCCGCGCGGGCACGACGAACTCGATCCGGACCCAGCCGGTGCCGTGGTTGGTCATCGACTCCATCCGGCCGCGCCGCACCGAGATCAGCGAGGTGACCGTGCCCAGGTACTCCTCGGGCACGTCCACGCTCAGCCGCTCGACCGGCTCGAAGACGGCGCCGTCGACGTCCCTGGTGACGGCGGCGGGCCGGCCCACGGTCAGCTCGTACCCCTCCCGCCGCATGGTCTCCACCAGCACGGCCAGCGCGAGCTCGCCGCGGCCGCGGACCTCCCAGGTGTCCGGCCGCTCGGTGGGCAGCACGGCCAGCGACACGTTCCCGACCAGCTCGCGGTCCAGCCGGTCCCGCACCAGCCGGGCGGTGACCTTGGCCCCGGCGGCCTGCCCGGCCAGCGGCGCGGTGTTCACCCCGATCGTCATCGAGATGGCCGGCTCGTCCACGGTGATCAGCGGCAGCGGGCGCGGGTCGTCGACGTCGGCCAGGGTCTCGCCGATCATGATGTCCGGGATGCCGGCGATGGCCACGATGTCCCCGGGGCCCGCCGAGTCGGCATGCACCCGCTCCAGCGCATCGGTCAGGTACAGCTCGGAGATCTTGACCCGCTCGATCGAGCCGTCCCGCCGGCACCAGGCGGCCTGCTGGCCGCGCGACATGCGTGCCGTTGCGGATCCGGCACAGCGCGATGCGGCCCAGGTAGGAGCTGGCGTCCAGGTTGGTGACGTGGGCCTGCAGCGGCGCGCCGACCTCGTAGACGGGCGCCGGGACGGTGGCCCGCAGCGTCTCGAACAGCGGCTCCAGGTCCGGCGAGTCGGGCATCTCGCCGTCGGCGGGGCGGGCGAGCGAGGCCCGCCCGGCCCGCGCGGAGGCGTACACGATGGGGAACTCGATCTGCTCCTCGGTGGCGTCCAGGTCGATGAACAGCTCGTAGCAGGCGTCCACGACCTCGGCGATCCGCGCGTCGGGCCGGTCCACCTTGTTGATGACCAGGATCACCGGCAGCCCGGCGGCCAGCGTCTTGCGCAGCACGAACCTGGTCTGCGGCAGCGGTCCCTCGCTGGCGTCGACCAGCAGCAGCACCCCGTCGACCATGGACAGGCCGCGCTCCACCTCGCCGCCGAAGTCCGCGTGCCCCGGCGTGTCCACGATGTTGATGGTCAGCCCGCCGTGGCGCACCGCGGTGTTCTTGGCCAGGATCGTGATGCCCTTCTCCCGCTCCAGGTCGCCGGAGTCGAGCACCCGCTCGGCCACGTTCGCGTTGGCCCGGAACGCGCCCGACTGCCACAGCATCGCGTCCACCAGCGTGGTCTTGCCGTGGTCGACGTGCGCGACGATGGCGACGTTGCGCAGGTCGTCGCGGGTCGCGAGGGCGTCCTGCGGGGGTGCGGTGCGGTGCGGTGCGGGCATGCGTGAGTCTCGTTCGTTCGGTGTCGGGAGCTGCCACCGGATCGGATGGCTCATTCCAGTGTAGTGAACGCACGAGGCCGGTCTGGCGGCGCCGGAGCTGACCGGGGGCACGCGGGCGGCCCGTTCGGAAAAATGGGTTTGACCTGGGCTAAGACGGCTTAAGGACACTTAGGGGCCGGATGGCGGACAGGGGATGAGGCCTAAGCCGTTCGGGCGACCGAAGATAAGGCATTCGTCCGATGCGGGGGGTGGGGCCTTACGCCGAACCTTGAGGATGTGGGGACCAGAGGAGGTTCCCCGGGGGTCGAGGAGGAACCATGCATCCCGAGATTCTGCGTGAGCTGGTCGCGCAGCACGGCCGTGAACTGCGGGAACAGGCGCACCGGGCGACGCTGGCCCGGACCGCCAGCCGCGCGATGCGGGCCGTGCGGCGCGGCGCCCGGCGGGCCGAGGCGGACGAGTTCGCCGTCCCGGCCATCCCCGACTACGTGGACGGCTCGTTCCGGACCGCCGGGGACGAGGCCGCCGACCGCGTGCCCGCCGCACGCCACGCCGCCTGAGGGCGGCCGTGACCGCCCCGGCGCCCGCCGGCCCTCGTGGAATGCCAGAGCCGCGTGGCATGCTGACAGCAGACGAGATGAGCGGGCGAGCGTCCGGTCCCGTCCTGGTCGGGCGGGACCAGCAGATGGCCGCCCTGGAAGCCGCGTTCGCCAGCGTGCGCCAGGGCGGCCCGACGGCTGTGCTGCTGGGCGGTGAGGCCGGGGTCGGCAAGTCCCGGCTGGTCGGCGAGTTCGGTCAGGCCGCGACGGCGGCGGGGGCTTGTGTTCTGGTCGGCGGCTGCCTGGAGCTGGGCACCGACGGGCTGCCGTTCGCGCCGTTCACCGCGGTGCTCCGCAACCTGGTCCACGAGCACGGCGCGGAGGCGGTGGCCTCGATGCTGCCCGGCCGGACCACGCGGGGGCTGGCCCGGCTGCTGCCCGAGCTCGGCGAGCCCGATACCGGCCCGGATATCGACCGGGACCCGGGCGAGGCCCGGGCGCGGCTGTTCGAGGAGATGCTCAGCGCGCTGGATCACCTGGCCCGGCGCTCGCCGGTGGTGCTGGTGATCGAGGACGCGCACTGGGCCGACCGGTCCAGCCGGGACCTGCTGACCTTCCTGATCGGCAACCAGCGGGCCATCGGCGGGCTGCTGATCATCGTGACGTTCCGGTCCGACGAGCTGCACCGGACCCATCCGCTGCGCCCGATGCTCGCCGCGCTGGACCGGATCGCCTGGGTCGAGCGGATCGAGCTGCCGAGGCTGACCAGGCACGACACCGCCGAGCTGGCCGCGGGGATCCTCGGCCGCCAGCTCGCCGGCGACGTGGCCGACGCGCTGTATCACCGCAGCGAGGGCAACCCGCTGTTCGTGGAGACGCTGCTGGGCTGTGACGGCGAGCTGAGCTGCGGGCTGCCCGAGTCCCTGCGCGACCTGCTGCTGGACGGCGTGCGCCGGCTGCCGGAGGACACCCAGGAGGTGCTGCGGGTGGCCAGCGCGGGCGGCCAGACCACCGGGCACGCGCTGCTCGCCGCCGTCACCGGCCTGGATGACGCCGCGCTGACCGGCGCGCTGCGGCCGGCCGTGACGGCCAACGTGCTGCGCCCGCACGAGGGTGGCTACACGTTCCGGCACGAGCTGATCCGCGAGGCGGTGCACGACGACCTGCTGCCCGGCGAGCACGGCCGGCTGCACAGCCGCTTCGCCGAGGCCATCGACGCCGATCCCTCGCTGGTGCCGCCGGGCCGGGCCACGATCGAGATGGCCCACCACTGGCACTCGGCGCACGACTCGGTCTGGGCCCTGATCGGCGCGTGGCGGGCCGCGGCGCAGGCGGGCCGGGCCGTGGCCCCGGCCGAGCGGCTGTCGCTGCTGGCCCGGGTGCTCGAGCTGTGGGACCAGGTGCCGGACGCGGCGGAGCGGATCGGCGCCGATCACGCCCGGGTGCTGGAGGAGGCGACCTGCGCCGCGCAGGAAGCCGGGGAGTTCGAGCGCGGCATCGCGCTGGCCAGCTCGGCGCTGAAGGAGCTGGACCCCGCGGCCGAGCCGACCCGCGTCGCCAAGCTGCTGGAGACCCGGGGCCAGTTCCGGAAGCACCTGGGCCGCAAGGAGTACCTCGATGACTTCTCCGCAGCGCTGCAGATCGCCCCGGTTGACACGCCGGCCGTGCGGATCCCGATCCTGCTGGCCGCGGCCCGCTGCGTGCCCGTCGTGGCCATGGAGCGCTCCTACGCCGAGGAGGCCCTGGCGCTGGCCCGCCAGTCCGGCGACGAGGTGAACGAGGCGGACGCGCTGATGACGCTGGCCATGTTCCAGGCCGGAGCCGGGCAGAGCGCCGGCGCCGCAGCGGCCCGGTCGAGCTGATCGCGCAGGCGCGCGCCATGGCCGTCCGGGCCGGGGCGCACAGCCAGGTGGCCAAGGCCGCGGTCAACGCCTCGCACCTGCTCGAGGGGGCGGGCGAGCACGAGCTGGCCTTCGAGGAGGCCCGCCGGGGCATCGCGGGCCAGGACGAGTACTACATCGGCCCGGCCTCGCGCAGCCTGCTGGCGATCAACCAGATGGAGCCGCTGTTCGCGCTGGGCCGGTGGGACGAGGCCCTCGAGGTGGCCCGCGCGGCGCGCGAGTTCCAGTTCACCTTGCTCCCGCTGTACCGGTCCACGCTCGCGGTCCTGGCCGGCCACATCGCGCTGGCCCGGGGGAACGTCGCGGCCGCCGCGGAAGCGGCCGCGGAGGCGGCCGGGCTGCTGCGCAGCTCGGCGTATGTGGACGAGCACCAGCTTCCGCTGGACCTGCTGGAGATCTGGCTGCGGCTGGCCACGGACGGGCCGGCGGCCGCGGTGGAGACCGCGTCGCGGGTCATCGAGGGTTACGAGCTGTCCGGTGGCAGCCCGCGGTACGCGTGGCCGCTGCTGGCGAGTGCGGCTGGCGTCTGCCTGGCGGCGGCCCGGGACGAGCGGCTGCGCGACAAGACCGCCGCGCTGGCGGGCCGGCTGCGCACGATCGCGGAGAAGCTGGAGACGTTCGGCCCGGCTCAGCAGGCCGGCCGGCTGACCTTCGCCGCGGCCGACGCCCAGCTGTCTGGCGGCTCTTCCGCCGAGGTGCGGGACGCCTGGGACGAGGCCGCGGCCGCGTGGGCGGCGGTCAGCGAGCCCTATCCGCGGGCCCAGGCGCTGCGGCACGCGGCGGAGGCGGCGCTCGCGGGCGGTGACCGGGATGGCGCCGGCGGCCGGCTGCGGGAGGCCGCCGCGCTGGCCGGCGGGCTGGGCGCGGACCCGCTGATTCGGGAGATCACGCTCGTGGCGCGGCGGGCCAGGGTCGTCCTGGACGCTTCCGCCGGGCGTGTCGAGGGTGACTTTGGCCTGACCGGACGAGAGCTGGAGGTGCTGCGGCTGGTCGCGGCGGGGCGCAGCAACCGGGACATCGCCGGCGAACTGTTCATCTCGCCCAAGACGGCCAGCGTGCACGTGTCCAACATCCTCGGCAAACTCGGCGCCGCCAGCCGCGGCGAGGCCGCGGCCAAGGCGCACGCGCTCCGCCTGCTCGACCCTATGCAGTTTCGTCCCCGGCCCTTATGGTGGCCCCTGTGGGGGGCGATACGGCCGGGATGATGGTGGGCCGCGCCCGCGAGCTGGCGCGGGTCACGGGTCTGCTGGACGACGCCCTGGCGGGGCGCGGGCGCCTGGTGCTGTGCACCGGCGAGGCGGGGATCGGGAAGACCCGCCTGGCCGAAGAGCTGGCCGCGGCGGCTGGGGCCCGGGGGGTTCCGGTGGCGTGGGCCCGCGCGGCCGACCCGGACAGCTCGCCGCCGTACGGGCTGTGGCGGCTGGTGCTGGACGAGATCGCGGACGGTTCGGGCACCGGGTCCGGGGCTGACCTGTGGCCGGCGGTGTTCGGCGCCGCCGACCTGGGCGCCGATTCCAGCGTCGCGCGGCGGTTCGCGCTGTTCGCCGAGGTCCGCCGGCGGCTGGCGCAGGCGGCCGAGCGGAGCGGGCTGGTGCTGGTGCTCGATGACCTGCAGTGGGCGGACGAGGCGTCGGCGGTGCTGCTGGTCGAGGTCGTCCGCCAGCTCCGCGGGACACGCATCCTGGCCTTCGCGACCTACCGGGACTCACCGGGCGGGATCTTGCCACGGCTGTCGGCGGAGGCCAACAGCGAGCGGGTGGACCTGTACGGCCTGCCCGCCGAGGCGGTCGGGGACCTGCTGCTCGCCGCCGGGCTGGAGGCGTCACCAGAACAGGCGAGCCGGGTGCACGCCGAGACGGGAGGCAACCCGTTCCTGGTCCGGGAGCTGGCCCAGACGCTGACCGAGCCGACACTGACCGGGCCGCCCGGCCCGTCCGTGCCGGGACGGGTGCTCGAGGCCACGGCGTACCGGCTCACGCTAGCTGTCGGACGAGGCCCGGGCGGTGCTGCAGGCGGCCGCGGTGGCCGGCAACTGCTTCTCGGCCGGCGTGGTGGCCAAGATGCTGGACCGGCCGGTGCTCAGCCTGCTCGGTCCGCTGGACGAGGGCCGGGGCGCCGGGTTCCTGGTGGCCGGGGACCATCCCGGCGATCACCGCTTCTCGCACGCGCTGGTCAGTTCGGCGGTGGTCGCGCGGCTGAGCGCGGAGGAGCAGCGGCGGCTGCACACCGCGGCGGCGGACGCGATCGAGGCACTGTACGAGGGGCAGCTGCGCCTGCACCTGGCGGAGGTGGCCCGGCACCGGGTCGAGGCGTCGCTGCCCGGTGACCGGGCGCGGGCGGTGGCGGCGTGCGAGGCGGCCGCTTCCGTGGCCGCGGACGCGCTGGCGTTCGAGGAGGCGGTGCGGCTGTACCGCCAGGCGCTGGCGGCCGGCGAGGGGGAACTCGGCGAGGATGACCGGTCCCGGCTCGAGCTCGCCCTGGCCGTGGCCCTGTCCCGCAGCGGCGACCTGCCCGGATCGCAGCAGACGGCGGCCCAGGTCGGCCGGCGGGCCGAGCGCCGGCGTGACCGGCTCGGGCTGGCCCGCACCGCCATGGTGATGGAGGCCACGGGCGTTCCGGAATGGGACGGTGAGATCTGCCGTGTCTGCGAGCAGGCCCTGTCTAATTCCGGGGCCGGGGACGACCTGCCCGACGACCTGCGGGCCCGGGTGTCCGCCTCGTACGCGCAGGCGCTGGTGTACCGCGGCGAGTACGACCGGGCGGGGCCGGTCAGCCGGGACGCGCTGGCCGCCGCCGAATCGGCGGCCGATCCGGCCGCGCTGGTCGACGCGCTCCGGGCTCGCCAGCTGGCCTGCTGCGCCCCCGAGGGCCTGGCCGAGCGGATCGTGCTGGCGGCCCGGATGCTCGAGGCCGCCGGCACCCTGGGCAGCGCCTGGGCCGAGATGTGGGGCCGGCTCTGGCGGATCGATACCCTGCTCGAGACCGGTCAGCTGCGCCTGATCCAGCGTGAGCTTACCGACCTCGGTTCCTGCCTGGACCGGCTCAGCGGCCCGGTCGGGCGGTGGCACTACCTGAACATCGGGGCCACACTCGCGCTGGCCACCGGGCGCTTCACCGAGGCGGCACGGCTGGCCCGCGAGGGGTTCAAGGTGTTCAGCGACATGGGGCATCCGGCCGCGATCGGCGGTCTCGCGGTGATCTTGTCCCAGGCGGCACTGCACGTCGGGCTGGACCGATCCGGCCTGGCCGAGGCGTTCGGCCTCATCCCGGCGCAGCTGCGGCCGGAGGCCGTGGACACCACCCAGGGGGTCGCCACCATCTTCCCCGCGCTCACCCTCACCCTGATCCGCCTCCACCAGGGCGACCGGGCCGGCGCCGAGGCGGCCTACGCGCTGGCCGGGCCGATCCGGTCCTGGGCGCCGTCGCCGGCCATGCGCATGTCGGCCTGGGGGCACGCGCTCGCGGTCGCTATCGGCCTGGGCCGCACGGAGGACATCGAGTTCCTGGCGTCGCAGTTCGCGCCGTTCCGGGGTCAGCACGCCGCGAACGGCGCCGGCGCCGGGGTCTACATGGGACCGGTCGAGCTGCACCTCGGCCTGGCCGCCGCGGCGCTGGGCCGCCTGGACGCGGCGGTTCCGGACCTGGAGGCCGCGGTGTCGATCTGCGAGGCCAACGGCGCGTGCGGCTACGGCGTGCAGGCGTCGGTCGAGCTGGCCGCGGTCCTGGTCCGCCGCGGTGATTCTTCCCGGGCGGGGGCGGTGCTGGATCGCACGGCGGGCGAGGCGTCGCGGCTCGGCATGGTGCCGTTCACCGAGCGGATCGACCAGCTGCGGGCCCGGCTTCCGGCCTCGGGGGGCGCGGACTCACCCCTGAGCCCGCGGGAGCTCGAGGTGGCCCGGCTGGTGGCGCGGGGGCTGACCAACAAGCAGATCGGCGAGGCCTTGTTCGTCTCCGAGCGGACGGCGGAGAACCACGTGCAGCACATCCTGGTCAAGCTCGGGTTCAGCAACCGCAGCCAGATCGCCGCGTGGTCCGCTGCCGACCATGAATGAGTACTCAGCTGAGTACTTCCCCGGATGGCCGGCTCCCGGCTTGTCCGTAGCGTCGTTCCTGCCAGCGCAAACAGGGCGCAGACGCAAATGCAGGCTCAGATCAGGGAAAGGCAGGACCAGCCATGGCCTACATCCACATCGCCAGCTCCAAGGGCTTCACCATCGAGAACTTCCGCACGGTCTCGGCCAAGCACAACCCGCCCCAGGACATCGACGGCCTGCTCGCCTGGGCGGCCGGCTCGGATGAGATCGGGCTCCACGTCGTGAGCGTCTGGCAGTCCCGGGCGCACATGGAGCGCTGGCAGGCCGAGCAGCTGTTCCCCGCGTTCCAGGCCGCCGGGATGGCCGCGGACGTGCCGGCGAACACCGAGTTCACCGAGTATGAGGCCGGCGAGCTGTACATCCGCTGAGCGAGTAACAGGCCAGGATCGGGCGGACTGCGTTTTCGCCGCGAGCAGCCCGGCCGCGCCGAGCAGCAGCGCACCGGTGCATACCGAGAAAACGCGGCTGCCTCCGGCGGCCTGCTTGCTGAGCCATCCCAGGACCTCGCTGTCGTCCATCAGCGCCTCCTGGCCAGGTCCGCCTGGCACGTGAAGCACGTCCAGTTGAGGCGCCTCGGCGAGGGTTGCGTCGGGAGTCAGCGTCAGGCCATTGAGGTCCCGCACCGGGCTGGCCGTCTTGGCGTAGATGCTGTACTGACTGCTGATTGCGCCCTCCAGGGCGGGCCGGGCGAACCCGTCTGGCCCGGACCGCAGCATGTGTCCCGGCGGTGCGCCCGAAAGGTTTACCAGGGACAGCCGGGGCTGAGGGCCAGCAGCGGCCGGACGGCGCGGTCGGCGCGGCGCACATCCTCCTCCGGCAGCCGGAAGTGGTCCGCCACACTGGCGAAGGTCGCCTTCCCTCCGGCCCGGTAGGCGACCAGGCGGATCACGCAGGCGGCCAGGACAGCCGGCGGATGCGCGGAGAGCAGCCGATCCCGGACATCGCCAAGCCGATCCCACGCCGCCAGGGCGCGAGCGGCGACCGGCAGGCCGTTCCAGTCACACCCGGCGACGGCCAGCTGGCGCTCGACTAGATCAAGTCCCCCGACCGCCGGGGCGTACGACCTGACGTCCGGGCGCCGACCCCACCAGTAGAAGTTCCAGAAGGCGCCGTCAGCGGTCACCGGAAACGGCAGCACCTCAGCCCCCTGCCCGTCCTGGCAGGAGATGAAGTAGCGGTATTCGGCGCCGGATGAGCCAAGCAGCACGCCATGGACTATCTCCGCGTCAACCGCCGCGGTGAACCGTTCCGGTGCCTCAGTGGCGGGCATGCCGATGATGCCGGTGAAGGCGGCCGGGCCGTACACGCGGGCTAGCGCCGCTGCGGGCGAATCAGGATGGACGACTCTGGCCAGCGTGCGCCGGTCGCCGCTGGCCACCGCGGACCACACGCGTTCGGCCAGCGCGGGCCTGGCCTTCTGCTGCGGCCCGCGCACCTTGGGCGGGACAGCCCGACGCTGGCTGGGTTTCGGCGGTGGCACCGGGGGGGCAGCGGGCGGTTTCGCCACAGCAGGCTTGGCGGGCGCGGGCGACTTGACGGGCGCGGGCTTCCCGGCGGCCGACGCAGGTTTCCCCACGGCCGGCTGAGCGGGTGGCGCCACCGTCGGCGGCTTTGGAGGCAAGCACGCCTCGCAGCCGAGCTTCTCCTTGCCAGCCACCAGCGCGGCCTCGGCCGAACACGACGGGCAGCGCATCGGCGCGTACACCCCGGTCGGCAATAGCCAATCGAAACTCATCGGGTACCGCCGCGACCCGCGCAGCACGTCGGCCACGACCCGCAGCGCGGGCACCAGCAGCACATGCAGCCGATACGGCCTGATCACATGCCGGGCCTCGTACTTTTCCGCGATCTCGGCCAGCCGCCGCGCCTGTTCCTCGCGAGTAGCGCGCAGCCGCTCCCGCAACACGCCGGCCCGGTCTGGCGTGGCAGCCGCCAGGCGCAGCTCGATGCCGGCGATCGCGTCCGCGTAATACGCCGCGGCACGGCCGCGTTCGGCCTCGAATCCGCCGCTCACCTCGGCGGCGAGCACGGCACGCCGGGACACCGCGGCCGAGTCCATCAGCCGGTGGGCGTGACCGATCGCCGGAAGCAGGTTCTCAGCGGGAGGTACCACTGTCCGTTCGGTACAAAGGGCCTTGGACAGTGACCTGGCCAGCGCGGCGGGTAGCTCGCGACAGGAAGAGGCATCCACCCAGCGCTCCGCCTCCTCCTGGAAGCGGTCCTCGGCCGACAGCTCGTAGGTGACCAGCGCGCCCACCCGGACGACGGGGTGCAGCACGAAGGCGGGCTCGCCGGACAGGTCGATCCGGCCATGGTCGGTCGGGAAGGCCTCGCGGACCTCGGCCTGCAGCACGTCACGTCCCGGCGGGACGGCGGCGGGCCGGTCCAGGACGAGGTAGCCGACATCGCCGGCTGCAAGCACCCGGTCGGCGGCCTCGGCGAGGACGGGATGACCGGCGGTGAGCAGTGTGGCACCCTCCTCCCGCGCGACGTCGGGGTCGGCGGTGACCCGGAGCTCTTCCGGTAGCCGGTACGCGTCGCGAAGCTGGCCGGGGAGGACCACGTACGCGGAATCCCCGGCCGGCTCCCAGAGCCCACCGTCGGCGGCAACGTGCCGCAGCCAGAACTCCAGCGCGGGGTCGGTGTTCGATTGGCCTGGGCCTCCGGCCACGGCGATCACGCGCCCTCCTGTTCCGAGACCAGGTTGTCGATCGACGCGCGGCTGGCCAGGTACTCGGTCCTGGCACGGGCCAGGTCGTCGCCGATGACCGCCATCCGCTCGCCGAACTCTGCGTCGTCTTCCGAGGCGACGAACGCGTCGAACACCGTGGTCTCGAAGTCGAACTCGTCGTCCACCCGGCCGAGGATCATGTCGAGCTCGCCCACCACCAGCTCGAACAGGTTGATCTTCGCCTCGAGCACGCGCAGCACCTGCTCCTCGATGGTGCCGCTGGCGACCAGGTTGGTCAGCAGCACGTCATGCTCCTGACCGACCCGGTGCAGACGGCCGAGCCGCTGCTCGATCTGCATCGGGTTCCACGGCAGGTCCATGTTCACCATCACGTGGCAGAACTGGAGATTGCGGCCCTCACCGGCGGACTCGGTGGACAGCAGCACCTGGGCCTCGTCCCGGAACGCGGCAATCGCTGCCTCCTTCCCCGCGCGCGGCAGGCTGCCGTGGTAGACCGCAGCGCCCGGCACCTGATCGGTCAGCAGCTCCAGGGTCTGCCGGAACGCGGTGAACACCAGGACCTTCTGCCCCGACTGGGTGAACCGGCCGAGCCGGTCGAGCAGCACCGCGACCTTCGCCGGGGCGGTGAGCAGGGAGCCGCGCCGGGCCAGGTCGTCCCAGCCGATCTTGGCGAGGGTGGGTGCGGCCGCGGCGGGGCTCGACCCGGCCAGCTTCGCCACGCTGCGCAGGGTCAGCCGTTGCGCCGACGTGGCCGTGCTGCCCTCGGCGCGGACTCGTGCTGTCAGGTCGGCGTACCATTGCCGTTCGGCGCCGGACGGCTCGACGCGTACCGTCTCGGCCAGACGGTGCGGGAGGAGCACGCTCACCTCGCTGCGCCGGTGCCTGATCATCACCTCGGCGGTCTGCTTGCGCAGCGCGGCGATGTTCCGTGGTTCCTTGCCGGGCGTGGCGAGCGGCGCGGTGCCGTGGGCGGCGCGGAACTGGGCCGCGGTCCCCAGCAATCCGGGCGCGACCAGGCTCACCATCTCGTATAGGTCCTGTAGCCGGTTCTCTACCGGTGTGGCGGTCAGCAGCAGCAGGTAGCGCGACCTGAGCTGGCGGATCAGCTGCCCGGAAGCGCTGCGCAGCGCCCGGACCCGGTGCGCCTCGTCGACGATGATCAGGTCCCAGGGTTCCGCTGTCAGCTGCGATTTCAGCGGGTCGCGACGGGCGGCCGCCAGCGAGGCGACCAGCACGCCCCGATCCGCGTCCTGGCCGGGAATCGTCGTGGGCATACCGAACTTGCGCTCGAGTTCCTCCTGCCACTGCGCCACGAGCCCAGCCGGGGTGATGACCAGCGTCCGGTCGGCCAGCCCGCGCAGCCGCAGCTCAGCGAGAATCAGCCCGGCCTCTATGGTCTTGCCCAGTCCCACCTCGTCGGCGAGTATCGCTCGACCCCGCATCTGGCGCAGCGCGCTTCGCGCCGCCTGCAACTGGTAGTCGAACGGGGTGAACCGGAGCGCGGGAACTGAGAGGAACGTATCGAATCCCGGCCTGCTCCATACCTTGACGGCTTCGTCCACCAGGAGCGACACCTGCTCGTCCACAAGCGCCCCGACGGCGCCCGCACCGTCGCCGACGCCGCCTCGCAGGCTGGCGAGCAGCGACGCGTACAGCTCCAACGCGTCCCACTCGCCCGATCGTGCCGTCCGCCCGTCCGTCACGCCGACCCTCCTCCGCGTGCTTGACGGGAATTAATGCTCTCACGGGTGACCGCCATCCCGGGGGTGCCGCGCCGCTTTCCGGGAAGGCCGAGCTCGGCGTCATCCATTCCGGGCGGCGGGGCGTTATCGGGGTCTTCCGTACTCGTCCGGGTCACCGGGATCCCCGTCCTCGGCGTGCACATCGTCATCCATCCATTGCGGCCAGTCCGGGCTCTGCGGCACCGGCCGCCAGTCCGGGGACCCCAGCCGGGGGTGATCACCGGGGCCCTCGGGCACGCCGGACGGGTCCTCGTCCCGTCCGGGACCGCGGGGAACCGGTGTTGCGCTCATGAACCATGATCCGTTCTGATAAATGATCTTTATTGAATACTAGTTCGAATCTATCAGGCGCCTATGACATTCCGATGAACACCACGCCGAGATGATAGAGGTCACGCCTGGAGATTTCTCGGCCTGGCGGGGGGGTTAGACTAACCGGGTCTTTCGCCTCGAACCGGATCGCGCCGTTGGCCGTCACGGTAGTAGAGCCGATCAACACCCAGGGAGCCGTACGTGCGGCAGCGAAGGCAGCCCGCCAGACCGGGGACGACGGCCCGGCTGGGCCGTTGGGCGGCGGCCGGCCTCGTGCTCGGCTGCGCCGTCACGGCGTGCTCGTCGGGGCCGCCGCCGATTCCGTCGCCGACCAGCAGCCAGGCGGGGCAGTTCCGGAGTTCGGATGCTCCGGCCCTGCTGGTTCAGTGCATGCTCAGCCAGGGGACCCTGGGGCGGTCCGACTCCATCTTCTCCGGCTCGCCGGGCTGGCTGCGCAACGGGAACATCGTCATCACGGCGGGCACGGCGGCGAAGTTCGACGCCTGGTACCGGGCCAATGACGGGATCAGCGTGGCGGGCAAGACCCTGGCGGAGTGGACCCAGTGGACCGTGGCCAACGACCAGCTGCCCGCTGCGGTCTGCGGTTCGTCGGTGTCGGCGTCCGCCCTGCAGAGGCACGTCTACGGGAAGGATCCGGCGGCGGGAAACCCGTGGAGTGCATGACCGTCACGCCGTGAGTGGCGGCTGTGAGCGTTATGCAAAACCGACTCGCGAGGGCAGGCCTTTGGGCAGCGGGTCCTGGCATAACGCGAACTTTTGCATGGAACACGGTTAGCCGGATCGGCTAGGCGATCGCGATATGCCGCGATATACTCGGTACTGAGTGATCGAGAATGAGTAAACCCGTTGCCTCTCCCGTCCCGCTGCCCGTCCCGGACTCCGGCCGCAAGCGCGCAGCGCGTCCGCGCCCGCTGCCGCGGACGCCCATCGCCCTGTCCGTGCTGAACCTGCTGAACGAGCGGCCGATGCATCCGTACGAGATGCGGTCGCTGATGCGTGAGCGCGGTCACGACCGGGCGTTCCGGATCAGGGAATCGTCGGTGTACGACACGGTGGCCCGGCTGGCGGACCGCGGGTTCATCGAGCCGGTGGAGGTGAACCGGGAGGGCCGCCGGCCCGAACGCACCGTGTACGCGATCACCGAGGCGGGCCGGGACGAGCTGATGGTGTGGCTGACCGAGCTCACCAGCGAGCCGGACGCCGAGTACCCGGCCTTCGCCGCCCCGCTCATGTTCATCTGCGCGCTCGGCCTGGACGGGGCCATCACCGCGCTGCGGCAGCGGGCGGCCCGGCTGGAAGCCGAGATCTCCAGGTCCGACGCCTTCCGGCGCGCCATCGTGGCCGAGATCCCCGGCTTTCCGCGGATCTTCGGGATCGAGGAGGAGTACGCGCAGGCCATGCGGCGGGCGGAACTGGCGTGGGTGCGCGCGACAGTTGCTGAGCTGCGGGACGGGACGCTCCCGTGGCCGGCGCTCGAGGAACTCACCGGGGAGGGCGGCCAGGACTAGGAGCGGAATAAGACATCGCAAGGAGTACGGCATGCCGGTAACAGACTCACCATCTGCCGCCGTCCGGACCAGCGGCCTGCGCAAGGCGTTCCGCGTCAAGAACAAGCCGGTGGAGGCGGTCAACGGGATCGATCTCACGGTCGCGGCCGGGCAGATATTCGGGTTCCTCGGACCCAACGGGGCCGGGAAGACGACGACGCTGCGGATCCTGACCACGCTGCTGCCCGCCGACGCGGGCGAGGCCTTCGTCGCCGGGGCCGACGTGCGGCGCAGCCCGCAGGAGGTACGTCGCCGGATCGGCTACGTCGGCCAGCTCGGCGGCGCCGACGCGTCGGCGACCGGGCGGGAAAACCTGCAGCTGCAGGGACGGCTGTACGGGATGACCGCCGCGCAGGCCGCCAGGCGTACCGGCGAGCTGATCGAGGCGTTCGACCTCGGCGCGTTCGCCGGCCGCGTGACCCGCAGCTATTCCGGCGGGCAGCGCCGGCGGCTGGAGGTGGCCCTGGGCATCATGCACCGGCCGCGGGTGCTGTTCCTCGACGAGCCGACCACCGGGCTGGACCCGCAGAACCGGGCCAACCTGTGGGATCAGCTGCGGCTGCTGCGCGAGGGCGGCACCACGGTCTTCCTCACCACCCACTACCTGGATGAGGCGGACCAGCTGAGTGACCGGCTGGCGATCATCGACCAGGGCCGCGTCATCGCCGAGGGCACGCCTGCCGAGCTGAAGCAGGGGTACTCGGGCGACACGATCGCCATCACGCCCAGCCTGCCCCCGCGAAGCCTGCCGTCGCTGGAACACGACCTGGCCGGCGGGCCGTTCGTCCGCGCCGCGCGGACCTCCGGCGACAGCATCCGCCTGTCGGTCACCGACACCACGCAGGCGATGGCCGCCGCCTTCGCCCTGCTGGCTGGCCGGGGCGTCGAGGTCCGGTCCGCCTCGCTCGCCCAGCCGTCACTGGACGACGTGTTCCTGCGCGAGACCGGGCGCTCGCTCCGCGACGCCGGGCCGCCCGGCGCTGGACCCGCACCGAAACCGGGGTGCCGGCATGATGTTCGCGCTTCAGGCCGGCCTGTTCTTCCGCCGCAAGCTGCTGGAGACGCTGCGGCAGCCGGTCTGGATCATCACCGGGCTCAGCACTCCGCTGCTCTACCTGGCGCTCTTCGAGCCGCTGCTGCGGTCGGTGGCCGGCGGCGCCGGCCTGCCCGCCGGGCAGGTGCTCGACGTCTTCGTGCCGGGCATCCTGGCCCTGATGGCGTTCGGCGCGGGCATGGGAGCCGGCTGGGTGGTCATCTGGGAAATGGACACCGGGGTGATCGAACGGCTCCGCGTCACGCCCGCGAGCCGGCTCGCGCTGCTGCTCGGCACGGTACTGCGCGACGTCGTGATGTTCGCCGTGCCCGCCGTGGTGGTCATCGGGATCGCCATCGGGTTCGGGTTCCATACCCACTGGGGCGGGCTCGCCCTGATGCTCCTGCTGCTGGCCGGGCTCACCGCGGCCTGCTCGGCGAGTTCGTCGGCCCTGGGCATCAACCTGAAGCAGATCGGCAGCCTCGCCGCCGTGGTCACCGGGGTGCAGCTTCCGCTCACGCTGCTGTCCGGCATCCTGCTGCCGCTGTCGCTGGGTCCCAGCTGGCTGCGGGTCCTCGGCCATTTCAATCCTATGTACTACGCGGTCCAGGCGGCACGCGACCTGGCCGCCGGGGCGATCGCCACCGCCACTGTCGGGATCGGGTTCGGCGTGACGGCCGCCGCGGCGGCGCTCGCGCTGTGGTGGGGTACCCGCAGTTACCACAAGGCGATGGTGTGAATCGGGCCCCATGCTGGTAGAATAGGAGTTCGATTACCGGCTATGCTGGCTGGATGACCGGGTACACACCGCCAGGATGGCCGGCCGGGGTGCACCCGCCGGACAGCGAGGAGTTCGAGTCCACCGCGGTCACCTGGCTGCTGGACGTGGTGCCACCCGACTACCGGCTGCACGGGGTGCTGCGCCGGTACCCGGTGGCGCTGGCCGCCCTGGCCAGGTACCACACCAAGGCGTGCGTGGAGGGGGCACGCGAGGGTTACCGCACGGCGCGGACCGAGCTCGCCGGGGTCGCTGCCGCCGCATGCGATCGATACCGTCCTGGCCGCCTACCGCAAGGAGGGCGCCCGGCTGGCCGCCACCGCGCGCGCGGTCGGGCTGGTCGAGCGGGCGCTGCGCGGTGAGGTCTTCTCGCCGAAGATGCAGGACAAGCGGGCGGCGCGGTGAGCCTCCGGGACGACGTGAGATTATGTGAATAAGTGAGCCGGGGGCGGCTGCAGATGTGCGGGGCAGCGAGAAGGAAGTGGTCCAGTGGCACGGCAGGCCCGGATCCTTCTGGTAGACGACCGGCCGGAGAACCTGGTCGCGCTCGAGGCGATCCTGTCGTCCCTGGGCCAGATCCTGGTACCCGTCCGGTCCGGCGAGCAGGCGGTGCAGGCCGCGCTGGCCGACGAGTACGCGGTGGTCCTGCTGGACATCATGATGCCGGGAATGGACGGCTTCGAGACCGCCGCGCAGATCAAGCGGCACGCCAAGAGCCGTGACGTGCCGATCATCTTCCTGACCGCCGCGACCATGCAGCCCGAGCAGGCCTTCCGCGGCTACGCGGCCGGCGCGGTCGACTACCTGGCCAAGCCGTTCGATCCCTGGGTGCTCAAGTCCAAGGTGCAGGTCTTCGTCGACCTCTACCTCAAGCGGCAGGAGTCGGTGCTCAGCCAGCTGTCGGCGGGCCTGGGGGCGGTGGAGGAGACCGTCGCCCTGCTGCGCAAGCTGCCCGCGGTGCTGCGGAACGCCGAGGCGGCCGAGACGGCGGCCCAGCTAGCCGGGCGGGTGGGGCGACTGCGTGACACCCTGGAGGGGTTCGGGGGCGGGACCGGTCAACGGGCCTGACCGGGTCCAGCCGTCGCCCGGCAGGTACTGCCTGACCACCCGGGCCGGGACGCCCGCCACCACGCACCGGTCGGGGACCGTGCCGCGGACCACCGAGCCGGCCGCGACCACGACGTTGCGGCCGATGCACGCGCCCGGCAAGACGACCGCCCCGGCCCCCAGCCAGCTGCCGGACCCGATCTGCACGGCGGCGTTGCGCGGCATCTGCCGCCCGATCGGTTCGTCGGGGTCGGCGTAGGAGTGGTTCTGGTCGGTGATGTAGACGTACGGGCCGGTGAACACGTCATCCCCGATGACCAGCGAATGGTGGGCGACGATATGACTGCCCCGGCCGATCACGCAGCGGTCCCCGATGCGCAGGACCGGCACCGGGCCAAGGTCCTGGCCGGGGACCATCCCGGCCGACAGGGACACCAGGGCACCGATCAGCGTGTCCGCGCCGACGGCGATCCAGCGCTCGCCGAACATCGACCCGGGCGGGAAGGCGGCCAGCGACCCGGGGCCGAACGCGGCGAACCGCTGGCCGACCGGGGTATCGGCCGTGATCATCCCGGCCCGCTGGGCGGCTTGCCAGCCCCAGTGCACCAGCCGCCAGCGCAGCAGTTTCACGGTGCTCGATTGTGTCACGGGCGGGCCGAGGCGGCCAGCTGTCCGCAGGCGCCGTCGATCTCCCGGCCGCGGGTATCCCGCACGGTGACCGGCACGCCGTGGGAGGCCAGGCGGCGGACGAACTCGCGCTGGGCGGCGGGGCGGGACGCGGTCCACTTCGAACCCGGCGTCGGGTTCAGCGGGATCAGGTTGACGTGGGCCAGCCGCCCGGCCAGCAGCGAGCCCAGGGCATCGGCCCGCCAGGCCTGGTCGTTGACGTCCCTGATCAGGGCGTACTCGATCGAGACGCGGCGGCCGGTGGCGGCCGCGTAGTCCCACGCGGCGGCGAGCACCTCGGCGACCTTCCACCGCCGGTTGACCGGCACGAGCGTGTCCCGCAGTTCGTCGTCCGGAGCGTGCAGGGACACGGCGAGCGTGACCGAGAGGCCCTCGGCGGCCAGCCGGGCGATGGCCGGGACCAGGCCGACGGTGGAGACGGTGACCGAGCGCTGCGAGATCCCCATGCCCTCGGGCACCGGGTCGGTCAGCCTGCGGACCGCGGTTACGACGTTGGCGTAGTTGGCCAGCGGCTCCCCCATGCCCATGAACACCACGTTGGAGACCCTGCCCGGCCCGCCGGGCACCTCGGCCGTCGGCGAGCAGCCGGGCGCCCGCCACCACCTGGGCCACGATCTCCGCCGTGGACAGGTTGCGGGTCAGGCCCGCCTGCCCGGTCGCGCAGAACGGGCAGGCCATCCCGCAGCCCGCCTGTGACGACACGCACATCGTGACCCGGTCCGGGTAGCGCATCAGGACCGACTCCACCAGCGCCCCGTCGTAGCCGCGCCACAGCGTCTTGCGCGTGGTCCCGCCGTCACAGGACAGCTCGCGCTCCGCGGTCAGCAGCGGGGGCAGCAGGGCCCCGGCCAGCGCGGCGCGGGACGCGCGCGGCAGGTCGCTCATCTCGTCGGGCCGCTGCGTGTACCGCCCGAAGTAGTGCCGGGACAGCTGGACGGCACGGAAGGGCGGCTCACCCAGATCGGCCAGGGCGGCACGGCGCCCGGCCAGGTCCAGGTCGGCCAGGTGGCGGGGCGGCTGCCGCGTTCCCGGGCTTCTCGGGGCGCGGTCCGGCCAGCGGGAGCGGGACGGGACGCGCCAGGGCGGCGATCGCGAGCCGGGGGACGGGCGGGTGACACCGAGCTCCGTTCGGTAGAAAAAGGGTTTTCACCAGGATAGGACGGAGGACTGGGCTGCGGCGGCCCGCCGGCGCGGGGAGGGGTTTGAGCTTGGCGGTTAAGTCAGTACATTTCGTTCATGGGCACTAAGTGCAGGACCCGGTCACGCTGCTGGAGAGCTTCAGCCCGTACGGCAGCCGCAAGGTCACCGTCGAGTACGACGGCCTGGTCACGGCCGCGTACCTGCGCGACGACACGGCGGCGATCTCCGCCACCTGGATCGCCAACCACCGGCCGGCGCCGCAGGCCACCGACCAGGCGCGGCTGGACGCCGGGCGTGCGCCGCTCATGCCCGCCGCGCGGACCAAGCATCCCGGTGGCCGCCCGCCGCTGCAGGCCGACGCGCTGGAAGCGCTGTGGTTCGAGGAAGGCGACGGGGTGGCGATCCTGGAGAACGGGCGGCCGCTCGCGGTGATCGCCGGCTGGTCCGACATGGACCGCGGCATGCCCGGCTACAGCAGCGACGTCGTCGGCCAGACGCCGTTCGGCTGGTCGCTGGATGACGCCATGGAAGGGCTCGCGCCCCGGCTGGAGCGGTCGCGGGCCTACTGGCGGTGGCGGCACTCACCCACCGGGTGGAGCCAGTTCCAGCAGGCACTGCTCGGTCACCTGCAGGCCAGGCTCGGCCCGGGCGGGCACTACTGGGACGCCTCCGCGGGCAAGCAGCCGCTGGTCGGGGTGACCGAACGGCCGCCGAGCGGCCGCCGCCCCTACACGGTGCTGTCCACGGTGGGCATGAGCTGCCAGCGGATGCCGGTCGTGGAGCAGGTGCTCGACGATCCGAGCAGCTACGCCCGGATCGAGCTGGCGGTGGCGACCACGCTGCCGAGCGCGCAGGCGGCCCGGGTGTTCCTGTGGCTCGCGACCTACCCATGGCACGCCGTCACGTGGTTCGGCCCGGGGCACAGCGTCCGCTGGTACCACGAGGCCTCGACGTTTCCGCTCGGCGGAGCCCCGGGATCCACGGGGGCCGAGGCGGTGCTGCTCCTCGACTCCCCCGGTCCCCTCGGCGGGGGGGACAGGGGGAGTCGTCCCCCGGGCCGGCACTGGACGGTCCGGAGCCGCCGGACCTGTCGGGGTTCACGTTCGGCGGGGATCCCGTGCGCTGGCTGTGGATCATCCCGATCTCCGAACGCGACCGGCAGCTGGCCAAGGACCGCGGCTCGTCCGCTCTGGTCAGCCGTCTCGCCGCCCAGCACAGGAGCTGGATCGTCGGCCCGTAGGGCCACCTACGGCGAATAGGCGCGGCGAAGCCGCGATCGCGTCGCCCGTGAGGGGCCTTTGGGCCCCTCCGGCGCCGCGATACTACGGCGGGCATCGCAGCGGGGCGCGAAGCGCACCCGGGGGGTTCCGGGGGGTCGCCCCCCCGGGAGTGTCAGTGGACGTGGAGGTTGACGCCCAAGAGGACCAGCCACCACAGGAAGATGGCGAGCAGGATGCTGGCTGTGGTCTTCAGCCAGGCGAGGAAGATGTAGCCGTGATCCCAGGCGATAATGATGCCGATGATCACGTAAATCAGAACCGCGAGACTTCTGAACCTGACGGTCATGTCTTTCTCGGCTCCTCTCCAAAACCGATCCAGGACCCACCGTCAACTCCCCCCGAAAGGGGCGGTAAAACTAGCGCGCGGGGATGAAAAGGTAGAGCAGGAACCACACCACGGGCGCGGCGACGAGCAGGGAATCGAGGCGTTCGAGGACGCCGCCGTGACCCGGCAGCAGGGTGCCCATGTCCTTGATGTCCAGGTCGCGTTTGATCATGGATTCGACCAGGTCGCCGACTGTCGCGGCCAGCACCACCGCCGCCCCGGTGAGCAGGCCCTGCCACCAGTGGCCGTGCAGCAGCAGGCTTAGGCAGAGCCAGCCCGCGACCAGGCAGGCCACGGCCGAGCCGGCGAAGCCTTCCCAGGTCTTCTTCGGGCTGATCGCGGGGGCCATCGGGTGGCGGCCGACGGTGATCCCGGCGAAGTAACCGCCGATGTCGCTGCAGATGGTCAGGATGATGAAGCTCAGCACGCGCCGCGGACCGTCGGCTGGGACGAGCATGGCGGCCACGAACGAGGCGAGGAACGGGAGGTAGGCGGCGGCGAACACGCCGGCCGTGATGTCCTTGACGTAGCCGGTGGTCCCGCCGGCCAGCCGCCAGGCGAAGATGGCGATCACGGTCAGGCCCAGGGCCGCCAGCGCGTCCTGTGACCCGAGCCAGTAGGTGCAGGTCAGCATGGCCGCCCCGCCGGCCGCCACCGGGATCACCGGGATGGCGATGTCGCGCTTGGCCAGGGCGCTGGTCAGCTCGGCCAGCGCGATGGCCACGGCGATGCCCGCGTACAGCAGGAACGTGGCCTTGACGGTGAACAGCGTGAGAACCACGAGGCCGCCGAGGCCCACCCCGACGCCGATGGCCGCGGGAAGGTTGCGTCCGGTGCGCGCCTTGGGTCCCAAGGGGGGTCCGGGGGATGGGTCCCCCCGGGAGCGGGGGGGTGTGGGGGGGTTCGTCCCCCCCGAGGGAAACCTCCACCTAGACCTCGAGGAGCTCGGCTTCCTTGTGCTTGAGCAACTCGTCGACCTGCGCCTCGTAGGTGTGGGTGAGGTCGTCGAGTTCGCGCTCGGCCCGGCGCACGTCGTCCTCGGGAGCCTCCCCGCTCTTCATCATCTTGCCCAGGGTGTCCTTGGCGTGCCGCCTGATGTTCCTGATGGAGACGCGGCCGTCCTCGGCCTTGTTCCGCGCGGTCTTGATGTACTCCCGGCGTCGCTCCTCGGTCAGCTCGGGCAGCACGATCCTGATGATGGTTCCGTCGTTGGCCGGGTTCACGCTCAGGTCGCTGTTCCTGATCGCCCGCTCGATGGCCGCCAGCGAGTTCTTGTCGAACGGCTGGATGATCACCATCCTCGGCTCCGGAACGTGGAACGAGGCGAGCTGGTTCACCGGGGTCTGCGTCCCGTAGTAGTCGACCGTGACCTTGCTGAACATGGCGGGGTGGGCACGACCGGTACGGATGACGGCGAACTCCTCCTTGGCGACCGAGACCGCCTTGTCCATCTTCTCCTCGGCTTCGAGGAGCGTGTCATCGATCATTGTTCGGCTCCGTTGTGCGCGTGAGCGTTAGGCAGGTGAGTGGCCAGCAATTACAGCGGGTTCTTTGCATAACGCGAACTTTCGCATAAAACACTGTGCCTATGGAGCTTAGCTGTTCTAGCTCTCCTGCTGGTGGCTACGGTCCGAGGGGGTCGTCCGGGTCCTCCTCGGGGGTGGTGCGGCAGACCAGCGTGCCGACCCGCTCGCCGCGGATGGCGCGGACCACGTTCCCCTCGCCCATCAGGGCGAACACCACGATCGGCAGCCCGTTGTCCATGCACAAGGTGACCGCCGTGGTGTCCATCACCTTCAGCCCGCGGCTCAGGTACTCGGTGTAGTCCAGCCGGTCGAAACGCACCGCGTCCGGCGTGGTGTGCGGGTCGGCGTCGTACACCCCGTCCACCTTGGTGCCCTTGAGGACGGCGTCGGCGCCGATCTCCAGGGCCCGCTGGGCGGCGGCGGTGTCGGTCGAGAAGTACGGCGCGCCCAGCCCGGCCCCGAAGATCACCACCCGGCCCTTTTCCAGGTGCCTGATCGCCCGGCGCGGGATATAGGGCTCGGCGACCTGGGCCATCGTGATGGCGGTCTGGACCCGGCTGTCCACGCCGTTCTTCTCCAGCACATCCTGCAGGGCCAGGCAGTTGATGACCGTGCTGAGCATGCCCATGTAGTCGGCGCGGGCCCGGTCGATGCCCCGTTCGGCCAGGGCCGCGCCGCGGAACATGTTGCCGCCGCCGACCACGGCGGCGACCTGCACGCCCTCCTTCACCGCGGCGATGATCTCGGTGGCCAGGTGGGCAACCACGTCCGGCGAGATGCCCAGGGGCTCGGTGCCCGCGAACAGCCCGCCGGACAGCTTCAGCACCACCCGATGCCAGCTCGGGTGCAGCACCCCCGCGGATCCGGATTCCGGCATAGGTTTCAGGCCTGGCCGACCTGGAACCGGGCGAAGCCGATGACGGTGAGGCCGTCCTGGGCCAGGACCTGCTTGATCGTGGTCTTCTGGTCCTTCACGAACGCCTGCTCGGTGAGCACCACGTCCTTGAAGTAGGAGTTCAGCCTGCCTTCCACGATCTTGCCGATGGCCTGCTCGGGCTTGCCCTCGTCGCGGGTGATCTGCTCGGCGATCCGGCGCTCCTTCTCCACCACCTCGGCCGGGACGTCCCCGCGGGTGGTGTACAGCGGCCGCATCGCGGCGACCTGCTGGGCGAGATCCCTGGCGACCTCTTTGTTCTCCTTGTCCAGCTGGACCAGGACGCCCAGGGTGGGGGGCAGGGCCGCATCGCTGCGGTGCAGGTACTTCTCCACGTATCCGCCCTCGAACCGGGCGAACCGGCCGAGCTCGAGCTTCTCCTTCAGGCTCGCGCCGGCCTCCTCGATGAGCTGCTCGACGGTCGTGCCGGGCCTGGCCTCGGCGGCCAGCAGGGTCAGCCGGTCCGGCACCTTGGCGCTGATGGCGGCCTTGGCGATCTGCGCGGCGGTCTCCTGGAACAGGGGGGTCTTGGCCACGAAGTCGGTCTCGCAGTTCAGCTCGATCAGCACGCCGGCCGAGGTGCCGTCCAGCTCCGCGGTGACCAGGCCGTTGGCCGCCGTACGGGCGGCCCGCTTGCCCGCGTCCTTGACACCCTTGACGCGGAGCAGTTCGACCGCGGCCTCCAAGTCGCCGTCGGCCTCGCTGAGCGCGTTCTTGCAGTCCATCATGCCGGCACCGGTCTGGTCCCGGAGCCGCTTGACGTCAGCGGCGGTGAAATTCGCCATGTCCTCGTCTTTCGTTCTTTATTCGGTCTCGTCGGCCGTCTCGCCGTCGGCGCTGGCCGTCTCGGCAGCGGCGCTGGCGGTGCTACCGTCTCGCCGTCGGTGCTGGCGGTCTCGGCGGCGGCGCTGGCGGTCTCGGCGGCGGCGCTGGCGGTCTCGGCGGCGGCGCTGGCGGTCTCGGCGGCGGTCCCGGCGGCTCGGCGGCTGCGCTCGGCGGCGGTCCCGGCGGCCTCGGCGGCGGTCCCGGCGGCCTCGGCGGCGGTCTCGGCGGCGGTGCTGGCGGTCTCGGCGGCGGCCTCGGCGGTCTCGGCGGTCTCGGCGGCGGTGCTGGCGGTCTCGGCGGTCTCGGCGGTCTCGGCGGCGGTGCTGGCGGCCTCGGCGAGGCCCTGCAGGTCGTCGGCTTCGTCGAGCCGCGGCGGCGGCTTCGCTGGTGGGCGCGGACTCGGCGTTGATCTCCCGGTCGGCGGGACCCTCGGCCTCGGCCGCGGCCACGATCGGCGTGTCGGGCGGAGTCACCACAGTCGCCGCCGGGCTCTCGCCGGCCGAACCCTCCAGGAGCTCGCGCTCCCACTCGGCCAGCGGTTCCTCGGTGCCCAGCTGGTTGCCGACCGGCTTCTCGTCCGCGCTGGCCGCGCCAGCCCGCGCGATCAGCCCTTCGGCGACCGCGTCGGCGACCACCCTGGTCAGCAAGGCGACGCTGCGGATCGCGTCGTCGTTCCCGGGGATCGGGTAGTTGACCTCGTCCGGGTCGCAGTTGGTGTCGAGGATGGCCACGACCGGGATACCGAGCTTGCGCGCCTCGTTGACCGCGATGTGCTCTTTCTTGGTGTCGACCACCCAGATCGCGCTCGGCACACGGGCCATGTCCCTGATCCCGCCGAGCGTCCGGTCGAGCTTGTCATGCTCGCGCCGCAGGTGCAGGAGCTCCTTCTTGGTCATGCCGGAGCCGGCCACGTCGCCGAAGTCGATCTCCTCGAGTTCCTTGAGCCGCTGCAGCCGCTTGTAGACGGTGGAGAAGTTGGTCAGCATTCCGCCCAGCCAGCGCTGGTTCACGAACGGCATCCCGACCCGGCGGGCCTGCTCGGCGATCGCCTCCTGGGCCTGCTTCTTCGTGCCGACGTACAGGATGGTGCCGCCGTGAGCGACGGTTTCCTTGATGAATTCGTACGCGCGGTCGATGTAGTCCAGCGACTGCTGGAGATCGATGATGTAGATGCCGTTGCGTTCGGTGAAGATGTAGCGCTTCATCTTCGGGTTCCAGCGCCTGGTCTGGTGCCCGAAATGGACACCGCTCTCCAGGAGCTGCTTCATGGTGACGACCTGAGCCACTGGCACGGTCCCTTTCCTTCGTGCGCCGCGTTCTTGGGTGCGCAGCGCTGCTCGGTTGCTTCCTGGTGCCCGTGGGATGACGCGCCTGCGGCCGGCCTGGTGGCCGGCGGACCGAGCAGCGCGTCCTGCCGGGTTTGACTTGTCGCCCCGGACAGCAGAGCGGGCACGCGATTTAGCCGCCGAGCACGCGCCTATCCGGCGCGGCTACGGCGACCGTCCCTAAGGATACTTGACGTTTCCCGGTCATCTGCTCCAGGGCCGGATGGGGCCGCTGGATGGCGGCGAGAGAACGTTACGTCTTACAACGTGCTGAACGCCCGGTTTCATTCCGCTTGCGGGCATTCTTCGCTCACCAGTACGAGCTTTCCGGTAATTAACGCGGAAGATTCGGCTTAAGAGGAGAAAGATGCAAGCTATCGCCGCCTATGTCCTCCGCAAGGGTCCGATCATCCGCGTCAATCCACAAGTTGAGCGCACCACGGGGCACGTGTGCGCATCGGGTTCCGCAGCTCGTGACGCCGACCTGTCCTAGGCGCGGGGATGAGCCTGGCGGTAGCTGGACTTGAGGCGCTCGATGGACACGTGGGTGTAGATCTGGGTGGTCGCGGGCGAGGAGTGGCCGAGGATCTCCTGCACGCTGCGCAGGTCGGCGCCGCCCTCGAGCAGGTGGGTGGCCGCGCTGTGGCGCAGGCCGTGGGGGCCAGTCTCGCGGGTCGCGCCCCCCTCGCGCAGGCGCTGGTGGACGATCCGGCGGGCGGTACGCGGGTCCAGGCGTCCGCCGCGGACGCCGAGGAACAGGGCCGGCCCGCTGCTTGCGCGCGCCAGCGCGGGCCGGCCTTGGTCGTGCCAGGCGATGACCGCGCGGAGGGCGGGCACGCCGACCGGGACGGTGCGCTCCTTGTCGCCCTTGCCCCGGACCCGGACCGTCCTTCTCGCGTGGTCGAAGCTGTCCGCGCTCAGCGCGCACAGCTCGCTGACCCGGATGCCGGTCGCGTAGAGCAGTTCGAGGACCGCGGCGTCGCGCAGGGCGACGGCGGCCTGCACCGCGGTCTCGGCCGCGTCGGCCTCGGCGTGGCGGGCGGCCGAGTCCAGGACGGCCCGCATCTCGTCCTGGCGCAGCACGTGGGGCAGGGTCCGGCGGGTTTTCAGCGTCCCCAGCTCGCGGGCCGGGGTCGGTGGCCAGCCAGCCCCGGCGGTGCGCGAAGGCGGTGAACGTCCGCGCCGCCGCGCCGCGCCGGGCCAGCGTGGTGCGCGCCGCGCCGGAGGCGTGCTGGCTGGCCAGCCAGCCGCGCAGGTGGGTCGCGGTCAGAGCGCCGGGTGCCTGCACGCCGGCGCGGTGCGCGTGCTCGAGCAGCGAACTCACGTCGCCGACGTAGGCGCGGACGGTGTGCGCAGACAGCGAACGTTCGGCCCGCAGGTGGCGCTCGAAGGCGGCGAGGGCCTCGGCCATCTGGGGCGGCAGCGGGTCCGCAGCGTCGGTCATGGGGCCAGTTTGCACCCTTGACCGGCCCGGGAGCCGGAACCGGCCAGGGTGACACGGCAGTCGCGAGTAATTTCGCATCGACGACACGCCGATCGAACTGAAGTTTGACAAGGCATGGGCCGTGCGGAAGGGTGATCCATGCGTTCTTGGACGAGACCACCGAACGCCCGTCTAGAGAGGGATCGAGCATGGGTCAGAAGACTGTCCGGTTCAGCGACCTGAGCGGCCAGCTCATCACGCATGACGACGCGCTGGCACGCATCGTGGTGCACGAGCACCCCGAGCTGGTCGACGGCCCGGTCGAGATCGAGGCACTGACCGACGAGGCCGAGGCCATCGAGCAGGCCGCCCTGCGGGTCGCGGTCGTCGACCTGTACCTGCCCGACGACCTCGAGCCGCGCCGCATCGTCATGGAGGCCGACGCCTTCGACAAGCTGGCCACGGAGAACCCGATGGACCAGCTCCTGATCGCCGCCCGGCCGGTGCGGCGCAGCCCGAGAACCTCGGTGAACGGCGGCTCACGCGGGGACCGCCTGGATTACTCCACCCTCGAGCACGCCGGCAAGCCGCACAAGGGCAAGGTCACCGACGCCGAGAAGCAACTGGTCCGCGACCACCTCGACGAGATCAACCGGCGGCTCGCGGGGCAGGGAATCCGGACGATCAGCCTGGCCGACCCGGACCACGTCGAGCGTTACGGCCTGCACCAGTCCGCCCGGGACCGCACCGCCGAGCTCGATTTCGACGTGGAGGAGGACGAGGTCGGCGCCGCGGCCGGATAGCGGCCGGGGGCGGTTGCGTTCACGGCTGTGCCGTTGACGACTGGGGCCTGCGCAGGCGCCAGCCGCGGTCGCAGCGCTCGATGAAGCCGGAGCCGGCCAGCAGCCCGAGGCAGCGCAGCACCGTGTCGAGGTCCACGCCGGCCTCGGCGGCGATCGTCGAGGTCCCGGCGGCGCCGCGGGCGGGGAGCGCGTCGAGGACCCGGGCGCTGTCGGTGTCGAGCTCGTCACGTGAGGGTGCTCCGCCAGCGGTTGTCGGCTCGGGTGCGCCGAGCTGATCGGGTGCGCCGAGGTGGTGGGGTCCGCGCAGCGGGTCGGCGGTGCCGAGCGGCGCGAGCATCTCGATGACGTCACCGGCGCAAGTGACGCAGGTGGCGCCCCAGTCCCTGATGATCCGGTGGCACCCGGCCGACTGCGCCGAGGTCACCGGGCCGGGCACGGCCATCAGCGGCCTGCCCAGCTCGGCCGCGTGCCGCGCGGTGTTCAGCGCGCCGCTGCGCTCCCCCGCCTCCACGATCACGGTGCCGCGGGTCAGCGCGGCGATGGTCCGGTTGCGGGTAAGGAACCGCAGCCGGGCGGGATGCCGGCCCGGCGGCCACTCGCTGATCACCAGACCATGCGCGGTGACGTCCGCGAACAGGCCCGCGTGGCCCGCTGGGTAGGGGTAATCGACGCCGCAGGCCAGGACCGCGATGGTGACGGCCCCGGCGGCCAGTGCGCCGCGGTGGGCGGCGGCGTCGATGCCGTAGGCCCCGCCCGAGACGATCACCCAGCCGCGCTCGCCGAGGTCGGCGGCGATCTCGCCGGCCACGTGCGCGCCGTACCCGGTGGCGGCCCGTGACCCCACCATCGACACCGAACGCGCACAGGCCAGGCGCAGATCGGCGTGGCCCCGCAGCCACAGCGCGTACGGGCGGGCCGGGCCGAGGTCGTCCAGCCCGCCCGGCCACTCGGGGTCGGCGGGGCAGACCAGCCGGATGCCGTCGCGGCAGGCGGCCGCGATCTGCCCGTCGCCGGGCAGATGGGGCAGGCGGACCCGCCAGCGGCCGAGCGCGCGTTCCAGCGCACGCCGGCCGGCCGGGCTGTCGCCGCATCCGGGGCCGGTCCCGGGCAGCATGTCCGCCTTGATCGCGGCCAGCACCTCGGCGGGCTCGCAGATCTCCAGCAGGGCACCGAGCGCCGGATCGCCGGGCTCGGCCAGGTAGGTGAGCGCGGCCCGGGCCAGGGCCTGCTCGCTGAGTCGCGCCGTAAGGCTCACCGCTCCACCCCGAGCCACAGGCCGAGGGCGGCATTGCACTCATCCTTGCCCGGGCGCGACTTACCGGCCAGGTCGGCGAGGGTCCAGGCCACACGAATGACCTTGACCACGCCACGCGCACTGATCTGGCCGCGATCCAGGCAACGCTCTACCACGGCCAGCGAACCGGATGCCGGCGGCCAAGTCCGGCGCAGCTCTGATCCCGGGATCTCGGCGTTCAGGCACCACGGAGTGCCGCGCAGTCGGCGGGCGGCCCGCTCCCGGGCCTGGATCACCCGCAGCGCCACGGTCCGGCTTGACTCGGCGAAGTTCCTGTCGTTCAGCAGTTCCTTGCGGCTCACCGGCTGGAGTTCGATCTTGAGGTCGACGCGATCGAGGAGCGGGCCCGAGATCCGGCCCAGGTACCGGCGGCGCGTCATCGGGCTGCAGCTGCAGCCATCGGGGCGCCCGGCCACCTTGGCGCACGGGCATGGATTGGCCGCCAGGACCAGGGTAAACCTGGCCGGGAACCTGGCGATGACCCCCAATCTGGCCACCACGACCTCACCGGCTTCGAGCGGCTGACGCAGTGCGTCAAGGGCGTCTTTGGCGAACTCCGGCGCTTCGTCGAGGAACAGCACACCCCGGTGCGCTAGTGACGCTGAGCCTGGAAGGATGACTCCGCTGCCGCCGCCGACAATCGCGGCCTTGGTTGCGGTGTGGTGGGGTGCCATGAACGGCGGATCGGTGATTAGCGGGACCTGCCGGGGCAAGGTCCCCGCCACCGAGTGAATCGCTGTGACTTCCAACGCGGCCGCTGTGTCGAGGCGCGGCAAAATGGTTGGGATCCTTTCAGCCAACATCGTCTTCCCGGCACCAGGCGGGCCGAGCAGCGAAAGGTGGTGACCGCCGGCGGCGCAGATCTCGGCGGCTCGCCGGGCCATCGACTGGCCGAGCATGTCGGTTAGGTCTGGCGCCACCGCCGCGTTAGCGGAAACCAACTGGCCGACGAAGCCGCCAGAGACGCCACTGCGGGCCGCGGAGTCGTGCGGGTCTCGCGCCTGGCCACCTGGGAGGTCCCTGCCGCTTTTGAATTCGGCTGCGGGCGGGCCGCTGCTCAGGCCCGGCGTACCGCGCAGCCAATCCGCGGCTGCGGCCAGGCTGCTGGCTGCGATTACACGTACGCCGGGTACGAGGGCGGCCTCGGGTGCGTTCTGCTCGGCCACCATGACCGTACCGAATCCCTTGGGAGCTGCGGCGGCCACGGCGGGAAGCACGCCAGGCACCGGCCGCAGCCGTCCGTCCAAGCCAAGTTCGCCGAAGAACATCACCCCGTCCGATGCCGCCCTCGGTACCGTACCCGCCGCGGTGAGCAGTCCGATCGCAATGGCCAAGGTCAAACCAGCTGCCACGCTTGGGCAGGCTGGCCGGAGAGAGCCCGACGGTGATCTTCCGCTGCGGCCATTCTTCGCCGCTGTTGACGATCGCGGCGCGGATACGATCGCGGGCCTCACGCAGCGCGGTGTCGGGCAGGCCGACCAGGATCATGCCGACAAGGCCGTTGGCGATGTCGGCCTCGACTTCGACCACGTGACCGGTCACCCCGACCAAGGCGACTGAGTACGTGCGGGCCAGCGGCATGGCTTAGCCCACTCCCCTGATGTGCTCGATGGTGAATCCGCCGGTGCCCTCGTACAGCAGGCCGACCACGTCGATCCGGACCTGGTCGAAGCGGATGCCATGGGCGTTCAGCCACTGCACGGCCAGCCGGCGCAGCCGGGCGCGCTTGGCCCGGCTGACGGCCTCGAGCGGGCTGCCGTAGCGCACCGACGTCCTGGACTTCACCTCGCACACCACCAGGACGTGACGCTCCACCGCCACGATGTCGATCTCGCCGTCGGCGCTGCGCCAGTTCCGGTCCAGGATCCGCAATCCGTGCGACTCCAGGTACTCGGCCGCCGCCTGCTCCCCTGACTTGCCCAGCACGTCCTTGGCCCGCATGGCGATCACCTCCGGTTCCGACGATCACCTCAGGCGGGATGGCCCACGGGACGGCTTCCGGAGCTGTGGAAAACCAGCGGGCAGCCCCCCGGGTGTGGATATCGGACGGTAAATGTCGGTGCCGGATGGTTGAATCCGTCAGGGCACCCTGTGCGCTCCAATTCAGCGGCCAGGTCCGTCTGAGACGCGGGCCCGGATCCTGTGATCCTCCGACCGCTTCGGGCAAACCCGGACGGCGCGGCCGTCAGCTGGCTGAGCCGCGGCTGTAGGGGGGGCGCCCGTAGGGCTGCTCGGGGCGCGACCCCGCCTTGACCGGCGGTACCTTGCGCTCCACCGCCCGGTGGCCGAGCTCGAACTCCTCGCCGTGGTGGGTCACCGGCAGCGGGTCGCCCTCGATCAGCTCGTACCTGACCCGGCCGCCCCTGATCGTGACGCTCAGCTTCCGGCCCCGGAAGCGCATCCGGAACATCAGCCTGGAGATGCCGTCGGGCAGGCGGGGGCTGAAGGCCAGCGTGCCCAGCCCCGCGCGCATCCCGCCGAACCCCGCCACCAGCGCCAGCCACGCCCCGGCCAGCGAGGCCATGTGGACGCCGTCGGAGGTGTTGTGCTCCACGTCCCGCAGGTCCATGAGCGCGGCCTCGGCCAGGTAGTCATGGGCCAGATCCAGCTGGCCGACCTCGGCGGCCACCACGGCCTGGATGCAGGCCGACAGGGAGGAGTCGCGCACGGTGAGCGGCTCGTAGTAGGCGAAATTGGCCGCCTTCTGCTCGGCGGTGAACGCCTCCGACCGCAGGTACATGGCCAGCACCAGGTCCGCCTGCTTGACGACCTGCTTGCGGTACAGCTGGAAATACGGGTAGTGCAGCAGCAGCGGGTACTTCTCCTCGGGGGTGTCCCCGAAGTCCCACCGGGCGTAGTTGGTGAACCCCTCGTGCTGCGGGTGCACGCCCAGGCGCTCGTCGAACGGGATGTACATCGCGTTCGCCGCGTCACGCCAGGACGCCGCCTCTTCCGTCGACACGCCGAGCGCCTCGGCGTCGGCCGGCAGCCGGGCGGCCGTATCGGCGGCGCAGGCCAGGTTCCACTGCGCCATCAGGTTCGTGTAGACGTTGTTGTCCTTGACCGCGCTGTACTCGTCCGGCCCGGTCACGCCCTCGATCCGGAAGTGGCCCATGGCGTCGTGCTGGCCGAGCGAGCGCCACAGCCGCGCGGTCTCGACCAGCAGCTCGAAGCCGACCTCCGTCTCGAACTTGGCGTCCTCGGTGGCGTCCACGTAGCGGCTGACCGCGTTGGCGATGTCGGCGTTGATATGGAACGCGGCGGTCCCGGCGGGCCAGTAGCTGGAGCACTCCTGGCCGCGGATCGTCCGCCACGGGAACGCCGCCCCGGCCAGGCCCAGGTCGGCCGCGTGCTGCTTGGCCTCGGCCAGCACCAGGTGCCGCCAGCGCAGGGCGTCGGCCGCGACCGACGGCTGGGTGTAGGTGAGCACGGGCAGCACGAACGTCTCGGTGTCCCAGAACGTATGCCCGTCGTAGCCGCTGCCGGTCAGGCCCTTGGCCGCGATCGGCCGGTACTCGGCCCGCGCGGCGGCCTGCAGGATGTGGAACAGCCCGAAGCGCACGGCCTGCTGGATCTCGGCGTCGCCGTCGACCTCGACGTCGGCGCCATCCCAGAACTCGTCCAGGTAGTCCCGCTGCTCGGCCAGCAGGCCGTCCCAGCCGGTCAGGTGGGCGGCGGCCAGCGCGCCGACGATCTGGTCAATGAGGGCGGGCCGGGACCGCTGGCTCGACCAGCCGTAGCCGATGTACTTCACGATGCGCAGCCGCTGGCCCGGGGCCAGTTCGGTCGCCACCGTGGAGCGGCCCAGGTCCGGGTAGGACTCGGTCCGGCTGTTCATCTTCTCCGGGCCGCTGATCTCGTGTGACATCCCGGCCGCCATCCGCAGCTGGCTGGCACGCGTCCGGTGGACCAGCACCACCCGCGGCGGCATGCCGTCGTAGGTCTGGTGCTCCTCGCTGACCAGCGGGGCCTCCAGGATGGCGGCCAGCCGCGGATCGTTGCCCCGCCTGGGCATCTCCTCGTTGGTGACCAGCTCGGACTGCAGCACCACCCGCAGCTTCTGGTCCACCGGCTCGACCGTATAGCTGATGGCGGCGATCGCGCGCTGGGTCAGCGACACCAGGCGCACCGAGGTCACCTTGATCCTGGCTCCCGCCGGGGAGGACCAGTCCACGGTCCGGGTCAGCGTGCCCGCCCGCAGGTCCAGGACGCGCTCGTGGGAGTGCAGGGTGCCGTACCTGATGTCGAACGGCTCGTCATCGACCAGCAGCCGGATTATCTTGCCGTTGGTGACGTTGATGATGGTCTGCCCGCTGTCGGGGAAGCCGTAGCCGGCCTCCGCGTACGGCAGGGGGCGGACCTCGTACATGGAGTTGAGGTAGGTGCCGGGCAGCCCGTGCGGGTCGCCCTCGTCCAGGTTGCCGCGCAGCCCGATGTGCCCGTTCGACAGCGCGAAGATCGACTCGCTCTGGGCGAGCAGATCCAGGTTCAGTTCCCTCTCGACCAGCCGCCAGGGCTCGGTCCCGTACGCGGCGTGCTTGATCACCGGGTCTCCCCGCCGTGGTCGAGCAGCTCCGACAGGTCCTTGACCACGATGTCGGCGCCGTGTGCCCGCAGTTCGGCCGCCTGGCCCACCCGGTCCACGCCGACCACCAGGGCGAAATGGCCCGCGTGGCCCGCCGCCACGCCGGCCTGGGCGTCCTCGAAGACCACCGCGTGCGCCGCGGGCACGTCGAGCGCCTCGGCTGCGGCCAGGAAGGTGTCCGGCGCCGGCTTCCCGCGCAGGCCGCGCTGCTTGGCTACCACCCCGTCGATCCTGACGTCGAACAGCCCCTCGATGCCCGCGGAGTCCAGCACCTGCTTGGTATTGGCGCTCGCCGAGACGACCGCGGTGCCGATCCCTCCTTGCCCGAACCGCCTTGATGTAGGTGATGCTGCCCTCGTAGACCTGGACTCCCCCGGCGGCTATCTTGGCGAGGACCAGGGCGTTCTTGCGGTTGCTCAGCCCGTACAGGGTCGGCGTCCCCGGCGGGTCGTCCGGCGTTCCCTCCGGGAGGTGGATGCCCCGGGACTCCAGGAAGGACCTGGTCCCGTCCAGCCGTGGCTTGCCGTCGACGTAGGCGTCGTACTCGTGATGCGGGTCGAACGGGACGAACTCGGTCCCGGTGCCTGGGCGCGCTGGCGGAGGAATTCGTCGAACATCTCCTTCCAGGCCGCCGCGTGCAGCGTCGCGGTCTGGGTCACCACGCCGTCCATGTCGAACAGGCAGGCCGAAACCCCGTCAGGAAGCCCGAACATCCGCCCTCCGCCGAGAAGTTACGCCGGGAAGTCCGGCTTGTCCTCTGGAACCTCCAGGTCCGCCTTGGCCAGTTCCTCGATGTTGACGTCCTTGAAGGTGACTACACGCACGTTCTTGACGAACCTCGCCGGGCGGTACATGTCCCAGACCCACGCGTCTCGCATCGTAACCTCGAAGAAGACCTCGCCGTTGTCGCTCGACCGTACCTTCAGCTCGACGTCGTTGGTGAGATAGAAACGGCGTTCGGTCTCGACCACGTGCGTGAACAGCCCGACCACGTCGCGGTACTCGCGATAGAGCTGAAGCTCCATCTCGGCCTCGTACTTCTCAAGGTCCTCCGCGCTCATGAGCTCATTCTCCTCTCGTTCTCCCCGAATGCACCCCGTCATGCTGGGTAATGCAGCGGCCACGGGTGTCATGGGGGCCGCGGGATCCAGCAGGTCCGGATCGACGGCGGCCATCAGATCCATCGGGTCCACGGGGTTCACCGGGCTGGCTGGGTCCGCCTGGACCGCCGCCCGGTTCACGTTCACGAATGAATACCGGTGCGCCGGAGAAGGCCCGTGCTCGGTCAGGGCGCGTTCATGCTCCTCGGTGTTGTATCCCTTGTGCCGGTCGAAACCATACAAGGGATAACGTTCGTGCAGGTCCCGCATCATCCGGTCCCGGCTGACCTTGGCCACGACCGAGGCGGCGGCGACCGACGCGGCGACCCGGTCGCCCTTCCAGACCGCGAGGGCGGGCGCGCCCAGGCCGCGGACCGGGAAGCCGTCGGTCAGCACGTAGCCCGGCCGGCAGCGCAGTCCGGCGAACGCGCGGCGCATGCCGGCCACGTTGCACACGTGCAAGCCCATCGCGTCGATCTGGTCGGCGCCGATGACCACGACATGCCAGTCCAGGGCCCAGCGGAGCACCTCGGCGTAGACGTCCTCCCGGGCCGCGGCGGACAGCAGCTTGGAGTCGGCCAGGCCGCGTATGCGCTTGATGCGGGCCGGATCGAGGACCACGGCCGCCACCACCAGCGGCCCCGCGCACGCGCCCCGGCCCGCCTCGTCGATGCCCGCCACGGGCGCGAACCCGGCCCGCGCGAGCACGGCTTCGTAGGCGCCGAGGCCCCCGTCCCGCCGCGGCGTATAGCCGAGGTACCTGGGATATGGGGTGGTCGACGGGTAAGAGTCACTGGCGGCCAGCGCCCCGGGATCGCGGGTCATGACACTCCGCAGCGTACGCCAGTTAGCTCAGTGACGCGGCCAACGTCTGGACGCGCGGCAGCCGCGCGGCGGGCCGCCGCGGCGGCGGCGCGTGGCGAGCCGCCGCCGGACCCGGCGCTGCAGCCAGGTGAGCGGGATGGCCCCGGCGAACCCGAGAGCCAGCGGGATGGCCTGACCGGTCGGCTCGGCTCGCGCCGACAGCAATTCAGCGCGGCGGCGGGCTGAGCGCCGCCCGCGGACGCCGCCGCGGCGTGCGAGCCGTTCAGCGCGGGCTGCTCGAACGTGGCCGGGATGGGCAGGATCCGCCAGCGGCTCGGCGGCCAGATGATGATGAACGCCCGGCCGACCACCGCGCTCTCCGGGATCGTCCCGCCGCCGGGATCGCCCTGGTGGTCCCGGGAGTCGTCGGAATAGAACCGGTTGTCCCCCATGACCCACAGCCGGCCGGGCGGCACCACGATGTTGAACCTGGACAGGGAGGGAGCCGAGCCCGGATACAGGTACGACTGCTCGTTCAGCGGAACGCCGTTGACGGTGACCCGGCCCTCCGCGTCGCAGCAGGCCACCCGGTCGCCGGGTATCCCGATGACCCGCTTGATGAGGATGTCTCCCGGGTGCCCGAAGCCGAACATGCTGGCAAAGCCGGCGGCGAATTGCTGGAAGATATTCCCGTTTACCGGGACGGTGCCCGGATCCCATGAGCCATCGCCATTGAAGACCACGATATCGCCGCGATGGATGTCGCGAGTGTGGTACACGATCTTGTTGACCAGGACCCGGTCATTGATCTCGAGAGTATTCTCCATCGACCCCGATGGAATCCAGAAGGCCTGGATCGCATAGGTCTTGATGACGACCGCCAGCAGGAGCGCGACCGCGATCAGGATGGGCAGCTCGCGCCAGAACGACCGCTGCCTGCGCTTGCGACGGCCCGTGGCGGGCGGCTTGGCGGCCCCGGCGGGCGGCTCCGGGTCAGCGTCACCGGGTGCTGCCGCGGCCGTGTCCATCTCCGGCTCCGTCGTGCGGCCCCGGCCTGCGCGTCCGCCGGCCTGCGCGTCCGCGGCGGCTCCGTCGGCTGTCGCCTGCGAGTCTGCGTCCGGTGTGACCGCGGATCCGGAGTCCCGTTCCTCCGATGCGGCGCTGTCCTGCGGACCGCTCACCTAGATCCACACCCCTCGTCGACCCTCACCTGTTCCAGTGAGCTTAGCGCCATTACGAGATGGCGGGACCGGCGGGCCGATCCCGATAGGCCGGGACATCAACCGCAATCGCCTCACCAACCCCCTTTTTCCCACAAAAATGCGAGTACGGCGCAATTAACGCGGAGGATATGGCTTATGTGGAGCATTTTGGCAGTCATAGCTGCCCGGATACTCCGCGACGGCCGGATGCTCCGTGTTGCTGAGGCTGGTGTTTCAGGGGGTGCTGCGGGGCTGCCGGGTCCGGCGACGGCGGCGCAGCAGGAGCAGCGGCGCGCCGAGCACGCCGGCCCCCGCGGCGGCCCCGGCCACCGGGACGGCGGCGACCACGCTCAGCGCGGTCCCGCCGACGTCCGCGACGCCGATCGCGGCGGCTCCCGCGGGACCCGCGTGCAGGGCGGCCTGGCTGAAGGTGGACGGGATGGGCAGGTCGCCGAACTGCGACGGCGGCCAGATGACCAGGAACGCCCGGCCGACGATCTCGTTCTCGGGTACGGCGCCACCGCCCGGGTCGGAGGTGTGATAGCGCGAGTCATCGGAGTCCCCGCGGTGGTCGCCCATGACCCACACGTGACCGGCCGGCACGGTGACCGCCTTGAACGGGAACGACGGCGCGTCGCCCGGGTACAGGTACGAGGTCTCCGTCAGCGGAACGCCGTTGACCGTCACCTTCCCGTCGGTGCAGCACGCCACCCGGTCTCCGGGCAGCCCGATGACCCGCTTGATGTAGTACGTCTGGCTGCTCTCCAGCCCGACGGTGGACAGCACGTCGTCCCAGAGCCGCACGAATCCGTTGTTGGAGGGAGGCGGCGCGTCGGGCCCCCACGAGTCCTGCCCGCTGAACACGATGATGTCGCCGCGGGCGACGCCGCGGAAGCGGTACACGACCTTGTTCACCAGGACCCGGTCGCCGATCTGGAGCGTGTTCTCCATCGACGCCGACGGGATCCGGTACACCTGCACGATGAACGCCTTCACCATCAGGGTGAGGGCGGCGGCGACCACGACGATGATGAGCAGTTCGCGCACGAAGTGCTTGCTCTGGCGGCCCGGCGGGGCGCTCGCGGGTTCATCCGGCTCGTCCTCGGGGGTTTTGGGGTCGCCGTCCTCGGCAGCCGGGCCCGGCTGGGATTCCGGGGCCTGCCACCCGGGATCGCGCGGGCCCGGGCCGCCGGACCGCTCCAGCGGCTGGACGGGCTGCGTACGAGCCCCGACGAAAGCGTCAGGATCGTGCGGATCGCCCATACCCTGCCCCGGCGGCACGTCAGCTGCCGGTCTGGTCGCGGCGCTCCTTGATCCGCGCTGCCTTTCCGCGCAGTTCCCGCAGGTAGTACAGCTTGGCCCGGCGGACGCGGCCCCGGGTGACCGTCTCGATCTTGTCGATCGACGGGCTGTGCACGGGGAAGGTCCGCTCCACGCCGACGCCGTAGCTGATCTTGCGGACGGTGAAGGTCTCCCGGGCCCCGCTGCCCTGACGCCGGATCACCACGCCCTGGAACACCTGGATACGCGAGCGGTTACCCTCCGTGACCCGTACGTGGACCTTCAGCGTATCCCCGGGCCGGAAGTCCGGGATGTCAGACCGGGTCTGGGCCTGCTCGATTTCGGCAATGGCGGTGTGCATGACAGCGATTTCCTCGGTGATGGTCGTGGTCCGGGGATCCAGGTCCCCAGCGGCGCGCCGGAAAGACAGCGACCTTCAGTGTGCCATATCTTCGCCGCTAACCGGAAAGCGAACCGGAGGATCCTCCCCGGCCGGGAATCCGGCCTCGGCCAGCACCTGCCGGTCGCGGCGGTCCAGGTCCCGCAGCGCCCTGATCAGGTCGGGGCGGTGCGCCGCGGTACGCCGCAGCGCCATGTCGCGGCGCCAGCGCGCGATCGCGGCATGGTTGCCCGACAGCAGGACCTCGGGCACCTCGAGACCCCGCCATTCGCGCGGCCTGGTGTAGACGGGCCCTTCCAGCAGCCCGCGCATGGCCGGGCCTGCGCCGAAGGAGTCGTCCCCGGCCGAGCACGCGTTGCCGAGCACGCCGGGCAGCAGCCGGCCGATGGCCTCCACCATGACCAGGACCGCGGCCTCGCCGCCCGCCAGCACGTAGTCGCCGACGCTCACCTCGTCCACGGGCAGGCGGGCCCGCATCGCCTCGACGACCCGCCCGTCAATGCCCTCGTACCGGCCGCAGGCGAACACCAGCCACGACTCGGCCGCGTACCGGGCCGCCAGGTCCTGAGTGAACGGCACCCCGCTGGGCGTCGGGACCACCAGGCGGGCCCCGGGCGAGCCGGCCAGGATCTCCTCCAGCGCGTCGCCCCAGACGTCCGGCTTCATCACCATGCCGGGCCCGCCGCCGAACGGCACGTCGTCCACGCTGTGGTGCACGTCGGTGGCCCAGGACCGCAGGTCGTGCACCCCGAACTCGATGTCACCACGCGCGGCCGCCTTCCCGATCAGCGACACCCGCAGCGGGCTGTCGAAGTATTCGGGAAAGATGGTCACGATATCGATCCGCAGTGCTTGTTCCCGGCCCACGCCCTCTCCTTATTTCCTTTTCAGAACGGGCCGTGGCTCACCCAGCCGGGCCGCCTTACTGGGCCTGCGCGGGGTCGAGCAGGCCCGGCGGCGGGTCGATGACGAGAAGGCCGGCGGCCACGTCCACCTCCGGCACGATGGCCTTCACGAACGGCACCAGGGTCTCCTCGGCGCCGTCATCGCCGGGGCGCCTGACCACCAGCAGGTCCTGGCCGTGGTGCAGCACGTCGGTGACGACGCCGACGTCCTCGCCGGCCGGCGTCCGTACCGACAGCCCGATCAGCTCGTGGTCACGGAACTCGTCCGGGTCGGGCGTGGCAGGCAGCTGGCTCGAATCCACGCTCAGCCAGCTGCCGGTCAGCTCCCCGGCCGCGGTCCGGTCGGTGACCCCGGCGAACGCGACCAGGAGCTGCCCGGAATGCCAGCGCATCGCGGCCACGCGCAGCGGAGCCTGGCCCGCGGGAGGATCGCCGTCAGGAGTCTCGGGGTTGGGCCCGGCGTCCAGCAGGGCGCCCACGGCGAAGCGGAGGTCAGGCTCGTCGGTCCTGACCCCGATCACGACCTCGCCGCGGAGCCCGTGCGGGCGGCCGACGCGGCCGACGATGACCCGCATGGGGTCAGCGGACCTCGGCGACGTCCAGGAAGTCGATCCGGACGTAGCGACCCGCCGCCAGGGCGCCGATCACCGTCCGCAGCGCCCGGGCGGTACGCCCGCCCCGGCCGATGACCTTGCCGAGGTCGTCGGCGTGCACCCGCACCTCAAGAACGCTGCCCCGGCGCAGCGCCCTGCTGCGGACACGGACGTCGTCCGGGTACTGGACGATGCCTCGCACCAGGTGCTCGAGGGCCTCCTCGAGCACGTCAGGCCTCACTCCCTGACTCGCCGGCGCCCGTCTCAGCCTGCGCCGCCTCCAGCCTGCGCTGTCTCGGCCTGCGCTGTCTCGGCCGGCGCCGTCTCGGTGCGCTGCCGCCGCCGTCTCGGCCTGCGCCGTCTCGGCCTGCGCCGTCTCGGCCTGCGCCGTCTCGGCCTGCGCGGTCTCGGCCTGCGCCGTCTCGGCCTGCGCGGTCTCGGCCGGCGCCGTCTCGGCCCGCGCTGGCTCGCCTCGGCGGGCGCGTCCTCGGCCTTGGCCGGCGCGGCCTTGGCCTTGCCGCCCTGGGCGGACCCGTCCCTGGCTGGCCGGGCGGCCCGGGCCGTGGCCTTGCCCGAGCCGGACGCCTTGTCGCCGGTCTCCTTGCTGGCCTGGCTTTCCTTGGCGGCGGCGGCGAAGCGCTCCTTGCGGTCCTCGCGCGGCGCGGCCGTCCGGAGGGTGCCTTCGGCCCCCGGCTCCCCGGTGAACTTCTGCCAGTCCCCGGTCACCTTGAGCAGGACGCGGACCGGGTCGGTGGGCTGGGCGCCCACCGACAGCCAGTGCTGGACCCGCTCGGAGTTCACTTCGATGAGGGAGGGCTCGGCCTTGGGGTGGTACTTGCCGATCTCCTCGATGGCGCGCCCGTCGCGCTTGGTCCGCGCGTCGGCGACGACGATCCGGTAGTAAGGCTCCCGGATCTTGCCCAGGCGCTTCAGCTTGATCTTGACAGCCACGGCTGTGGTCTTCTCCCAGCGATAGATGCGATGCGGCGGACCCGCGCCGACCGGGGAAAGCGCCGACGGGACCGCTCGAAGGAGCCAGGCCGGGCGAACGAGGAGAGGGCGTCGCATGACCTGACGGTCAGCATCACATTGTGCCAGACAACCGCCGCCGGCTAGTAATCGCCGCCCGGCCCCCGCGCCACAGGAGGCGTATTCGCACTGGCTGAAGGCGTCCACCTCGGCTGTCTCACAGATTGAAACAGTTACATAACGTGCGTTGACTATCCAAGAACACGCATCCTAGCGTTGCCATACTGTTCTATATATGTACGCCCGTTCGCAGAGCGCACGGCACGAGCAGGCGAAAGATCAGGCAGTACGCACGGATAAGGCGCATCCCACAACGCAACAAGAGCTGGCATCAGGGACGGCACGACGTTCCCCGCGCCAGAGCCGCGAGGCCGCCCAGCACAAGCCCATGGGCGGTCCCGCGCCTCCGACGGTGCAGAAGGAGATCGATTGCACTTGACATCCTCCATCGCCCCGGTGGACGAGGATTCCAGCCGCGACCTGCGGTCACGCTGTAGGTTCGCGGTTCACCGGCCCGGCAACCCGGAAGCCTCCCCGCGCAGCCACGGCATGCCCTGCCGCGGTTCCGTGCCAGGCGGTATAGGTGCCCGCTTGGTTCTCGCGGACAGCTTGAAGGTATCACTTCGCACTGACATTCCAGAGGAGGTGAAGCGGCGTGTCCTTTATAGCCCGCGGGCCGAGGTTTGCGCGCCGCGATCCGGATGAGTGACCATACTGCGCAGACCGACAGCACGACACTCTCGTATGGGTCAGGGGGGTCCCGGGGGGCTTGGGGGAGCGGACAGCCGCCCCAAGATCGGGGGGTCCCGGGGGTCGTCCTCCCGGCCCCAGTCGACGCGGGCTGCTGCGCGCGGCCGGCGCCGGTGCAGCCGTCGTGGGAGGCGGCGGACTGCTCGAGGCATGCAGCTCCAGCATCAAGGGTGCCAGCACTTCGTCCTCGTCCTCGGCTTCGTCCACCACGGGCGCCAGCACCCAGGACATCGTGATCGGCTTCATCCACCCGCTGACCGGCGCGCTGGCCGACTTCGGCACCTCGGACAACTGGATCGTCAGCACCATCCAGGCCACGCCGCAGTACAAGAACGGGTTCAAGGTCGGCGGGAAGACCTACCCGGTCACCATCAAGTCCTACGACACCCAATCCGACCCCACCCGCGCGGGCCAGCTGGCCAACCAGGCCATCCTCACCGACAAGGTGGACCTGATCCTCACCTCGTCCACCCCGGAGACGGTCAATCCGGTCGCGACCGTGGCCGAGAAGCTGGGCACTCCGACGATCTGCGGTAACGTCCCGTGGCAGGCCTGGTACGCCAACCTGGGCGGCAACCCGACTCCGGGGAAGTCGACGTTCAAGCCCACCTGGGTGACGATGTACTTCCTCGGCGTCAACGACCTGTGCAACTCCTTCATCCCGATGTGGAACAAGATCCACGCCGAGCTGGGCACGGACAAGGTCGCCGGCTGCATGTTCCCCAACGACGACGACGGCAACGCCTTCCGCGCCGCGTGGCCGCTGTTCGCCGGGCCGGCCGGGTACACCCTGGTCGACCCGCCCCCCTACACCGACGGGACGACCGACTACACCTCGTTCATCAGCCTGTTCAAGTCGAAGAACTGCGAGTTCTTCACCAACGTGCCGCTGCCCCCCGACTTCAACGTGTTCTGGAAGCAGGCCGCTCAGCAGGGCTACAAGCCGAAGCTGGCCACGGTGGCCAAGGTGCTGCTGTTCCCGGGCGACGTGGCCGCGCTCGGCTCGCTGGTCAACAACGTCGCCACCGACGCGTGGTGGACGCCGAACATGCCGTGGAAGTCCTCGCTCACCGGGCAGACCTGCGCGCAGATCGCCGCCGCGTTCACCGCCGCCACCGGATCGCAATGGGTGCAGTCGCTGTCCAACTACAGCCTGTTCGAGGTCGCGTACGCGGCCATGACCTCGGTGAACAACCCGCACGACAAGGCCGAGGTCGCGGCGGCCCTGTTCAAGGTGAACATCGAGGGCGTCGCCGGGCAGCTCGACTGGACCTCGAGCAAGAACCCCGCGCCCGGCGTGGTGGACACGCCGTGCGTCGGGGTGCAGTGGAAGCCGAACTCCAAGTACGGCTGGTCAATGGAGGTTGTCGACAATACGCTGATGCCGGAGGTAGCCCTCACCGCCACGCTCGAACCGACGAACAAATGACCGGATGACCGAACCGCTGCTTGAACTGGACCACGTGACGAAACGGTTCGGCCGGGTCGTCATCGCCGAGGACCTGTCGTTCACGGTGGGACCCGGGGACACAGTGGGGATCGTGGGGCCGAACGGAGCCGGCAAGACCAGCCTGTTCGGCCTCATCTCCGGTGACCTGTCCCCAGGGGCCGGGCACGTCGCCTTTGCCGGGCGCCCGGTCACCAGGCTGGACGCGGCGGCCCGATGCAGGCTGGGCATCGGCCGCACCTACCAGGTACCGCGGCCCTTCACGGACATGACGGTGTTCGAGAACGTGCTGGTCGCCGCCCAGCAGGGCGCCGGGCTGAGGCGCCGGGCCAGCTACGCGGCGGCCGTCGAGGCGCTCGAGCGGGCCGACATGACCGGCGAGGCGAACCTGCCCGCCGAACGGCTCGGCCTGCTGCAGCGCAAGCGGCTGGAACTCGCCCGGGCGCTCGCGTCGCGGCCGAAGCTGCTGCTGCTCGACGAGGTGGCCGGCGGCCTGACCGACCCGGAAGTCGCGCAGCTGGTGGAGATCGTCCGCGGAGTGAACGCCGAGGGCATCACGGTGATCTGGATCGAGCACGTGGTGCGCGCGCTGGTGCCGGTGGTGACCAGGCTGATCTGCCTGGCCAGCGGGAAGTTCGTCGGCGACGGCGACCCGGCCGAGGTGCTGGCCGACCCAGCGGTCCGCGAGGTCTTCCTCGGTACCGAGGTCACCGCCTCCCTCGGCGGCGGCACCCTGAGCGAGGACATCAGCCTGGGAGACGCTCCGTGAGCGAGCCAGCAGGCCGCGCTCCGGAGGCGGGCGAGCCGCTACTGGAGGTCCGGGAGCTGACCGTGCACCATGGACAGCTGCGGGCCCTGGATCACGTCTCGCTGCGGGTGTTCCCGGGCGAGGTGTACGCAATCATCGGCGCCAACGGGGCGGGCAAGTCCACACTGCTGCGCACGATCGCCGGCCTGCACCAGCCCACCGAGGGCTCGATCCGGTACGACAGCCAGGACGTGACCAGGATCCGGCCCGAACGCCGGGCCATCAGCGGGATCGTCATGGTGCCAGAGGGCCGGCGGCTGTTCGGATCGCTCACGGTCGAGGAGAACCTGCAGGTCGGCGCGACCTACGCGCGGAAGGGACCGTGGACGATCGAGCGGGTCTACGAGCTGTTCTCCTGGATGAAGGACCGGCGGGCCCAGCGCACCGAGCAGCTGTCGGGCGGTGAGCAGCAGGCGGTGGCCATCGGCCGGGCGCTGGTGGCCAACCCGCGGGTGCTGATGCTCGACGAGCTGTCCCTGGGCCTGGCCCCGATCGTGGTGCAGCGCATCTACGGCATGCTGCCGCAGATCCTGGCCACCGGGCTGACGGTGCTGCTGGTCGAGCAGGACGTCAGCCAGGCGCTGCGGGTGGCCTCGCACCTGCAGTGCCTGCTGGAGGGACGGACCACGCTGGAAGGCACGCCGTCGGAGGTCACGCCGGAACAGGTGGAGGTCGCCTACTTCGGCCTGAGGTCCCCGGCGGGGGACGCAGGGCCGGAGGGTACGGGGGGCGGGGAGCCCCCCCAAGGGGGGTCTGGGGGGCCTGGGGGGCCTGGGGGGCCAGGGGGGTACGGGGGCACGGGCAGTCCCCCCGTGCGCGGGGTGGCCGAGGGGGTCTGGGGGGAAAGGCTTCCCTCCCAAGGGGGGTCTGGGGGGATGGGTCCCCCCAGGAGCGGGGGGGTCTGGGGGGGTCGTCCCCCCGAGGAGGCACCATTATGGTCTGGGTCAACGACATCATCCAGGGGATCTTGATCGGCGGGCTGTACGCGCTGTTCGCCTGCGGGCTGTCGCTGATGTTCGGGGTCATGAAGGTGGTCAACCTGGCGCACGGCGACCTGGCGATCATCGGCGGCTACATCGCGGTCGGCGTCATCGCGGTCACCCACATCCCGGTGCTGTGGTCCTTCGTGATCGTGGTGCCGCTGATGGCGGTGCTGGGCTACGTGCTGCAGCGGACCGTGATCCAGGCCGCGCTCGACCGCAGCATCCTCACCACGCTGCTGGTCACGTTCGGACTGTCGGTGGTGATCGAGAACGCGCTGCTGGAGTTCGTCAACGCCAACAGCCACTCGCTCGGGGTCAACGACGCCATCATCACCAGCTCGTTCTCGATCGGCTCGCAGATCAGCATCGCCTACCTGCTGCTGCTGATCTTCGTCGTGGCCGTGGTGGTCCTGACCAGCCTGCAGTACTTCCTGTCCCGGTCGAGGTACGGGCGGATGATCCGGGCCGTGGCCGACGACCGGGAGGCGGCCCAGCTGTCCGGGATCGACTACCGGCACGTGTTCGGCATCGCGGCGGGCATCGCGTTCGGCACCGTGGCGCTGGCCGGCATCGCGTACGGGATGTACTCCCAGTTCTCGCCGACCACGGGCACCGACACGATCCTGCTGTTCGCGTTCGCCGCGGTGGTCATCGGCGGACTCGGCTCGCTGTGGGGCACACTGCTCGGCGGCGTGGTGCTCGGCGTGGCCCAGGCGATCGGCGCCCAGATCAGCGGGTCGGACGAGTTTCTCGCCGGGTACATCGTCTTCCTGGCCGTGCTGGTCCTCCGCCCGCAGGGCCTCATCGCGAGGAGGCAGGCATGAGTGAGCCGAAGGGGGCCCCGCGAGCCAAAGGGCGCGCCGCCGCCTGGACTGAGGAGCGACGAAGGAGCGACGAGGGAAGGAGGCGGGTCAAGAGCGCCCGGAGGCGAGGGGGGGAGATACAGCGTGACCGCGGTCGCTGAAACCACGGCCCGTTCGGCCGAAAAATACCGCGTGACCCGGTCACGAAGGAACGTGGCCTGGACCGGGCTCGGCGCCCTGGTGGTCGTCGTGGTGCTCGCGCTGTTCCCCTACATCGTGGGCGCCGGCACCGAAACCATCCTGGTGCAGGCGTTCATCATCTTGACCCTGGCCAGCATGTGGAACCTGCTGGCCGGCTACGCGGGCCTGGTGTCGGTGGGGCAGCAGGCGTTCGTGGGGCTCGGCGCGTACTTCGTGCTGGTCCTCAACATCCACAACATCTCGATGTTCAGCGCGCTGCCGGTCGCGGCCGTGGGCTGCGGGGTGGCCGCCTTCCCGCTGTGGTGGCTGGTCTCCCGGCTGCGCAGCGGGTACTTCGCGATCGCCACCTGGGTGCTGGCGACGACCATCCTGCTGGTCATCGAGAAGTTCCCCTCCATCGGCGGCGGGACCGGCATGTCGCTGCCGCACACGCCCAACCTGGGTTCGGCGGTGCTGGAGGCGTATACGTACTGGATCGGGCTGGCCGTCACGGTGCTGGCGCTCCTCGCCGTGTACCTGCTGCTGCGCAGCAGGCTGGGCCTGGTGCTCACCGCCGTCCGCGACGACGAGGTGGCCGCCCGGAGCTCAGGCGCGCGAGTGGGCCTGGCCCGGATGCTGGTCTTCGTCGTGGCCGGGGCCGGGTGCGGCGCGGCCGGCGCGCTGCTGGCCGTCAGCCAGCTCATCGTGCAGCCCAGCGCGGTGTTCAGCGTGCAGTGGACGGCCGAGATGGCGTTCGCGGTGATCATCGGCGGGCTCGGCACGATCGAGGGGCCGATTCTCGGCACCATCGTGTACATGGTCCTGCAGCAGACGCTGCAGTCCTACAACGCCTGGTACCTGATCATCTTGGGGCTGGTCGCGATGGTCATCGCGATCTTCGCGCGCCGCGGGCTGTGGGGGCTGGTCGACGAGCACCTGCACGTCCGGCTGTTTCCGGTCGGGTACTGGCTGTGGGATCCGGCCAGCAACGGCCGCCGCGGCCTGTTGCCCCGCCGGCGCCGGGGAAGCCACGAGGGTTAGGGCACCGGGCCGACGCCACGCGCCGTGCTCGGCAGTCCCGCCAGGCTGTCGTGTCACATCTGTACCACTCACTCAACCAATGGGTGCGGCATCCTACTGGCTCTATCCGTTACGATGCCACACCCACTTATTCCGGCGCGGAGCCAGCGGGGCTGAAGCTGGGGACTGGCTGGGGGAGAATGGGCGGGTGCTGCTGGGGCGGATTGCTGAGGTGTCGCAGGCGGTGGGCGCGACCAGCGCCCGGCTGGCGAAGATCGACATGCTCGCTGCCGCGCTGCGCGAGGCCGGGCCGCTGGAGGTGCCGATCGCCGTCGCGTACCTGTCCGGGGAGCTGCCGCAGCGGCAGATCGGGGTCGGCTGGGCAGCCCTGCGGGAGGGGTTCCCGGCCGCGGCTTCGCCCACGCTGGGCCTGGCCGAGGTGGACGCGGCGTTTTCCGCGATCGGGGCGGTGTCAGGGAAGGGTTCGGCGGCCGCGCGCAAGGCGCTGGTCGGTGAGCTGTTCGGCCGGGCCACCGGGGCCGAGCAGCGGTTCTTGTTCGGGCTGCTGTCCGGCGAGCTGCGGCAGGGCGCGCTGGAGGGGGTGATGACCGACGCAGTGGCCCGGGCCGCGTCGGTACCCGTCGCGGACGTCCGCCGGGCGATGATGCTGCGCGGCTCGCTGGGCGCGGTGGCGGCCGCGGCGCTGGCGGGCGGCAGCGAGGCATTGGCGGCCTTCGGCCTGGAGGTCGGCCGGCCGGTGCGGCCGATGCTCGCGGCCAGCGCGACGAGCCTTGACGAGGCGCTGGCCAAGATCGGCGGCCAGGAGGCCGCGGTGGAGTGGAAACTGGACGGGATTCGGATCCAGGCCCACCTGTACGGCGGCGAGGTGCGGCTGTTCACCCGGACGCTGGACGAGATCACCGGCCGGCTCCCCGAGGTGGTCGCGACCCTGGCCAAGCTGCCGGTCCGGGCCGCGGTCCTGGACGGCGAGCTGATCGCGCTGCGCGAGGACGGCAGGCCGCTGCCGTTCCAGGACACCTCGGCCCGCGCCGCCAGCGCCGCCGGTGTTGCCGACCGCCAGGACGGCCCGCCGCTGTCGGTCTTCCTGTTCGACGCGCTGCACCTGGAGGGTGCGGACCTGATCGACCTGCCGGACTGGAAGCGGCACGCCGAGCTGGCCTGGGCGGTGCCGCCCGAGCTGCTCATGCCCCGCCTGGTGACGGATTCGGCGGAGGAGGCGACGGCGTTCTTCCGCGACGCGATCTCCCGCGGGCACGAGGGCGTGGTGGTCAAGTCGCTGGATACGCCGTACGCGGCGGGCCGCCGGGGCGCCGGGTGGATCAAGGTCAAGCCGCGGCACACGCTGGACCTGGTGGTGCTGGCGGTCGAGTGGGGGCACGGGCGGCGCCGCGGCTGGCTGTCCAACCTGCACCTGGGCGCGCGCGACCCGGCCACCGGCGGTTTCGTCATGCTGGGCAAGACGTTCAAGGGCCTGACCGACGAGCTGCTGACCTGGCAGACGTCGCGTTTGCTGGCGCTGGAGGAGCGCCGGGACTCCTACACCGTCTACGTCCGGCCGGAACTGGTGGTGGAGATCGCGTTCGACGGCGTGCAGCGCAGCCCCCGCTACCCCGGCGGCCTGGCGCTGCGCTTCGCCCGGGTGCTGCGCTACCGCGAGGACAAGACCGCCGCCGAGGCCGACACCATCGACATGGTCCGCGCCCTGGCCCCGGAGTAAGCTCACTTCTTCTTGTCGCGGCGCTTGTTGCCGCCGCGGAAGGCAGCGGGGATGTTGCCCTGGGCGGGGGGCGGGAAGTTCAGGCCGGGCGGCAGGTTGGCCAGGCCGTCGGCGAGGCTGTCGGTGAAGCCTTCGGGCAGGCCGCCCAGGCCGCCGGCTCCGCCGAGGCCGACGGGGGGGTTCTGGGGGTTCTCGGGGCCGCCGCCCTGGCTGGCCGGACCCTGGGCGCCCGCGCCGCGCGCGGTCTCCGCGGCGCGCCGCGGGTCGCCGCTGCGGGCCGGCTTCTTCTTGCCCTTCTTGCCGCGGGCGGACTTGGTGGCCGCGCGGCGGGCCATCGCGCCCATGGCGGGCGGCATGCCCGGGATGCCGCCGCTGAACATGGCCTTCATCTGCTTCTGGCCCTCGAAGAAGTTCGTGACCAGCTGGGAGACCTCGCCGACGGCGACGCCGGATCCCTTGGCGATGCGGGCCCGGCGGGAGCCGTTGATGATCTTCGGGTTGCGCCGTTCCTCCGGGGTCATGGACCGGACGATGGCCTCCGCGCGGTCCAGGTCCTTGTCGTTGACCTGGGCCAGCAGCTCCCGGTTCTTGGCCGCGCCGGGCAGCATGCCGAGCAGGTTCCCGATCGGCCCGAGCTTGCGGACCATGGACAGCTGCTCGACGAAGTCCTCGAGCGTGAAGCCCTCGCCCGAGGCGATCCGGCCGGCCAGGTCGGCGGTCTGCTCGGCGTCGAAGGCCTTCTCGGCCTGCTCGATCAGGGTGAGGATGTCACCGAGGTCGAGGATCCGCGACGCCATCCGGTCCGGGTGGAACAGGTCAAAGTCCTCGAGCTTCTCCCCCGCCGACGCGAACATGATCGGCCGGCCGGTCAGCTGCACGATGGACAGCGCGGCGCCGCCGCGGGCGTCGCCGTCGAGCTTGGTCAGGACCACGCCGTCGTAGCCAACCCCGTCCAGGAAGGCCTGCGCGGTGGCCACCGCGTCCTGGCCGATCATCGCGTCGACCACGAACAAGATCTCGTCCGGCTCGGTGGCGTCCCTGATCGCGCGGGCCTGGGCCATCATATCCTCGTCGACGCCCAGCCGGCCGGCGGTGTCGATGATGACCATGTTGTGCTGGCGGCGCCTGGCCTCCTCCAGCGACTGCCGCGCGACGGCTACCGGATCGCCCACGCCGTTACCCGGCTCCGGGGCGTACACCGGGAGTCCGGCGCGCTCGCCGAGCACCTGGAGCTGCTGGACGGCGTTGGGCCGCTGCAGGTCGGCGGCGACCATCACCGGCGTGTTGCCCTGCCCCTTGAGCCACAGCGCGAGCTTGGCCGCCAGCGTGGTCTTACCGGATCCCTGCAGGCCGGCCAGCATGATGACGGTCGGCGGCACCTTCGCGAACCGCAGCCGCCTGGTCTCGCCGCCCAGGATGCCGACCAGTTCCTCGTGCACGATCTTGATGACCTGCTGCGCGGGGTTCAGCGCGGCGGAGACTTCCTCGCCGCCGGCCCGCTCCTTGACCCGGGCGATGAACTGCCTGACGACCGGGAGCGCGACGTCCGCCTCGAGCAGGGCGATGCGGATCTCCCGCGTGGTCGCGTCGATATCGGCAGCGGACAGCCGTCCCCGGCCGCGCAGCGCCGAAAATACCTGCGTCAGCCGGTCAGATAGGGTCTCAAACACGGAAACCAGGCTACCGGAGGCCGAGTAGTGGTCCAGACCGGTAGTGGCCCTTCAGCCTGGCCCTAGCGCAGCGCCAGGACGGATCCGACGGTGGCCCGGCGCCGGTCCCGGTCGGTCAGCGGCTCGCCGTCCTCATCGGTCACGTAGAAGACGTCGACGACCTCGGCGCCCAGCGTCTCCACCCGGGCGGCCCGCACGTTGAGGCCGCATTCGCCCAGGGCCCGGCCCACCCGCCACAGCAGCCCGGGCGCGTCGTGCGCGCGTACCTCCACCACGGTCGCGGTATCCGAGGCCTCGTCGACCAGGGTGACCCTGGGCGCGGGGATCACGGCGCCGCGGGGCGGGACGGCCCGCGCCCGGCGTTCCAGCCGGTCCTCCACGTCCAGCCGCCCCAGCAGCATCCGGCGCAGGTCACCCGCCACCAGCGTCGGGTCGGGCGGGTCCCCGAACTCGGGCTCCACGTCGAACACGGTGACCGCGGTGCCCTCGACCGAGGTCGCGTTCGCGCTGCGGACCGTCAGCCGGTGGGAGGCCAGCACCCCGGCCGCGCGCCACAGCAGGCCCGGGCGGTCGGGCGCGACCACGGTCACCTCGGAGCCGCGCACCGTCGCCGCCGGGCCGCCGCTCGGCGGCCAGCGCCAGCTGATCCTCGCGGAGCGGAGCCGGCCCGGGCATCGGCTCGCCGGCCAGCACGGCCGTCACCCGCCGAACCAGGTCGGCGACCAGCGTGGCCTTCCATTCGTTCCACGCCGCGGGCCCGGTGGCCAGCCCGTCCGCGATGGCCAGCGCGTGCAGCAGCTCGAGCAGCGCCCGGCTGGGCACCAGGGCCGCCACCTGCTTGACGGTCACCGGATCGTCCAGGTCCCGCCTGGTCGCGACCACGGGCAGCAGCAGGTGGTGCCGGACGGCCGAGGCGACGAGCTCCACATCCGGGTCGGGCAGGCCCATCCGGCGTCCCGCGTCCCGGGCGACCACCTCCCCGGTCACGCTGTGGTCACCCGGCCAGCCCTTGCCGATGTCGTGCAGCAGGGCGGCGAGCAGCAGCAGGTCGGGCCGGGCGACCTCGCGGGTCAGCGCGGCCGCGTGCGCGGCCGCCTCGACCAGGTGACGGTCCACGGTGTACTTGTGCAGCGGATTGCGCTGCGGCCGGTTCCGTACCCGTTCCCAGTCCGGGATCAGCGAGGTGATCAGGCCTTCGGTGTCCAGCGCCTCCCACACGCCGACCGCGGACGGGCCGGCCCCGAGCAGGGCCAGCAGGGCGTCGCGGGCCGGTGCGGGCCACGGGACGGGCAGCGGCGGGCATTCGGTCAGCCGGTCGAGAGTGCGCGGCGCCAGCGGCAGCCCGGCCTGCGCCGCGGCCGCCGCGGCCCGCAGGACCAGGACCGGGTCGCCGGCCGGGTCGGCCGCCCGGGCCAGGACGACCTCGCCGTCCTGCTCGACCACGCCGTCGGCGAGCGGGCGCCGCTCGGCCGGGCGGCGGCGGAGCCGGCGCCCGCGCAGCCGGTTCGTCTGGCGGAAGGTGTGGTCGACGGCGTAGGCGACGGTCCGCCCGGCGCCGGCCAGCATCCGCAGCAGCACGTCCCCGTCGAGCAGGCCGAGAGCCCGGGCCACCTCGTCCTGCTCCTCCAGCACGAGCCGGTCCAGGCGGCGCCCGGTGATCTCGTGCAGCGCGTGCCGGGCGTCAAGGATCTGCTCGTAGGCCGTGCGCACCCGGGGCCCGGGCGCCGGCGCCACCCAGGCGGCCGCCACCGCCTGGATCGCGTGCACGTCCCGCAGCCCGCCCCGGGCCTCCTTCAGGTCCGGCTCGAGCAGGAAGGCGAGTTCGCCGCTGATCCTCGTGCGTTCGTCGTGGGCGGCGTGCAGCTCGGCCATCCGGGCCGGCGCGGCCGCACGCCAGTCCTCCAGCGCGCCCGCGCGCAGCCGCTCGGTGAGATCGGGGTCACCGGCCACGTGCCGGGCGGACAGCAGCCCGAGCGCCACCTTGAGGTCGCCGCGGGCTACCCGCCGGGCCTGCGGCACGGTGCGGACCGCGTGGTCGAGCTCGGCACCGGAGTCCCACACCGGATACCAGATCCGGTCCGCGATGCCGGCGATGCCGTCACGGCCGTCGTGCAGCAGTACCACGTCCAGGTCGCTGCGGGGCAGCAGTTCCTTCCGCCCGTACCCGCCGACGGCTACCAGGGCCACGCCGGGCTCGGCGCCCAGGAGCTCCGCCAGCCACCGGTCGACCTGAGTCGTCCGGCGGGCACGGTCCGCGGCGAACGAAGTCATGGTCTCCATGCGTCCCCTGGACCGGTTCTGGCTCAGATCGCGTCTGGGCCGCGCTCCCCGGTACGGACCCGGACCACGGTCTCCACCGGCACCGACCACACCTTCCCGTCGCCGATCCGGCCGGTCTGCGCCGCCTTGACCACCACCCCGATCAGGTCGTCGGCGTCCTGATCCTCGCAGAGGACCTCGACGCGGACCTTCGGGACCAGGTCGACCTGGTACTCAGCGCCGCGGTACACCTCGGTGTGGCCCCGCTGCCTGCCGTATCCGCTCGCTTCGGTGATGGTAAGGCCGTGGACGCCGAACGCCTGCAACGCGGCCTTGACGTCGTCCAGCTTGAACGGCTTGATGACAGCGGTGATGAGCTTCATCGTCAGGTTTCCCTTCGCCAAGTCCTGTACCCGACCATCCGCTGCGGACGTTTCGCCGGAGGCGTCGGCGTGTGTCGGCGAGGTGAAAGACCCCGGCGGCGTGTTACAGCCATGTTTCGCGCCGATTCCACGGGTCCTAGCCGAGGATGGCGTCGACGAACGCGGCCGGGTCGAACGGGGCAAGGTCATCGGGCCCTTCGCCCAGGCCGACGAGCTTGACCGGGACGCCCAGCTCACGCTGGACCGCGATGACGATCCCGCCCTTGGCGGTGCCGTCGAGCTTGGTCAGCACGATGCCGGTGACGTCGACGACCTCGGCGAACACCCGCGCCTGCCGCAGCCCGTTCTGCCCGGTGGTGGCGTCGAGCACCAGCAGCACCTCGTCGACCGGGGCCTTCTTCTCCACCACGCGCTTGACCTTGCCGAGCTCGTCCATCAGCCCGACCTTGGTGTGCAGCCGCCCGGCGGTGTCGATGATGACCGCGTCGACCCCGGTCTCGATGCCCTCGCTGACCGCCTCGAACGCCACGCTGGCCGGATCGGCGCCCTCCCGGTCGGCCCGCACCGTCTTGGCCCCGACCCGCTCGCCCCATGTCTGCAGCTGGTCGGCCGCGGCCGCGCGGAACGTGTCGGCCGCGCCGAGCAGCACGGTCTCCCCGTCCCCGATCAGGGCCCGGGCGAGCTTGCCGCAGGTCGTGGTCTTGCCGGTGCCGTTCACGCCGACCATGAGGATCACCGCGGGCGTGCCGTTATGCGGCGAGGTGCGCAGCGACCGGTCCTCGTCGCCGAGCTGGCCGAGCAGTTCGCCCCGGAGCAGCTCGCGCACCTCGGCGGGCCCGCGCACACCGAGCACCTTCACCTTGGTGCGCAGGTCATCGACCATCAGCCGGGCGGGCACCACGCCCACGTCGGCGGTGATGAGCACCTCTTCCATCTCGTCCCAGGTCTCGTCGTCGAGCCGTTCCCGGGACAGCAGGTTCAGCAGCGCCGATCCCACCGAGCTTTGCGAGCGGGCCAGCCGGGCCCGCAGCCGCACCATCCGCCCCGCCGAAGGCGGCGGCCGTTCGACCTCGATCACTCCGGCCGTGGCCTGGGGTTCCCCGGCCTCGGCCGCGTCGGTGCCTGCTGGTGGCCGGGGCCTCGAGCGGCGGCGGAGGCCCGGACGGCGCGGATATGCGGCCCCGGCGCGGCCGCACGAACAGCAGCCAGCTGCCGGTCGCGACGGCCAGGACCGCGAGGACGATGATCAGGATCACGTATTCCATCAGGTTCACAGTCTCGCAGACCCCGCGGGGTAGCGCCGCCATCGGGGCCGGGCGGTGCGGCCGGTCCGGCCGGTCAGTCCGGGGGCACCTCGCCGGATTCGTCGTCCAGCTCGTCCGCGGAATCCGGGTCGGCCCGGTCGCCGGCCTGGAGGTTATCAGGGCTGGCCCGCGACTGCCTCGCCTTCGCCCTGCCCACGTACTCATCCATGTAGGTCTGGCCGGTGAGCATCATGATCTCGTACATGACCTGGTCGGTGATCGCCCGCAGCACCAGCTGGTCGGCCACTCCGAGCCGGTAACGGTCGAACGTGAGCGGCTTGCCGAAGCGCACCTGCACGTGACCGGTCTTGGGCCAGGACCGGCCGGCCGGCATGGCGTTGTAGGTGCCGACGATCCCGACCGGCACGATGGGGGCGCGGGCGGACAGCGCCAGCCGCGCGATCCCGGTCTTGCCCCGGTACAGCTTCCCGTCCACTGTCCGGCTGCCCTCCGGGTAGATGACCAGGCACCAGTTCTGCTCCAGCAGCTGATCGACCTTGTCCATGGTCTGCCTGGACGCGGCGCGCCTGTCCATCGGGATCGCGCCGATCGCCAGCGAGACGAACAACCCGAGCATGCGGCTGGAGAAGAAATAGTCTGACGCCGCCGCGACCAGGGTCCGGTGGCGCAGTTCCTTGGGCAGGCTGTTCAGGATCAGCGGGGTGTCCATGTGGCTGGAGTGGTTCGCCGCCAGGATCAGCGGCGGGTCCAGGTAGGCCAGGTTGTCCAGGCCGGTGACCTCGGGATGCACATAATGCTTGATGACCGGGCGGAGCGCGCCGTTCAGGAAGAAACCTCGCGCGACTCCGGCGCCGAATTTCTGCGGCAGCAGCCGATCGCCCTTACGGGCCATAACCCCTCCCGGCGCCTACGGCTTCCACGTCAGTTCACCGGCCTACCGCCGGCCGGCGGCGAGATAGCCGTTCTCCGAGTACCAGCGCAGGGTCCTGGTAATCGTGTCCTCGACCGGGGTGTAATGCAGCCCGAGTTCCCGCTCGGCGCGAGATCCATCGTAGGTGTGCCCGTTCAGCAGCGTTCTCATCATTTCCCGGCAGAGCGGCGGCTTGCGCCGCGCGGCCCGGGCTCCGGCCTCGACCACGACCGCGGCCGCCATCGCCACCCGGCCGGGCAGCCACCTGACCCGCCGCTCGATACCGGTCGCGCTGGCCACAATGCCGATCAGCTCGCGGGTGGTGAACGTGGCCCCGTTCAGGACGTACCGCTCGCCGGGCTTGCCGTGCTGCTCCGCGAGCAGGTGACCGGCGGTGCAGTCGGCGATGTCCAGGAAGCTCATCCGGGTGTCCACCAGGAACTTCATGGTGCCGTTGAGGTAGGCGAGCAGCAGCCGGGCGGTGCCGTGCAGCCGGCCGGGGCCCTGCACCGACGACGGGCTGACGCACACGACCTCCACGCCGCGCTCGGCCGCGTCGTGCAGCACCCGCCGCTCGGCCAGGTACTTCGTCCGCTCGTATTCGGACAGGAACCAGCCGCGGTGCGGGGAATCCTCGCTGCCGACGGTGCCGGGTACCTCGCCGATCGCCGCGGCGGACGAGGTGTAGATGACCTTGCTGGCGCCGCCGGCGGCGGCCGCGGCGACCACGTTGGCCGATCCGTCCACGTTGGCCCGTTCCATCGGCGTGGGATCGGCCAGGCAGAAGGTGTTCACGCCCGCGGCGTGGTACACGACCGAGCAGCCCTGGGCGGCGGGGGCCAGGCTGGCAGGATCGAGCACGTCCCCGACGACCGGCTCCGCTCCCCGGCCGCGCAGGGCCCGGGCCGCGTCCGCGGACCTGGCCAGCGCGCGCACCGGCCGGCCGCCGCCACCAGCGCGTCGACCAGGGCACCGCCGATGAACCCGCTCCCGCCGGTGACCAGGACGGGACCCGGGGCGGTCACTGCCGGGCCCCCTTGAGCAGCGCCGGAAGACACGAGAGGTAGCTCCAAGCCGACAGGACGGTGACCACCGCGGCCACCGTCATCGCCCATTCATCCAGGTACATGGGTCCGATCCTGTGTTGGTATCTGAGGATGGCCAGGAGGATCGCGACGAACTGCACGTTGAACTTCAGCTTGCCCCAGATCGACGGGTAGACGACCGTGCCGCTGGCGGCGGCCGCGGCCCGCAGGCCCAGGATGGCCAGCTCCCGCCAGACGATCACGGCCGCCGCCCACGGCGAGGCGCGCCCGATCGCCACCAGCGCGATGAGCGCGGCGGAAACCAGCATCTTGTCCGCGGTGGTGTCCAGGAAGACGCCGAGATCGCTGGTGCTGTGCCATCGCCGCGCCAGGTAGCCGTCCAGGAAATCCGTCGCCGCGGCCACCGTGAACAGCACCGCCGCGATCACGAAGCAGTACCCGGCGGTCGGGCCGAGCAGGATCAACGCGATGACCGGCACGCCCAGGACCATGCGGGCCAGGCTGAGGCCGTTCAGGAACTGCACCGCGCGCCGTCGGCCCGTCGGCTTCCGTACTGCCTCGCCTGGCACGGCCTCGGGTGTCACAGGCTTCAGCATGTCACATCGGCGACCGCTTGGCTCCGCACGAGATCGCGGACGGCGTCGGCGGACGCCAGGTCAAGGGCCTGCCGGGCCAGCTCGGCCGCGGCGGCCAGATCGGTGGCCCGGACGATCTCCTTCACCGTGGCGACCGACCGCCGGGCCGACCGACAGCTCACGCACGCCCAGGCCGAGCAGCAGCGGAACCGCGAGCGGATCGGCGGCCAGTTCGCCGCACACGCCGGCCCAGCGGCCCGCCCCGACGGTCGCTGCGGCCGCGCGCCCGATCAGGGTGAGGACGGCGGGATGCAGGGCGTCGCTGAGGCTGGCCACCGCGGCCACCTCACGGTCCGCGGCCAGCGTGTACTGGGTGAGGTCGTTGGTGCCGACCGAGAAGAAGTCCACGGCGGGCGCGAGCCGGGCGGCCGTCAGGGCCGCGGCCGGGACCTCGATCATGATGCCGACTTCCATGGCGCCCTCGGCCGGCACGGCGACGCCCTCGGCCGCCAGCGCGTCACGGGCCTGGCGGACCAGCCCGAGCGCGGCGTGCACCTCCTGCTCGGTGGCGACCATCGGGAACATGAGCTTCACCGGATGGCCGGCCGCCACCCGCAGCACGGCCCGCAGCTGCGGGAGCAGGACGTCGGTCCTGGCCAGGCCGAGCCGGAGGCCGCGCTGGCCGAGCGCCGGATTCGGCTCGGCATCTCGCGGCAGGTAGGGCAGCGGCTTGTCGGCTCCGACATCCATCGTCCTGACGATCATCGGGCGGCCGGCCAGGATCCCGGCCAGGTCGGCGTAGACCGCCGCCTGCTCGGCTTCGGTGGGCATGCGCGGCGCGTCCAGGAACAAGAACTCGGTCCGCAGCAGCCCGATGCCGTCCGCGCCGGCGTCCACCGCGTGCATGACATCCTCGGGTGACCCGGCGTTGGCCGCGACCTCGATCCTCGTGCCGTCGGCGGTCACGGCCGGCTCCTGGGCCCGCTGCCTGGCCCGGTTCCGCGCTTGCCGCCGCTGCCGCGCGGCCTGCTCGGCGGCGGCCAGATCGGCCTGGCCCGGGGCCACCTGGACCGAGCCCTGATCCCCGTCGAGCAGGAGCGGCGTGGCCTCGGGCACCGCGAGCACGTCAGGCCCGAGGCCGAGGACCGCGGGGATCCCGAGCGCCCGGGCCAGGATCGCGGCGTGCGAGGTCGGCCCGCCCATGGCGGTCGCGATCCCCCTGACCACGGCCGGATCGAGCCCCGCCGTGTCCGCCGGGGTGAGCTCGGCCGCCACGACGATGCCGGACCCGCCCAGCTCCGCCCGGCGCGCACCCAGCAGGTGGCCGAGTACACCGGTCCTGATGCTGTCCAGGTCGCGGACCCGCTCGCGCTGGTAGCTGTCGGTCAGCCGCTGCCATTCGCCTTCGACGCCGGCCACCGCGCTGTCCCAGGCGTCGGCGGCGTTCCTTCCCTCGCGGATACCGCGCCTGGCCGGATCGAGCAGGGCCTCGTCGGACAGGAACAGCAGGTGCGCGTCGAAGATGCCCGCTTCGTACTCGCCGCCGGTCCGGACGGCCACCGAGTCCCGGGCGGCCTGCACCTCACGCCGGGTCGCCTCCAGCGCGGCGTCCAGCCGGGCGAGCTCGGCGGCGGGGTCGGCGCCGGGGTCGCGAGGCACCTCCACCGCCGTCTGCCGCAGATGGACCGCGTTGCCGACGGCCAGGCCCGGAGAGCCGGGGATGCCGCGCAGGACGGTGCCGTCCGCGGGCCGGGCCCGGGGCTCGGCGGGACGGGCCCCGGGAAGCTGGGCCTCGAGAAGCTCTGTCCGCGGGGAAGCTCTGTCCCGGGAAGCTGGGCCTCGGGCTGCGGGCCGACGGCCGGGGGCTCATCGAAGTCCCGCTCGGCCAGCTCGCGCACGGCGGCGAGCGCCTGCGCCGCCTGCGGGCCGGTGGCCTTGATCAGGACTTCGTGCCCCTGCTGGACGCCGAGGGTGGCGACGCCGTTGAGGCTCCGCGCGCTGGCCGGGCCGGCCGGCGCCGTGACGTTCTCGGCCGTCACCGTGGCGTCGAACTGGCCTACGGTCTGCACGAACCTCGCCGCGGGGCGAGCGTGCAGGCCGAGCCGGGGGGTCACCGTGATGCGTAGCTCGAGCGCGGGCCCCTCACCCGGCGCCGCGGCCTGGGCGGGCGGGCCCAGGGGCCGGCTCGCCGGCGGACCCGGCCAGGTGGGCGACCTTGCCCGCCAGCCCTCCTCGCGCCTCGGCCGCCACCTGGTCCAGCGGATCACCGAGCCGGGCCGCGACCGCGGCGGCGACCGCTCCCTCTACCAGGGGGGCCTCGCAGAGCACCAGCCTGGATCGCCGCTCGTCCGGCATCATCTCCGCCGCCATCTCGGCGGAGAGCACCGCGCTGCCGAGATCCATGAGCACGAGCACGCCGTCGTCGGCCCAGGCCGCCTCGATGGCCCGCGCGATGAGCGCGGCGTCGGTGCCCAGCGGCCGGTCCGGCAGGTCCAGGCCGCCGGCGGCGACGATCGCCACGTCCGGCCCGGCCATTTCCCTGGCCAGCTCGACAACGCCGTCGGCCAGCCGGGCGCTGTGCGAGACGATCACGATCCCGACCATCGCGCCCCCTGGTCCCCCGACCTCAGCCGAGCCCGTAGGCGCGGTACAGGACCTCCACGGGATGGACCGACGTCCGGCCGGTGCCGTGAGTGATCTGCCACCTGCAGGTCTCGCTGTCGCAGACGGCCAGGTCGGGCTCGGCGGCGCTGATGTCGCCGAACAGCCCGCTGCCCACCTGCATGGCGATGTCGTACTTCTCCCGCTTGAGCCCGTAGGTGCCGGCGATGCCGCAGCAGGTCCGGTCGAGCTCGATCACCTTGAGCTCGGGGACCAGGTCGAGCAGGTCCAGCGCGGGCTTGCCCATGTTGTGGCCCTGCTGCTGGCACGGCGCATGGTAGGTGACGGTGATCGGAACGGGCCGGAAGTCGGTCTTCAGCTCCCCGGCCGCGTGCAGGTCGGCCAGGAACTCGCAGATGTCGTAGGTCTGGGTGCTCACCGTCCGCAGGTCCTCGTCCTGCACCCCGAGGATCTCGATGGCCTCGCGCTTGAGCATCAGGCCGCAGCTGGTGGAGGTGGCGACGATCACGTCGCCCCGCCGGGCGTAGGGAACCAGGTGAGACACCAGCTGCCGGACGTAGCCGCGCGCGGCGTCGAAGATCCCGTTGGACTGCAGCGGCAGGCCGCAGCAGCCCTGCGGCGGCACGACCACCCGGAAGCCGTTGTGCTCGAGCACCGCGACGGTCATGCGGCCCAGCCCGGGCTCGAAGTAGTTCGTGCTGCAGCCGTGGAAGTACACGACCTGCTTGGTCCCGGCCGCGGCGGGCGCGGCGTGGCGGCGCGCCCAGCGCTGGAAGGTATGGCCGGCGAACTTGGGCACCGCGGCGTTGCGGTGGACGCCGACGACCTTCTCGATCAGCAGCCGCGCGATCCGGTTGGACAGCGCGAAGTTGGCCAGCGGGGCGACCGGAGTACCGAGCCTGCCCTGCACAGGCGTCCGGGAGATTATCTGGTCGCGCAGCGGCATGCCCTTCTGGTTCTTCATCACCGCCCGGGCCCGGGAGTTGATCTCCGCCACGTGAACGCCCTGCGGGCAGGCCAGGGTGCAGATGCCGCAGGAGGAGCAGTAGTCGAGCGAGGCGTCGACCGACGGCCCGGCGCCGCGGAACCGCTCGGCCTGCGGGCCGACGTACTTCGGCCCCGGGAACAGCGGGGTGACGGCCGCGACCGGGCACGCCGACTCGCAGATCGTGCACTTGACGCAGTGGTCGAGCGAGTCGCGGATCAGGTCGAATTCCCGCTCTGCCGTCATCTGGCCTCCTTCAGGATCGCTTCAGCGGCCAGGTAGCCGGTGGACAGGCTAATGCCGTCTCCTGACTTCTCCCGCCACGGCCGGGCCCCGCCGATCACCGCGCCGGCCGCGTACACGTTCGGGTAGACCGGCTCGCCGTCCGGCCCGACCGGGCGCAGGCTGCTGTCGACCCGCAGGCCCGCCGTCTCCATCGGGTGATCACTGAGGTAGCCGGGCAGGAAGCCGGCCTCGCCCGGGCCGGGCGCGTGCACGGGCAGCCCGAGGGCCCGCTCGCTGGCCGTACCCGACACGTCGACCTCGATCCCGCCGGCGCTCAGCCCGCCGGTGGCCAGCACCACCCACCGGCAGGTCCGGGGCGTCACCCGGGCCGCCGCGCGGATCCGCACGCCAGACCAGTTCGGAGTGGCGAAGCTCGGGTCCGGCGGCCTCGGCGCCGAGCACGAACCGTCCGCCGGCCCGGCGCAGCCGGTCCTGCAGCGCCCGGGCCAGCCGCATGCCGGGCACCGACGGCGGGACCGGGGTGGGTATCTCGAACACCGGCCGCCCGGTGGCCTGCTGCAGCTCGGTCCACACCGATCGGGCCTGATCCAGCCCGAGCACCGCCGGCAGCCCGATCGCCTCCTCGCCGGCCACGGCCGCGCGCAGTTCGGCCGTCAGGGCCCGGCGGAACGCCGCGTCCTCGAACCGCCGGGCCAGGGCCAGGGCACCAACGTCGGCCTGGCCGTTGGCCGGCGGGTTCAGCAGCACCGGCCTGGCTTTCACCGCGCGGCCCCGGGCGGCCGTGGCCGCTTCCAGGTTCTCGGCGACCAGGGCGGGGTGGAAGTCCTTGAGCACGCCGATCCCGGCGATGACCAGCGGCCCGGCACTGCGCAGGTCACCGGCGGCCATGGTCTCCGGCACCACCGCGCTCGGCCGGGGCACGCCGAGCGCCGTGGGCAGCAGCATGTTCGTGTCCGGGGTCGCCGACGTAGGCGTAGGTGTCGACGTGCTCCTTGAGCCACTGCACGGCCTCGGCCAGCATGGCCGGGCTGATCCGCGCGTAGGGGTGCTCCGGGTGCGCGGCCGCGAAGCCGGGCAGGGCCTGCGCCGGGCTGTCCACCGGGTCGGGCCGGTAGCCGAGGATGTCGATGGTGGCCGGGGACAGCCGCAGCGAGCCGTATCCCTTGGCCACCGTCGTCACGCGGAGCCCGGCCTCGGCCAGCCGGACCGCGGCGACCAGGCCGGCCATCCCGGCCCCGAGGACGATGACGTCGACCGCCGACGCGCTGAGCTGGTCGTTCACGTGGCGCGCCCGGTCGCCGTCTCCCGCGGCCCTGCTTCCTGCGGCCCTGCTTCCTGCGGCTGGGCCGGTACGGCCCGCGGAAGGTGCTCGACGTCCAGCACGCCCTGGAAGATCCAGTCGTCCAGCCAGGCCTCCCGCAGCTGGTCTCCGTGCAACAGCGGGTACACCCCCTTCCAGCGCTCTTCGAGGAACGCCACCAGCGCCTGGTCGGCCTCGGCCGCCGACAGGTGCTTGAGCTGGTGCAGGATCCCGGCCGCCCGGTACATGCAGAACCCGCCCTGGCACGGTCCCATGCCCAGGCGCAGGGCCCGGCGCAGGTCATCCAGGCTCGGCGCCGGCCGACGGCCCATCTCGTCCTCGAGCCGGCCACGGCGGACCAGCTCGCATTCGCAGATCAGCTGCTCGTCGGTCAGGGTTGCCTCGCGCTCGGCCAGCCGCGAGCCGAGCTGGTAGAAACGCTGCTCCTGCGAGTCGGGCAGCGGCTCGTCCGCGGTCCGGCTGGCCCGCGTGGTGCCGAGCACGGTGCAGACCGCGTCGACGGCGTCCTGCGCCATCAGCCGGAAGGTGCAGAACTTGCCTCCGGTGATGGTCAGGAATGCGGCCACGCCGTCTCGCTTGCGGTGATCGAGCACGGCGTGGGCCCGGGTGACGTCCCTGGTCTCGGCGGGGGCGTGGTCCTGGAACAGCGGCCGGACGCCGCCCCAGACCCGCAGCATCCTGGCCGCGGCGAATCCGGGCACGAGGTTCTCGCCCGACTCGAGCATCTGGTCTATCTCGGCGCGGGTGATCTCCCAGTCGTCGGGGTCCTCGGCCCGGATGTCGGTGGTGCCGATGACGCTGACCGTCCTGATCGGCACCAGGATGTCGCCGTCGGCCGGCATCTCGCACCGGTTCACCACGGTCTGCACCAGCCGGTGGTTGGTGGCCACCATGATCCCCTTGCCCGGGCTGATATTGACCTGGCAGCCGGCCATGGCCGCGATGCGGCCGCCCCAGGCCCCGGCCGCGTTCACCGTGATCTGCGCCCGGATCTGCACCTGCTCACCGTCCGGACGGCGCGCGAGGATGCCCGTGACCTGGTCACCGTCCCTGGTCACGGCGACGACCTCGTGGTAGGGCAGGATCCTGGCGCCGTACTCGGTCGCCGACCTGGCGCAGGTCCACACCGTCTTCCAGGCGTCGACCGTCGCGTCCGGCACGACGATGGCCCGGGTGATCCGCGGGTTCAGCCGGGGTTCGCGCCGGAGCGCCTCGGCCACCGGGATCTCCTCGACCGGGATCCCGGTGTCCTGGCAGCCGACGATGAAGCGATCGGCGTACTGCGGGTCATCGATGGGCGTGGTGACGAACAGGCCGCCGGTGTCCTCGATGCAGTCGGCCGCGATGCGGCGCAGCATGATGTTCTCCGCGATGCATTCCCGCGCCGCCTGCGGGTCCTTCACGGCGTACCGGCCACCGGAGTGCAGCAGGCCGTGGAACCGGCCGGTGGTGCCGGTGGCCAGGTCACCGCGTTCCACCAAGATGGTGGAAAAGCCGCGCATGGCGGCGTCCCTGGCCACGCCGACCCCGGTGGAGCCGCCGCCGATGACGAGGACCTCGCACTCGGCGGCGGCTGACGCCATAGCCGCTACTCGACCCAGTCGAACGTGCGGGTCACGGCCTTCTTCCACAGGGCATACTCCCGGTCTCGCGTGGCGGGATCCATGTGCGGTTCCCACTGCTTGTCCATACCCCAGTTGGCCCGCAGATCCTCTACTTCGCGCCAGAAACCTACCGCCAGGCCCGCCGCGTAGGCGGCACCGAGCGCTGTGGTCTCCGCCACCGTGGGCCGGATCACCGGCACGCCGAGGACGTCCGCCTGGAACTGCATCAGCAGATCGTTGTAGACCATGCCGCCGTCGACCTTCAGCGAGGTCAGGGCGACGCCGGAGTCGGCGTTCATCGCGTCGACGACTTCCTTGGTCTGCCAGGCCGTGGCCTCCAGCACGGCGCGGGCGAGATGGCCGGCGTTGACGTACCGGGTGAGCCCGACGATCACGCCGCGCGCGTCGCTGCGCCAGTACGGCGCGAACAGCCCGGAGAAGGCCGGCACGAAGAACACGCCGCCGTTGTCCTCGACGGTCCGGGCCAGCGTCTCTATCTCCGGGGCGCTGGAGATCATCTTCAGGTTGTCGCGGAGCCACTGGACCAGGGCCCCGGTGATGGCGATCGACCCCTCGAGCATGTAGGCGGCCGGCAGGTCGCCGATCTTGTAGCCGACGCCGGTGATCAGGCCGCTGTTCGACGGGACGGGCGAGGTACCGGTGTTGAGCAGCAGGAAGTTGCCGGTGCCGTAGGTGTTCTTGGCCTCGCCGACCGAGAAGCAGGTCTGGCCGAACAGGGCCGCCTGCTGGTCGCCCAGGTCGCCGGCCACCGGTATGCCGGCCAGGGTGCCGGTCGCGTCGCCATAGACCTGGCTGGAGGACCGGATCTCCGGGAGCATGCTCTTCGGGATGCCCATCGTGGCCAGGATCCCGTCGTCCCACTCCAGGGTGGCCAGGTCCATCAGCATGGTGCGGCTGGCGTTGGTCACGTCGGTCACGTGGACGCCGCCGTTGGTGCCGCCGGTCAGGTTCCAGATGCACCAGGAGTCGATGTTGCCGAAGACCAGGTCGCCGGCCTCCGCCCGGGCCCGGGCTCCCTCAACGTTGTCCAGGATCCACTTGACCTTCGGACCGGAGAAGTAGGTGGCGATGGGCAGGCCGACCTTGGCCCGGAACCGGTCCTGGCCGCCGTCGGCCGCCAGCTCGTTGCAGATCTGGTCGGTCCTGGTGTCCTGCCAGACGATCGCGTTGTGCACCGGCTCGCCGGTGTTCCGGTCCCAGACCACCGTGGTCTCGCGCTGGTTGGTGATGCCGACCGCAGCCAGGTCCGAAGCCGACAGGCCCGCCTTGCTCAGCGCCCCCTGGATGACCTCCTGGCTGCGTTCCCAGATCTCGTTGGCGTCGTGCTCCACCCAGCCGGGCTTCGGGTAGATCTGCTCGTGTTCCTTCTGGTCGACCGCCACAACCTGGCCGTGGTGGTCAAAGACCATGAAACGGGTCGAGGTCGTGCCCTGGTCGAGCGCTCCTACGTAGTCAGCCATCTGTGTCTCCTTTGTCACGTTCCTTGCTGCGGTTAGCTCTCCGTGGCTGCAAGCGTCTCCTCCGCTGTGCGCAGGAGCAGCCAGGACGACGTCGCCCCTGGGTCTTGATGATTCGCGCTCCGCTCGCCCAGGTAGCTGGCCCGCCCCTTGCGGGCCACCAGCGGGATGGTCGCGGTCATGCCGTCGCGGGCGGCCTCGGTCGACCGGTGCAGCGCCTCGCCCGCGGTGGCGCCGCCGGCCAGCGAGGACCGGAGGGCCTCCACCGCGGGCACCAGGGCGTCGATCATTGTCTTGTCGCCGAGCTCGGCCTTGCCCCGGCGCTGCACGCCGGCCACCCCGGCCGCCAGCGCGGCCGCCCAGTCCTCGCCCGACAGCTCCGGCTTGCCCGCCGCCGACGAGCCCATCTGGAGGAACAGGGTGCCGTACAGCGGGCCGCTCGCCCCGCCGACGGTGGAGACCAGGGTCATGCCGACGGTCTTCAGCAGAGCGCCGACGTCGGCCTGGACCCCTTGGCCGTCCCCCTCCAGCTTCGCGAGCACCGCCTGCATGCCGCGGTTCATGTTGATGCCGTGATCCGCGTCGCCGATGGCGGAGTCCAGCTCGGTCAGGTACTCCTTGTTCTCCGCGATCGCCGCGGCGAACGCCCTGATCCAGCCGTCGACCTGGCCGTAGGAGAAGGGCACCTAAGCACCCCACCGCAGGCCCGGCGTGTTGACCGGCGCGTCCCACAGCGCGGTCAGGTCGTCGTCGAGTTTCAGCAGCGTGATCGAGCAGCCCTGCATCTCCAGCGAGGTGATATACGGCCCGATGAGGTTCCTGCTGATCTCGATGCCGCGGCCGGACAGGAACTTGTGCAGCTCGTAGTAGACGATATAGAGCTCGATCAGCGGCGTCCCGCCCATGCCGTTGACGAAGGCCAGGACGCGGTCGCCCGCGGCGAACGGCAGGTCGTCCACGATGGGCGTCGCGAGCATCTCCACCACCTCGTGCGCGGGCGCGACCACCTTGCGCTCCCGCCCCGGCTCGCCGTGGATGCCGATGCCGATCTCCATCTCCATCTCGCCGAGCTCGAAGGTGGGCTTGCCCGCCGCCGGCACGGTGCACGAGGTGAGCGCCATCCCCATGCTGCGGCCGTTGGCGTTCACCTTGCGGCACAGATCGGCCACCTCCGCCAGCGACCTGCGCTGCTCGGCCGCGGCCCCGCAGATCTTCTCGGCCAGCACGGTCGTCCCGACGCCGCGGCGGCCCGCGGTGTACAGGCTGTCCTGGACGGCCACGTCGTCGTCGATCACGACCGACTCGATCGCGATGCCCTCCTCCCGGGCCAGGTCCGCCGCCATCTCGAAGTTCAGGATGTCGCCGGTGTAGTTCTTCACGATGTGCACCACCCCGGCGCCGCCGTCGACCGCCTTGGTGGCGACCAGCATCTGGTCGGGGGTGGGCGAGGTGAACACCTCGCCGGGACAGGCCGCGTCGAGCATGCCCGGGCCGACGAAACCGCCGTGCATGGGCTCGTGCCCCGACCCGCCGCCGGATACCAGGCCGACCTTGCCCGCCACCGGCGCATCCGCCCGGACCACGACGTAGGGATCGGTCATGACCCGCACCCGGCCCGCGTGCGCCAGGGCGACGCCCTCCAGCGCCTCCTTGACGACGTCGGCCGGGTCGTTAATGAGCTTCTTCATCTGGGCCTCCTCTGCCCTGGCTTAGCTTCCGGCTGGTTCTGGGCGGATGACGGGCCACCGAACTGGCGCGCGGCACCCTCCCGGTGGCCCGTCAGGCCTAACGGTCAGGCGGACCTCGCCGGTCTCGTGGGCCGGGCCTTCCCGGCCGATCGGGACTTCCTCCGAGATGCCGGCGGCCTGGGCCTTCAGCCTCGCGTGCAGGACGTCGCCGATGAAGAAGTCGTAGAGGAGCACGCCGATGATGCCGCCGATCATCGGCCCGACTATCGGGATCCAGAAGTAATTACTGAAGTGGAATCCGGGCGCATTGAATGTCCCGGGAAGGGCCACCTTTCCCCACCCCGCGAAGTAGGCGAAGAGCCGGGGCCCGAAGTCACGGGCCGGGTTGATGGCGTAACCGGTGTTGGCGCCGAGGGACGTGCCGACCGCGAACACCGCGAAGCCGACGATCAGCCCGGCCATGTTCGACCCGGGCAGCGAGTTCCTGTCGTCGGTGATGGCCACCACGAATATGAGCAGCATCATCGTGCCGACAATTTCATCGACTAGCGGCCAGATGGTCGACCCGGCGTAGTACTTGGCCGGGAACGTGGCGAAGATCGAGTACGTCGCCAGCGCCTGGCCCGAGCTCTTCGGGGTGCGCGCCGCAAAGTTGAACGCGTTGATGGCCTGGTGGTAAATGAGGAAAAGCAGGGCGGCCGCGACGAACGCGCCCACCACCTGCGCGATGACGTAGGGACCGACTTTAGCCCACGGGAACTTGCGCCGGACGGCCAGCGCCACGGTGACCGCCGGGTTGATGTGAGCGCCGCTCACGCCGCCTGCGACGTAGATCCCCATGCAGACGGCGAAGGCCCATCCGAACGTGATCAGCAGCCAGTCGCCGGCCGCGTCGAAGATGACCGTGGGACCCGAGGTGCGTCCCGAGCCGGGCAGGGCTGCCACCGCCATCGCCACCACACCGTCACCGAGAACGATAAGGACGAACGTTCCGAAGAACTCCGCCAGGCACTCACCCCACGTGCCGGCGATGCGCCCGACCGTGCGGCCTTCTCCCCGCAAGGGAGTTATGGTAGCCACTTCTACCCTCCTAACCCTTCTTGCTCGTTGTGCATGCGGAACGGCCCGCGTGCACCGAAACCACGCGGCCAGGATTGGTCTGGTCGCGCCCAGCACCCGCGCGGGCCCGGGCTTCTCACCTCCTCCGGCGTACGGTATCCTTAACGTGTTTGACATCGCCGAACGCCGTTTCATGAAACATAAACCTGGCACCGTGGCCGGTCAAGAGGAACAGCTGGCTTTCCCGATCATGAAACGCGAACGTGACACTTCTGCGAACGGCCTGGTGAACCCGAAGGTCAGGAGCCGGATTACCGGCCCACCGCGGCCTGCGCGGCGAGATTCGCGGAGTGTCCGGGGCCGGTCGGCTCGGTCGGCTTCGGGCCGGTGCTGGCGTAGGCAGCGGCGCGCCGCTGCCTGAACGGTGTTCGGTATGGCTGAAGAGGCGACATGATCCAGTCGGTACAGCGTGCGGCGCAGATCCTGGGTGTGCTGGGGTCGGGGACGCCGCGGCTGGGGGTGACCGAGATCGCCGGGCGGGTCGGGCTGGCCAAGCCGACGGTGCACGGGCTGCTGCGCACCCTGGAGGCCCACGACCTGGTGGCGCAGGACCCCGACACGGGCAAGTACAGCCTGGGGCCCGGCGTGCTGCAGCTCGGCAACGCCTACCTGGACGGATCGGAGCTGCGCGCGCGGTCGATGCGGTGGGCCGAGGCGCTGGCCGCCCAGGCCGGCGAGGCGGTCTGGGTGGCCACCTTGTCCGGATCCCGGGTGATCGTGCTGCACCACGTGTTCCGGCCGGACAACACGGTGCAGATCCTCGAGGTCGGCGCGGCGATCCCGTGGCACGCCTGCGCGCTCGGCCACGCGATCGTGGCCTACCTGCCCGACGCGCAGCGCACCCGGGCGCTGGCCGCCGACCTGGCCCCGCTGACCGGCAAGACCAAGACCACCCGGGCCGCGCTGGGCCGCGCGCTGGCCCAGGTCCGCCAGCACGGCTACGCGGTGGAAGACCAGGAAGCGACCGTCGGCGACGCCGGGATCGCGGCCCCCATCATGTCCCGGGACGGCGTGGTGGCCGGCGCGATCGGCGTGGTCGGCGCGGCCGACCGGCTGCTGGCCCCCGGCACCCGCGACGACCTGGCCCGCCAGGTCACCGAGGCCGCCCACGCCATCTCCCGCGACCTGGGCGCAGGCCGCAGCGGCGTCATCCTGTCCGCGCTCACCTGAGGGGCCGCGGGGACGTGGGGCCCGGGCCGCCATGATGACTCACGCTCGCCCGCGGTACCGGTCAGGTGCGGTCGGCGCCCGGACGGCGTCCCGCAGGGCGCCGAGGATGAGCGCGGCCGAGGCGGCACCGGGGTCTTCGTGGCCGACGCTGCGCGGGCCCAGGTGGCTGGCCCGGCCCTTCAGCGCCTGCATGGGAATGGTGGCTTTCGCCGCGGCCGAGGCGGCTTCCGCGAGCACGGACAGGGCGTCGTCCTGCGACGCCCCCGCCGCGATCGCCTGGCTGAAGGCCCTGGTCGCCGCCTGGAGCGCGTCGACCATGGTCTTGTCGCCCTCGCGGGCGGCGCCCAGCCGCTGCACGCCCGCCAGCGCCGCGTTCAGCGCGGCCGACAGCGCGGGCAGGTCCACGTCGGTGGCGGCGCCGAGCGTCTGCCCGGCCCGGCGGAAGGCCACGCCGTACAGCGGCCCGGCCGCGCCGCCCACCTCGGAGACGATGGTGCTGCCGGTGACGGTCAGGATCCGTCCCGGCGTCATGTGCACCGCGGCCCCGTTGCGGGCATTCAGCGTGCCGAGCACCGCGGTGAAGCCGCGGGCGAGGTTGATGCCGTGATCGGCGTCGCCGATCGCCGCGTCCAGCTGGGTCAGGTGGTCGCGGTTGGCCTGGATGGCCTCGGCGGCAGACGTTATCCAGGCCCGGAAGACGTCAGCGTCCATCTGCCTCCCCCTCGTTGACAGCCCGGCCGGGTGCGGACACCGGACATGGATGGTCGCGGTGGGCGTGTGGCCTTAGTCACGGCTGCTAGGACGCTAAGCCGCCAGGCAGGCGGCGTCAACAAACGAGTGCCGACATTGCCGAATCGTGGTACGGCGCGGCGAGGCTGGACCATCTCCCTGCCGTGGGGGCGGTATTCGTTACCGGGTTGACATCAAGCCAAAGGTGTCCGCATTGTCGGGCGCTTGCCGACGACGGTAGGGTTCCACGCATGCCCGGCCCGATTCAGTCAATCGAGCGTGCGGCGGCGATCCTCCGGCTACTGGCCGACGGCTCGAGGCGGCTGGGGGTCAGCGAGATCGCCGATTCGCTCGGCCTGGCCCGCGGCACCGCCCACGGCATCTTGCGGACGCTCCAGGGCGTCGGCTTTGTCGAGCAGGATGACGAGACCGGCAAGTACCAGCTCGGGGCATGGCTGCTTCACCTGGGCACCAGTTACCTTGACGTCAACGAGTTGCGATCGCGCGCGATCAACTGGGCGGATGCGCTCGCAGCACGCAGCGGCGAGGCGGTGCGGCTTGGCACCCTGCTCGAGGGCAAGGTACTCGTCGTCCACCATGTCTTCCGGCCCGATGACACGCTGCAGACACTGGACGTCGGCGCACTGCTGCCGCTGCACGCCAGCGCGCTTGGCAAGGTACTGCTGGCCTACGACGCGAACGCCGCGGCCGCGCTCAGCCAGGACCTGCTGGAGCCATACACCCGGCGTACAATTACCTCAGCCAGGGCGCTCGCCCGCGCGCTGGCCGAGGTGCGTGAGGCCGGCTGGGCCGCCGAGGTGGAGGAAATGACCGTCGGTGAAGCGAGCGTGGCATTGCCGATTCGCGGTCACGGCGGACTCGTGGTCGGCGCCATAGGGATATCCGGGGCCGTCGAGCGCGTCTGTGACGGCAAGGGACAGCCGAAGTCGAAGCTCGTCACCTACGTGCGCGACGCGGCGCGCGCGGTTTCTCGCGACCTTGGGGTCTCCCGCTGGTGACGTCCGCCTTCCGCACAAGGAGGTGGGAACGGGGTGGTGGAACGCTACGTGATGGCCGTGGACCAGGGCACTAGCTCGACCCGGTGCATCCTGTTCGACCATGGCGGACGACTGGTCGCGGTCACGCAGCGTGAGCACAAGCAGTACTTTCCCAAGCCGGGCTGGGTCGAGCACGACCCGGTCGAGATCTGGCACAACCTCGAACGCATCGTGCCCGAGGCCCTCGCCCAAGCCGGAGCCACCACCGACCAGGTCGTCGCGCTTGGCCTCGCCAACCAGCGGGAAACCACCGTGCTGTGGGATCGCCACACCGGACGGCCGGTCGGCCGGGCTGTCGTGTGGCAGGACACCCGCACCGACGCCCTCGTCGACGAGCTGTCCCGCGGCGCCGAGGGGCAGATCGTGCGTGAGCGCTGCGGCTTGCCGCCGGCCACGTACTTCTCCGCCCCGAAGGTGCGCTGGCTACTCGATCACACCCCGGGCCTGCGCCAGCGCGCCGAGCGCGGCGACGTGCTGTTCGGAACCATCGAGAGCTGGCTGATCTGGAACCTTACCGGCGGCCCTGACGGCGGCACGCACGTCACCGACGTCACCAACGCCAGCCGTACCCTCCTGATGGACCTCACGACCCTGAACTGGCACGACGAGCTGCTGGCCATCTTCGGCGTGCCACGCCAGATGCTCCCGGAGATTCGCCCATCGGCCGAGACATACGGCCATGCACGGCGGGTTCTGCCCGGCGTGCGCATCTCGGCCGCGCTGGGCGACCAGCAAGCCGCGCTGTTCGGGCAGACCTGCTTCTCCCAGGGAGACGCCAAGTGCACGTATGGCACGGGCAGCTTCTTGCTCCTCAACACCGGCCACGAGCTGATCCGCTCGACGCACGGCCTGCTCACCACCGTCGGCTACAAGATCGGCAACGAGCCCGCCGTGTACGCCCTGGAGGGCTCGATCGCCATCACCGGCGCGCTCGTGCAGTGGTTCCGCGACGGGCTCGGGCTGATCGGCACGGCGGCAGAGATAGAGACGCTCGCGCGTTCGGTCGATGACAACGGCGGCTGCTACATCGTCCCGGCGTTTTCCGGCTTGTTCGCGCCGCACTGGCGCAACGAGGCCCGTGGCGTCATCGTGGGCCTGACCTCGTATGTCACCAAGGGTCACCTGGCCCGCGCGGTCCTCGAGGCGACTGGCTGGCAGACCCGGGAGGTCGTGGACGCGATGAACGCCGACACCGGGCTCGCGCTGAAGGCGCTCAAAGTAGACGGCGGCATGACCGCCGACAACCTCCTCATGCAGTTCATCGCTGACGTCCTCAACATTCCCGTCATGCGGCCGATGGCCATCGAGACCGTCTCGCTCGGAGCCGCGTACGCCGCCGGGCTGGCCGTCGGCTATTGGCCCGACCTAGAGGTGCTGCGCCGTAACTGGCACCGCGCGGCGCAGTGGGTGCCGACCATGAATGCCGAGCGCCGCGAGGTCGAATACGAGAACTGGCATAGGGCGGTCGAACGCACCTTTGACTGGATAAAGCCGAGTGAGCGATTACGTGGTATCCCTGTAACTGCCTTTTCGGTATGGCTGAAAGGGAGTCATGATCCAGTCGGTGCAGCGTGCGGCGCAGATCCTGGGTGTGCTGGGGTCCGGGACGCCGCGGCTGGGGGTGACCGAGATCGCCGGGCGGGTCGGGCTGGCCAAGCCGACGGTGCACGGGCTGCTGCGCACCCTGGAGGCCCACGACCTGGTGGCGCAGGACCCCGACACGGGCAAGTACAGCCTGGGGCCCGGCGTGCTGCAGCTCGGCAACGCCTACCTGGACGGGTCGGAGCTGCGCGCGCGGTCGATGCGGTGGGCCGAGGCGCTGGCCGCCCAGGCCGGCGAGGCGGTCTGGGTGGCCACCTTGTCCGGATCCCGGGTGATCGTGCTGCACCACGTGTTCCGGCCGGACAACACGGTGCAGATCCTCGAGGTCGGCGCGGCGATCCCCTGGCACGCCTGCGCGCTCGGCCACGCGATCGTGGCCTGCCTGCCCGACGCGCAGCGCACCCGGGCGCTGGCCGCCGACCTGGCCCCGCTGACCGGCAAGACCAAGACCACCCGGGCCGCGCTGGGCCGCGCGCTGGCCCAGGTCCGCCAGCACGGCTACGCGGTGGAAGACCAGGAAGCCACCGTCGGCGACGCCGGGATCGCGGCCCCCATCATGTCCCGGGACGGCGTGGTAGCCGGCGCGATCGGCGTGGTCGGCGCGGCCGGCCGGCTGCTGGCCCCCGGCACCCGCGACGACCTGGCCCGCCAGGTCACCGAGGCCGCCCACGCCATCTCCCGCGACCTGGGCGCAGGCCGCAGCGGCGTCATCCTGTCCGCGCTCACCTGAGGGGCCGGAGCCGCCGGGGCCTTTTTGGGCCCTTCGGGGGCCGAGCCGCCATCGACCCCTTAACCTGGCCCGCAAACCCGGCCAGGCACCGTCATCGGCGCCGTCCGGGCGGCGTCCCGCAGGGCGCCGAGGATGAGCGCGGCCGAGGCGGCCCCGGGGTCTTCGTGGCCGACGCTGCGCGGTCCCAGGTAGCTGGCCCGGCCCTTCAGCGCCTGCATGGGAATGGTGGCGACCGCGGCGGCCGAGGCGGCGGCCGCGAGCATGGACAGCGCGTCGGCCGGCGACGCCCCCGTCGCGATCGCGTTGCGGAAGACCTTGGTCGCCGCCGCGAGCGCGTCGACCATGGTCTTGTCGCCCTCGCGGGCGGCGCCGAGTTCCTGCACCCCCGCCAGCGCCGCCTCCAGCGCGGCGGATAGCGCGGGCAGGTCCACGTCGGCCGCCTTGCCCAGGGCTTTACCCGGCCCGGCGGAAGGCCGTGCCGTACAGCGGCCCGGCGGCCCCGCCCACCTCGGAGATGATGGTGGCACCGGTGACGGCCAGGATCCTTCCGGGCGTCGCGGCGGCCGCCACTCCCGGATTCTGGGCGTCCAGGGTGTGCAGCACCGCGGTGAAGCCGCGGGCGAGGTTGATGCCGTGATCGGCGTCGCCGATCGCGGCGTCCAGCTGGGTCAGGTGGTCGCGGTTGGCCTGGATGACCTCGGCGGCACACGTTATCCAGGCCCGGAAGAATTCAGCGTCCATGCTGACTCCTAGCAGGAGGAGGGTCGGTGATCGGCATCGGCCGGTAGTCAGCACGTCCGCCTGGGATGCGGGTCGCGCGGGTCGTCAATGTCATGCCGGGTACCGTCAGCCCCTGGCCGCGATCGCGGCGATGAGCCAGAAGCTGTACCCGGCGGTGAGGGCGCCGAGCAACGTCACGCCGTAGGTGACCCAGGCCTGACCGCGGCGGCCGAACCCGAAGTCGAGCAGCACCGCGCGCAGCCCGAGCATGGCGTGCCAGATCAGCACCACCACGAACAAGCTCTCGACGGCCAGCACGACCGGATTGGAGAGATAGCTGACGACCTGCGCATAGTCACGCAGCCCGCCCTTGACGACGAAGTGCTGCGTGACGATGTGCACGCCGAGCAGCACCACCAGCAGCACGCCGGAAACGACTTGAAGGATCCAGGCCGTAGTCCCGCCTCGCCCCCGCTGGCTCGGAGATGGCTGACGGACTTCCTTGAGGTCAGCGACCATCTCGTATCACCTCAGAGCTTTCCAGGACATTCATATCACTCCAAACATGGCCAGTACCACCACCACGTACAGGCCCGCGCTCACCGACATCGCGGTCGTGAACCAGACCCTGTGGTGGCGTACACCCACACCGGTCCCCACCAGGGCGAGGCGGAGCCCGTTGAGCCCATGCACCAGGATGAAGAGGATCAGCAGTGACTCCAAGGCCAGGAAGTAGTGATTCTTGAACAGATGGAGCACGCTCGCCCATGACCCGGCGCCCTCGGTGAGGAGGTAGAGCACGCCGAGGTGCAGGTACAGGTAGGCGATCAGCAGCAGCCCGGTGACGCGGTTGGTGAGGAAGGCCAGCGAGCCGAGATGACGGCCCCGGGCCCAGCCGCCCGTACCCCGCAGCGGGCCCCGCAACGGACGCTGCGCCGGCGGTCGGGTCCGCCCGGTCCCTGCCGTCGCGCTCATCGCCGGTGCCTTCCTCGCCTGGTGATCTGGCCGAGCTTGCGCCGGGTCAGCTCCTGCCGCAGCGCCAGCACCGCGCCGGCCGGATCGACTCCGGACGGGCAGACCTCGGTGCACTCGAAGCTGGCGTGACAGCGCCAGCAGCCCTGCTCGTCGTCCGCCCAGGCGAGCACCCGCAACGGGTCGGCGCCCCGTGGCTCGGCCACCGTGCGCCAGGCCGCGGCCAGCGCCGCCGGGCCCAGGTAGAGCGGATCCGACCCGGTGATCGGGCACGCCGACACGCACAGCCCGCATTCGATGCAGTCCTCGTACCGGGCGAAGGAGGGGCCGGGCGAGTCCTGGCCGGCCAGCTGCTCGTCCTGCCTGATCAGCGGGCGCCCGGTCGGCTCGAGGCTCTCGTACAGATCGCGCATGTCGACGACGAGGTTGTGCTCGACCCGGGCGTTGGCCAGCGGCTGGACCGCGATGGGCCCGCGGCCGAGGCTGGCCAGGGGGGTGACGCAGGCGAGGACTTCCTGCCCGTTGGCCCGCATGCCGCAGGTGCCGCAGGACGCATGGCAGCACGAGTACCGCAGGGTCAGCGACCGGTCCTGGTGGCTGCGGATCTCACGCAGCGCTTCCAGCAGCGTGGTGTCGGGCCCGACGGCCACGTCGAACTCCTCGACCCGCGGCCGCGCGGCGCCATGCCGCTGCCGGGTGATCCGGAACCTGCGCACCTGGGCGGGAGCTTGCTGTTCAGTCTCGGTCATAGCGCTCGCCTCGTTCGGTGTAGTAGGCCCCATGCGGCGCCAGGATCGTCCCGGCCGTCCGGCAGGTGGCGTCGATGCCCAGCTTCGCGCAGACCACGTTGGCGGCCGTCTCGGCCATCGCGCGCAGCGTGGTGGACTTGCCGCCGGTGATCGTCACCAGGCCTTCCACGCCCTCGGTCTGCTTGTGGTCGAAGCACTGGAACGTCCGGGACAGCTCCCGGCCGGTGTCCGCCGCGCCGCCGCCGACCAGCGGGCGCACGGCCGACCAGGCCGAGCGGCGCTCCGCCCCGGCGATGGCGGGGACGAGCTTGGATCCCTCGGCGTACATCCGCGCCACGTGTTCGGCCGGCACCGGCGGGACATCCGGATCATCCACCACCCACGAGGTGGTCCCCACGACGGACAGCCCGCGCTGCGGGACGATGATGTCGCCGTCGGCGGACTTGTGCAGCCGGTTCAGGACCCGGCCGCAGAACCGCCCCCTGACGGCCAGCAGCACGCCGGGCGACAGCCGCATCGGCACCGTCACGCCGGCCATCTGGCCGATCTGCCCGGACCAGGGCCCGGCCGCGTTGACCACCAGGTCGGCCGTGAGCTCGTAGTCCCGCTCGGTCACCAGGTCACGGGCCAGCACGCCGGAGACCGTGCGGGCCGTGCAGGCCAGGCCGGTGACCTCGGTAAAGGTCCGCAGGTCGGCGCCATTGCGCCGGGCGGTGGCGAAGAACCGCAGGACCAGCCGCATCGGGTCGACGGTTGCGTCCGGCACCTCGACCGCCACCTTGACCTGCGGATTGAGGCTGGGCTCCATCTGGCGCGCCGCCTCGGCGGAGTGCACGGTGGCCGGGATGCCGCAGGCCTCGCACGCGTCCAGGAACGGCTTCAGGTGGTCCATGTCCTCGTCGGTCAGTGCGACGAACAGGCCGCCGTTCTCCTCGAACGAGCCGGGCGCGATCCGGCGGAGGGTCTGGTTCTCCCTGATGCACTCGATCCCCGCCTCCTGGTCACCGACCGCGTAACGGCCACCGCTGTGCAGCAACCCGTGATGCCGGCCGGTGGTGCCCGAGGTGAGCTCGCCGCGCTCCAGCAGGGTGACGCGCAGACCGCGCAGGGCGAGGTCATGGGCGACGCCCGCGCCGGTGGCCCCGCCGCCGATGATCACGACATGCGCCTGTGACGTCATTGCCCACTCCACGGACTTCCAGCAAGCGACCTAGACGGCCTAAGAAGAATCGTGGGCCGTGGGGCGGGGGTGGTTCCAGGGCCTAAAGTCCCCTTCTGAACAGCCGTTAGATGGTCTTAGGGGGTTGACCCAGCCCGGGGCGGACCGCGCTCAGGCCGCGGGGGTGACCTCGGCTACTTCCTGCCCGGACAGCAGGCGGATGGCCGCCATCACCTGGTCGGTGACGGCCCGGTTCAGCGATGGGTCCTTCGCCTCGATGCCGGGGACGGCGAACCTGACGGGCGGCCCGAACGCGATGCGCACCGCGTGCGGGCGGGGCAGCTTGGCCCCGCGCGGGAAGGCGCGATCGGTGCCGGTGATCCCGGCCGGGATCACCGGCGCGCCCGATTCGAGCGCGATCCTGGCCACCCCGGTCTTCCCCCGGTGCAGCCGGCCGTCCGGCGAACGCGTCCCCTCGGGGAAGATCCCGACGAGCCGGCCGTCGTGCACGGCCTGGACCGCCGCCGTCACCGTGCCCCGGGCCGTGCCCGCGTCGTCGGTCGCGACCGGTATGACGCCGGCCCCGGTCAGGAACCAGCGCAGCACCGGCTTGTCGATGTACTTGACCTTGGTCAGGTACATGACCCGGCGGTGCGGGACCACCAGCGGCAGCAGCAGCCCGTCCAGGAAGGACATGTGATTGGACGCGATGATGGCGCCGCCCTCGCGCGGGATGTACTCCAGGCCGGTGACCTTGGGCCGGAACAGCAGCCGCAGCGCCGGGCCGAGCAGGACGAACTTCAGGAACAGCCAGAAGACAGGGGAACCCTTCAGGACGGTGCGACGCTTTGCCATCGGTCTCCTTTTGCCTCGCCAATAGTACCGGCCGGGACCCGGGCATATACTCCAGGACATGCTGGATGCTCACGCCCCGGGCCACCGGTGACCGAGACCGAGCTGCACCAAGGCAGTGAGCATGCGGACGGCGTGGTCGACCTGCTCGGGATGCTCGCCTACGCGACGCTGAGCGGCTTCTTCCGGCTGAACGACGACGCGGCCATCGCGGTGTCCCTGGCCGACAAGATGGCACTGGCCGAGATGGCCGTGGCCGAATACGGCCACTTCCGCCGGCTGCTGCGCCGCCTCGAGGAACTCGACGTCGACCCGAGCACCGCCATGCAGCCGTTCGTGCAGGCGCTGGACGCGTTCCACGCCAGGACCCGGCCCGCCGACTGGCTCGAAGGGCTGGTCAAGGCCTATGTCGGCGACGGCATCTCGGCTGACTTCTACCGTACGGTCGCGGACCTGCTCGACCCGCCGACCCAGGCCCTCGTGACCGAGGTGCTGGCCGATACCGGCCACGCCGATTTCGTGATCGCCCGGGTGCGCGAGGCGATCACGGCCGACCCCTCGGTCGCCGGCCGGCTGGCGCTGTGGGCCCGCCGCCTGGTAGGCGAGGCGCTCGGCCAGGCCCAGCGGATAGCCGCGGAACGCGAGGCGCTGGCCCGCCTGCTCGTCGGCGGCGACCCGGCGCAGCTCGGCAAGATCGGCCGGATGTTCGCCAAGCTCACCGACGCGCATTCCGGCCGCATGGCCGCCCTGGGGCTGGCCAGCCAGGGGGCCCGGTAACCCAGGGGGCCAGGGGGCCCAGGCTCAGGCGGGCTGCCGCGTGGCGAGCTGCTGGCTGATCACGGTGGATACGCCGTCGCCGCGCATCGTGATGCCGTACAGGGCGTCGGCCGCTTCCATCGTGCGCCGCTGGTGGGTGATGACGATGAGCTGGGAACTCTCCCGCAGCTCCTCGAAGACGCCGAGCAGGCGCTGCAGGTTGGTGTCGTCCAGGGCCGCCTCGACCTCGTCCAGCACGTAGAAGGGCGACGGGCGGGCCATGAAGATCGCGAACAGGTAGGCGATGGCGGTCAGCGACCGCTCCCCGCCGGACAGCAGCGAGAGCCGCTTGACCTTCTTGCCCGGCGGCCGGGCCTCGATCTCGATCCCGGTGGCCAGCATGTCGTCCGGCTCGGTGAGAACCAGGTTGCCCTGGCCGCCGGGGAACAGCCGGGAGAACAGCTGCTCGAACTCGCGGGCGGTGTCGGCGTACGCGGACGCGAACACCTCCTGCACCCGGTCGTCGACCTCCTTGACCACGGTGAGCAGGTCGCGCCGGGTCTTGCGCAGGTCGTCCAGCTGGGCGGCGAGGAACGTGTGGCGTTCGGTCAGCGCGGCGTACTCCTCCAGGGCCAGCGGGTTGACCTTGCCGAGCCGGTCGAGCTGGCGCTGGGCGTCGGCGGCCCGCCGCTCGATCTCGGCCCGGTCGTAGCGAGAGGGCAGGGCCGCCTCGTCACCGGGGACCGGCACCGGGGCCTCCGGGCCGTACTCGGCCACCAAGGTGCCGGTCTCGATGCCGAACTCTTCCAGCGCGTGCTCGGACAGCTGGACCAGCCGCAGCCGGTGCTCGGCGCGGGCCATCTCGGTTCCGTGGGCCGTGTTCACCACGGTGTCCAGGTCGGCGGCCAGATCGCGGACCCGGGCCCGGACGGCCTTCAGCTCGCCGGCGCCGCCCGCGCTGGCCGCCTCCGCCTCGGCGCGGAGGGCCTGGGCCGCCGTCACCGACCGCTCGGCGGCCTCGACCGCGTACCGCGCGCCCAGCGCGACGGCGCGGGCCACGGCGGCCTGGGCGGCGCGCCGGGCGCGGCGCTGCGCGGCCCGCTCGCGCGCCTGCCGCTCGGCGGCCGCGGCCGCGGCCAGCGAGTCGGCCCGGCCGCTGATCGCCCGCAGCCGCTCCTCGGCGGTGCGGACCTCGAGACGGGCCTCCATCTCGGCGTCCCGGGCCGCGGCGCAGCGCTCGGCGAGGCCCTCCCTCAGGTAAGCGGCCTCTTCCTCCGGCTCGGCGGGCTCATCGGCCGCCTCCTCGGCCGCCGCGAGGTCCTGCCGGAGCCGGGCCAGAGCGGCCAGGCCCTGCTCGGCCGCGAGGCGGGCCGCCTCGATCGTGCCGTCGAGCCGGTCGGCCTCCTCCCGCGCGGCCCGGGCCGCGCCGGCCAGCCGGCCGAGCCGTCCGGAGATCTCCGCCGCCGCCGCGTCGGCCTCCTGCCTGCGCACCAGCGTTCCGGCCACGGACTGCCGGGACGCCTCCTCGGCCTCGGCCGCGATCGCCAGTTCGCGCGCCGCCGCCTCGCACCGCTGCTCGGCTTCGGCCAGCCCGGCGGCCGCCTCGTCCGCGGCCGCCCGCAGCTCGAGCAGGCTCTGGGGCCGCGCGCCGCCGCCCTGGGCCCAGTGCGGGCCGAGCAGGTCGCCGGCCCTGGTCACGGCCTTAAGACGGGGATTTTCCCGAACGATGCGGCGTGCCTGCGCCAGGTCATGGGTGACCACCACGTCGAGGAGCAGGGCCCCCGCAACTGACTTCAGCCCGTCTGGGGCTCGTACCAGCGCGGCGGCCGGGAACGGTCCCGGGCCCTGCGGGACGGCTGGGGGTGCGGGGGGTTCTTCGCAGGCATCGGCGAAGGCGGCGGCGATGACCAGGCCGGCGCTGCCCGCGTCGTCGCGGCGGAGGATGGCCAGGATCTCGGCCGCGGCGTCCAGGCCGGCCACCGCGACCGCGTCGGCGGCGGCGCCCAGGGCGGCGGCGATGGCCACCTCGTAGCCCTCGGCCACCGCCAGCCGCTCGGCGAACGGACCGAGTACCCCGCCGAAGCGGCCCGGGTCGGCGAGCAGGGCCGCGGAGGCGTCGGCGCCCCGGCGCGCGGCTTCGGCCAGCGCTTCGGCCCGCGCGTGCCGGGCGGCCAGTTCGCTGGCTGCTCCGCGTTCGGCGGTGCGTGCCACCACGGTTCGTTCGGCATATTCAGAGAGGGTGCGGGCGGCCTGCTCGTGTGCGGCGGCCAGCTCGCTACGGTCGTCGTCTCCGCCGCCGGCCACGACGCGCACCTGGTCGTACTCCTGCTGCGCGAGCTCGGCCCGCTCCCGGGCCGCCGCGGCGGAGACGGCCAGCCGGTCCAGTTCCTCCTGGGCGGCGGCGCAGCGGCTGGCGGCGGCGCCGGCCTGCTCGCGCAGCCGGGCCAGCTGGCCGGCCCGGGCCGTCGCGGCCCTGGCGCCCTCGGCGATCCGGCGTTCGGCCGCGGTGAGCTCGGCCTCGGCCGCGGAGCGCTCGGCGGCCGCCGCGGACAGGAGCTTGCGGCCGGCCTCCAGCCGGGCGGTCAGTTCGTGTTCTTCGTCGCGCAGCTCGGCGGCCTGGCGGTCCAGCTCGTCGGGGTCGCGGCCGGGACGCTCCGGGTCGGCCTGCTCGGTCAGCAGGCTGTGCCGCTGCGCGGCCAGGTGCTGCGTGCTGCGCAGCCGTTCGGCCAGCGAGGACAGCGCGAACCAGGTCTCCTGGGCGCGGGCCAGGGTGGCCGCGGCCTGCTGTGCGGCCTGATCCAGGCTGGTCTCCTGCCGCCGGGCCTGGGCCAGCTCCTGCTCCAGGGCGGTGCGCCGGGCCACGGCGGCCGCCTCGTCCGCCTCGTCGCGCTGCAGTTCCGCGGCCAGCGTCACGTAGTCGTCGGCGAGCAGCCGCAGCCGGGCGTCCCGCAGCTCGGCCTGGATGACGGCCGCCTTCCTGGCCATCTCGGCCTGCCGGCCGAGCGGCTTGAGCCGGCGGCTCAGCTCGGCGGTGAGGTCGACCAGGCGGGTGAGGTTGGCCTGCATTGCCTCGAGCTTGCGCAGCGCCTTCTCCTTGCGCCTGCGGTGCTTGAGCACCCCGGCGGCTTCCTCGATCAGGGCGCGGCGGGCCTCGGGGCCCGCGTGCAGGATGTCGTCGAGCTGGCCCTGGCCGACGATCACGTGCATCTCGCGGCCCATGCCCGAGTCGGACAGCAGCTCCTGCACGTCGAGCAGGCGGCAGTGGTCGCCGTTGATGGCGTACTCGCTCTGCCCGGACCGGAACATCAGGCGGCTGATGGTGACTTCGGCGTAATCGATGGGCAGGGCACCGTCGCTGTTGTCGATGGTGAGCGTCACCTCGGCCCGGCCCAGCGGCGCGCGGGAGGTGGTGCCGGCGAAGACGACGTCCTCCATCTTCCCGCCGCGCAGCGACTTGACGCCCTGCTCGCCCATGACCCAGGACAAGGCGTCGACGATGTTGGACTTGCCGGAGCCGTTCGGGCCGACCACGCAGGTGATGCCCGGCTCGAGCCGCAGGCTGGTGGCCGAGGCGAATGACTTGAAACCGCGCAGAGTGAGGCTCTTCAGGTACACGTGCAGGCCCCTCCTCTCGCTCCACGCACCTTACCGCCCCGCAGCGTCCGAAACGGCGAACTGCAGCTAGGTTCCGCGTGCCCCCCGAGGGGGTTTGGGGGAAAAGGTTTCCCCCCAAGAGCGGGGGGATCCCGGGGGGTCGTCCCCCCGGGGCAATACCGCCTATCACGAGGCGATAACAACGAAGAGGGGCGCCGTTACGGACGCCCCTGATTCGTCTTTGTCCTTTTTCCTCGCGGCCAGCGCTCAGGCGAGCGCGGGTTCGCGGTCCGGCACCAGCATGTCGTCCGCGCGGGCAGCCTCTACCGTGAGCGAGTCGTTCTCTTCCTGGAGCCGGACAAGCTCGGCTTCCAGGTCCCGTACTCGCTGCTGGAGGCGGCGCATCTCGGAAACCATGCGGGGATCGGGACCGCCGACGTGGCCGAATAGAGCCTTCGCCATTGCTAAAGGTCCTCCACGCTGAGTGACCAGAGTGGGCACATACTTAACACACGCGAACTCGCGCGCGCAATCAACGGTTCCTAGTTTCCCACCCAGGCGTTTGCTGGTCAAGTTGAGGGCCCTTCCGGACCCGGTTATCTACCGTATCACCCGCAACAAGGGGTTTTTACCAGCTCACCAGCGGGCCGGCGGGGATCCCTAAACCCGGGGCTGGCACTGCGGGCAGCTGTAGGCGGACCGGTTCATGAACGGGTCGCGCCGGACCGGCGTGCCGCACCTGCGGCACGGCAGGCCCTCCCGCCCGTATACCGCGAGTGACCGGTCGAAGTAGCCGCTCTCCCCGTTGACGTTGACGTACAGGCTGTCGAAGCTGGTCCCGCCTGCGGTCAGCGCCTCGCCGAGGACCTCGCGCACCGCCGCCAGGAGGCGGCTGACCTCCGGGCCGTTCAGGGTTTCCGTGGGGCGGGCCCAGTGCAGGCCGGCCCGCCACAGCGCCTCGTCGGCGTAGATGTTGCCGACGCCGCTGATCAGCGACTGATCGAGCAGGGCACGCTTGACCCCGGTGTGCCGCTTGCGCAGCCGCTGGGCCACCGCGGCGGGGTCGAAGGCCGGCTCGAACGGGTCGGGGGCGATGTGCGCGATCAGGGCGGGGAGTTCGGCCCCGCCCTGCACCACGCACATGTGCCCGAACGTCCGCTGGTCGGTGAAGCGCAGATCAGGACCGGAATCGGCGAAGGTGAACCAGATCCGCACGTGCGGGGAGACCGGCCGGCCGGGCTCGCCGACGAGGAGCTGCCCGCTCATGCCCAGGTGCGCGAGCAGGGCGTCCTCGCCCACCGACAGCCACAGGTACTTGCCGCGGCGCTTGACGCCGTCCAGGCTGCGCCCGGCCAGCGCGGCCTCGAAGTCGGCCGGGCCCGCCAGATGCCGGCGCACGGCGCGCGGGTGCAGGACGCGGACGGTCTCGATGGCCCGGCCGGCGACGTGATGTTCCAGTCCGCGCCGGACGGTCTCGACTTCGGGTAGCTCGGGCATGACCTCAGCGCCCGGGCGCCTCTTCGTCGCCATCGGCCTGGTCGGCCGCCGGGCTGCGGGCCTGAGGATTCCGCGCTGATCGCCTTCCAGGCCGCCTCGGCCGCGTGCTGCTCGGCCTCCTTCTTGGTCCGGCCCTCGCCGGAGCCGAGCTCCCGCCCGCCGACCCGGACCACGGCCCGGAACGACTTCTGGTGGTCCGGCCCGCTCTCCTCGACCTGGTAGTCGGGCACCCCGAGCATCTGGGCCGCGGTCAGTTCCTGCAGCGACGTCTTCCAGTCCAGGCCGGCGCCCAGCTCGGCCGCGTTGGCGATGACCGGGTCGAACAGGCGGTGGACCAGCGCGCTGGCCTCGGCCAGGCCGCAGTCGATATAGACCGCCCCGATGATCGCCTCCAGCGTGTCGGCGAGGATCGAGGGCTTCTTCCGGCCGCCGGTCACCTCCTCGCCCCGGCCCAGCTTGACGTAGGAGCCCAGGCTCAGCTCCCGGGCCGCCACCTCGGCCAGGGCACGCATCTGGACCACGGCCGCGCGCAGCTTGGCCAGCTGTCCCTCGGGCAGGTTCGGGTAGCCGCGGAACAGCGTGTCGGTGACGACCAGCCCGAGAACCGAGTCACCGAGGAACTCCAGCCGCTCGTTGGTGGGCGGGTTGGAGTTCTCGTAGGCGTAGGAGCGGTGCGTCAGCGCGCGCTCCAGCGACTTGGGCATGATGGGCACGCCGAGCGCATGCCGGAGTTCGGCAGGATCCCGTCCGGCGTTGCCCCCGTCCCAGGCCTGGCTCACGACGCCCATCGCGCCCCGCTCAGGACGGGTTGAGGACCTGACGGCGCCGGTACGTGCCGCAGGTCGGGCAGGCCACGTGCGACAGCTTGGGCTCGTGGCACTGCGGGCAGCTCACCAGCGCAGGCGCGGTGGCCTTCCAGTTCGAGCGTCGCGATCGGGTGTTGCTGCGGGACATTCTCCGCTTGGGAACGGCCACGTCAGCCCTCCTGTAGGTCGATGGCGCCGGCGCGCCGCGTTGCTTGGTCGTTGAACTGCTTCAGGCCGGCCCAGCGCGGGTCCGGTGCGTCTTCGTGCCCGTGGTCCGGGCCCGCGTCGGCCAGCCGGCACGCCGCACTCGACGCACAGCCCCGGGCAGTCCTCCCGGCACAGCGGTGACATCGGCAGCGCGAGCACTACCGCGTCCCGCAGGGCCGGCTCCAGGTCCAGCAGGTCGCCGTCGAGGTAGTGGAGCTCCTCGTCGTCCTGCTCGGTGTTCTCGTCAAACCATTCGCGGCTGTCATGCCGGTCGTGCTTGCCGTGCTCTGCTCGTGCTTGTCGTGCTTGTCGTGCTTGTCGTGCGGGCGGCGGGATCCGTCGGCGTAAAGGTAGAGCTCGGTGAAGCTGGCCGTGACCGTGCTGGTCAGCGGGGTCAGGCAGCGGGCGCACTCGCCCGCCAGCGGCGCGGTCGCCGACCCGGTGACCAGCACGCCCTCGGTCACGGCCTCGAACCTGACGTCAAGGTGCACGTCGGCACCGACCGGTACCCTGGCGAGCTCGAGACGCAGGTCGTCCGGGGCCGGAACGGTCAGCTGCTGCGTCCGCGAGGAACCGGCCTGGCGGCCGAGCGTGCGCATATCAAAGACAAGCGCGCCGCGAGGCGCGTTCGTGCGTGTGTTGGGCATGGGAGTGTACTCGTGTATGTAGCTATCGCGGAACCGAGCGCCCAGCCTACCGGCGGTGCGCGGTAATCCCAACTTGACCGGGCTCTGTCTGATTCCCGGGCCCGATTCCGGGCTGATTCCCAGGCCCGATTCCCGGGCGTCCGCGCCGCTGGATGGCTCATTCCTCGGCCAGGCGAGCACGCAGCCGGGACAGGACCGCGTCGGGGACCAGCCCGCCGACGTCCCCGCCGTACCTCGCGATCTCCTTGACCAGGCTGGAGCTGAGGAAGGAGTACAGCGGGTTGGTCGTCATGAACAGCGTCTCGACCTTGGCCATCCGGTAGTTCATCTGCGCCATCTGCATCTCGTACTCGAAGTCGCTGACCGCCCGCAGGCCCTTGATCACGGCGGTGATGCCGTTGGCCGCGCAGAAGTCCACCAGCAGGCCGTGGAACCGGTCGATCTTGACGTTGCCGTAGTGGGCGGTCACCTCGCCGAGCATCTCGACCCGCTCGTCCACCGTGAACAGGCCGCGTTTGGTCACGTTGATCAGTACGGCCACGACCACCTCGTCGTACAGCCCCGAGGCACGGCCGATGATGTCGAGATGCCCGTTGGTGACGGGATCGAAGGAACCCGGACAGACGACGCGGTGCAAGCGATGCCACCCCTTTCAGTGATTCTCCCGGGGGGACGACCCCCCCGGGGACCCCCCCGATCCTGGGGGGACTCCGTCCCCCCAGACCCCCTGGGGGCGGGGACCCCCTCGGCCAGGCGTACCAGAAGGTTGCTTCACCGTATCGGCGGGACCGGTACGGCACGAAACCCGAGGGCCAGCTGACCGGCCCGGACCGGGTGGCGCGCTCCACGATCACCAGCGCGCCCGGCGCCAGCCAGCCCCGGCCTGCGAGCGCCGTCAGCATCCCGGACACCTCCTCGCCCGCCAGCGCGTAGGGCGGGTCGGCGAAGACGATGTCGTAGCGGCCGCCGTTCGCCGCGGGGTCCGGTCCGCGGGCGAGCACCCGTTCCACCCGGTCGGTGACCACCTCGGCGCCGGCCAGGCCGATCGCCTCGATGTTCTCCCGGATGACGCGGGCGGCGCGGGCGCCGGACTCCACCAGCAGCACATGCCCGGCGCCCCGGGACAGGGCCTCCAGGCCGACCGCGCCGGATCCCGCGTACAGGTCGAGCACGCGCGCCCCGGTGATCGATCCCGCTATCGAGACGATGGTGGCGAACAGCCCTTCCCTGGCGCGGTCGCTCGTCGGCCGGGTGTCCCGGCCGACCGGGACGGCCAGCCGCCTCCCGCCCGCCTCGCCAGCGATCACGCGTGCCACCCCTCAAGTGTGCACGCTGGGGTCAGGCGACGTCCCGGCGCACCGTGGTCCGCGCGGCCACGAAGGCCAGGCCACGGCCAGGCCGGCCAGCAGCGCGGTGGCGGCCGCGAACGGCAGCGGGGCGCCGCCGCTGACCCCGTGCGCGGGGCCGAACCCGGCCGCGCCCAGGGCGGTGCCGGCCAGGGTAGTCGCCTGCCGTGTAGGGCAGGTAGGGGCGGATCGAGGTGAACAGCCCGCCGATCAGCGACTCCAGGATGATCGACCAGACGAAGACGGCAATGACGGCGGCGAGCTGGGAGCGGACCAGCGACCCGAGCACCGCGCCGAGGCAGCCGAGCAGTGCGCCGCCTGCCAGGTGGCCGAGCCCGTAGCGGACGAAGGTCGCCGGGCCGATCGAGACGGGATAGCGGTGCGCGGCCACGAAGGCCGAGCCCGACGCCGGCGGCCATCAGGTAGACGGCCAGGCCGAACACCGCGCCTCCGGCGGCGGCCGTGACCATCTTGGCCGCCAGCACCCGGGTCCGGTTCGGGGTGGCCAGGTAGGTGAGGGTCGCGGTCTGGTGCCGGAACTCGCCGCTGGTGATCGTGACCCCGAGCACCGCGCCGAGGAGCAGGCCCCACACGCCGCCGGTGACGATCGTGCTCAGGCCGGGGTAGGTGTTCAGCGGCGCGACCGAGCTGACCTTCCCGGCCCGGGACGCCTCGATGGCCGAGAAGATGCCGGTGAGCGCGACGCGCGGCGGCCAGCAGGCCGTAGCTGAGCCGGACGGTGACCAGCTTGAGCAGCTCGATGCGGATCTGCCGGATCATTTCCATGCCTCCTTAACCGATGGGTGGCCGGTGAGCCGGAGAAACGCGTCCTCGAGGTCGTCGTGCACGGTCAGCGAGGCGAGCGGGGCCTGCGTGACCAGGCGGCCGTGGTCGATGATCACCACCGAGTCGACGGTCTGCGCCGTCTCGGCCAGCATGTGGCTGGACACCAGCACGGTGCCGCCCTCGGCGGCGAAACTGCGCAGCAGGCCGCGCAGCCAGTGCACGCCCTCGGGGTCCAGGCCGTTGGCCGGCTCGTCCAGGATGAGGATCTCCGGGTTGGCCAGCAGCGCGGTGGCCAGGCCCAGCCGCTGGCGCATGCCGAGGGAGAACCCGCCGACCGCCGGTCGCGGCCGGGGTCAGCTGGACCACATCCAGCACGTCGTCGACGCGGCCCGGGTCGGCGGCGGCGGCCAGGGCCTGGATGCGCAGGTGGCTGCGGGCGGTGCGGCCCGGATGGAAACTGGACGCCTCCAGGACCGCCCCGACCTGGTGCAGCGGCTCGGGCAGCTCGGCGTAGACACGCCCGCTGATGGTGGCGGTTCCGGCGTCGGGGGTGACCAGGCCGAGCAGCATGCGCAGGGTGGTGGTCTTCCCGGCGCCGTTCGGGCCGAGGAACCCGGTCACCGACCCGCGCTCCACGCTGAAGCTGAGATCGTCGACCGCCCGGACGGAACCGAATCGCTTGGTGAGCCCGTGGGCTTGGATAGATTGCCATGCCCGCCATCGTGTGGCGGGCCCGGCCGCCGCGCGTCGTCGGCTGAGCAGCCAGTCGTTGCGTCGTCCGCGGGGAGTAGCCGGGCCCGTGGGAAGCCGGCCCGAGGACGATGCCTGGCGCGCTGACCGGCGGGTACCTTCGAATCAGCGATGATTACGTCAGTCTCCTCCGGCTCTCCGTCCTCCTCCCCGGCCCGGCGGTGGGCGGCCGACGCCGCTCTGGCGGCGGCCGTGGCCGCCGCGCAGGTCGGCCGTCTGGCTGGCCGCGGCGGCCCACCACGGCCAGCGGCGGCCCGGGCCTGGCGGCCTGCCTGCTGCTGGCCGCGGGCGGCGCGGCGCTACTGGCCCGGCGGCGCTACCCGGTCCCCGTGCTGGGCGTCGCTCTGGCGGCGGCGCTGGGCGCGGCGGCGCCGGCGGCGCGGCGCAGGGCTGGCCGGTGGCGTGGTTCGTGCTGATCGCCGCGTTCATCAACGCGGTCGTGTACCGCAAGCGCGCGGCGGCGATCGCGTCCCTGGTGGCCGGCTACCTGGTCTCGGTGTGGCCGCCCTGGCTGATCGGCACGCGCGGGCACACGACGGCGGTCTTCGCGCTGGGGCTGCTGGCCGGGCTGATCACGCTGCTGTCGGTCGCGGAGCTGATCCGGGTGCGCAACCAGCGGGCCGTCGCCGTCAGGAACCGCCAGGCCGAGGAGACGCGGCGCCGGGCCATGCGAGGAGCGGCTGGCCATCGCCCGGGACCTGCACGACGTGGTGGCGCACAACATCTCGGTGATCAACGTGCAAGCCAATACCGCGCTGCACCTGATGGACCGGCAGCCGGAACGAGCCCGCGAGGCGCTGACCGCCATCCACGAGGTGAGCAGGCAGGCGCTGGGCGAGCTGCGGTCCGTGCTCGGGGTGCTCCGGGCCGACGGCGCGGACCCCCCGCTGGTCCCGAGCCCGGGCCTGGACCGCCTGGGGGAGCTGGCCGCGCACACCAGGACCGCCGGGATAGCGGTCACGGTCGAGCAGGAGGGAGTCCCCCGGCCGGTGCCGGCGGGGGTGGACGCGGCCGCGTACCGCATCGTCCAGGAGGCGCTGACCAACACCGTCCGTCATTCCGGCGGCCGGGCGGCCACCGTCCGCCTGTGTTACGACCCGGACGCGCTCACGATCGAGGTCGACGACGACGGCCGGGCCGCGGCGGCACCGCCGCGGCCCGGGAACGGCGTGGCCGGGCATGACCGAACGGGCCCGCGCCCTCGGCGGCACGCTGGACGCGGGGCCCAGGCCCGGCGGCGGGTTCCGGGTCCTGGCCCGTCTCCCGACATGAGCGGCGTCATCCGGGCCGCGCTGGCCGACGACCAGGCCCTGGTCCGGTCCGGCTTCGCCGCCCTGCTCGATGCCGAGGATGACATCACCGTGGTCGGCGAGGCTGCCGACGGCGCCGAAGCGGTCCGGCTGGCGGCCCGCGCAGAAGCCGGACGTGCTGCTGATGGACATCCGGATGCCCGGGCTGGACGGCATCGAGGCCACCCGGAAGATCGCCGCCGATCCCGCGCTGCGGGCCGTGCACGTGATCATCTTGACCACCTTCGAGCTGGACGAGTACATCTTCGCCGCACTGCGGTCCGGGGCGGCGGGGTTCCTGGTCAAGGACACCGACGCGGCCGAGCTGATCCGGGCGGTGCGGACGGTCGCGGCGGGCGAGGCACTGCTGTCCCCGGGGGTGACCAGGCGGCTGATCGCCGAGTTCGCCGCCCGGACCAGGGATGCCCGGCCGGTGCGCGGCATGGAGGACCTGACTGACCGGGAACGCGAGGTGCTGGGCCTCATCGCGGCAGGCCTGTCCAACGAGGAGATCGCCGGGCAGATCTACGTGAGCCCGTCCACGGTGAAGACGCATGCCGCCCGGGCGATGATGAAGCTCGGCGCGCGGGACCGGGCTCAGCTGGTGGTGTTCGCCTAAGAGGCCGGCCTGGTCCGCCCCGGCTGGTCCGGTTAGGTCTTGTCCAGGTATTCGGCCTGGACGCCCAGCAGGTCCTCGATGGCTTCGCGGAGGGCGGGGTGGCGGGCCAGGTCCGGGTCGGCCGAGACGATGGCGGTGGCTTCCTGTCTGGCCTGCCCGATCAGCTCCTCGTCGGCGAGCAGCTGGAGCAGCTTCAGGCTGGAGCGGCGCCCGGCCTGAGCGGCGCCGAGCACGTCGCCTTCCCGGCGTTGCTGCAGGTCGAGCCGGGACAGCTCGAAGCCGTCCAGGGTGGCGGCCACGGCGTCGAGGCGCTCACGTGACGGGCTGCCGGGCGGCGCCTCGGTGACCAGCAGGCACAGCCCCGGCGCGGTCCCGCGGCCGACCCGGCCGCGGAGCTGGTGCAGCTGCGACACGCCGAACCGCTCGGAGTCCATGATGACCATCGCGGTGGCGTTCGGGACGTCGACGCCGACCTCGATCACGGTGGTCGCCACCAGGACATCGATCTCGCCGGCCGAGAAAGCGCGCATCACCCGGTCCTTCTCGTCCGGGTGCAGCCGGCCGTGCAGGATGCCCAGCCGCAGCCCGGCCAGCGGGCCCGCGTCCAGCGTCGCGGCCACGTCGAGCACCGACAGCGGCTGCCGCCGACCGCCCTTGGCCACGCCGCGGGGAACGCCGCCGCTCAGGTCAACGACGGTCGGCTCCAGGCTCGCGAAGTCGTCCTCGTCGGGATAGTCGACGTCATCGGCGTCGGGGCCGTCGCCGATGCGCGGGCAGACGACGTAGGCCTGCCGGCCCCGGCCGACTTCCTCCTTGACCCGCGCCCAGGCCCGCTCGAGGAAGTGCGGCTTGTCCGCCGCGGGCACCACGTGCGTCGCGATCACCGACCGGCCGGCGGGCAGCTCGGTCAGCGTCGAGGTCTCCAGGTCCCCGTAGACCGTCATGGCCACCGTCCTGGGGATCGGGGTGGCCGTCATGACCAGCACGTGCGGCCGGTTGTCCGCCGCCTTGGCCCGCAGCGCGTCCCGCTGCTCCACGCCGAACCGGTGCTGCTCGTCGATGACCACCAGGCCGAGGTCGGCGAACTGGACCTGCTCCTCCAGCAGCGCGTGCGTGCCGATCACGATCCCGGCGTCGCCGGTGAACACGTCGGACAGCGCCGAGCGCCGGGCGGCCGCCCCGACCGACCCGGTGAGCAGGGCCACCCCGGTGGCGTGGTCCGCGGCGCCCAGCTGCCCGCGCTGGGCCAGCGGGCCGAGCATGCCGGCGACCGACCGGTAGTGCTGCTGGGCGAGCACCTCGGTCGGGGCCAGCAGCGCCGCCTGGCCGCCCGCGTCGACGACCTGGAGCATGGCCCGGATGGCGATCACCGTCTTGCCCGAGCCGACCTCGCCCTGCAGCAGGCGGTGCATCGGGTAGGCGCAGGCCAGATCGTTCGCGATCGTCTCCCCCACCGCCACCTGGCCCGCGGTGAGCGTGAACGGCAGCCGGGCGTCGAACTCGTCGGCGATGCCGTCCGGCACGCGCGGCCGCGGCATGGCCGGCAGGGCAGCGGCGGCCATCCGCCGCTGCGCCAGCGCGGCCTGCAGCGTGAAGGCCTCGTCCCACTTGAGCCGCTGGCGGGCCCGGTCCCGGTCCGCCCAGTCCAGCGGCCGGTGGATGGCCCGGATGGCCTCGGCCCGGCCGTACAGCCCGTACCGTTCCCGGAGCTCCGCGGGCAGCGGGTCGGGGCCGGCGTCCAGGGGTTCGAGGACGGTCCGGACCGACTTGGCGATGATCCACGAGCTGACCTTGGCGCTGGCCGGGTACACCGCGATCAGCTCGGTGGCGAACTCGGCAGCCAGCTCGGGAGTAAGGTCCGCGTTGGGCGGCGCCCCGGGCAGCAGCTCGTACTCCGGGTGGACCAGCTGGAGCCGGCCGCGGAAGCTGGACACGGTGCCCGCGAACATGCCCACCATGCCGGGCACGAGATTTCTCTGGAAGCCTTTCTCGGCCCCGGTGGTCCGGAAGAAGAACGTCAGCATCAGCTTGGCGCGGTCGTCGGTGATGATCACCTCGCCCCGCGCGCGGAAGTTGCGATTGGGCATCGGATGCACGCTGACGTGATCGACACGGGCCAGCACGGTGACGTGGTCGCCCTCGCGCAGCGAGGACAGGTCGGTCAGCTCGCCGCGGGTGTAGTAGCGCCGCGGGTAGTGCCGCAGCAGGTCGCCGACCGTGCGCAGGCCGAGGGAGGCCTCGAGCGCCCGGCCGGTCTTGGGGCCCAGCGCCCGGGTCAGCGGTTCGCGGAGCGTGGTCACACCTGGCAGCATAGAAGGGCGGGCCGACAGTGTTGGGCCGTGTTGGCCACGGGGGGACGACCCCCCTGGCACCCCCCGCACTTCGCTTCGCTCAGTGTTGGCCACGGGGGGACGACCCCGTAAAGCCCCCCTGGCACCCCCCGCACTTCGCTTCGCTCAGTGTTGGCCACGGGGGGACGACCCCGGTTCGCGCAGCGGCGGGGCTTCGGGTAAGCTTCGACGGCTGCCTGATCCGCCGTGGAGCGGGTCCCTACCTACTTTCCAATGGAGCGAACCGTGGCTTCCGTCTGCGACATCTGCGGCAAGGGGCCGGGCTTCGGCAACAACGTCTCGCACTCGCATCGCCGCACCCGCCGCCGCTGGAACCCGAACGTCCAGCGGGTACGCGCCACCGTGGACGGCACGCCCAAGCGCCTGTACGTCTGCACCTCCTGCATCAAGGCAGGCCGGATCACCCGTTAACGGAAGTGGTCCCAGCCGGGCGGCCCGGCCCACGGCTGGCCGTCGACCAGGACGCCATATCGCCCGGGTCCGGCTCGCACCTCTCCCACCACCGTCCAGCGCGACGGCAGGACCGCGCGCGGCGGGAACGTAGCGGCCAGCGCGTGATCCTCGCCACCGTTCAGCACCCAGGCCAGCGCGTCGTCGTAATCAGGGCCTGAACCACGCTCCGTTAGGTCCGAATGGACGGCGCGGGCCGCGGCGAGCAGAGCGTCACCCGGGGCGAGCCGGGCCGACGAGACGTCGATGAGCACGCCGCTGGCCGCCGCGACGTGACCGAGGTCGGCGAGCAGGCCGTCGCTGACGTCGATCATGGCCGTGGCCCCCAGGCCGGCCGCCTCCGGTCCCGCGTCGTACGGCGGTTCCGGCCGCTGGTGCGCGGTGACCAGGGGGTTATCCGTGAATCCAGCCGACAGCAGGGCCATCCCGGCCGCCGAACGGCCGAGCGGGCCGGCCACCGCGACCAGGTTGCCGGGGGCCGCGCCGGATCGGAGCACCGGGGCCCGGCCGGCCAGGTCGCCCAGGCCGGTCGTGGCCAGCAGGACCGACGAGGCCCGGGCGGTGTCCCCGCCGACCACGCTCGCGCCGGCCCGGGCGCACTCGGCCGCGAGCCCGGCAGCCAGGTCGCGGGCCCAGCCGGCCGGCAGGTCGCCCGGTGCGGCCAGCGCGACCAGCAGCCCGGTGGGCACCGCGCCCATGGCCGCGACGTCGATCAGGCTCCGGGCCGCGGCCTTGCGGCCGATGTCCTGCGCGCTGGACCAGTCCCGGCGGAAGTGCCGCCCCTCGAGCAGGAAGTCCGTGCTGGCCACCACCCGGCCGTCGGGGGCCGCGAGGACCGCCGCGTCGTCGCCGATCCCGACCAGCGTGCCGGGGCCGGGCGGCAGAGCGGCCGACAGTTCCGCGATGAGACCGAACTCGCCCAGCGCGGCCAGGGTCAGATCGTCAGCGATGGCCTCTCCCCGTGCGTGTCACCGGTCTGGACCTCTACGGTAGCGTGAGCCCTCAGGGCACCTGTCCCATAACGGCCCCGGGAGGACCTCATGGTGGAGGCGTACATCCTCGTCCAGACCGAAGTCGGCAAGGCCGCCGACGTGGCCGCGCACATCGGGAAGATCGCCGGAGTCACGCAGGCCGAAGACGTCACCGGCCCTTACGACGTCATCGTGCGCGCGCAGTCGGACAACGTGGACGACCTGGGCCGGCTGGTCACCTCGCAGATCCAGGCCGTGCCGGGGATCACCAGGACGCTCACCTGCCCCGTGGTGCACATCTGAGCAGTTCGGCGGCGAGCGGGGCGGTGCGCGGGCCGAGGCCGAGCGCGGCAGCGCCGCGCAGGTCGGCGGGGGTGTCCACGTCGCGGCGCAGTCCTGGTATGTCCCTCAGCTCGAGCTCGGTGGCGCCGCCCGACGCGTGCCGGGCCCGGGACGCCAGCCCGAAGGCGGGGCGGAACGCCGCGCCCGGCGCCGCCGTGTACAGCGTGGTACCGTCACCGGCCGCGTCGGCCACGAACGCGTTCGGCCGGGCCGCCGCGGCGTCCAGCGCCCGTCCCAGCTCGGCCGGGCGCAGCGCGGGCAGGTCGGCCGACAGCGCGGCGGTGCCGGCGCCGGGCCAGCGCGCGGCGGCGAAGGCGGCACCGTGCCGCAGCGCCGCGTTCAGCCCGTCCCGCGGCTCGTCCGGCACCACCAGCGCGCCGAGCCCGTCCAGCGCGGCCGCGGCGACCGGGTCGTCGGTGATGACGACCGCGCGGGCGACCGCCGCACAGCCCAGGACCGCGGTCACGGTGTCGCAGGCGAGGTCCAGGGCCAGTTCGGCCCGGCGCGGCCCGGCGAACTCGGCGAGCCTGGACTTGGCCTGGACGAGAACCTTGACAGGTAGCAGCACTGACCACATGTAATTGATCTTGCCTCGACACTGGGACCAGAAGAACCAGCCGTTCGCCGGCCTGGCGCGTCGATGCTAGCGTCACGGTCAGCCAAGCCCGAGTGGTGCGGCCGTGAGCGTTATGCAATACCGACTCGCGAGTGCAGGCCTTTGGGGCCTGCGCGAGCGATCGGTGCAGGTGAACGGCCAGCAAAGGGAAGGGGGAAGGGGAGGTGCGCAAGCTATACGCGGAGAAGTTCTTTGCATAACGCGAACTTTGTAAGAAACACCGTGATTGTGGTTGCGAGGGACAGACATCGTGGACATAGTGCGCAAGCAGGCCGGGGAGAACACGCGGGCGGTGCATCTCCCGGCTCCGCCGACGCCTTCGCAGCAGCCGCTCGGCACGCCGGTGTACCGCACCGCGGCGTTCTCGTTCGGCACGTCGGAGGAGTACCGCGCCGTCCTGAACGACGAGATGCCCGGCTACACCTACAGCCGGATCGACAACCCCACGGTCGACGCGTTCGCCCGCGCGGTCGCCGCGCTGGAGGGCGTCAACCTGCCGCGGTGGCCCGCGGCGCAGGCGTTCGCCTCCGGCATGGCCGCGATCAGCGGGGTGTTCTGGACCTTCGCCCGGACCGGGGCGCACGTGGTCGCGTCCAACGCCCTGTACGGCGGCACCTACTCGTTCCTGCGCAACGTCGCGTCCCGGTTCGGGGTGGAGACGGACTTCGTGGACATCACCGACCTGGACCAGGTCCAGGCCGCGATCCGGCCGGCGACCAGGATCATCTACGCCGAGACCATCGCCAACCCGACCACGGCCGTGGCCGACGTGCGCCGCCTGTCCGAGATCGCGCACGACGGCGGGGCGCTGCTGGTGATCGACTCCACCCTGGCCCCGCCGGTGATCTGCCGTCCCCTCGAGCACGGCGCCGACCTGGTCATCCACTCCGCGACCAAGTACTTCGGCGGTCACTCCGACGTCACCGGCGGCGTCGTCACCGGGCGCATCGAGCTGATCAGCAACATCCGCAGCGTCCGGATCGACACCGGCGGCTCGCTGGCCCCGGACGACGCGTTCCTGCTCCGCCGCGGCCTGGAGACGCTGCCGCTGCGGGTCCGGCGGGCCTGCTCGACCGCGTCGGTATTCGCCGCCGCGCTGTCCCGGCACCCGACCGTGGTGAAGATCGACTACCCGGGGCTGCCCGAGCACCCCGGGCACCAGGTGGCCCGGCGGATGTTCGACGCCGGCCCGGAGGGGGTGCGGTTCGGCGCGATCGTCACCGTCACCCCGCACGGCGGCCGCGACGCGGGCCTGGCGTTCGTCGACAAGCTGCGGCTTTCCGAGGTGGCGACGTCGCTGGGCGGGACGCACACGGTGGTGAGCCACGTGGCCTCCACCACGCACCGCCAGCTGGACGACCGCGCGCTCGCGGCCGGAGGCATCGACCCGGGAGCGGTACGCTTCTCCATTGGCCTGGAGGACCCTGAGGACCTGATCTCCGACGCGTACGTGGCCCTGGAGTCCCTCAGCAGGCCGTAGCGCTCTATGTGCTCGGGAGGTCGCGTGACGGGGAAGGTCCGGGTGGCCGTGGTGTTCGGCGGCCGCAGCACAGAGCACGCCGTGTCCTGCGCGAGCGCGGGCCTGGTGCTGGAGGCCATCGACCGGGACCGGTACGACGTGCTGCCCATCGGCATCGCCACCGACGGGCGGTGGGTCCTCACCTCGGGTGACCCGGCCCGGCTGGCGCTGTCCGCCGGGTCTTCGCCGTCGGTGGAATCCGTGGCCGTGCCAGGTTCGGAGATCACGCCGCGGGCCGGCGGGGCCCTGGTGGTGCACGCGCCGGGTGAGGTGCCGCGCGACCTGGGCGAGGTGGACGTCGTGCTGCCGCTGCTGCATGGCACCTACGGCGAGGACGGCACCATCCAGGGGCTGCTGGAGATGACCGGAACCCGGTACGCGGGCGCGGGCGTGCTCGCCAGCGCGGCCGGGATGGACAAGGAGTACATGAAGCTGATCATCGCGGCGCGCGGCCTGCCGGTCGGCCGCTACGTGGTGGTCCGCGACCGCGACTGGTGCGGCCCTGGCGGCCTGGGCGGCCCGGGCGAGCGCAAGCGGGTCCTGGACGAGATCGCGGAGCTGGGCTTTCCGGTGTTCGTCAAGCCGGCCCGCGGCGGGTCCAGCGTCGGGATCACGCGGGTTGTCTCGGCCGCAGACCTCGAGGACGCCATCGAGGCGGCCCGCGTGCACGACCCCAAGGTGCTGGTCGAGGCCGCGGTGGACGGGATGGAGGTCGAGTGCGCGGTCCTGGAGGGCATCGACGGCGGCCCGCCCGAGGCGAGCCTGCCCGGGCAGGTGGTGGTGGACCCGGGCTCGTCGTTCTATGACTTCCAGGCCAAGTACCTGGCCGCGGGCCCGACGATGCGGATCCCCGCGCCGATCCCGGCCGCGGCCGTCGCCGAGGTCAGGAGGCTGGCCTGCGCGGCGTTCGACGCCATCTCCTGCGAGGGACTGGCCCGGGTCGACTTCTTCTACACCCCGGCCGGGCAGGTCGTGTTCAACGAGATCAACACGATGCCCGGGATGACGCCCGCCTCGGGTTTCCCGATGATGTGGGCGGCCAGCGGCCTGCCGCTGCCGCAGCTCATCGACCGGATCATCCAGACCGCGCTGCGCAAACGCCCCGGCCCGCGGTTAGCGGGTCTTTGCGGGCCGAGGCGATGCGCTGGCTACTTCTTTCCTGGCTTCTCGCCGTTGACAAGGGCCTTGAAGTCAGCGCCCGCGCGGAACCTCGGCACCGAGCTCTTGGGTACCTGGATGGTGGCCCCGGTGGCCGGGTTGCGGGCGGTGCGAGCCGGGCGCTCGCTCTTCTCGAACACGCCGAACCCGGTGATGGCGACCTTGTCGCCGGCCGCCACGGCCGACTGGATGGTCTCGAGCACCGCGTTCACGGCTTCGGTCGCGGATTTCTTGTCCCCCAACCGTCCCGAGATCGCGTCGATCAGATCACGCTTGTTCATAGTCCACTCCTGCGCTGCCCCCACAGGTCGCATGGGCCCCGATACGGGATCGCGAGCCCGGAGACCTCTGACCTGCCCGAAAGTAGGCGATCGGGCGCCCTCGCACAATAACCTCGGCCACATTGGCGCTCGTGTCGGCCAAGATCACACCGCTGTATACCTGCTGCATGTACGTATAGTGGCCAGATGCCCGATTTTGTTACTCTCTGTGAAAGCTCGTTGGGGCTGTGGTTGTGGTTGGTGGTGGGCGGCTGGGGCCGGGACTCGGCGGTGCAGCGTGGCGAGTGAACGGGCGGGTCAGGCGGTGACGGGGAGCCAGGTGGGGCGGGTGAGCTCGAAGGCGGTGATCGCGTCGACGTGGCGGAGGGTCAGGCCGATGTCGTCCAGGCCCTCCATCAGGCGCCAGCGGGTGTAGTCGTCGAGGTCGAAGGAGGCATTGATCCCCGCCGCGCCGGCCAGGACCGCGCGGGCGCCGAGGTCCACGGTGATCTCGGTGCCGGGGTCGGACTCGACGGCGTCCTGCAGGGCGGCCACGGTGGCCTCGGGCAGGATCACCGGCAGCAGGCCGGCCTTGGTCGCGTTGGTGCGGAAGATGTCGCCGAACCGGGGGGCGATCACCGCGCGGAACCCGTAGTCGGTGAGCGCCCAGACCGCGTGCTCGCGGGACGAACCGGTGCCGAAGTCGGTCCCCGCGACCAGGATCGTCGCGCCGGCGTACTGCGGCTGGTTGAGCACGAAGGACGGGTCCTCCCGCCAGGCGGCGAACAGGCCCTCGCCGAACCCGGCCCGGCTCACCCGCTTGAGGTACTCGGCCGGGATGATCTGGTCGGTGTCCACGTTGGTGCGCCGCAGCGGTACCGCGCGGCCCGTGTGGGTGGTGAACGGTTCCATCGAAGCTGTCTCCTCTACAGGTCAGCGGGCGCGGCGAGGTGGCCGGTGACGGCGGTGGCGGCGGCGACCGCGGGCGAGACCAGGTGGGTCCGCCCGCCCTTGCCCTGGCGGCCCTCGAAGTTACGGTTGGAGGTCGACGCGCTGCGCTCGCCGGGGGCGAGCTTGTCCGGGTTCATGCCCAGGCACATCGAGCAGCCGGCCGCCCGCCACTCGGCGCCGGCCGCGGTGAACACCGCGTCCAGGCCTTCGGCCTCGGCCTGGGCCCGCACCTGCATGGACCCGGGCACGACCAGCATCCGGACGGACGGGGCGATCTGCCGCCCGCGCAGCACGTCGGCGGCGGCGCGCAGGTCCTCGAGCCTGCCGTTGGTGCACGACCCGAGGAACACGGTATCCACGCTGACGTCGCGCAGCGCGGTGCCGGGCTTCAGGTCCATGTAGGCCAGCGCGCGCGACGCGGCGGCGCGCTCGTCCGGGTCGGCGAACGAGCCGGGGTCGGGCACCGAGGAGGCGAGCGGCAGCGCCTGGCCCGGGTTGGTGCCCCACGTCACGTACGGCGCCAGCGACCCGGCGTCCAGCGTCACCTCCCGGTCGAAGGTCGCGTCGTCGTCGCTCGGCAGCGACCGCCAGGTCTCCAGGGCCCGTTCCCAGTCCGCGCCGGACGGCGCGTGCGGCCGGCCCTCCAGGTAGGCGAACGTCACGTCGTCCGGGGCGACCAGCCCGGCCCGGGCGCCGGCCTCGATGGACATGTTGCAGACGGTCAGGCGCCCCTCCATGGACAGCGCGCGGACCGCGGGACCGCGGTACTCGACCACGTAGCCCTGGCCGCCGCCGGTGCCGATCTTCGCGATGATGGCCAGGATCAGGTCCTTGGGCGTCACCCCGTCGGGCAGCGCGCCGTTCACGGTGATCGCCATCGTCTTGGGCCGCTGCTGGGGCAGCGTCTGGGTGGCGAGCACGTGCTCGACCTCGCTGGTCCCGATGCCGAAGGCCAGCGCGCCGAGCGCGCCGTGGGTGGAGGTGTGCGAGTCGCCGCAGACGATGGTCAGGCCCGGCTGGGTCAGCCCGAGCTGCGGGCCGATGACGTGCACGATGCCCTGGCCGGCGTCGCCCATGGGATGCAGCCGGATGCCGAACTCGGCGCAGTTCTTGCGCAGCGCCTCGACCTGCGTGCGCGAGACCGGGTCGGTGAACGGGCTGCCGGGGCCATAGAGGGGGGTTGGGGAGGTGCGCAAGCTAGTTGCGGAGACGCCGGGCCCGGTGATGCCGGTCGTGGGCACGTTGTGGTCCTCGGTGGCGATGGTCAGGTCCGGGCGCCGCACCTTGCGGCTGGCCGCCCGGAGCCCGTCGAAGGCCTGCGGGCTGGTCACCTCGTGGATCAGGTGGAGGTCGATATAGAGCAGGTCGGGCTCGCCTTCCGCGCTGCGCACCACGTGGGCGTCCCAGATCTTCTCGGCGAGCGTACGGCCCATCACGCCCTCTCCCTCCGGTGTTTGCTTCCGGGTTTGCGTCTCGCATTCCGAGACGGCAGTATTCATAACATGAACAACTCTAGCGGAGTCGGCGTCCTCGACAAGACAGTTTCTGTACTGTCCGCCCTGGAAAGCGGCCCGGCCTCGCTGGCTCAGCTGGTCAAGGCGACCGGCCTGGCCCGGCCGACCGCGCACCGGATCGCGGTCGCGCTCGAGACGCACCGGATGCTGGCGCGGGACGCGCAGGGCCGGTTCATCCTCGGCCCGCGGATCGGCGAGCTGGCCGCCGCGGCCGGGGAAGACCGGCTGCTGGCCATCGCCCAGCCGGTCCTGACCCAGCTCAGGGACATCACCGGGGAGAGCGCCCAGCTCTACCGGCCGCACGCCGACACGCGCATCTGCGTGGCCGCCGCCGAGCGGACCAGCGGGCTGCGGGACACGGTCCCGGTCGGGGCCGCGCTGCCGATGACCGCCGGCTCGGCCGCCCAGGTCCTGCTGGCCTGGGAGGACGGCAGCCGCATGCACCGCGGGCTGCGCGGCGCGAAGTTCAGCGCGACCACGCTGGCCCAGGTGCGCAGGCGGGGTTGGGCCGCCACGGCCGCCGAGCGCGAGCCCGGTGTCGCCTCGGTGTCCGCGCCGGTGCGCGGGCCCGGCGGCCGGGTCATCGCCGCGGTCTCGGTGTCCGGCCCGATCGAGCGCCTGACCAGATCCCCGGGCCGGCTGCACGCCGGCGCGGTGGTCGCGGGCGGGGAGAAAATCAGCAGGCTGCTGCGCGCCGAATACTGAGCGGGGACTTACGCCAGGGACGTAAGGCCCTTCAGGGCACGGCGCAGGACCCTATCGCCTCACGGCATGATGGATATGGTCTAAGACCGGCAGAACCTGACCACTACAGGAATGAATACGAGGTCAGCGATATGAAGGCAGCTGTCGTCAAGGAGACCGCGCCGGGCGAGCGCCGGGTGGCCCTGGTGCCGGACGCGGTGGCCAAGCTGCGACCCGCGGGGATCGAGGTGCTGGTGGAGCGGGGGGCAGGCCAGGGCGCCTGGCTGACCGATGCCGCCTACGCCGACGCGGGCGCGACCATCGTCGGCACCGCCGACCTGTTCGCGTCCGCCGACGTGGTCCTCACCGTCACCAAGCCGTCACCTGCCATGATCGACCAGCTCGGCAAGGGCCAGGCGATCATCGGCATGCTGGCCCCGCTTACCGACCCGGAACTGGCCGCCGCGCTGGCCGCCAGGGGCGTGACCGCGGTCAGCCTGGACGGCCTGCCGCGCACCCTGTCCCGGGCCCAGCCGATGGACGCGCTCAGCTCCCAGGCGAACGTGGCCGGCTACAAGGCCGCCCTGGTCGCCGCGGGTGCATTCGGCCGGTTCTTCCCGCTGCTGATCACCGCGGCGGGCACCGCCCCGCCCGCCAAGGTCCTGGTGCTCGGAGCGGGTGTGGCCGGCCTGCAGGCGATCGGTACCGCCCGGCGGCTCGGCGCGGTGGTGAGCGGCTACGACGTCCGGCCCGCGTCCAAGGGCGAGGTCGAGTCGCTCGGGGCCACGTTCATCGAGCTGACCTCGGTGGGAAGCGCGGCGGGCGAGGGCGGTTACGCCCGCGAGCTGACCGCCGAGGAGCGGCAGGCCCAGCAGGACGAACTGGCCGGCCACATCGCCCGGCACGACGTGGTGATCACCACCGCGCAGGTGCCCGGGCGCAGGCCGCCGCTGCTGGTCACCGACGAGGCGATCAAGGCGATGTCACCCGGCTCGGTCCTCGTGGACATGGGCGCCAGCGCGCTGGGCGGCAACGTGTCCGGCTCGCGGCCGGGCGAGACGGTCGTCACCGGCAACGGCGTCAGGATCATCGGAGCCGACAACCTGCCCGCCTCCGTGCCAACGGCGTCCTCGAACGCCTACTCGCGCAACATCTCCGCGCTGCTGCTGCACATGACCTCCGACGGTGCGCTGGCCATCGACACCACCGACGAGATCCAGGCCGGCGTGGTGATCGCTCACGACGGCCGGATCGTGCAGGAGGGCGTGGCCCGCCTGCTCCAAGCCGAACCCGACCCCAAGGAGGGTACCGATGTCAGCGGCACTACTGACTGACCTGACCATCTTCATCCTGGCGCTGCTGGTCGGCATCGAAGTCATCGGGAAGGTCCCGGCCACGCTGCACACGCCGCTGATGTCGGCGACCAACGCGATCCACGGCATCGTCCTGGTCGGCGCCCTGCTGATCGGGGTGACGGCGCACACGACGGTCGGGTACATCCTCGCGTTCGTGGCCTCGGTCTTCGCCGGCGCGAACGTCGTGGGCGGCACCGTGGTGACCGGGCGGATGCTGAAGATGTTCCGCCGCAAGGCACCGGAGACACAGCCGGAACTGGAGTCGCTCAACGGCCACAAGGGCCTTAGGGGGCTGGCCGGCAGGATAGGCATTGGCAGGGCTCAGTCATGACCGGATTCACCGAAGACGTCGGATTTGCCGGATACATCCAGCTCGTCTACGTGCTGACGGCGGTGCTGTTCGTGGTCGGCCTGCACCAGATGAACAGCCCGGCCACCGCGCGCCGCGGCAACCAGGTGGCCACGACCGGCATGATCATCGCGGTCATCGCCACCTTCGTCCTGCTGATCCACGCGGGCACCGTGACCACGACCGGCTGGATCGTGATCATCGCCGGCGCGCTGATCGGCTCCGGGGTGGGCCTGTACGCGGCGCGGACGATAAAGATGACCGCGATGCCGCAGCTGGTGTCGGCGTTCAACTCCGTCGGCGGCGGCGCGGCCGCGCTGGTGGCGATCTACGGCTACTACGAGGCCGAGTCCCACGGCGGCGTGCTGGGCAGCACCACGGTGTTCACCGTGCTCGACGTGCTCATCGGGTCGGTGACGTTCTCCGGGTCGATCATCGCGGCCGGCAAGCTGCAGGGCTTCATCCCCGGCCAGCCGCTCATCTTCAAGGGCGGCCGGCTGCTCAACATGGCCCTGGCGGTCATCGCGGTCGGCACGGGCGTGTTCCTGTTCACCACGGCCAGCCTGCCGGCCATGGGCATCCTGGTGCTCGCGTCGCTGGGGTTCGGGGTGATGATGGTGCTGCCGATCGGCGGCGCGGACATGCCGGTGGTGATCTCGCTGCTGAACGCGTTCACCGGCACGGCGGTCGCGATGGCCGGGTTCGTCATCGGGAACTGGGCGCTGATCGTGGCCGGCGCGCTGGTGGGCGCCTCCGGTAGCATCCTGACCAAGCTGATGGCCGACGCGATGAACCGGTCGCTGACCAACATCATCGTGGGCGGGTTCGGCACCGGGGACAGCGCGGTCGCCATCGGCGGGCCGGTCGACGCCAGCGTCCGCTCGATCGCGGCCGACGACGCGGCCATCCAGCTGGCGTACGCGTCCAAGGTGATCATCGTGCCCGGCTACGGCCTGGCCGCCGCGCAGGCCCAGCACGGCGTGGCCGAGCTGGCCAAGACCCTGGAGGAGCACGGCGTCGAGGTCAGCTACGCCATCCACCCGGTGGCGGGCCGGATGCCCGGCCACATGAACGTGCTGCTGGCCGAGGCGAACGTGCCCTACCCGCAGCTGGTGGAGATGGACGAGATCAACCCGGAGTTCTCCCGCACCGACGTGGCCCTGGTCATCGGGGCCAACGACGTGACCAACCCGGCGGCCCGCCGACCGGGCAACGAGATCTCCGGCATGCCGATCCTGAACGTGGACCAGGCCAAGTCGATCATCGTGGTCAAGCGCTCGATGGGGCACGGCTACGCCGGCCTGGAGAACGAGCTGTACTTCGACCCCAAGACCAGCATGTACTTCTCCGACGCGAAGAAGGCCATGAGCGAGATGACGTCCGCCGTGAAGACCCTGGTGGGCTGACCAGGGCCAGGGGGGTTTGGGGGGATGGCATCCCCCCAGGGGGGTCTGGGGGGATTGCATCCCCCCAAGAGCAGGGGGGTCTGGGGGGATCGTTCCCCCCGAGGCAACAGGGCGTAGGGTGCGGGAGAGATCGCGAGGAGGAGGGCCTCTTGACCGAGCGCACCAAGATCACCCTGGATGAGTCCGAGATCCCGCGGCAGTGGTACAACGTGATACCCGACCTGCCCGCTCCGCCGCCCCCGCCGCTGCACCCGGGGACGCTCCAGCCGGTGGGCCCGGAGGACCTCGCGCCGCTGTTCCCGATGGAACTCATCCGCCAGGAAGTGGCCACCGACTCCTTCATCGACGTTCCCGCCGAGGTGCTCGACGTCTACCGGCTGTGGCGGCCCACCCCGCTGTACCGGGCGCGCCGGCTGGAAAAGGCCCTGAACACCCCGGCGCGGATCTACTACAAGTACGAGGGGGTTTCCCCGGCCGGATCGCACAAACCGAACACCGCGGTCCCGCAGGCGTACTACAACGCGGCGGAGGGCACCAAGCGGCTCACCACCGAGACCGGCGCCGGCCAGTGGGGCAGCGCGCTGGCCTTCGCCTGCGCCCAGTACGGCATCGACTGCGAGATCTGGATGGTCCGGGCGTCCTACGACCAGAAGCCGTACCGGCGCACGATGATGCAGACCTGGGGCGCCACCGTGCACCCCAGCCCGTCGCGGGCCACCACCGCGGGCGCGAAGATCCTGGCCGCCGACCCGGACTCGCCCGGCAGCCTGGGCATCGCGATCAGCGAGGCGGTCGAGGCGGCCGGGGGCAGCGCCGACACCAGGTACGCGCTCGGCAGCGTGCTCAACCACGTGCTCATGCACCAGACGGTGATCGGCCAGGAGGCGATCAAGCAGTTCGCCGTGGCCGGGGAGTCGATGCCGGACCTCATCGTGGGCTGCACCGGCGGCGGATCCAACTTCGCCGGGATGTTCCTGCCGTTCCTGCGGGAGAAGCTGGCCGGCCGGGCCAACCCGGTGATCCGCGCGGTCGAGCCCTCGGCCTGCCCGTCGTTCACCCGCGGGGTGTACGCCTACGACTTCGGCGACACGGCCGGGTTCACGCCGCTGCTGAAGATGCACACGCTCGGGCACGAGTTCATCCCGGACCCGGTGCACGCCGGCGGGCTGCGCTACCACGGCATGTCGCCGCTGCTGTCGCACATGTACGAACTCGGCATGTTCGAGGCGGTGGCCAAGCCGCAGCGGGAGTGCTTCGCCGCCGCGGTGCTATTCGCCCGGACCGAGGGCATCATCCCGGCGCCGGAGCCGGCGCACGCGCTAGCGGCGGCCATCGAGGAAGCCAGGCAGTGCGCCGAATCGGGCGAGCCGAAGGTGATCCTCACCGCGCTGTGCGGCCACGGGCACTTCGACATGGTGGCCTACGAGAAGTACCTGTCCGGGGAGATGACCGACTTCGACCTGCCCCAGGAGCGGATCGACGCCGCCGTGGCGAACCTGCCCCGGGTCGGCTGAACTGGTGGCCTGGCCGGGGGCGTGAGCCACGCTCCGTTCGGGTTAAAGAGCGTTGCGGCGGTGGCGGACGGCGGCGGCCAGGCCGGTCAGTACGGCGGCGGTGGTGCCGAGATCCATGCAGGCGTCGGTGACGCTCTGGCCGTAGGTGAGGGTGGCCGGGAGGCCGGGCTCCTGCCGTCCCTCGGCCAGGAAGCTCTCCAGCATCACGCCGGTCAGGCCGTGCTCCCCGGCGGCCACCTGCTCGGCCAGGGCGGCGGCGACCAGCGGCTGGCGGCGGTGGTCCTTGCCGCTGTTGCCGTGGCTGCAGTCCACCATCAGCCGGCGCGGCAGGCCCGCGCCGGTGATCAGGTCCAGGGCCTTGGCCACGTGGCTGGGCTCGTAGTTCGGGCCGCCGCGGCCGCCGCGCAGGATCACGTGGGTGTCCGGGTTCCCGGCCGTGGTCACGACCGCGGCCGCGCCATTGTGCGTGACGCCGAAGAAGGTGTGCCCGGCGGCTGAGGCCCGGCACGCGTCGACCGCCACCTGGACGTCGCCGTCGGTGCCGTTCTTGAACCCGACCGGCATCGACAGGCCCGAGGCGAGCTGGCGGTGGACCTGGCTCTCGGTGGTCCGGGCGCCGATCGCGCCCCAGGTCACGGCGTCCGCGATGTACTGCGGCGTGATCGGGTCCAGCCACTCGCAGCCGACCGGCAGGCCGAGCGAGACGATGTCGAGCAGCAGCCGCCGGGCAGTGCGCAGGCCACGGTGCACGTCATGGCCGCCGTCCATGTCCGGGTCGTTGATCAGGCCTTTCCAGCCGGTCACCGTGCGCGGCTTCTCGAAGTAGACCCGCATCACGGTCAGCAGGTCGCTCTGATGCCCGTCGCGGAGGGCGGCCAGGCGGCCGGCGTAGTCGAGCGCGGCGGCCGGGTCGTGCACGGAGCAGGGCCCGGCGATCACCAGCAGGCGGTCATCGGAGCCGTCGAGCACGGCCCGGACTTCGGCGCGGGTATGCTCGACGGTGCCCGCGGCCGTGTCGCTCAGCGGCAGTTCGTCGAGCAGGGCGGCCGGGGACAGCAGCGGCTCGTAGCCGGTGATGCGGGTATCCCTCGTGCGCGGCATCAGGCGCGTCTCCTCCCGGGTGAGCCCCCCGGACGCCGGGAGCCTAGCGACACGAGGCCGATGCTACACCCTGCCCCGCGCACGGCCGGGGCACAGGGCCCGGCGGCTGGAATGCCGCAGGTCGCCAGGGAGTTCTTAGCTTGGACACATAATTCACCAAAGCTGTTCACAGACTCAACGGCCAGTCTGGTGACACGCGCATCAGCGGCAGCCCTCCGCATGCGCGTCGTCGTCGTACCTATCCGACGCCCGGGGCCAAGGCCGGGGCCGATCTTCGACAGCGGGAGGCAACTGCCTTGGCACGTCTGCTCATCAGGCCGGGGTCCGAGGGTCAGGCCGGGGCTTGCGCCGCGCCGCCCGTCGACGCAGGGACCGCTGCGCGGCGGGCAGCCCGGCGATGGGCGCTGCTGGTCGCGGTGGGCTGGCTGCTCGAGTTCGGGCTCCGGGTCTGGTTCAGCCGCGCGCAGAGCGTGCCCCTGGCCGACCCCGACGAGTCCGCCTACCTGATCGCGGCGCGGGTGCTGGCGGGCGGGCCGGCCACCGACTTCTCCTACTCCACGCTGTACCAGGGCGGCTATCCGCTGCTGATCGCGCCGGTGTTCTGGTTCACCAGCAACGCGGTGGCCGTGTACCACTCGGTGCTCGTGATCAACGCGGCGATCAGCGCGGCGCTGATGCCGCTGGCCTACGTGGCCGGCCTGCGGCTCGGGCTGAACCGGCCGGCCGCGTACGCGGTGGCGGCGGTCACCGCCCTGCTCCCGGCCGGGTTGTTCTACGCCGAGTACGCGATGACCGACGCGATCTACCCGGTCCTGGTGCTGGCCTGGCTGCTGACAGTGCACAGCTGGCTGACCGCCCGGACGGTGCGGGGCCAGTACGCGGCCGCGGCCGGCTCCGCGCTGCTGGCCGGGTACGCCTACGCGGTCCACAGCCGCGGCACGGTCATCGTGCTCGGCTACGTGGCGGTGGGTGTCCTGGTGGCCTGGCGCCGGCTGGCGCCGCGTCGCACCGTGGCAGCGGGCGCGCTGGTACTGGCCGCTACGGCCGGCGCCGGCTGGCTGCTGGACCGCTACCTGTCCTCCACGATGTATCCGGAGGGCACCCGCAACCTGTCCGCCCAGGCGGCGAGCACGCTGCGCAGCGTGCACGGCGCGATCAACGTGTTCGAGATGGCGGCCGGCCAGCTGTGGCGGCTGGTGCTCGACAGCTGGGGCCTGGCCGGGATCGGCCTGTTCGCCGCCCTGATGGTGATCGTGCGGCCCAGGTTCCGGGCCGACCTGAGGATCATGGCCGCACTGTGCGTGGCCCTCACGGCGGTCACCGCCGTCACGGCGCCTGCCGCGCTGCCCGCGGACCAGGGCCAGACCTGGGCCTCGGGGCGCTACCTCGACGGCCTGATCGCCACGTTCTTCCTCGTCGGCGCCGTGGTGCTGCTGCGCGCCCGGCCCCGGTTCGTCCTGATCTGCGCGGCGTGCACGGCGGTGGTGACCGTGCTGTCCGCCGTGATCGTGAACGTCTACGCGGGTTCGTTCCTGCCCACCGGGAGCTTCCCGACCGGGTTCAACTTCGGCGAGCCTGCCGTGCTGACCCAGGATTGGTCCCGCGCCAGCGTCTGGGGGGCGACGGCGGTGGCGCTGGGCCTGCTCGCGGTGTGGGTGGCGCTGGCGCTGGCGGCCCGCCGGTTGGCCGGCGCGGCCCTCGGGGTGCCGGTTTCGCGGGTGCTGCGGGGGCTGGCGGTGGCCGGGCTGGCGGCGGTGAGCCTGGTGGCCGTGACCCAGATGACCAGCCACATCTCGCAGGCCGCCGAGCCGGCCCAGGCGGAGAACACGACCGGGTTCGTGGCGGCCACCGGGCTCGAGCCGGGCGACCAGATCGCCGTGGCCTTCACCGTTGGCATCAACCTCCCGGCCACCGACGTCCCCTACTTCCTCTGGGCCCCGCAGGCGTTCGAGGTGTCCTGGACGGAGCTGGAGTTCTTCAACCCGGCCCAGCCGCCGCCGGCCGGCGTGGACGTGGTCGAGACCGGCTGGCCGGCCGGGCAGGCCGCGTCGGCCGGCTGGCCGGTCCACCCGGCCGGGTGGCGGATCGTGGCCTCCAACCAGGCCGCGGGCTGGGTCGCCTGGCGGAAGTCCTGACGTGGCCGGCACCGGCGGTTACACATTTATCCACGGGGTTACCCGCTAGGCTGACTGTCCGTGGTACGCCCCCTGGATCTCCCCGATCTGGCTCGCGCGGCCCGGCCCGCGCCGGCCGCGCGGGGGCGCCGGTGGGGCCTGCTGCTGGTGGCGGGGTGGCTGGTCCAGGCCGGGCTGCGCGCCTGGCTGAGCCGCGCGCAGATCGTGCCGCTGGCCACTCCGGATGAGTCCGCGTACCTCATCGCGGCGCGGGTGCTCACCGGCGGCGTCCCGGCCAACTTCTCCTACTCCACGCTGTACCCGGCCGGCTACCCGCTGCTGATCGCGCCGGTGTTCTGGTTCACTCATGATCCGGTGGCCGTCTACCGCGCTGTGCTGCTCGGGATCAACGCGCCGATCAGCGCCCTGGTCATGCCGCTCGGCTACGTGGCTGGCCGTCGGCTGGGGCTGGAGAGGCCATGGGCGTTCGGCGTGGCCATGGTGGCGGCGCTGGTGCCCGCCGCGTTGTTCTACAGCCAGTACGCCATGACCGACGCGATCTACCCGGTCCTGGTGCTGGCCTGGCTGCTCGCGACCCATAGCTGGCTCACCGCCCGGTCGGCGCGCGCACAGTATCTTGCGGCGGCCGGCTCGGCCCTGCTGGCGGGATATTCGTACGCGGTCCACTCCCGGGGCGCGGTGATGGTGGCCGGGTACGTGCTGGTCGGTGCCCTGGTCGCCTGGCGGCGGCTGGTGCCGCGCGTGACGGTCGCGGTGGCCGCGGTGGCGCTGTGCCTGCCGCTGGGCGCGGGTCATCTGCTGAACCGGCACCTGTCCTCGGTCATGTACCCCGGCGGCCCGCGCACCCTGGCGGGCGAGGCGCTGATCAGGCTGCGCAGCGTGCATGGCGTGGTCTTCGTGCTGGAGATGGCCGCGGGCCAGCTGTGGCGGTTCGTCCTGGACGGCTGGGGCGTGACCGGGCTCGGCCTGGCCGCCGCCGTGTTCGTGATCTTCCGGCGTTCCGCCCGGGACGAGGTGCGGATCATGGCCGGGCTCGCGGCGGGGGTCACGCTGGTCACCGCCGTCACCTCGCCCGCCGCGCTGCCCCCGACGCAGCCGCAGGCCTGGGCCTCCGGGCGCTACCTGGACGGCATGATCGTCGCGTTCTTCCTGGTGGGTTCGGCGGTGCTGCTGAGGGCTTGCCCGCGCCGCCTGCGGCTCTACGCCGCGTGCGTGGTGCCGCCGACCCTGCTGGCCGCCTCCGTGGTTAGCGTCTACGCGGGCCGGTCGGTCCCCACGTCCGGGTTCGGTGCGGCGTTCGTCTTCGCCGAGCCGGCCGTGCTGACCCAGGACTGGACGACGGCCAGCGTGCTGCTGGCCACCGCGGTGGTGCTTGTTTTGCTGGCGGCGGCGGTCGGGGTGGTGCTCTTCGCTTCCGGGATCGGCGGTCCGTGGGCTTCGCGTTCGCGGGCGGTCGTGCTGGCCGGGCTGGGGGTGGTCAGCCTGGTCGCGTCGCTCCAGATGACCAGCCACATCTCGCAGGCCAGCACGCCCAGTCAGGAGCGCAACATCACCGCCCTGGTGACCGGCACCGGGCTGCGGCCGGGGCAGCGGCTGGCCATCGGGACCGGGCTGTCCTGGGAGACCTGGATGCCGCAGGCCTACGAGGTCTGGTGGACGCCCCTGGAGTTCTTCAGCGCCGCCAGCCAGCCCCCGCCGGCCGACGCGACCGTGGTCGAGGTGGCCTGGCCGGCCGGGCAGCCCGCGGCGGCCAGCTGGCCGCAGGCTCCGGCCGGCTGGCGGATCGTGCTCAGGGACCGGATCGACGGCTGGGTGGCCTGGCGCCGGTAAGCTGCGGGGGATCGAAAGGCGGGCGGGGTGGCCGGTGAGTGCGAGCATGGCGCGCGGAGCCATGAGGGGACCGAGCCGTCCATGGCTTCGGCGCCCGAGGCGTCCCGGGCCTGGCTGCTGATCGAGCACCCGGGGCCGTGGCCGCACGAGCCGTCCGATGCCGAGCTGCCAGGCCCGCTGCGGGCCGTGGTCGATGAGGCGGTGAATCTGGGCATCCGGGTGCAGCTGATCCGGCGGCCGGGTTCTCGCGGGGCCGGCGACGGCGTCCTGGCCGGGTGGACGGCGGGGAGCGAGCCGTGGCTGCGGCGCGGCTCGTTGTCCGGCTCTCTGGATGGCCTGGACCTAGCGGGGCTGGCGGCCGGGACGGTGATCTCGTTCGGGTCGCCGGTCAGCGAGCCGGTCTTCCTGGTCTGCGGCCACGCGCAGCGTAACGCGTGCTGCGCGCGGTTCGGCGGACCGCTGGCCCAGGCGCTGGCCGCGCGGTACCCGGGGCAGGTCTTCCAGACCACGCACGTGGGCGGCCACCGGTTCGCCGCCAACCTGGTCATCTTGCCGCATGGCCTGTACTACGGCCCGGTCGGCGTGGCGGAGGCGACGGCCGCGATCGGCGCGTATGAGCGGGGCTCGGTCGCGCCGGGGCGCTACCGCGGCCGGGCGGGCCAGCCGCGTCCGACCCAGGAGGCCGAGCACGAGGTGCTGGTGCGCACCGGTTCACTGCGGGTCGCCGCGCTGGCCTAGTGCGGGCTTAGCGCGGTGCCGCTTGGCGCTGGGCGTCGGCACGGCGGTGGCGGCGGGCGACGGACCGCAGCTGGGCCATGCGCGCCGCCCCGGCCAGGATGGTCAGCAGCACGCCGCAGACGGCCGAGAGCAGCAGGGCCACGCCGAGCGGCAGATGCCCGTGCGCGCCGAGGTAGGAGACGCCCACCTCCCGGCCGTTCTGCAGGATGAAGATCAGCAGGAACAGCAGCACCACGGCGAAGAAGACGACGGCGAACCACAGGCCGCTGATCCTGGTGTGCTTGATCTTGTGATGCGGCATCGGGCCCGGCCCGGGCTGCTGCGGTCCCGTCGGCGGCGCGTCGGGCGCAGCGGCGGGAGCAGGGGTGGCGCGCTGCGGTTCGGTGCTCACTGGGACCCCCTCGCCGATATGGACAGGTACGCGCCCCCATCCTGCCCGTCCGGGCCGAGGTTATGCGCGGGCCGCTCAGCCCTCCAGGTAGGCGAGCACAGCGAGCACGCGCCGGTTGTCGTCGTCGGAGGGCTGCAGGTCGAGCTTGAGGAAGATGGACGCGGTGTGCTTGGCCACGGCGCGCTCGGTGATCACCATGCGCTGGGCGATGGCGGCGTTGGACCGGCCCTCGGCCATCAAGGCGAGCACCTCGCGTTCGCGGCGGCTGAGCGCGGCGACGCTGGCGTTTCCGGTGTTACGGGCGAGCAAGCGGGCGATCACCTCCGGGTCCATGGCCGTGCCGCCGGCCGCGACCCGGCGGACGGCGTCGACGAACTGGGCGCTGTCGAACACCCGGTCCTTGAGCAGGTAGCCGATGCCCCCGCTGCCGCTGGCCAGCAGCTCGCGGGCGTACAGCTGCTCGACGTACTGGGACAGGACCAGCACCGGCAGGCCGGGCGCCGCGCGCCGCGCGGCCAGCGCGGCGCGGATCCCCTCGTCGGTGAAGGTCGGCGGCAGCCGGACGTCCACGATGGCCACGTCCGGCTGGTCCTTGGCCACCGCGGCCAGCAGATCGGCCCCGTTGTCCACGGCCGCGGTGATCTCCAGGCCGTGGGCCTGGAGCATCCGAGTCAGGCCGTCCCTCAGCAGGAAGAGGTCTTCGGCGATGACAACCCGCACGGGATCTCCATAGTTACCGCGGTCGGGCCGCCGAGCGGGCTGCTGATGGCCAGGACACCGTTCGAACGGGGCCAGGCGCCGCTCGATCCCGCGCAGCCCGCTGCCGCGGGCGGGGTCGGCGCCGCCGTGCCCGTTGTCGGTCACCCCGATCCGCAGCATCCCGTCGGCGTGCCGGATGTCGATCCAGGTCTCGCGCGCCTCGGCGTGCTTGGACACGTTGGCCAGCAGTTCGCTGACCGTGAAATAGGCGGCCGACTCGACCGGCGCGGGCGCGCGGCCGTGCAGGTCGCTGGCCAGGTGGATGCGCAGCGGGGTGTCCAGGGTCAGGGCCTGGATCGCGTCGGCCAGGCCGCGGTCGGCCAGCACCGGCGGGTGGATGCCGCGCACCAGGGCGCGCAGCTCGGCCAGGGCCTTGACCGAGGAGTCGCGCGCCTCGGCCAGCAGCGCCCGCGCGGCATCGGGATTGGTGTCGATGATCTGCCCCGCGGCGTCCAGGGTCATGCCCATGGCCACCAGCCGGGCCTGCGCCCCGTCGTGCAGGTCCCGCTCGATCCGGCGGATCTCAGCCGCCCCGGTATGGAGGGCCTCGGTGCGGGTCCGGTCCAGGTGACGGACCCGCAGGGCCAGCTCGGCCCGCCCGGTCGGCGCGAGCATGGACCGGGCGAAAAAGCCGTAGCCGCGCATCAGCGACGGGGCCGCCCACAGCCCGACGGCCGCGCCGGCCATGGCCAGCACGCGGACCTGCAACGAGGCGTAGGGCGCGATCACGGCGAGCACGCCGAGCGCCAGCAGCGCGGCGGGCAGGACCGCCAGGATCCAGCCCACGCATCCGTCCACGGTCACCCACAGCAGGTCCCGCCAGGTCGCCTGGTCGGTGAGCAGCCAGGCGTAGCGGCGGCGCGGGCCGCGCTTTCCGCCGTCGGCCCAGGGCGGCGGCAGGTACGGCTCGGCGATGGGCACGGCGCACCACCGGCCGGCCAGCCTCCTGGTCAGCCGGGCCAGGCTCCGCATGCCCAGCAGCATCAGCGGGGCGACCACCAGCCACGCCACGATCCCGAGGCTGGCTACGACGAGGGCCAGATGCCGGCCGAGCGGCCTGGTCGCCAGGGCCGCCGGGGGCAGGACCAAGGCCGCGGCCAGGGCCACCAGCAGGACGAACCCGGCCAGCGCCAGCCAGAACAGCAGCAGCCCGCGGCCGACCACAGCGAGGCGTCCGCCCAGCCAGTCCCACAGCGCGGCCCACGGGACCGAGGCGTCCTGGGTATCCCGGCCATCCGGGTTATCCGGAGTCCGTCCCGCGCTCATCTCCTGCCTCCTGCACCAGGGCCTGACCCTTCGTCCAGTCTGACGCGAAGGTGCCCGGGCCGGCAGTGACGCTGGGCCCCGAAACCGGGGGTGTACCTACGTATACCCCTTAAGACGCCGCTCAGCCGTATGCCACGCCCGCCGCCCTGTCCCTACCGTAACAGGTGACTAACGGAGGGAAATCGCATGAACATCATCGAGTCCGCGGGGCTCGGCAAGCGCTACCGCCGGACCCAGGCGCCTGGGGTCGTACTCCGCGCCGGACACCGTCCCGCCCGCCGGCCTTCGCTTCCCGCGTGTCAGCTGCCGCCTCTGATCATGGCGTTTGACTACATAGTGTAATCAACTTGATACACAAAGTTAATTCGGCGCATCTAAGCTGGGTGTTCTGCCTTCACGACGCGGCCGCTGGCGAGGACGCCGGCGGCCGGGCACGGAGACGGGGGCGGACGGCGGCGGCGCTGAGCCTGACCGCCGTCCGGCCAGCCACCCTAACCTGCGCCGGGACTGGCCTGGGGTATGGTCTGTTTTATGGTGCTCGCACAGCGCAAGGTGCTCATCCTGGCGGCCGATGACTTCGAGGACATGGAACTGCTGTACCCGCTGTTCCGGTTGCGGGAGGAAGACGTCGCGGTGACCGTGGCCGGGCTGGATGACCACCCCGTGCGGGGCAAGAAGGGTTACGGCCCGCTGCCCGTCGACACCTCCGTCGACCAGGTTGCCGCGGGTGACTTCGACGCCCTGGTCATCCCCGGCGGTTACGCACCGGACAAGCTGCGCCGCTCGGAGGTGGTGCTGGATCTGGTCCGGGCGTTCGACGACGCGGGCAAGCCGATCGCCTTCATCTGTCACGCGGGCTGGGTGCCGATCTCAGCCAAGATCATCAAGGGCCGCCGGGCCACCAGCGTGGGCGCCATCCGCGACGACATGGTCAACGCGGGGGCCGACTGGGTGGACCAGGCCACGGTCGTCGACGGGCACCTGATCTCCGCCCGCACCCCGGCCGATCTGGGCCCCTGGATGAAGGCGCTGCTGCACGCGCTGGAGAACGCCGCCGCCGGCTAGCCGCCAGGTCGCCGGTCACCAGGTCGAAGCCGTCCTGGCTGCTGCGAGTGTCCCGGCTCAGCACCCGGACCTCGCGGCCCGCCTCCTGCAGCCGCGGCGGCCTGCCAGGTCCACCACGTCAAGCACAAAGCCCACGGCGGCCCCACCAGCCTCACCGGCTGTGTCCTTCTGTGTTCGTATCACCATCAGGTCGTGATCCACCGGTGGGGCTGGACGCTGGTGCTGAACAAAGACGGGACCACCACCGCGTGGAACCCGGATCGGACTAAGGTGCTGCGTAGCCACGGGCCCCACTCCCCACCGGCCCGCGCCGGGTGAAGCCCCGGACCTGAGTGCAGCTGAGTGCAGCTGAGAAACGAGAACCCCGGACCCGATGAGGGTCCGGGGTCATTCACGGCGTAGCCCCGACCGGATTCGAACCGGCGTTACCGCCTTGAGAGGGCGGCGTCCTAGGCCTCTAGACGACGGGGCCGAGCATTTCCGACAGGGCCGGTAGTACCGGCAGCGCACAGACTACCGTCTCGGCCACGGTGAGGCCAACCGGAGGCTCACCGCTTCTGAGACGAACAAGCGCGGATGTTAGACACATCCGCGCTGTCAGCTGAGCTGGCTGGGGTACCAGGACTCGAACCTAGACTAACAGGGCCAGAACCTGTCGGGCTGCCAATTACCCCATACCCCAATGGCATCGCACCCACAGGCGGGGTGCGCTCCCGCAGTCTAGCGGACTCCGGACGCGCCTGCCAATACAAGAGCCAACGGCAGCCGGAGGGGCCGGAGGGACGCTAGGGGCCGGGGGCGGCGAGAAACAGGCAGGCGGGACCGGAGGCGCGGAGGGGGCCGTCGGCGGCGGAGACGAAGCAGGATTCGCCGCGGGCCAGCGTGACGGCCTGGCCCGAGCCGGTGCGCAGGGCCGCGGTGCCGTCGGCGCACAGCGCGATCCGGGGACCGGCGCCGGGCAGGGTGACCGCGGGAACGGCCAGGCCGGCCACGTACAGGCGGAACTCGGGGGCCGGCGTGTCGAACCAGCTGACTTCCCCGGCCAGGGGGGCGGGCGAGCGGACCGGCACCACGGCGGCCGGGTCGAGCAGCTTGAGCAGCTCGGGCACATCGACGTGCTTGCTGGTCAGGCCGGCCCGGACCACGTTGTCGGAGTTGGCCAGCACCTCGATGCCGGTGCCTTGCAGGTAGGCGTGCAGCCCGCCGGCCGCCATGAACACCGCCTGACCCGGCGCCAGCATCACGTGCCGCATCAGCAGCATGGCCACGAGGCCGAGGTCGCCGGGGTGATGGCCGGCCTGCCACGCACTACCGCGGCGCAGGCGCCCGCGTAAGGCCCGGACGAGGCCAGGCCGGCGCAGGCGGCCACGACGGCGGGGACCAGGTCCGCGGGGTCGGGCCAGGTGAGGATGACGGCCAGGACATGAGCGAGGGCCTGCGGGCTGGCGGCAGACTCGATTTCGGCAGCCAGCGGCGCGAGGGGGACGACGGCCAGGGCGCGGAGGAGGGCGGCCGCGTCGGACGGGGTGCGCAGGCCGGCCAGCACCTCGAACGGGGTCAGCGCGCACAGCAGTTCGGGCTTGGGCCAGTCGTCGACGTAATTCGGCGAGCCCGCGCGAAGGCCCGCCTCGGCCTGGGCGCGGGAGGGATGCACCTGGATGGACAGCGCCCGGTCGGCGGACAGCACCTTGAGCAGGAAAGGCAGCCGGGGGCCGAACCGGGCCACGCACGACGGCCCGAGTTCGCGGTCCGGGTCGGCGGCGATATGGGCGTCCAGGGTGGTCCCGGCCGCGCCCGAGGGTGCGGACGGGTGAGCGCCCATCCACAGCTCGGCCTCCGGGCCCGCGGCCGGGACGGGGCGGCCCTGCAGCTCGGCGATGCCGTGCCGCGAGCCCCACGCGTAGGGCTGGATTACCGGCTGGAGCAGCTCCATGCGGGCATGTTAGCCCTCCGCCGACGTGTCAGCGGGATACTCGACCAGCGCCACCACCCGGCTGGCCATGAACCGGGCGGTCCGGACCGGGGTGCCGGTCCGGGTCACCTCGCTGACCTCGATGATCCCGCGCCGGTTGGTGATGTCCACGCGGCGCCCGGCCCGGGTCGCCGCCACCTCATAGGTCTGGGTGCCCTCGCCGGAGTCGATCACGATCTCGACGCGATCTCCCTTCATGGGAGCCTCCCCGGGATTAGTACGCCGGAAGGGAGGGGTCGACCTGGCTGATCCAGGCCAGTACGCCGCCGCCGACGTGCACCGCGTCGGAGAAGCCGGCGTTCTTGACGATCGCCAGCGCCTCGGCGCTGCGGGCGCCGCTCTTGCAGTGCAGCACGATCCGCTTGTCCTGCGGCAGCTTCTCCAGGGCGGCCCCGGAGACGAACTCGCCCTTGGGGATGAGCGTCGCGCCGGGGATGGACACGATCTCGTACTCGTTCGGCTCGCGCACGTCGACCAGGAATATGGGGTCGCCCGCGTCCAGCATGGCCGCCAGGTCCTTGGCGCTGATCGTCGAGCCCTGGGCCGCCTCGGCGGCTTCCTCGGACACCGCGCCGCAGAACTCCTCGTAGTCGATCAGACCGGTGATCGTCGGGTTCTTGCCGCAGACGGCGCAGTCGGGGTCCTTCTGCACCCGGACCGAGTGGTAGCTCATCTCCAGCGCGTCGTAGATCATCAGCCGGCCGACCAGCGGATCGCCGATCCCGGCGATCAGCTTGATCGCCTCGTTCACCTGGATCGACCCGATGGATGCGCACAGCACGCCCAGCACTCCGCCCTCGGCGCAGGACGGCACCATCCCGGGCGGCGGCGGCTCGGGGTACAGGCAGCGGTAGCACGGGCCGTACTCGGCCCAGAACACGCTGGCCTGCCCGTCGAACCGGTAGATCGAGCCCCACACGTACGGCTTGCCGAGCAGCACGCACGCGTCGTTGACCAGGTACCGGGTGGCGAAGTTGTCGGTGCCGTCGACGATCAGGTCGTAGGGGGCGAAGATCTCCATGGCGTTGTCGGAGTCGAGCCGGGTTTCGTGCAGCACCACGTCGACGTACGGGTTGATCTCGCGGATGCTGTCCCGGGCCGAGGAGGCCTTGCTCTTGCCCACGTCGGACTGGCCGTGGATGATCTGGCGCTGCAGGTTCGACTCGTCCACCACGTCGAAATCGACGATGCCGAGCGTGCCGACCCCGGCCGCGGCCAGGTACAGCAGCGCGGGCGAGCCGAGGCCGCCGGCCCCGACGCACAGGACCTTGGCGTTCTTCAGCCGCTTCTGCCCCGTCATGCCCACGTCGGGGATGATCAGGTGACGGGAGTAACGCCGGACCTCGTCGACGGTCAGCGCTTCGGCGGGCTCCACCAGAGGGGGCAGCGACACGGTTGTCTCCAGGAGATCTTTTTACTGAACGGGCGCTGGTGCTTGCTTTCCGGCCCGTTCCACGGTCAACCGGCCGGAGCCGGCGGGAATTCCCGCCGGAAGTGTGCCGATCTCGGCGGCCACCTGGGCGGGATGGGACCGGTGGTCATGCGGAGGCTTGGCGGCGGGCCCTGGACCTGGCGGGCTTGGCCTCCTCGTCCTTGGCGCCGTCCGCGTTGCCGCGTTCGCTCTTGACCGCCGCCACGCTGGCCCGCAGGATCTCGGTCAGGTCGGCGGGCTGGCCCTTGGGCTCCGGAGCGTCCAGGCCGGCCGGGCGGACGATGTCGTTGCCCTCGACCTTGGCCCGGACGACCGCCTCGAGTGCCTCGCGGTAGGAGTCGTGGTACTGATCGGGGTCGAAGTCCTCGGTCATCGTGTCGATGAGCGAGGCGGCCATCTTCAGCTCCTGCGACCGGACCTCGATGTCCTCGTCCAGGAAGGCGAAGTCGGGCTTGCGCACCTCGTCCGGCCAGAGCAGGGTCTCCAGCGTGATGACCCCTTCGCGGACCCGCAGCGCGGCCAGCGCCTCGCGCTGGCGCAGCGCCACCTTGGCCACCGCGACCTTGCCCGAGTTCTCCAGCGCGTCGCGGAACAGCACGTAGGCCCGGGCCCCGGCCGGCTCGGGCTCGGTGTAGTAGCTCTTGGCCGCGTAGATGGGCTCCACCTGGGCGGCCGGCGCGAAATGCAGGACCTCGATGCGGTGCGCGGTGACCAGCGGGAGGTCGGCCAGGTCCTCGTCGGTCAGCACCACCATGTCGCCGGTGGGCAGTTCGTAGCCCTTGGCCACGTCCGAGTACGGGACTTCCTCGCCGTCCAGGGTGCAGAACCGGCGGAACTGGATCCGGGCCCCGTCCTTGCGGTGGACCTGGCGGAAGGCGATGTCACGCTGCTCGGTCGCCGCGTAGAGCTTCACCGGGATCACGACCAGGCCGAAAGAGATGGCCCCGGCCCATATGCTGCGCATGACCTTTCACCTACCCCGGTTGGCATCATGCTGATCATTTCGGGCGGAGCGATTCGGCTAATTAGCCCAACTCTTCCAGCGAGCTTACGGCCTGGCTGAGATGATGAACGAGTAGGAGGGGATGACAGGGATGGGCGCTTTCGACGTAGTCGTGCTCGGCGGCGGGACCGCGGGCGTGCACGTGGCCACCGAAGTGGCGCGGTGCGGCAAGTCCGTGGCGCTCGTCGAGGCCGGGCTGATCGGCGGCGAATCCCCCTACCTGGCCTGCCTGCCGTCGAACTCGCTGCTGCTGTCCGCGAGCCGGGGCGAGGCCTGGGAGGACGCGGTTGCCCGCCGGGACGAGGTGACCGGGGGCCTGGACGATTCCGGGGCCGCGCTGCGGCTCGCCTCCTCGGCCGTCACCGTGATCCGCGGCACCGGCCGGATCACCGGCCGCCGGACGGTTTCTGTGGGCGCGGAGGAGTCACTGACCTGGTGGACCTGGTCATCGCGACCGGCTGCGAGCCGGTCGCGCCGCCGATCGAGGGCCTGTCCGACATCCCGGCCTGGACCACCGCCGGGGCGCTGTGCTCGCCCGACCTGCCGCGCCGCCTCATCGTGCTGGGCGGCGGGCCCGCCGGATGTGAGCTGGCGCAGATCTACGCCGCGTTCGGCTCACAGGTGGCGCTGATCGAGTCGGAGGCGCGGCTGCTGCCCGGCGAGCCCGCCTTCGTCGGGGAAATCCTGGCCGCGGCCCTGCGCCGGGCCGGCGTCGAGATCTTCCTCGGTTCGCCGGCCACCAAGGCCGAACGCACGCACGGCGGCCTGACCCTCGCGCTGGAGGACGGCACGCGCCTCGACGCGGACCGGCTGCTGCTGGCCACCGGCCGGCGGCCCAGGATCGGCGGCCTCGGCCTGGAGGAGCTCGGGATCAGCGTCACGCCGGGCCAGGCCCTGCCCACCACCCCCTCGTGCCAGGTCACCGACCGGGTGTGGGCCGCGGGAGACGTCACCGGGATGACCCACACCCACGCCAGCCGCTACCAGGCCGGCGTGGTCGCGGCCAACATCTGTGGCCAGCCGCGCGAGGCCGATTACAGTGCCATCCCACGCTGCGTGTTCACCATGCCCTCGGTCTACGCCGTGGGCGAACCGGCGGGCCCTGAGTTCACGACGGCGCGAGTCGGCCTGAGCGAGGTCACCCGGGGCCGGCTGGACCCCGATGACCTGGGCTGCCTCGAGCTGTACGCGGCGGACGGGGTGCTGGCCGGCGCCGTCGCGGTGGGGCCGGACGCGGTCACCTGGATGGCGGAGGTTACCCTCGCCATCAGGGCCAAAATACCGGTGACGATCCTGGCCGACGTGGTGCACGCCTTCCCCACCTACGGGGAAGCGCTGCAGACAGCCTTCCGCGAACTGGCCAGGAGCGACCATGAGAGGATCGCGCCGTTGAGCGAATTGGACATGGAGACCCCCGAGGACGACGCCATCGAGCAGCATCAGGAGGTCGTCGCGGATGAGGTCGTGACCGTGGCGCCGGTCCCCTTCGACGTGGACGAGGCGGACGCGGCCGAGCAGGCGCGGGCGGTCGGCTTTGACGATGACGACTACCGCTTAGGATGAGTCCATCGGGATACGGCTGATAGCGACTCCGGGAGCGTTATGCAATACCGACTCGCGAGTGCAGGCCTTTGGGGCCTGCGCGAGCGATCGGCGCAGGTGAGCGGCCAGCAACCACAGCGGGTCCTTTGCCTAACGCGAACTTTTCATAAGACACTGTGGAGACCTGACCCTTGACCGCGACGCCCGACACACGGCCACGCAGCAACCGGCTGCCCAGGCACGAACGCCGGCGGCAGCTACTGGACGCAGCGCTCGAGGTGTTTGTGTCGCAGGGCTACCACGCCGCCGCCATGGACGAGATCGCCGAGCGGGCCGGCGTCAGCAAGCCCGTGCTGTACCAGCACTTCCCCGGCAAACTCGACCTGTACCTCGCCCTGCTCGACCAGAGCGTGGACGCGCTCGTGGCCACCGTTCGCGACGCGCTCCGGTCGACCCCCGACAACAAGCAGCGGGTGGCGGCCACCTTCAGCGCCTACTTCGGGTACGTGGAGAGCGAGGGCCAGGCGTTCCGGCTGGTGTTCGAGTCAGACCTGGCCAACGAGGCTGCCGTCCGGGACCGGCTGGCCCGCAGCCAGCGGGAGTGCGCCGAGATGATCAGCGAGGTGGTCAAGCACGACGCCGGCCTGGACGAGGCCGAGGCCCACCTGCTGAGCATCGCGATGGTGGGCCTGGCCCAGGTCACCGCGAGATACTGGCTCAGCACCCGTGACCACATGCCGAGGGACGCCGCCGAGCAGCTCGTGGCCAGGCTGGCCTGGCGCGGCATCAGCGGCTGGCCCCGCAGCTGAGGGGGTTCCTTATGGAGATCAAGATCGGAATCCAGTCCGTGCCGCGCGAACTGGTGCTGGAGACGGACACGCCCGCGGACGAGATAGAGCGCGGCCTGTCCGCCGCGCTGGAGAAGGGCGACCATGCGGTGTTCGCACTCTCGGTGGCCAAGGGCGGCCGGGTCCTGATCCCGGCCGACAAGATCGCCTACGTGGAATTCGGCGGGGTGGAAGCGCGCCGGGTCGGTTTCGGCAACATTGTCTAGGCTTTAACGGGGCTGCGCGGCCCTGCCTCGGGGACCTGCGGGCTCCTCCTGGTATCGTGGTAACGACTGATCAAGGAATGACATAACCAAAGGTCGTGTTATCCAGTCGGCTGTTGTTTTAGCCGGGCCTCACGGTCCGGCGTCCCTGGGGGGAACCCGAGTAAACGGCAGCGACCCACGGTGGTAGCGGGCTCCCGGGCAGATTCGGCCCGGTCGCAGCCTCGGCATCCCGGTGGGTTGCTGCGGGCAGCCGACGGACATGACGGGCCCAGGGCGGGCCACGATGAAGGACGGAAACCCCTGACCACTCACACTACTGACGGGAACCCGGCAGAACGCGGTCCCGTTCAGCGATTTCAGCATCAACGAGGCGATCTGCTCGGGCCTGGCGGCCGCGGGCATCATCACCACGTTCCCCATTCAGGCGCTGACCCTCCCGCTCGCGCTGCGCGGGCAGGACATCATCGGGCAGGCCAGGACCGGCACCGGGAAGACGCTGGCGTTCGGCATCCCGCTGCTGCAGTTGGTCGAGGACGGCCCTGCGGGCACCCGGCCGCGCGCGCTGGTCGTGGTACCCACCAGGGAACTGGCCATCCAGGTCGCGGACGACCTGCGCACCGCCGCGGTCAACCTGCACGCCCGGGTGACGACCGTGTACGGCGGCCGGGCCTACGAACCGCAGATCGGCGCGCTGGCCGCCGGCGTGGACATCGTCGTCGGGACCCCGGGGCGGCTGCTCGACCTGGCCCAGCGCCGGCATCTGGACCTGAGCGCGGTACAGGCGCTGGTGCTGGACGAGGCGGACAAGATGCTCGACCTCGGCTTCCTGCCCGATGTGGAGCGCATCGTCCGGCTCACCCCGGCCGACCGGCAGACGATGCTGTTCTCGGCGACCATGCCGCCGGAGGTCGTCACGCTGGCCCGCCGTCACATGCGGCGCCCGACGCACGTGCGGGCCGAAGGTCACGACGAGCCTGCGCCCGCGCCCAGCACGCGGCAGCACGTCTTCCGCACTCACCAGATGGACAAGATCGAGGTGCTGTCCCGGGTGCTGCAGGCCAGGGAGCGGGGCCTGACCATGGTGTTCTGCCAGACCAAGCGGGTGGCCGACCAGGTCGCGACCGCGCTGGCCAGCCGCGGTTTCGCGGTGGGCACCGTGCACGGCGACCTGGGCCAGGGCCAGCGGGAGCGCGCCATGCGCGCGTTCCGCAGCGGCAAGGTGGACGTGCTGACCGCCACCGAGGTGGCCGCGCGCGGACTCGACGTGGACGACGTCACCCACGTGGTGAACTACGAGTGCCCGGACGACGAGAAGACCTACGTGCACCGCATCGGCCGGACGGGCCGGGCCGGGCGGCCCGGCGTCGCGGTCACGTTCGTCGACTGGCGGGACATGCACCGCTGGAAGCTCATCAACGACGCCCTCGGCCTGGGGCAGCCCGAACCCGAGGAAACGTATTCCACCTCCGAGCATCTGTACACCCAGCTCGACATCCCGCGCGAGGCGACCGGGACGCTCCCGCGCGCGATGCGCGGCCGCGCCGGCCTCGAGGCCGAGGCGGTGGAGGATATCGGCGAGACCGGCCGGATCCGGACGCCGCGCGCGGCGACGGCCCGCCGGCCAGCCGGTACGCCGGCGCGGCGAGCGCCAGCGCGGGGCGGCAGCCAGCCGGAGCAGGCGCCAGCCCAGCGGCGGCGGCGCCGGACCAGGGCGGGCCGCGACCTCGGGAAGGGCCGGAGGCACCTCGGCGGAAAGCCTCCTAGGCGCGGACAGGTTTTGTTCAAGGTCGCCAGGTAAGGTTCGGGCCTGTGAGCACACCAACCTCTCTCGAGCTGCCTGACGGGGTGCGGCCGTCCACGGTCCGCACCAGCCGCGGATCGTTCGCGGCGCTGGAGGCCGTTCCGGTGTCGGGTGTCTGCGAGCGGGAACCGGCGCTGCTCGTTCCCGGCTACACCGGCAGCAAGGAGGACTTCCTCGCCGTTCTCGGCCAGCTGGCCGACCACGGTCGCCAGGTGGTCGCCATCGACATGCGCGGCCAGTTCGAGACGCCGGGACCGGCCGATTCCGACGGCTACTCGCCCCCGGCCCTGGCCGCCGATATCGCCGCCATCATCGAGGCCACCGGCGCCAGGCACCTGCTCGGGCACTCCTACGGCGGACTGGTGGCCCGCGAGGCCCTGCTGGGACCCGGTCCCAGGACGACGTCGGCTCGTTCACGCTGATGAGCTCCGGCCCGTCCGCGATGACCGGGCCGCGCGCGGACGAACTGCGGGTCATGCTCACCGCGCTGGGCGCGGCGGACGGTCGCCTGCCGGACCGGGACGCGCTCCGGGCCGGGATCTTCGGCCTCTGGCGGGATCGCCTGGAACCGCAGGCCGTCGCCGAAGGGGTCCCGGGCCCGATCGTCGCCTTCCTGGCCAGGCGGATGCTGGGCAACGACCCGCACGGCCTGGTCTACATGGGCCGCCACCTGCTCACCGCGCCGGACCGCACCTCGGAGCTGGCCCGGCTGGACCGGATCGGCATGCTCGTCATCTACGGCGAGGACGACAATTCCTGGTCACCGGCCGCGCAGGAGGCGATGGCCCGGCGGCTGGGCGCCCGCCGGATCTGCATCCCGGGGGCCGAGCACTCCCCCGCCGTCGAGGCGCCGGCCACCACGGCGATCGCGCTGACCCAGTTCTGGGACGCGGCCGAGGCCGCGGCGGCGCACGCCGGAAGCACGCGGATGGCCTAGGGCCTCTTACGGGGCAAGCCCGTCCCAGGGGCGGCGGGTGACGGCGGCGGCGGCGCCCTCCGGGCAGTGGCGCAGATAGTCACACCAGCCGCAGGACGCGCCGGGCCGCGGCGGGAACACCTCGTCGTACCGCTCCGCGGGCAAGCCGTCTCGCATCAGCTCGTCCGCCGCGGCGCACTCCCGCGCGATGTCCTCCGCCCGGGCCAGGTGCCTGGCCAGCGATTCGTCGGAGTGGGACCAGGCCAGTACCTGGCCGGAGGGCAGGTGGTGCAGCTCGACCCGGTAGCAGGGCCGCCGCAGCACCCGGGCCGCGGCCAGCGCGTACAGGGCCAGGGCCATGGAGCCGCGCACGTCGTCCACGGTGAGCAGGTGCCGCCCGGTCTTGTAGTCGACCACCACCAGCTGTTCATCGGGCCGCGCGTCCAGCCGGTCGATACGGCCGGAGAACGCGATCGTGTCCGTGCGGGTGGCCACGGTCCGTTCGACCCCAACCGGCTCGTCGGCCGGGTCCAGCCGGGCGACGTACCCCTCGACCATGCCGGCAGCGCGCTCGCGCCATCGCACCGACTGGGCCTCGTCGGCGAAGCCCTCGTCGATCCAGCCGCGATCGACGAGCCGGCCCGCGGCGGCGACGGTCCGCTCGGCCAGCGGCAGCCGCCACCAGCCGGCCAGTGCGTTGTGGATGCTGGCGCCGAGGCTGTTGTGCGCCCAGGGCGGCCCCTTGGGCGGCGGCGGGCGGTCCAGGTAGGTCATCCGGTACCGACGGGGGCAGTCGAGCCAGCCGGAAAGCCGCGTCGGCGTGCACGGGTACAGCCGCCGCGGCATTCCCTCGAAGCTCAGCTGTTCCACTAGGCGTTGGCGTCCTCGGACGGCACCCGTTCGGTATGTGCGGTCATCGGGATCGCTTCCTTCTAGGCTCCGACCTTCCTACCACACAAAGCCCGAGCGGTCAGGCCCGGTTGCTAAGGCGCTGTGGGCGAAGGAGATGGCGGAGTTCGCGACGAGCTGGACCGCGATGGCGGCCAGCAGGAGCCCCGCGATCCTCGCCGTTGTGCCCGCGATCGGCTCAGCCGGTCGCGTTCCGCGTCCAGTCCCTGCCGATGAGAAGGTAGAGGATGCCGCCGAACGGAATGAGGATCAGGCAGGCGACCGCCCATGCCCACCTGGGCAGGAACCGCACCCGCTCGGCCAGGACGACCTGGCGCAGGCAGACGATCTCCCAGCCGATCAGGAGCGCGAAGCCGAGAAGCAAGACAAGCGCCGCGAGCATCGGGGCTCACCCCCGTCTCAGCACGGAGCCTATCGCAGGCGGCGGCGCAGGGCGCGGAGCAGGGGCAGCGCGGCGAAGTAGGTACCGGCCAGCGAGCTCCCGCCGACGCCCAGGTCGACCGATATCCGGCCCTGCTTGGCCCAGTAGACGTCCCGGAGGTCCAGGAGCAGCGCGAACTCATCGACGATGAGGGCCAGCCCGACGCCGTAGGCGAGCGCCACGGCCGGGTGCCTGCGCCGGGCGTCCTCGCCGTGGACGGCGACGCCGCCGACCCCGCTGACCAAGCCGATTCCCCACATGTAATGGTGCAGGTGCGCGCCGCCGACGCTGAGGTTGCGGAACGGGCCCTTGCCCTCCTTGATGCTGTAGGTGATGCCGCGGACGGCGCCGAATGTGGCCGTGAAGGCGAGCCAGCTGAGCAGGGCGGCTCGCTGTCCGGGATCCAGCTCCTCGTCGAACACCGTGCGGACGTCTTTGACGAGCGAAGATGTGAAGCGCATTGCTGAACAATACCGGTCGGGGTTTCAGCGATCCCGGACCGGCTGGGACCCCTTGGACCCCTTGGCCTCCTGGGACCCTTCGGCCAGGGAGATCAGGCTCTCGTAGGCGCCGGGCGCCGCGGTGTGCGAGCCGATCCGGTGGCCGGTGAGGCTGCCGTGGTCGTCGCTGCCGCCGGTGGCGATCAGGCCGAGGTCACGGGTGAGGCCGAGCAGGCTGGCTTGCTCGGATTCCGGCTGGTCGGGGTGGAAGACCTCCACCCCGGCCAGGCCCGCGGCGGCCAGGCTGGCGATCTGGGCATCGGAGACCACCCACCCACCTCCCCTGCCCCCTTCGCTGTCCGCGCGCGGATGGGCGAGGACAGCGACGCCGCCGGCCGAGCGGACCAGGGTGATCGCGTGGACCGGGTCGAGCGCGTACCGGCCGACGTAAGCGCGGCCGCCGTCGGCGATCCAGTCCCGGGTGAACGCCTGATCGGGGGAGGCGATGACGCCACTGGCCGCCATCGCACGGGCGATGTGCGGGCGGCCGACCACGGCCGTCCCGGCGATGGCGGCGACATCATCCCAGCTGATCGGGACGCCGAGGTCGACCAGCCGATCGACCATGGCCCGGGCCCGCAGCACGCGGTCATCACGGATGCGCCGGGTTTCCGCGGCGAGTTCCGGGTTGCCGGGGTCGAACAGGTAGGCCAGCAGGTGCAGGCTGTGCTGGTCCCGGCTCTGCTGGTCACGGGAGGACGAGCCCCAAAGCCCCCCTGGCACCCCCCGGATAGGGCCGTCGAGCCGGCACGACAGTTCCATGCCCGGCACCAGGATCAGGGACGGTGGCCGCGCGTGACGGGCCTGCGCGTGCCCGGCCACCGTGTCGTGGTCGGTCAGCGCCACGACATCCAGGCCGGCCTGCGCGGCGCGGCGCATCACCTCGGCCGGGGGGTCGGTCCCGTCGGAGGCGTTGCTGTGCACATGCAGGTCGGCGCGCATGGTCAGGGCGCAGGCAGCCGGGGCGAGAGAGCCCCGAAGGGCAGATCGAAATCCATGCCGGGGTCACGCAGATCACGCAGCCCGATCGGCTCGATCAGCAGGATGCCCGCGGTCTCCGGCCAGAGCACAACCCACAGCCAGTGGCCCTTGATCTCGCCGGCGAACACGGCGCGGTCCGGCGAATCGACCTGCCACAGCGGGAAGTCATGTTTGCCGAACGACGCCGTGGCGACCGGCGGCGCGGACCCGAAGCCCGCTCCCGGGTCGACGCCGTCCAGGCCGGCCAGCGCCGCGCCCAAGCCGGTACCCGGCTCCTCGGCGACGACCAGCATGTCGGCGGGCCCGCCCACCGGGTTCGGGCCGGACAGCGCGACCGCGCAGGCGCGGATGCCGGTCCGCTCGTCGCCCGCCCCGGCGAAGCCCGTGACCAGCCAGCCCGCCGGCAGCGGCCAGGGTAGCCAGACCGGGACGCCCGCGGTGCGGAGCAGCCCGTCCAGGCCTTCCCGGGACGGGCTGAACGCGGGCAGCAGGGGGTGAATCTCGCCATGCCAGTCACAGCGCCAGGCGCTGGACCAGGCGGTCGGCTCGCGGACGGGCTTGCCGCACCGCGGGCAGGCGGCTGGCGAATGACGGTGGCTATCTGGGCCCACGCTCACCCCATCGCAAGAGGAAGGTGCGGTATGGCCGCGTTCTTACCCGTTCACGAGCAGACCATTCGGGGTGAGCATGGCGGTGTCGGCCACGGGGGGACGACCCCCTGGCCCCCCGCGGTGGCGCCGGTCCCCGGCTGAGGACCGGCGCCACCGTGCAGGTCAGCTGGCCGGATCAGTCTTACGGCAGAACGCCGAAGTTAGCGCCCCACATCTGGTTGTCGAAGACGGTGCCGTTGGAGTACTTCGACAGCGTCCAGGTGGTCAGCTGCGGGCGCGGCTTGTCGGTCGGGTACGCGCCGCCGCCCGGGTAGTTGAGCACGTACGGGTGGGAGAAGTTGGTGTCCGAGCCGTTGATCAGCGGAACGAAGAAACCCTTGATCGTGTCGTAGGAGTCCACCACCCACACGGTCCTGGCGGACTGACCGCACGGCTCGAGCGCCACCGGGGTGCCATTGGCGGCCGTGCTCCCGACGCCGACGCAGTAGTTGCTCCCGACGCCGTTGGGCGAGTACTGGATCTCGTACGCCCAGAACTTGGAGTAGTGCAGGTTCAGGGCGGCGCTCACCAGGCCGGCCTTGTAGAAGTCCGCGACCGTGCCCTGGAAGGAGACGGTGAAGTCTTCCGCCGGGTCGTGGTTGCTGGCCGCCCACAGGATGATGGGCTGACCGGCCTTGGCCTTCTGCTGGTACACGTCGAGGACGAAGTTCGGGTGCTTGTGGGTGCCGAACTCCCGGCTGAAGATGTTGATGCAGTTGTGACCGCACGACGGGGTGGCCGCGTTCGCGGCGAGCGTCCCCGCTGCGCCGAGACCGCCGACCATGGTCAGCGTGGCCGCGGCTGCGAAGATCTTGCTCTTGATGGACATGGTTGCCTTTTTCCTCCTCGGGACTACGGCCGTGCTCCGTGCACGACCGCTGAGCCGGGCAGGGGCGGCTGACCGATGCTCACTTATAAGGACGTGTCAGGTGGTGAGTTTGGTTGTCTTAGTTCGTCCAGTGGTGTCCGTACATGACGGTGACGCCGGCGCTCCTCGCGGAGAGCCGACGTCACCTGTTACTCAGAGTGTGAACTCAGGACTCTAGTGAAGGACTCCGAAGTTGGCGCCCCAGAGCTGGTTGCTGTTCACCGTGCCCAGCTCCGGCCCGGCGTGACCGTTGGAGAAGCCGGTGAGGTTGGTGACGACGAGCTGCGGACGCGGCGTGTCGGTCGGGAAACCGTTGTTCGGGTAGGTCAGCACGAACGGGTGGGAGAAGTTCGTGTCCGAGCCGTTGATCAGCGGAATGTACCCGCCGTGGAGGAAGGTGCTCCACGAGTCCTGGAAGTCCAGGATCCATACGGTGTTCGCGGACTCACCGCACGGCTGCAGGCTCACGCCCTCGTCGTTGAACGCGGTCTGGGCCACGCCCAGGCACAGGCCGGATTCCACGCCGAACGGCGCGTACTCGTTCTCGAACGCCGGGTCATTCGGGAAGCCCGGGGCTAGGCCGCCGTAGTGCAGCGCCACCGCGGCGGAGACCAGCTTCGCGGCGAAGAAGTCGGCCACGGTGCCCTGGAACGCCACGGTGAAGTCCTCGGCCGGGTCGTAGTTCGCGGTGCGGAACAGGATGACCGGCTGGCCGACCTTCTCGCCCTGCCGCAGCACGTCAACCACGTAGTTCGGCGACTTGTGCGTGCCGAACTGCTTGCTGAAGACGTTGATGCAGGAGGATCCGCACGACGGGGTGGCCGCGCTGGCGGTTCCCGCGGTGAGCGCGCCCGCCGCACCCACGGCGCTGACCAGGGTCAGCGTCGCCGTCGCGGCGAGCAGCTTGCTCTTGATGGACATGGATGATTCCTCTCTTGGAACTCGCAGCCGCGCCCTGCGCACGGCTGCGTCGAGCGGCCTCCCGCAGCGCGCGTCGGATTTCTTCCCCGATCGCTCGGCACGCTGCCGGCTCGCGGTGACCTGATCAGGACCCAACATCTGGACTGATCGGACATGTAGTTCCATGAGGGCTTTTTTTGCCCTCTCTAAAGAGGACGCATGATGCACGTAGGCGGTTGACGCGCAGGCGGATAACAGTGACGCCGGTCCCCTCGCGAGGGGCCGGCGTCACCGTGTCACCGTGTCACCGCGTCAGCCTAGAGGTCAGTCAGCTACGGGCGTACTGGGTGAGGGTGGCGGGGGCGGCGGCTCAGATCCGTTGAGGGTGCCGAAGTCGGCGCCCCACAGCTGGTTGGCGTTCACGGTGCCGACCTGAATACCGCCCTGGCCACCGGTGATCGGGGTGAACCTGGAGAAACCGGTCAGGTTGGTCACGACGAGCTGCGGACGCGGCTTATCGGTCGGGAAACCGTTGTTCGGGTAGGTCAGCACGAACGGCTGGGAGAAGTTCGTGTCCGAGCCGTTGATCAGCGGAACGTAGCTGGACACGAAGGCGGGACTGAACGCGACGTCGATGCTGTCCAGGATCCACACCGTCCTGGACGACACGCCACACGGCTGCAGCGTCACGCCCTCGTCGTTGAACGCGGTCTGGGCCACGCCCAGGCACAGGCCGGATTCCACGCCGAACGGCGCGTACTCGTTCTCGAACGCCGGATCATTCGGGAAGCCCGCGGCCAGGCCGCCGTAGTGCAGCGCCACCGCGGCGGACACCAGCTTCGCCGTGTAGAAGTCGGCCACGGTGCCCTGGAACGCCACGGTCCAGTCCAGGGCCGGGTCGTAGTTCGCGGTGCGGAACAGGATGACCGGCTGGCCGACCTTCTCGCCCTGCCGCAGCACGTCAACCACGTAGTTCGGCGACTTGTGCGTGCCGAACTGCTTGCTGAAGACGTTGATGCAGAAGAGTCCGCACGACGGGGTGGCGGCACCGGCCGTTCCCGTGGTGAGCGCGCCCGCCATGCCGACGCCGCCGACCAGGGTCAGCGTCGCCGCAGCAGCGGCCACCTTGCTCTTGATGGACATGGATGATTCCTCTCTTGGCACTCACAGCCGACCCCGCGCACGGCGCGTATAGCAGTGGCGCCGGCCCCTCGTGAGGGACCGGCGCCACTGTGTTATTCAGGGTGTGACCTCAGGCTCCTACTTGAGTTCCCCGAAGGTGGCGCCCCAGAGCTGGTTCCCGTTCGCGCCGGTGCCGAAGAGGTTGCCGAGCTGGAACGTGAAACCGGTGAGGTTGGTGACGACAAGCTGCGGACGCGGCTTGTCGGTCGGGAAGGAGTCGTTCGGGTAGGTCAGGACGAACGGCTGGGAGAAGTTGGTGTTCGAGCCGTTGATCAGCGGGATGTACCCGTGCGCCCAGGCGTCGGTGAACGACTGGTCGAGGGTGTCCAGGATCCACACCGTCTTGGCCGACACGCCACACGGCTGCAGCGTCACGCCCTCGTCGCTGAACGCGGTCGCGGCCACGCCCATGCACAGGCCCGAGTCCACGCCGAACGGCGCGTACTCGTTCTCGACCGCCAGGAGGTTTGAATCACCCGTCGAGGGGAGGTTGATCCCGGCGATGTTGAAGGGGCAGTCCGGGAAGTTCGCGCCGGGATGGGGCTGCGCGATGCAGCCGTAGTGCAGCGCCGTCTCCGAATCCACCAGGCCGGCCGCGTAGAAGTCGGCCACCGTGCCCTGGAACGCGAAGGTCCAGTCCAGAGCCGGGTCGTAGTTCGCGGTGCGGAACAGGATGACCGGCTGGCCGGTCTTCTCGCCCTGCCGCAGCACGTCGACCGTGTAGGCCGGGTTGCTGTGCGAGCCGAACTGGTAGCTGAACAGGTTGATGCAGAGCGGGCCGCACGACGGGGTCGCCGCGCTGGCCGGTCCCGCAGTGAGCGCGCCCGCCATGCCGACGCCGCCGACCAGGGTCAGCGTCGCCGCCGCGGCGAGCATCTTGCTCTTGAAGGACATCGATGATTCCTCTCTCGGAACTCGCCGCCGTACCCTGCGCACGGCCGCGTCGAGCTGGCCCCCGCAGCGCGCGTCGGATTTCTTCCCCGATCGCTCGGCACGCTGCCGGCTCGCGGTGGCCTGATCAGGACCCAACAGCTGACCTGATCGGTCCTGCAGTTCCATGGGGCGTTTCGCCCCTCACACATGAGAGGACGCATGATGAACACAGAAGGTTGTCACGCAGGCACAAAAAGTGACGCCGACCCTCTTGCCGAGGGTCGGCGCCACCGTTAGAGCTCACACACAGGCACATAGCAGTGGCGCCGGCCCCTCTTGCGAGGGACCGGCGCCACCGTGTTACTCAGGGTATTAACTCAGGGTGTGAGTTCAGGCTCCCTAGGGGAGAACACCGAAGGTCGCGCCCCAGAGCTGGTTGCTGCTGATGGTGCCCACCTGGGGACCGCTGACGCCGTTGGAGAAACCGGTCAGGTTGAGGACGACGAGCTGCGGGCGCGGCTTGTCGGTCGGGAAACCCTGGTTCGGGTAGCTCAGCACGAACGGCTGGGAGAAGTTCGTGTCCGAACCGTTGATCAGCGGAACGCCGTTCTCCAGAGCGCTGCGGAAGTTGAACTGCTGGTCGTAGGTGTCCAGAATCCAGACGGTCTTGGACGACACGCCGCACGGCTGCAGCGTGACACCCTCGTCGCTGAACGCGGTCGCGGCCACGCCCATGCACAGGCCGGACTCCACGCCGAACGGCGAGTACTCGTTCTCGAACGCCGGATCGTTCCGCGCGAGAGTGCAGTCGGTGAAGACCGCCGCGGTGCAGCCGTAGTGCAGCGCCACCGCGGACGACACCAGGTCGGCCGCGAAGAAGTCGGACGTCAGGCCCTGGAACGCCACGGTCCAGTCCAGCGCCGGGTCGTAGTTCGCCTGCCGGAACAGGATGATCGGCTGGCCGACCTTCTCGCCCTGCCGCAGCACGTCAACCGTGTAGCTCGGCGAGCGGAAGCTGCCGAACTGGTGGCTGAACAGGTTGATGCAGGAGAGGCCGCACGACGGCGTGGCCGCCGACGCGGTTCCCGCGGTGAGCGCGCCCGCCATGCCGACGCCGCTGACCAGGGTCAGCGTCGCCGCCGCGGCGAGCACCTTGCTCTTGATGGACATGAATGATTCCTCTCTTGGAACCACCCAGCCGTGCCCTGCGCACGGCCGGGTCGAGCTGGCCCCCGCAGCACGCGAAGATCGGACACGTCCGATCCGCTCGGCACGCTGCCGGCTCGACGGTGGCCTGATCAGGGCAGGAACGGCTGACCTGATCGGTCTTGCAGTTTTGGAGAGGGAAGGCTCCAGGCAAAGGCGCCGGAAGTCTTGTTTTGGGCTCTAAACCGGTCGAATAGGGTCAATAAAGCTGGAGTAAGACAATGACAAAACCGTTATGCACTGATCACAAACTGGAACCGGTAGAGACTGGCGCGGCAGACGGCGGTCACCATGGTTCACAGATCCTCGTCCTCCTGTGCAGGCCCGGGGGTCAAGGTCCCGCCCGGTGAGTTGCGGCCACCGGGCCGGACCGTGTTGGCCGGTCTAGCTCTGTCAGTCTCGGCACCGACCGTTCGGATCACAGTGGCGGCGCGGATCCGGCGCCCCCGCTGGACCTCCCGGTCCGAAGCTCTTGTTCTTTATCCCATATCAGTGACGCCCGATGTGGCCGAATGGTTGGCACAGATCGCGATAATTCACCCACGTGACCAGATCGCAACTTTTATGTCACACTGGCCGATATGCGAGCAGCACGATACCACGCTTGCCGGCGCCCGCGTGAGCATCGATACTTAACGGCGTGTCCGGCTCCGTAATCCCTTGTGTGGGCGCCGTCATCAAAGACGCCCGGGGGCGGTTGCTGCTCATCAAGCGCGGGCACGCGCCCGGGGCCGGGCTGTGGTCGCTGCCCGGCGGGAGGATCGAGCCGGGCGAGACCGACGCCGAAGCGCTAGTACGGGAGATGCGCGAGGAAACGGGCCTGGTCATCGACCCGGGGCAGCTCATCGGTACCGTGCGGCGGCCGACTCAGGACGGCGGCCTCCTCGACATCAGGGACTATGCGGCCACGGTCACCGGTGGCACGCTCCGCGCGGGCGACGACGCGGCCGACGCCCGCTGGGTGGCGGCCAGCGAACTGGAAGGACTGCCGATCACGGAAGGTTTGGTGGAAGCCCTCACGAGTTGGGGTGTTCTAGGGCAAAGACGGTATTGATCGTCCCATTTTAACCTCTTTGACATTCGAGTGGACCAGTTGTTCTTCCTGATGCTTTATCGGCATGTATTGGAGTTCATTCGGGGGCTTGACGGGTTCGCCTGAAGCGAATCCGGAGGGTGGGGAGGGGGGAGGGGGGTGGGGGGGTGGACCCTGGGAGGCGAGCGAGCGGGGAGACCAGGGGGCACGCACCACGAACCGTTAGGAAAATTAGGTTGAGAGCACGTGGGTTCGTAGCATGAACTCATGAGCTCCCCGCTGATGTCTCCGCCGACCGCCGAGCAAGTGTCCAAGGCCCTTGACGGGGTGCTCGACCCCGAGATCAGGCGGCCCATCACCGAACTCGGCATGGTCAAGGGCGTCGAGGTCGCGCCGGACGGAGCGGTGCGCGTGCAGGTGTGGCTGACCGTCGCGGGATGCCCGCTGCGGGAGACCATTACCCGCGAGGTCACCGCCGCGGTCGGCAAGCTGCCCGGCGCGTCCTCGGTCCGCGTGGACCTGGACGTGATGAGCGATGAGCAGCGGCGGGCCCTGCAGACCCAGCTGCGCGGCGGGCGGGCCGAACCGCAGATCCCGTTCGCCCAGCCGTCCTCGCTGACCCGGGTCTACGCGGTAGCCAGCGGCAAGGGCGGCGTGGGCAAGTCGTCGGTCACGGTCAACCTGGCCGCGGCGCTGGCCACCTCGGGCCACAAGGTCGGCGTGGTGGACGCCGACATCTACGGCCATTCCGTCCCGCGGATGCTGGGCGTCACCGGCCGCCCGACCCCGGTCGAGAACATGATCATGCCGCCGTCGGCGCACGACGTGAAGGTCATCTCGATCGGCATGTTCACCAAGGGCAATACTCCCGTGGTCTGGCGGGGGCCGATGCTGCACCGGGCCCTGCAGCAGTTCCTGGCCGACGTGTACTGGGGCGACCTGGACGTGCTGCTGCTCGACCTGCCGCCGGGCACCGGGGACGTCGCCATCTCCGTGGGCCAGATGCTGCCCTCGGCCGAGCTGCTGGTGGTGACCACCCCGCAGCTGGCCGCCTCGGAAGTGGCCGAACGGGCCGGGGCGATCGCGACGCAGACCCATCAGCGGATCGCCGGGGTCATCGAGAACATGTCCTACCTGGTCTGCGCGCACTGCGGGGAGCAGACGGAGGTGTTCGGCTCGGGCGGCGGGGCTTCGGTCGCGGCCGCGCTCGGCCGGCTGACCGGGACACAGGTGCCGCTGCTCGGGCAGGTACCGCTCGATGTCCGGCTGCGCGAAGGCGGCGATGCCGGGATGCCGCTGGTGCTCGGCGAGCCCGACTCCCCCGCGGGGCTCGCGCTGAGGAAGATCGCCGACGAACTCGGCACCCGCCGGCGCAGCCTGGCCTGCGGCAGCTCGGCCTCACGCCGCGCTAATTCCGGCCGGCTCAGGTGGCGTCGGGGTCGTAGGGGGCACGCTCACCGGGGGCGAGCAGCGTGCCGCTGGGCCGGGAGGGCCGGCGCCGCGGCGGCGGAGTTCCCGTTGTCCCCGTTCATGTCGTCGAAGAGGTGCTTCTGCACGAACCGCTTGGGGTTGAGGTCCTCGATGTCGAAGTCGGCGAACTCCGGTCCCAGCCCTTCGCGCAGGTCATTCTTGGCGCCTTCGGCGATCCGGCGCAGGTCACGCAGGGCTCTCCCGGCCTGGGAGGCGATCTTCGGCAGCTCGTTCGGGCCGAAGATGACCAGCGCGATCACCGCCAGGATCAAGCAGCTTGGGGATGGACAGATCGAACACGCTCAGGTCTCCGTCGCGCTGGTGAGGTCACACTCTCGCACGTCCACTTTAACGTCTTTGGTCAATCGAACGGGTTGACCCACGACGCTAGCCGGGCGAAGCCACGGGACATCCGCTTCCAGAAGCCGGGCGGCGTGTCGTGCGGCAGCACCCCGATCACGTCGTCCACCGTCTGGGCCGGCGCGTCGGCCATCACGGTGTACACCATGCCCCGGCTGGACCAGGTCAGGGACCGCTGGTCCGGCTGGGCGGCGTAGATGACGTTGCCGGCCATCGTGACTTTCTGCCAGCCGGTCAGCTTGGCGGCCAGGTTGCCGCGTTGCTCGAACAGCGAGACCACGGACAGGCCATCCGAATAGCCCAGGTCGAGGACGGTTCCGGTGCTGGTCTGGGTCTGCGCGCCGGTGAACAGCGACAGGCCGCCGGGAAGCTGGGGCGGGACCAGCCAGCCACGGGCGCGCAGGGCGAGGAGCTGGCGGGCCGGAAGCGGGGCGGTCCACGGCCCCTGCGGATCGGCCGGTCCGCCGGCCGGCGCGGCGAGCCGGGCCTGGTTCCCGATCCGGACGTTGATGAACACGTCTTCGCTGATCACGTGCGCGGCGGAGTCGAAGACCTCGCGCTCCAGCGGCAGCTTGGTGGCGTCATCCAGCCAGAACCTCGCGGCCAGGCTGCCGTCGTCCCGCCAGGCCTCGACGATCTGCGCCGTCCGGTTGTCCGCCGAGCCCGCTCCCCCGTACGCCACGACATAGTGCGCCTCCAGCAGGCGCACGAGCTGGGTGGTGACGCCCAGCACGCCCTCGGGCCACTGACCGTCGGTGTCGGAGGACAGGTAGGGCTCGCTGCTGGAATAGATGCCCGCGTCCAGCGTACGGGTGACCGTCTGGCCGCCGCTGACGTGCCAGATGTCCGACACCAGCACGGTGCCGCCGCTGGTGCCCCAGTGCGAGACGATCTCCTCGCCCTGGTAGGAGGTCAGGACCGCCGCCTGGGCGGCCTGCGTCAGCAAGCCCGCGGCCAGGGCGCTACCCGGCCGCCGGACCGGCGCCGGGGTCGCGGCCACCGGGGTCGCGGCCACCGGGGCGGCGCTGCTGGCCGACGCGTCCTGGGCGGCAGGGGCCGCCTGGCCGCTGCAGGCGGTCGCCAGGAAGCCGGGCTACCGCCACCGTGAGCACCGCGGCCACCAGCAGTGCTGGGCCCCAGACCCCCCCGCGAGGGCGTGGCCCGGGGGGACGACAGTTGAACGCGGACACACCGACCTCACGGTTGGGTCACGTCAGAGCGGCCGTGCCCGCTGAGGCCCGGCTTGACGGCCCGGTGAACGGAACCTCACCGGTGGTGATGGCGTGCTCGACGCTGTACATCTCCACCGGCGGCGTGATCCTGGGCCCCGGCGCCGCGTCGCCGCTGCCGCCGGCCGTGAAGGCGGCCGTGCCGAGACCGACGACGAGGGACATGGTGCCGAGTACCAGGTAGCGACGGCGGACCGGGCCTGGCCGCCGGGTGCCCCGGCTCGCCGTGGGGGGCGCCAGGCGCAGCAGGCGGCGCCGCGGGGGCAGCGGACCGCCCGGGCCGGTCATGGCGATCAGGCGGCGGGTCATGGCCGCTTCGGCCGGCGCCCTCGACATGAGCCCCCGCAGCTTCTGCTTCAGCGCCCGCAGTTCGGCGGCCTCGGCCCGGCACTGCTCGCAGCTGGCCAGGTGAGCGTACGCGCGGTCGCGTTCCGCTCCGTCGAGTTCGCCATCGACCAGGGCCGATAGCCGGTCGCCGAGATGGCTCATGATTCACCCGACCGCTTGAGCCGGGGCATCAGGCCCTGACGCCGCAGCCCAGGGCCCCAGGAGTGGGCGCCGGTCTCCCTGACCTGCGCGGCTTGCGGGGCTTCGGCCGAAGCCGGCCTGCGATGCCCGAGCGCGGCACGCAGCTGCGCTCGCCCGCGGTGAATCCGGCTGCGTACGGTGCCTAGCTTGACACCAAGGGTGGCGGCGATCTCCTCGTAGGAGAACCCCTCGATATCGCACAGCACCACGGCGGCGCGGTACTCCGGCGGGAGCGCCTTCAGCGCGGCCTGGACATCGTCGTCCAGATGACTGTCGTCAAAGGCCTCGGCGGGCGTCGGCTCGGAGCCGGGCAGCCGGTGGGCCATCTCGTCGGCCAGTCCCTCGAACCTGATCCGCTGCTTGCGCCGGGCCCAGTCCAGGAACAGGTTGGTGGTGATGCGATGAAGCCAGCCTTCGAACGTGCCGGGGGTGTAACTGGACAGCGACCGGAAGACCCGGACGAAGACCTCCTGGGTCAGGTCCTCCGCGTCGTGCGGATTTCCGGTCAGGCGGTAGGCAAGCCGATAGACCCGAGCGGAGTGCGTGCGGACGATATCCTCCCACGTCGGGAGGCTCCACTCGGGCTGAGCAGGTTGTGTCGGCGGGGATCCCAGACCCCTGGCCTCCTCCAACAATCCGCCCTCCGGGTCGCAGAGTGCCGCGACTGAAACCATCGTGCCCTGGATTCTTCCGTTGCGCCAGTTGGGGACCGGTAGGCCGACGCCGCGGTCGCACACCACAGACCTCGGCCGATATCGCCTAGATAACGGCCCACGGCCCGGCAGAGTTCCCGGACCTGCGCATCTGGCACTAGGCTGCTGCGGGTGGGCCTACTTGCCTATGCTGCCGATTACAGTCCCGAGGACGAGCCGCTCCTAGCCGCCCGGGCGAACGCGACCGTGCTGGGCGGCACCGAACCGGTGCAACCGGCGGTGGGCGCGATGCTGCGCTTCCTGGCCTGTGCGGTCGGCGCCAGGACCGTGGTCGAGATCGGCACCGGCTGCGGCAGCTCCGGCATCTGGCTGCTGCGCGGAATGCGCCCCGGCTCCACGCTCACCAGCGTGGATATCGAGCCGGAATACCAGCGAATGGCACGGAAAGCGTTCACCCAAGCCGGCTTCGCGCAAAACCAATGCCGCCTTATCCTCGGCCGTGCACTGGACGTCCTTCCGCGGCTCTCCGACGGCGCCTACGACATGGTTTTTTGTGACGCCGATGCGGGAGACTATCCGGATTACCTGATCGCGGCGCTGCGGCTGTTGCGGCCCGGCGGCGTGGTGGCTTTCAATAACGCGCTGCTGACGGGAACGGACGACGTCTTCGACGGCACGGCGGACCTCGCTCACCAGGTACGCGCTGACGACCGGCTCGTCCCGGTGCTGGTGCCGCTGGGCGACGGCCTGCTCGCCGCGGTCAAGAGGGGAGACTAGGCCAGGTCACCCGACAACGGACTTCAAGGCGTCACCAAGCCTAGCCGCCTCGTCCGCCGTCAGCTCAACAACCAGGCGCCCGCCGCCTTCGAGCGGGACCCGCATGACGATGCCGCGGCCCTCTTTGGTGACCTCAAGCGGACCGTCGCCCGTCCGCGGCTTCATCGCCGCCATTCTCCCATCCCCTTCCTCCCGGCTCCACGCACGGCACCGCGCCAGGCGCCACACCGCTGCGAGGCACCGCCCTCGCCGCAATCGCGGGTGCCTGCGGCGGAACCGGCCAGCCACAACTGTTTCTATCCGTCGCCCTATTATCCCGTGTTCGGAAGCAGAATGGTAATGATCGGCCATGCTCGCTGCCGTCCGGGGGCGTGTACCGGCCTTTTCGCCGGCCGTTCCGCGATTTGGGCCGGCGCGTCGCGTGATCTGTGCGGCGGGGCCGGACGCGCGGGCCGGGAGGAAGCGAAGCCGGGGACCGTGCCGGCCGCCAGGTGATGACCGATCTGGGCCCGCTGCGACGGTCACGCGCATCGCGGGGCCGACTGCCCAGCCCGCAGATCTCGGTGGTCACCGGCGGTCCGCGGACGGGGACGTGGGGTCCGGAGCGGGCGGCATGCCCGGGATATGGAAGCTAACTGCTCGTTACGGGGGCTTCGGACACCTCCAACAATGCTCAAGGGCGTCCTTGAGCACTCTTGGAGGTGGCGGGAATCGAACCCGCGTCCTTCAGTGCATCACCAGGGCTTCTCCGGGCGCAGCTTGCTCTGCTTTTCTCAGCCCCGGCGATCACGCAAGCAAGACGCCGACAGGCTCAGCCGCTGTTCGATGTCCCGCCTGGCCCCGCGACCGGGACAGGCGGTGATCCTTCTAGCTGATGCCAGGCACCGGGTCGAAGGCATCCCCGGGCTGACAGACTTCTAACCCGCCTCAGGCGGCGAGAGCGAAGTCAGTGCTCTTAACATTGGCACTTATTGGTTTGCGGTCACAGGATTTACGAGGTCACAACCGCAACCCTCGGCCCGCTTCCCCTGGTTCAACCACCGAAGTCGAAACCGTTCACCCCCTATTGAGTTGTCCGGCGAGCACGGTACGTCCGCCGCACTCGACCGTACACGTATAACCCGCAGCAGCCAACCCGAATTCCCGGGACCCTACCGCGCGGCCCGAGGCAGGCCGCTCGACGCGCGACCCAAACATAAATGGCCCCTGCGGGCGCTGGCGGTGGCCGAAACGCGCCCGCAGGGGCCGACCGGCAGGGTCGGAGCCGGTCTACTGGCCGGGCCTCCCCCGAGATGAGGCCCGGACCTTAAACGTTGACTGGGCCGCAACCCCCCAGCAACCCCAGTCACCAGTAATGACGTCGAAAAGTAGCGGCATGGTTGCTTACTGTGAGTTCGTTTCAGGTCACATCTTAGTAACGCAAAGTAACACGACCCTGGTCCCGAGCGCCCGGGTCGGCGCCTGGCTCGGCGGCCGCGACGTGCGGGTCAGCCGCCGAGGGCCGACAGGAACGCGCCGGCCAGTGCGGCGGCGGAAAGCTGGGAGGTCTTGCCGGACTCGATGACGGTGAAGGCGATGTTGCCGCGGAAGCCGACGAACCAGCTGGTCCAGGTCGATCCGGTGCGGACCAGTCCGACCTGCCCATACACCGGGGTCCCCGGCAGATTGGCCGCTTGCGCGGCGCCCGAGCGGACCGCGGCGCGCATGAGACTGCGCAGCTCGGTCATGTTACTGGGGTTCAGCGCGGTTCCCGAGGGATCGGCCGAATCCTCGATGAACTGCGGAGTGTGCCAGGCGCCCGAGTCCACCGCCGCGGCGACCATGGCCATGGCCAGCGGGCTCATCTGGACGTTTCCCAGGCCGATGGTCTGGGCGGCCAGGTCCGCCACGCCCGCCGCGGACGGGACCGATCCGGAGAAGGCCGGGACCGGCAGGGAGGACCAGTCGGCACCGATCCCGAATCCCTTCACCACCTGGTCGAACTCGGGGGCGTGGAGGCGTTCGGAGAGCCCCGCGAAGGCCGTGCCGCAGCCGTCGGCAAAGTCGTCAGCTGAACGACTTGGTGGCGCCGGTCCCGTCACTGCTGAACGTCCGCCCGTTGACGGTAAAGGAGTTCTCGCATGAGATCAGGGAGTCGGTCTTCAGCCCGGTCCCCAGCAGCGCGGCGGCCGACACGATAGTGAACGCCGTTCCCGGCGTCAGCCTGGCGTTCAGCGCGTCGACCGAGGCGCGGTGCTGCGCTACCGCGAGGACATCTCCGGTGGACGCATGGACGGCGACGATCGCCTCCGAACCGGACGCGCCGCCCAGCGCGGCCAGGGCCGCGCTCTGGACCCTCGAGCTGATCGTGGTGCGCACCGGAGTGCCCGGCCACGCCCGGCCAGCGCGCGAGCACGCCGATCTGGGTGCCGGCCGAGGTCACCGCGACGACTTCGGTCGTCGGCGTGCCGAGAAGCTGACGCTGATACTTCTGTTCCAGCCCGGACCGCCCGACCGTGGTACCGGGCAGGTAGAACGCGCCTTCGCTGCGCAGAACCGGGTCGATCTCGCTGCCCACCTCGCCGACCAGCCCGGCTGGCTTCGGCCTGGAACAACCGCGTCCGTTCCCGCTGGACCACGAGGCCAGGTACGCCCCGAAGCCGGGAGCGCAGCTGAGAGTATGTCGCGGGGTCGAGGGAGGCGAGCTTGAGGAACTGGTTCGGCGGGGCGGCGGTGATCTGGCCGAGGACCTGTCCGGTCTCCAGTCCGGTCACTTCGGCGAAGCGTTGCGCGGTCGTGGCCGGGTCGGCCAGGGCGGCGGGCACCACGCCCACCACGTAGACCAGGCTCGGTACCTGCAGCGGCTGTCCTTCGGCGTCGAGCACGGCGGCCCGGTCCGGGAACTGGGTCACCACGGCCAGCCGCTCGCCCGGGCCCAGGCCCGGGTACACCACGCTCGGCGCCCACTGCACCTTCCAGGCGCCGCCGACCCGGCTCAGCCCGAACCGGCCGTGGTAGGCCCACACCCGTCCCTCCTCGGCCAGATCGACCGAGGCAGTGAACGACGCCTCCGCGGTGCCGCCGTGCTGGGTGACCGAGTTCATGGTCAGGAACAGCTGGGTGGCGTCGAGCTGCGCGAAAGCATCCTTCAGGCCCGTGGCGGCGGTGCCGGGCGAGGCCGAGGTCAGCGCGCCCGCCGCGGCGTAATGCTGCTGCTGCCAGTCCAGCAGGAACGTCTGGGCGGTGGGCTCCGCGGAAAGCTCCGATCCGAAGCCCGAGGCCAGGCCGATGACCAGCACCCCGACGGCGAAGATGAGCAGCCCGGCGATCCGCGCGCGCTTGGTCTGCCGGCTCGCGGGCGCGGACCGGCGGGCAGATGGCCCGGACCCGTGCCGGGCCGACCGCGGCCGGCGTGGTGCGGAACCAGCGGAGGCGGGCACGGCGGGGCCCCGCGGCCTGGCGTGGCCGCTGCGCTCGCTCGAACTCCAGGACACGATCCGCCTGCCCGTCACCTTCGCCGTTTCAGCGCGCGGTCTATCTCCCTGGCTGCGTCACGCCGTGCTAGGTCCTGCCGTTTATCGTAAGTCCGTTTGCCGCGCGCCAGGCCCAGCTCCACCTTGACGTTTCCGTCCTTGAAGTACAGGGAGAGGGGGATCAGCGTCAGGCCCTGCTCGGACACCTTGGCGGCCAGGCGGTCGATCTCCTTGCGGTGCAGCAGCAGCTTCCTGATCCGCCGCGGGGTGTGGTTGGTCCACGTGCCCTGGGCATACTCCGGGATGTGCACGTTGTGCAGCCACACCTCGCCGTCGGTGATCTGCGCGAACCCGTCCGCGAGCGACGCGCGTCCCGCGCGCAGCGACTTCACCTCGGTGCCGGTCAGGACCAGGCCCGCCTCGTACGTGTCCTCGATGTGGTAGTCGTGGTAGGCACGCCGGTTACGGGCGATGGCCTTGCCCATCCCCGGCCGCCCTTGTTCCCGAGCCACGTCCCTCCCGTCAGCACACGCGCTCCCCTTAAATCCGCAGGTAGCGGCGTAGCGTCAGGAAGGACGTCACACCGCACAGCAGTACCCCGACGGCCATCGAGAACAGGATGACCTCGATCAGGTCGCCGACGGACAAACCTACGTTGAAGGAGAAGTACTGCTCCAGGCTATCCAGCATGAGCGACTTGACGGCCACCAGTAGCCCGGCGGCGATGGCCCAGCCGATCAGCCCGGCGATCGCCCCCTCCAGCAGGAACGGCAGCTGGATGTAGAAGTTGGACGCGCCGACCAGCCGCATGATCGAGGTTTCCCGGCGGCGGTTGAACGCGGACAGCCTGATCGTGTTGGCCACGAGCAGGACCGCTGCCACGATCAGGATCAGGGCGATGATCACGACCGCGTTCCGGGCGCCGTCGAGCAACCGGTAGAACTTGTCCAGGATCGTCATCTCGTCGATCACGGTCTCCACCCCGGCGGCGCCGGTGACCGCGCTGGCCACGATGGTGTAGTCGGCCTCGGGGTTTTTCAGCTTGACCTCGAAGGAGTCGGGGATGTCGCCCTCCTGGGTGTCCTGGACCAGGGCCGGCTCGTTGGAGAAGTCCTGCCTGAACTCGGAGTAGGCCTGCTGCTGGGACACGTAGTACACGTGCTCGACCTGGGGCATGGAGAGCAACTGCTGCTGCAGCCGCTGCCGCTCGGCATCGGTGGCAGGCCCGCTCTGCTGGCACTGCGGTTCCGGGCTGGTCTTGATGCACAGGTAGATCGACAGCTCGACCTTCCCCTGCCAGTAGGTTCGCGTCCTGTCCACTTGCTTGACGAACAGCAGGCCGGTGCCGAGCAGGGAGAGGCTGATGGCCACGACCACGATGAGCGCCATCGTCATGGTGAGATTCCGGCGCAGCCCGATCCAGATTTCCTGGAGGACGAACTGTGAGCGCATACTGGCTGATCCCTTGCAGTCCTAGGCGACGGCGGGTCCGCCGCGCCGCGATAACAGGTCAGTAGGCCTGGCCATACACCCCGCGTGACTGGTCGCGGACAACCTTGCCGTATTCCAGCTCGATCACCCGCTTGCGCATGGAGTCGACGATGGCCGCGTCGTGCGTGGCCATTACCACCGTCGTTCCGGTCCGGTTGATCCGGTCGAGCACCTTCATGATGCCAATCGAGGTGGCCGGGTCGATGTTCCCGGTCGGCTCGTCGGCCAGCAGGATCATCGGCCGGTTGACGAAGGCCCGGGCCATCGCCACCCGCTGCTGCTCCCCGCCGGACAGCTCGTCGGGCATGCGGTCATGCTTGCCCTCCAGGCCGACCAGGTCGATGACCTCGGGGACGACCTTGCGGATGAAGCGCCGGTGCTTGCCGATGACCTCCAGGGCGAACGCGACGTTCTGGTAGACGTTCTTGTTGGGCAGCAGCCGGAAATCCTGGAACACGCAGCCGATACGCCGGCGCAGATAGGGCACTTTCCAGTTCGTGAGCCGCGCGAGATCCCGGCCCGCCACGTGGATCCTGCCCTCTGACGGCCGTTCCTCCTTCAGCACCAGCCGGAGGAAGGTCGACTTTCCCGATCCGGACGGGCCGACCAGGAAAACGAACTCGCCCTTGGCTACCGATATGTTCACGTTCTCCAGCGCGGGCCGGCTCTGATTCGGGTAGACCTTGGTGACGTTATCGAAGTTGATCACGGGACCATCACAGCACGGTAGGTGGGCGCGATGCCGCCAGCTCGGGCGACTTGCGGGTAACCTGGTTTAGGCCAGGGAACAGTCTAGAGGGAAACTGGCAGCTAAGGCCGTAACATCGCGGCAAGTGCCGGGGCACGGGCCAGCCGGAAGGGGTTCCGATGAGCTGTGAACACCTGATCTGCGCTCAGTGCGCCGGACCGGTCGTCGAGGGCCGGTGCCCGGCGTGCCGGGCCTCCCGGCAGCACGTCCACCACCAGCACTTCAATGTTTCGCCGCAGCTCATCCTGGCCGCCCTGCTGGCACTGAGCCTCCTGCTGCTGCTGGCCCTTCACTTCGGCAGGTAACCGAGGAACCGCAGCGGGGCGCGGAGCGCAGCGGGGGGTTCCGGGGGTTTACGGCGGCGAGTGCGGCGCAGCCGCGATCACGCGGCGCGCGAGGGGCCCTGGCGCCTCCGCCCGTGTGATACTACGGCGGGAACCGCAGCGGGGCGCGGAGCGCAGCGGGGGGTTCCGGGGGGTCGTCCCCCCGGGAATCAGCGCCCGTTCTGGCGCATCCAGCGGATCTCGGCGTCGATGAAGCCGTCGATCTCCCCGTCCAGGACCGCGACGGCGTTACCCGTCTCCATTCCCGTCCGAACGTCCTTGACGTTCTGGTAGGGGTACAGGACATAGTTGCGGATCTGGGTGCCCCAGGCGCGGCCGCCGTCCCCGCGCAGCGCGGCCATCTGCTCGGCCTCCTCCTGCCGCCGCCGCTCGAGCAGCTTGGCCTGGAGCACGGCCATCGCCGAGGCCCGGTTCTGGATCTGGCTGCGCTCGTTCTGGCAGGAGACCACGATCCCGGTGGGCAGGTGGGTGATGCGGACCGCCGAGTCGGTCGTGTTGACCCCCTGGCCGCCCGGCCCGCTCGAGCGGAACACGTCCACCCGGATCTCGTCCTCCGGGATCTCGATGTGATCGGTCTGCTCCACCACCGGCATCACGTCGACCCCGGCGAACGAGGTCTGCCTGCGCCCCTGGTTGTCGTACTTGGAGATGCGGACCATCCGGTGCGTGCCGTGCTCGCCGCGCAGCGTGCCGTAGGCGTAGGGCGCGTTCACCGCGAAGGTGGTGGACTTGATCCCCGCCTCCTCCGCGTACGAGGTGTCATACACCTCGGTCGGGTACTTGTGCCGCTCCGCCCAGCGCAGGTACATCCGCAGCAGGTTCTCCGCGAAGTCGGCGGCGTCCGCGCCGCCCGCCTGGGCGTTGATGGAGATCAGGGCCTCCCGGGCGTCGTACTCGCCGTTCAGCAGGGTGCGCACCTCGAGCTGGTCGATCTCGCTGCGGAGGGCGGCGAGCTCACGCGACCGCCTCGTCGCGGGTGGGGGCGTCGTCCTCGCTCTCCGCCAGGTCGAACAGCACCTGGGTGTCGCCCAGCCGCTGGTGCAGGCCGGCCAGCCGGCCCAGCTCGGCCTCCAGGTAGGACAGCCGGCGGGTCACCTTCTGCGCCCGGTCCTGGTCCGTCCACAGCTCCGGGTCGGCGGCCTGTTCCCGCAGGCCTTCCGCCTCTGTCTGCATGGCGGCAGGATCGAGCACCGCCTCTATGCTGGCGAGCTTCGACGTCAGTCCCGCGATCTCGTCGGCGGGATCAAGACCTGCCACGCGATGAGTTTACGCGAGAGCGGAGGGACGACAGACCGGGCGGGACAGTAGAGCGAGCGGGACCAGCAGAGCGGGCAAACCCGGTATCCTGCCTTAACGTGAAGCTCCGAAGGGGTAGGACAAGGGCGACATACCGGGGGATCCTCGGGTCGGCGGCACTGGCCGGCGCGGTCGCGCTGGCCGCCGCGGGGTGTGCCCCCTCGTCCGCATCGGCCGAGGCGAGCACCAGCGCGTCTCACGCCCTGACCCTCGCGGAGGCGCAGGCCACCTACAACTCCTACGTCACGGCCAGCACGACGGCCGCGAAGCAGGGCGACGCGACGCACGGGCTCCAGATCGTCGGCGACGAGCAGTGGGCCATCCTGCACGCCCAGTACACGGCCCTGGCCACCACGGGCACGCCGGTGACGCAGTACAGCTACGGCAGGCCGGTCTTCTACGTCCCGGCGCTGCCGAGCTACCCGCTGTGGTTCGCGGTGGCGGTCCCGGTCAGCACCGACACGGGCGGCCACCTGGGACCGGCCGTCAACACGCTCATGGTGTTCCAGCGATTCGTCCCGAGCAGGCCGTGGACCTTGGACGGTTCCGCGGTGCTCGATCAGCCGCTCCCCGCCATGGCGCACGACAGCGGCGGCTACGCCGTCGCCTCGGGCGCGAACGACTCGAGCCTCCTGCTGCCGCCGGACCTCGTGGGGCCGACCCAGGCCGCCGTCGTCGACGAGGGGCCGGCCGCGCCGGCGGCCGCGGTGATCGGCGGCGGGCCGCAGACCACCGGGTTCTACGCGGCGCAGAACGCGCTGGTGCAGTCGGCATCGGCGCACGGCCTGAATTACCTGTGGCTGCTCCAGGCCACGGCGTTTGCGCAGTACGAGTTGCGGACGGCCGACGGCGGGGCCCTCGTGCTGTACGCGATGTACCTGAACACGCAGATCGAGCACCCCGGCGACGTGGCCGGGCCGCCGATCCCGGTTCCCGCCAATTTCGCCCCGCTGATCACCACAGTCGCCGCCAAGGTCGGCCACAAGGGGGTGGCGGCGAACTGGACCTATGAGTTCGCCGCGGTCGACCCGCCGCAGACCGCCCACGGCGCGAAGGTGGAGGTCATCGGCGGCAGCGGCGCCCCCACTTACGGAGGCGGGTACTAGCCAGTTCCCCCGGGTTACTGGGCCTGGGGTAGGGAGGTGGCGGCGACCAGGGTCCGGATGGCGCGCAGCGCGACCGACAAGGTGGTGAAGGTGAAGCGCTCGCTCTCCCAGATCTCACCCAGCATCTGGTTCGCCATCGCGACCGCCGCCTCGTTACTCGAGGCCCAGGCCGCGAGCCGCTCCTCGGGCGTCCGGGGAACGCCCGAGCCGCTGACCCCGAGCACGTCCTGGGTGAGTGAGGCGTGCGCGGCGTAGAGATCGTCGCGCAGGGCGGCGCGGGCCATGGTCGACCAGCGGTCCTCGCGGGGCAGCGCGGTGATGCGGTCCCGCAGCCGGGTGATCTGCAGCCGGTCGGCGAGGTCGAAGTAGACGTCGGCGGTCTCCTCGATGGGGCGCCCGGCGGCCGAGGCGACCTGCACGATGTCGAAGGCGGAGTACGTCGGCACCATGGCCGCGACCCGCTCGGCGAGGTCGAGCGGCACGCCCAGGGCCAGGTAGGAGTCCCGGCGCTCCTCGAACCCGGACAGGTCCCGGCCGGTGAGCAGCTTGGGCAGGCCGGCCCGCACGGTCCGCACCCCGTCCGCGAAGAACCCCACGGTGGCCTGGATGTCGAACGGCGGGCGCCGGTTGATGCAGCAGCCACCGGGCCGCGCGCTCGGTGAGCTTGCGGCCCTCGAGCAGCAGCGTGATCTGGGCGGCCAGGCTGATCGGCCCTCGAGCTCCTCGACCTGGGCCCAGAAGGCCGGCATGTCGAACACGTCCCGGGCCACCAGCCAGGCCCGGGTCAGGTTGGGCACCGAGGCGCCCGTCTCCTCGTTCAGCCGGAACAGGAACGTGCTGCCCGACGTGTCGACCATCTCGTTGACCACCGAGGTGGTGATGATCTCGCGGCGCAGCGGATGTGAGTCCATCCGGTCCGCGAACCCCGGCCGCAGCCGGGCGGGGAAGTACGCGTCGAGCACCCGGCGCAGGTACGGGTCGTCGGGCAGGCTGGATGCGAGCACCTCCTCGCTGGCCGAGATCTTGGTGTGCGCGAGCAGCAGGGCGAACTCGGGCGTGGTCAGGCCGCCGCCGGCCGACCGGCGCTCGGCGATATCCCGCTCGCCCGGCAGCACGTCGTGCTCGGGGTCGAGCCGCCTGTCCCGCACCAGCTTGCGGAGGTACCGCACGTGCACGTGCAGCAGGGAGGGCGCCTGCGACCGGGCCGCGGCCAGCGCCATGTTCTGCCGGTAGTTGTGCTCCAGGACCAGCGCGGCGATCTCGTCGGTCATGTCGTTCAGCAACTGGTGCCGGGCGGTCGCGGGGATGGCGCCGGCCCGGATCGCGTCGTCGAGCAGGATCTTGATGTTGACCTCGTGGTCGGAGGTGTCCACCCCGGCCGAGTTGTCGATGAAGTCGGTATTCACCAGCCCGCCGCCGAGCGAGTACTCGATCCGGGCCGCCTGGGTCAGGCCGAGGTTGCCGCCCTCGCCGACGACCCGGGCGCGCAGCCGCGGCGCGTCGATCCGCACCGCGTCGTTGGACCGGTCCCCGACGTCGGCGTGGGACTCCTGGCTGGCCTTCACGTAGGTGCCGATGCCGCCGTTCCACAGCAGGTCGACCGGGGCGCCCAGGATGGCGGAGATCAGCTCGTCCGGGGGCAGCGCGCTGACGGTGGCGTCGAGGCCGAGGATCGTGCGCGTCTGCGGCGGAGACCGGGACCGACTTCACGCTGCGCGGCCAGATCCCGCCGCCCGGCGAGATCAGGGCCGGGTCGTAGTCGGCCCACGAGGACCGGGGCAGCGCGAACATCCTGCTCCGCTCCTTGAAGCTGGCCGCCGGGTCGGGGTCGGGGTCGAGGAACACGTGCCGGTGGTCGAACGCCGCGACCAGCTTGATGTGCTCCGACAGGAGCATCCCGTTGCCGAACACGTCGCCGGACATGTCGCCGATGCCGACCACGGTGAAGTCATCGGTGTCCGGGTTCATCCCGAGCGCCGCGAAGTGGACCCGCACCGACTCCCAGGCGCCGCGCGCGGTGATGCCCATCTTCTTGTGGTCGTAGCCCTCAGAGCCGCCGGAGGCGAACGCGTCGCCCAGCCAGAAGCCGTAGCGGGCCGCCACCTCGTTGGCGGTGTCGGAGAAGGTCGCGGTGCCCTTGTCGGCCGCCACGACCAGGTACGGGTCGTCACCGTCACGCCGGACGACATCCGGCGGCGGCACCACCCGGTCGGCCTCGATGTTGTCGGTCACGTCGAGCATCGCCGCGATGAACGTCTGGTAGCAGGCCAGCACCTCGGCCTGGTAGGCCTCGCGGTCGGACGGATCGGGCAGCCGCTTGCACACGAAGCCGCCCTTGGCCCCGGACGGGACGATGACCGCGTTCTTCACCTCCTGCGCCTTCACCAGCCCGAGGACCTCGGTGCGGAAGTCCTCCAGCCGGTCCGACCAGCGCAGCCCGCCGCGCGCCACCCGGCCGAACCGCAGGTGCACCGCCTCCAGCCGGGGCGAGTAGACGTAGATCTCGAACTTCGGCCGCGGCTGGGTCAGCCCCGGGATGGTGCCGGGGTCGAGCTTGAGCACCAGGGGCCGAGGCCCGTCCACACCGCCCGGGCTCCGCGTCCGGTAGTAGTTGGTCCGCAGGGTCGCGTCGATCAGGGCCAGGTACTGCCGCAGGATCCGATCGTGGTCGAGGCTGACCACCTCGTCCAGCTGGCCCCGGATCTCCTCGGCGATGGCCTCGCAGCGCTCGGCCGCGCCGCTGCACCGGGCCGGGTCGAACCGGGACTCGAACAGCCGGACCAGGAGCCGGGTGATGGGCCGCGTTGGACCGCAGCACCCGCTGCACGTAGTCCTCGCTGAAACGCATGCCGCCCTGCCGCAGGTACTTCGCGATCGCCCGCAGCAGCGTCACCTCGCGCCACGTCAGGCCCGCGGTCAGCACCAGCGCGTTGAACCCGTCGTCTTCGGTCTGGCCCTGCCACAGCGCGGTCAGCGCGTCCTCGAAGACCTGGCGCAGGCTGCCGGCGGCGGCGATGGCCGGGGGCCGCAGACCAAATTCATATATCCAGAACGAACCGGCGTTCGAGCTCCCGGCGAACCGGTACGGGTGCTCGTCGACGACCTCGAGCCCCATGTGCTGCAGCTGCGGCAGCACGTCAGACAGCGTGATCGGTGAGCCCGACCGGTAGACCACCAGCGTCCACCGCTCCGGGCGCTCGACCAGGCGGACCGCGAACTCCCGCCCCGCCTCACGCAGCCCGAGCATCGTGATCAGGTCGTCGACCGCGTCCTGCGCCGAGACGTCCGCCTTGTAGGTCTCGGGGATGCTCGCCCCGCACAGGTCGAGCAGCGTCCTGGCCCGCTCCTCGCCGAGCACCCGGATCGCCTCGGCGGTGAGGTCCTCGTCCCAGGACCGGACCGCGGCGGCCAGCCTGCGTTCCAGCGCGGCCCCGTCCACCTGCGGTACCACCTGGCCGCGCTCCGCCCTGACCACCACGTGCAGGCGGGCCAGGGCCGAGTCGCCGACGGTCGCGCTGTAGTCCACCGACGCGCCGTTCAGGGCCTCGATCAGGATCTCCTGCGCGCGCAGCCTGACCTTCGTGGTGTACCGCTCCCGGGGCAGGTACACCAGGCAGGACATGTACCGCCCATAGCGGTCCCGGCGCAGGAACAGCCTGGTCTGCTTCCGCTCGCTCAGCCGCAGCACGCCCAGCGCGATCGGGGTGAGCTCGTCGGCCGAGATCTCGAAGAGTTCCTCCCGCGGATAGTCCTCGAGGATCTCGGCCAGGTCCTTGCCGTCATGGCTGGACGGGGACAACCCGGCCTCGGCCAGGACGTGGGCCAGCTCGCGCCGGATCACCGGGACGCTGGCGATGGGCGCGGTGTGCGCCGTGTGCGAATACAGGCCGAGGAACCTGAACTCCCCGGTGACGATGCCGTCCGGGCCCATCCTCTTGACTGAGACGTAGTCCAGGTAGTTGGCGCGGTAGACGGTGGACCGGGAGTTCGCCTTGGCCAGGACCAGCCGTTCGCGAGGGTCCTGCGCCCTGGCCGCCACCGGCGAGGACAGCTTGCGCAGCAGGTCCCGGCCCTGCCGGGCGTGGCGGAGGATGCCGAGCCCGGTCCCCGGCACGGCGCGCAGGCTGGTGCCTTCCCTGGTCCGCACCAGGTCGTATTCGCGGTAGCCGAGGAAGGTGAAGTTGCCGTCGGCCAGCCAGCGCAGCAGCGTCACCGAACTCGGCCACGTCGCTGCCCTGCCGGGCTCCCCGCCGAGATCGTCGGCCAGGCTCCGCGCCACCGCTTCCATCCGGGTCCTGTCCTCGACCGCGACGCGCACGTCGTCGAGCACGTGGCGCAGGTCCTCCTCGAGCTGCCCGGCCGTGACCCGGTCCCCGGGCGGCTCCATCTCGACGTGGATCCACGATTCGGTGATTTCGTCGGTGGCGGCGGGCACGTCGTCGGCGCAGACACCGACAATCTCGCGCAGCGCGCCGGTCACGTCCCGGCGCACGCGCAGCACCGGGTGCACGAGCAGGCCGATGTCGGCCTGGTGGCGGTTCAGCCGGGTCGGTGACCGAGTCGACCAGGTAGGGCATGTCGTCGGTGACGATGTCCACCACCAGGCTCGACGGGGTGACCGGGTCCAGGTGCGCGCGCCCCGGCTCACGGACCTGGACCAGGGCCCGGCCCTGCGGCCGGCGCAGGCCGAGCCGGGCGTGCGCCTCGGCCACCGCCGCCAGCCGCGAGGGCGAGGGAAGGTCCTCGGCGAGGACCCGGTGATAGTAGGCGCGCAGGTAGCACAGGACGCTGCCACCGGGTCCGTGCTCAATCCGGCGGGACCCAGCGCGGCGGGGTCCAGGGCGGAGTCGTCCACCCAGGCCTGGGCCGCCTTGGCCAGCAGGGCTTCCCTGGTCTCGTCGGCCCGGGCTTCATGGGCACTGCTGTCCGGCATCGCGTCCACTGTCCACTCCTTCGTGGTTGGGGGGGCCTGCGGTAGGCGGGAACGACTCTGCCACCCCATTGTGACGGAGTCGTTTCTTAACGTAACTGCGGTGGATCGGCAGTCCGGAGATCTTCCGAAGTAAGCGAGGACCTCCGGGTTGGCCAGGGCGTTGCGGTCGGCGGCCCGCTCCGGCTCGGCGCCGAGCAGGATCTTGCGCACTGGCACCTCTAGTTTCTTCCCGGACAGGGTGCGCGGGATGCCTGGTACCTGGTGGATTTCGTCCGGTACGTGCCGGGGCGACAGCTGGGACCGGAGCGCGGCGCGCAGCCGGGCGGCCAGGTCGTCGTCCAGTTCGCAGCCCGCGGCGGGCATGACGTACAGGATCAGCCGGCCCTCGGCGCCGAGCCGGCCGGTGTCCACCACCAGGCTGTCGGCGATCTCGGGAAAGCTCTCCACCACGCGGTAGAACTCACTGGTGCCCATCCGGACCCCGCCGCGGTTGAGGGTGGCGTCGGAGCGGCCGTAGATGACGCACCCGCCGTCGGGCAGGAGCTCGATCCAGTCGCCGTGCCGCCAGACCCCGGGATAGGTGTCGAAGTAGCTCTCCCGGTACCGGACGCCGCCCGGGTCGTTCCAGAAACCGACCGGCATGGACGGCATCGGCTGGGTGATTACCAGCTCGCCGACCTGCCCGACGACCGGCCTGCCGTCGTCGTCGTAGGCCTCCACCTTCGCGCCCAGGCAGCGGCCGGAGATGATCCCGGCCCGGACCGGCAGCAGCGGGCACGGCCCGACGAAGCCCGTGCACAGGTCGGTGCCACCCGAAAAGGAGCCGAGCAGCAGGTCCTTCTTGACCCGTTCGTAGACCCAGCCGAACGCCTCGGGCGGCAGCGGCGACCCGGTCGAGCCGATGGCGCGCAACGCGGACAGGTCGACCTCGTCCCCGGGCCGCAGCCCCGCCTTCATGCAGGCCACCAGGTAGGGCGCGCCGACCCCCAGGTAGGTGACGCCGTGCTCGGCGGCCAGCCGCCACAGCCGGTCGGTGGCCGGGTACGTGGCGCTGCCGTCGTACAGCACGATGGTCAGGCCGGCCAGCAGGCCTCCGGCCAGGTAGTTCCACATCATCCAGCCGGTCGTGGTGTACCAGGTGAAGACGTCGCCGGGCCTCAGGTCCTGGTGGAAGGCGAGCGCCTTGAGGTGCTCGAGCACGATCCCGCCGTGCCCGTGCATGATCGGCTTGGGCAGGCCCGTGGTGCCCGAGGAGTAGACCACCCACAGCGGGTGGTCGAACGGCACCTCCTCGAACTCCGGCTCCCTGTGCTCACTCTCGGCGCCGTGCGCACTCTCGGGACCGAGATCGTCCCAGCGCGTGAACCGCCCGGAGGGCTCCTCGGCTGCGCCGATCAGATCGACCAGGACCACCGCGGACAGGCCTGGCCCGTCGATGACAGGGCGGCCACCACCTCGTCGACCATGCCGACCCGGGAGAACTCCTTGCCGCCGTACCAGTAGCCGTCGCAGGCGATCAGCACGGTCGGCTCGATCTGCGCGAACCGGTCGATGACGCTGCGCGCGCCGAAGTCGGGCGAGCACGACGACCAGATCGCGCCGATGCTCGCGGTGGCGAGCAGGCCGATGATCGCCTCGGGCACGTTCGGCAGCAGCGCCGCGACCCGGTCTGCCGCGGCGGACACCCAGGGCCCGCAGCCCCCGCGCCACGCGCGCCACCTGGTGGGCGAGTTCGAGCGTAGCTGAGGCTGTCCAGCCCTGGCTCGTTCGGAATCAAAAATGATCGCCGTGCGGCCGGGATCGGTCCACGCGGTCCTCAACGCGTTACGGGCGTAATTCAGTGTGGCACCGGTGAACCACTGGACGTCCGGCATGACCTCGCCGGTCAGGACGGGTCCCGGACCCCGGTCGCCGAGCACGTCGAAGTAGTTCCAGACCGCGGCCCAGAAGGCTCCCGGGTCGCTCACCGACCATCGCCACAGGTCTTCGTAACTGTCTCGGGTACAGCACGTGGCGGTCTTCCAGCCAGCGCATGAAGTGGCTGATCCGGGCGTCGTGGACCGTCTGCTGATCAGGCTCCCAGAGCACCGCTCCGTACCCGCGGCTGGTCAGGTCACTAGTGTCCATCCTCACAGCATCGTGCCATCCTGGCGCACGTGGCAACGCCCGTCAGGCATCAGGCCGGGACTTGTCACCTACGAGCCCGGCTGGGTAAGCCGGGTGATGAGGGCGGTGAGCGCCGCGGTATCGGCGAGGTCCGGCAGTACCGCGTCGGCGGCGGCGTCGCGCAGTTCGGCCGCGCTGGCCCGGCCACTGGCCACCGCCAGCGACCTGGCCCCGCCGATGCGGGCCGCGTCCACGTCCCGGGGCGAGTCCGCGACGTACACCGTGGCGTCCTCGCCGAACGCGACGCCGTGCTTCTCCGCCGCACGCTGCCTGGCCACCCGGAGCAGCGTGCCCTTCGGGTAGGCCTCGGAGCCGTAGCCGCCGATGTCGAAATCGACGAAGCCGTCCAGGCCGAACGCCCGCAGCTTCAGCACGGCGGTCGGCCTGCTGTTGCCAGTCAGCACGCTCTGCACCGCGCCGTCGAGCCTGGCCACGGCGGCCAGCGCGTCGGCCGCGCCCGGCAGCGACTGGCCGTGGGTCACCAGTTCGTCGTGCCGGGATTGCAGGGCCGTGGACAGTTCGGCGCTGAACGGCTCGAGCAGGCGCTCGGCATCACCGCCGTCGCGCACGTCCACGCCGTTCAGCGCGAGAGCGTCGAAAAAGATCTCCGACTCCGACCGGCCCGCCATCTGCGGCAACTGGATCAGCGGGCGGCCCGCCACGGTTTCGAACGCCTCGGCGTAGGCCGCCCTCGTCACCCGGGCCACATCGACCAGGGTCAGGTCGATGTTCCACAGAACCAGGCGGTGAATGTCGTCCTCCCAGTGAGGGTCATTCAGAAGCGACTAGCGAGCATGGGCCTGCTGGCCCGTGCGAGCGGTCGCTGCCGGGGCAGCAGCGGGAACCGTCGCGGGAATCTGAATGACCCGAACTTCTAGGTAAGCACAGCAATCCGTTATCCCATGTGAGGGTATCGGTAGTCGGACGGGGGGACGAACAGTTCCTTGATCGCGCGGGCCGAGGTCCAGCGGATCAGGTTGAAGACCGAGCCGGCCTTGTCGTCCGTACCGCTGGCCCGGGCGCCGCCGAAGGGCTGCTGGCCGACGACCGCGCCGGTGGGCTTGTCGTTGATGTAGAAGTTGCCGGCGCAGTAGCGCAGCGCCTCGGTCGCCTGAGCAATGGCCTGGCGGTCCGTGGCGAGGACCGAGCCGGTCAGCGCGTACGGGGCGACGTCGGCCGCCTGCGCGAGCATCTCGGCGTAGGTCGCCGGGTCGCCGTCCGGGTAGACGTACACGGCGAGAATCGGGCCGAAGTACTCGGTGGTGAACACCTCATCGGTCGGGTCGGAGCATTCCAGCACCGTCGGCCGGACGAAGAATCCGGCCGTGTCGTCGTAGCGGCCGCCGGCCAGGATGTTGATGTTGGTGGTGTGTGCGGCCCGGTCGATCGCGGCGGCGTGCTTGGCGAAGGCGCGGGCGTCGATGACGGCGCCCATGAACAACGACAGGTCCGAGGCCACGTCGCCCATGGTCAGCGACTCGGCCTGGGCCAGGAAATCGTCGCGGACCCGGTTCCACACCGACTCGGGGATATAGGCGCGGGAGGCCGCGGAGCACTTCTGCCCCTGGTACTCGAACGCGCCGCGGATCAGCGTGGCGGCCAGGCTGGGAACGTCGGCGCTCGGGTGCGCGATCACGAAGTCCTTGCCGCCGGTCTCCCCCACCAGCCGGGGATAGTTGCGGTACCGCGCGATGTTCTCGCCGACGGTCCGCCACAGGTGCTGGAAGGTCGCGGTCGAGCCGGTGAAGTGGATGCCGGCCAGGTCGGGATGGGTCAGCGCGACCTGGGATACCGCCTGGCCGTCCCCGGTCACCAGGTTGATCACCCCGGGGGGCAGCCCGGCCGCCTCGAGCAGGCGCATGATGTGGTGCGCCGCGAGCTGCTGGGTCGGCGACGGCTTCCACACCACGACGTTGCCCAGCAGCGCCGGGGCGGTGGGCAGGTTGCCGGCGATCGAGGTGAAGTTGAACGGCGTGATGGCCAGCACGAACCCCTCGAGCGGGCGGTACTCCATCCGGTTCCACGTGCCGGGCGCCGATTCGGGCTGCTCGGAGAGGATTCTTCTGGCGTAGTAGACGTTGTAGCGCCAGAAGTCGATCAGCTCGCAGGCGGCGTCGATCTCCGCCTGGTACGGCGACTTGGACTGGCCGAGGATCGTCGCGGCGTTCAAGGTGGCGCGCCAGGGCCCGGCGAGCAGGTCGGCGGCCTTGAGGAAGATCGCGGCCCGGTCGTCGAAGTCCAGCGCGCGCCAGCCCGGGGCGGCCTGCTTGGCCGCGTAGATGGCGGCCGCCACGTCCACGCTGGTGGCGTTGCCGAGCTGGCCGAGCACGTGTGCCTTGTTATGCGGCTGCACCACGTCGATCGCCTCGCCGCTGGCCATCTGCTGCCTGCCGCCAATGGTCATGGTGAGTTCGGTCCGCTGGCCGGCGAGTTCCTTGATCTTGCTTTCCAGTACGGCTCGCTCGTGGCTGCCCGGCTGGTACTGCCTGACCGGCTCGTTGGCCGGCACGGGGGTCCTGGTGACGGCGTCCATCACGATCGCTCCTGTCGTTGCGGTACCCCTATCGTTACATGGAGCGTTATGCAATACCGACTCGCGAGTGCAGGCCTTCCTGCGGGGGGTGCCAGGGGGTCTTACGGGTTCGGCCCCCCGTGGCGGCAGGGCCTGCGACGGTCACTCGGCCAGGCAGGACAGCTCCTGGGTGGCGTACCAGCCAAGCTCGTGGCCCTCGGCCCCGTCCACGGTGAACCTGGCGTCCTCGTCGCCGGCGTCGGCGGCGGGCAGCGCGTCGGCCGCGCTGCGCACGTCGGCGCCCGCTTCCGGCGCGTCCACGTGCGCGGAGGCCAGGCGGCCCAGGGGGACCGCCTGCGTTATCACCACCCGGGCTGGCTCGCCGTCCTGGGCGTCCCAGCTCACCTGCTCGGCCGGGATCTCGGCGGCCAGCACCACTCGCCGGGACGGCGCGGCCGGGTCACCGGCGAGCATCCGCAGCGACGCGCGGGCCGCCTCGGTCAGCGCGGCGTACTCCAGCTCCTCGGTGTCCCCGCTGGCGTACGCCTCGCGCAGCGCGGGCGTGACCGCGAACCCGGGCAGCGGAGCGGGCCCCACCTGCCCGGCCTGCAAGGCCCGCGCCAGAGCCGGGAGGGTCGACGGCAAGAAGACGCGCATGGTGCCCAGATTTTGCCATAGTTCGGGGGCGGGACGGGTCAACTGGGCGCGCCGTCCCGGGGGGCCGCCCCGCTGGTGGCTCCGACCGCGGTCACCACGGTGGCGATGGCCTCGTCCAGTGGCACGTGCTCCCACAGGCGGACCACCGACCACCCGGCCAGGGTCAGTGCGGCGTCGTTGGCCTGGTCGCGCTCGACGTTCCGCAGCAGCTTCGGGCCCCAGTACCACTCGTTGGCCCGCGGCTTGGAGCCATGCTCCGGGCACCCGTGCCAGAAGCAGCCGTCGACGAAGACGGCCACCTTGCGCCCGGTGAAGGCGATGTCCGGCCGCACCCGCCTGCCGACGGCCAGGTCGAGCCGGTAGTCCTTGCGGTAGCGGTAGCCGAGCTGGTGCAGGGCGCGGCGCAGGGCCAGCTCGGGTTTGGTGTCCGTGCGCCGGATGGCCCGCATGTTGGCCGACCGGCCCGCGCTGGACGGATGCGGATAGTCCGGCACGCGTAAAGGCTAGACCGTCCCGGTGCCGCCCGCATCAGGTTGCAGGCGTACTCCAGGCCAGCGGGACGCCGAACAGGTCTTGCAGGGCCTGGGCCGTGGCGGCTGTTCCGGTGTGCAGCAGGCCGGTCATGCCGCACGCCCGCGCCGCGGCCACGTTGGCCTCCATGTCGTCGACGAAGACGCATTCGGCCGGGGCCAGGCCGAGCGTCTTCGCGGCGTGCAGGAAGATTTCCTCCTCCGGCTTGCGCATGCCGACCTCGCCGGAGAGCACCACGGTGTCGAACAGCCCGGGGAAGTCCGCGCGTGGGTACTCCTCGCACCCCCAGGAGTTGGAGAGCAAGGCGGTGCTGAACCCGGCCGCCCGCAGCGCCCGGATCGTGTCGTACATGGCCGGCACCGGCAGGCAGGTCGCGAACATGCGGCGCAGCAGGCCCTCGGCGGCGACCGCCGCCCCGTCGGTCCGCAGCAGCCGGGCGGCCAGGATCCGCTCGAACTCGGCGCCGGAGCATTCGCCGCGTTCCAGCGCGTGGATGGGGTTCGGGTAGCCAGCGGAGTCGTAGGCCTGGGACACCCACAGTCGCATGACGGCCCGGTAGCTGTTCCAGTCGATGCCGTCGGCCTCGATCCAGGACCGGACCATGGTCAGGATCGGCGTGGTCAGCACGCCGCCCCAGTCCGTGATGATCCCGCGCAATTCCCCGCCGTTATCCACAACTGTGATTTTAAGGGCATAGCGGGCCAGCGCCTGTCCTCCCGTGGAGGGATCAGCGCGGACGCGCGCCGGTCAGGGGAAATGTCACTGGCCTGAGGTACAACCAGGACAGCCGGAGCCTGGTGCGAAACGCGGCCGCCACGGGCGTGCGCGGCCGTGAGCGTTCACCGGATGGAAGGGCGGAACGATGCCCCAGCTGCCGGCCCAGTGCCTGGTCAACTTGCGCCTGGTCACGGTGCCCGATGCCGCTCCGCCCTACGACTGCCAGGTCCACGGCTCCCGGTGCCAGGCTGTCGCGGCCGCTGGGCGGGCGCCCGCCGAAGCTGCCCCCGCGGCCGCCGGGCGGGCGTCCGCCGAAGCTGCCCCCGCGGCCGCCGGGCGGGCGCCCGCCGAAGCTGCCCCCGCGGCCGCCGCGGACCCGACGACCGCGTGGCCGCGCCAGTTGGCCCTGGTAATCGTGGAAGTCCTGGCGGGCGCGCGGCCGGACCGGCAGCTGATCCCGCTGGCCACCGATCGCGTCCGGGCGCGCGTCCGCGGCCTGGCCCCGCTCCTGGCCTCGGCCCGGCGGCCCAGTGTGGTGCGCATGGTGACGTCGCGACCCGCGGCCCGGGTCGTGGAGATGACGGTCGTGGTCGACTTCGGTCCACGCTCTCGCGCCCTGGCCATGCGGTTCGAGCACATGGCCGCGCGGCCGGCGGCACCGGGCTGGCCCGCCCGTCCGGCACGCTGGCTCTGCACCGCCCTCGAGGCGGGCTGAAGGCGCGAACTTTCGCGTAAAACACTAGGCGTCGGGGCGCATCCGCGGGTCGCCGTGGCAGCGCTTGAACTTGCGGCCTGATCCGCACGGGCACGGGTCGTTGCGGCCGACGCGGGCGTAGTCGTCCGCGGCGGCCGGGCCGCGGCTGGTCTCCACGTGCGTCCCGCCGTCGACCGACGGCGCCGAGTACTGCAGCTGCTGAGTCCGGCGCGGCGTGAGTCCGGCCGGGATCGCCGCCGACTGGCCTTCGGGCGAGGAGCTTGGCCTGGCGTGGGCACCTCGTGGGCGGGCACCCTGCGCCGGCTCGGCCGCCGCGCCGCCCTGCGCCCGCGACCCGCGCTGACCTCGCTGGCCGCCGGCCGGGGCGCTGCCAGCCGCCGGGGCACTGCCGACCGCCGGGGCACTGCCAGCCGCCGGGGCACTGCCAGCCGCCGGGGCACTGCCGACCGCCGGGGCACTGCCGACCGCCGGGGCACTGCCGACCGCCGGGGCACTGCCGACCGCCGGGGCACTGCCGACAGACCCGGGACCCGGGACGGCCGCCGCGGAAGCGCCCGGCGCATCGGGAGCACCCGGGCCCGCGATGCCGTTCGGGGCCGCCTCCTCGACGATCGGGTTCTCCTGGACCTGGACCTGCAGGTTGAACAGGTTGCCGACGGACTCCTCCTTGATCCCGTCCATCATGGCGCTGAACATGTCGTAACCCTCGCGCTGGTACTCCACCAGCGGGTCGCGCTGGCCGTAGCCACGCAGGCCGATGCCCTCGCGCAGGTAGTCCATCTCGTACAGGTGCTCGCGCCACTTGCGGTCCAGGACCGACAGCACCACCCGGCGCTCGAGCTCGCGCATGACCTCGGGCCCGAACTCTTCCTCACGCCGCTCGTAGGCGGCCTGCGCGTCGGTGATGACCGCCTCGCTGATGAACTCACCGGACAGCCCGGCACGTTCGCCGCCCGCCTCCTCGACGACATCGTCGACGGAGACACCGATCGGGAAGAGCTGGCGGAACGCCCGCCACAGCTTGTCCAGATCCCACTCCTCGGGATAACCGTCGCTGGTCGCGCCGGCGACGTACCCGGCCACCACCTCGTCGACCATCCCGCGGATCTGCTCGTGCAGGTCGGCGCCTTCGAGCACCCTGCGCCGCTCGCCATAGATGACCTTCCGCTGCCGGTTCAGCACGTCGTCGTACTTGAGCACGTCCTTGCGGATCTCGAAGTTCTGCTGCTCGACCTGGGTCTGCGCGGACCTGATGGCCCGGGTGACCACCTTGGACTCCACCGGCACGTCCGCCGGGATGTTCAGCCGCTCCATGATCGCCCCGACCCGCGCGGAGTTGAACAACCGCATCAGGTCGTCTTCCAGGGACAGGTAGAACCGGCTCTCACCCGGGTCGCCCTGGCGGCCGGACCGGCCGCGCAGCTGGTTGTCGATGCGGCGGGACTCGTGCCGTTCGGTACCGAGCACGTAGAGGCCGCCCGCCTCGACGACCTGCTCGTGCTCCTCGGCCACGGCGCGCTTGGCCTTGGCCACCGCCTCGGGCCACGCCGCCTCGTAGTCCTCCGGCGTCTCGACCGGGGACAGGCCCCGCTGGTGCAGCTCCTGGTCGGCGATGAACTCCGGGTTGCCGCCGAGCATGATGTCCGTACCGCGGCCGGCCATGTTGGTGGCCACGGTGACCGCGCCCTTCCGCCCGGCCTGGGCCACGATCACGGCCTCGCGCTCGTGGTGCTTGGCGTTCAGCACCTCGTGCGGAACGCCGCGGCGCTTGAGCATCTTGGACAGGATCTCGGACTTCTCGACGCTGACGGTCCCGACCAGGACCGGCTGCCCGGCCTGGTACCGCTCGGCGATGTCCTCCACGCATGCCTCGAACTTGGATTGCGCGGTCTGGTAGATGACGTCGGCCTGGTCGTCGCGGATCATCGGCATGTTGGTCGGGATCGGGACCACGCCGAGCTTGTAGATCTGGTGGAACTCGTTGGCCTCGGTCATCGCCGTACCGGTCATGCCGGCCAGCTTCTCGTACAGCCGGAAATAGTTCTGCAGCGTGATCGTGGCCAGCGTCTGGTTCTCGTCCTTGATCGGCACGCCCTCCTTGGCCTCGATGGCCTGGTGCATGCCCTCGTTGTAGCGCCGGCCGTGCAGGATGCGGCCGGTGAACTCGTCCACGATCAGGACCTCGCCGTTCATCACGACGTAGTCCTTGTCCTTCTTGTACAGCTCCTTGGCCTTGATCGAGTTGTTGAGGAAGCTGACCAGGGGCGTGTTGACCGGGTCGTAGAGGTTGTCGATGCCGAGCCAGTCCTCGACCTTCTCCACGCCGGTCTCCAGGATGCCGACGGTCTTCTTCTTCTCGTCGATCTCGTAGTCGCCTTCGCCATCCTCGCCGCGCTTCAGACGGGGGGCGATCTTGGCGAACTCCACGTACCAGCGGGCGCTCTGCTCGGCCGGGCCGCTGATGATCAGCGGAGTCCTGGCCTCATCGATGAGGATCGAGTCCACCTCGTCGACGATCGCGTAATGATGGCCACGCTGCACGCATTCGTCCAGCGTCCAGGCCATGTTGTCGCGCAGGTAGTCGAAGCCGAACTCGTTGTTGGTGCCGTAGGTGATGTCGGCCGCGTACTGCACGCGGCGTTCGGCCGGGGACATCTGCGCCAGGATCACGCCCACCTCGAGCCCGAGGAAGCGGTGCACCCGGCCCATCCACTCGGAGTCACGCTTGGCCAGGTAGTCGTTGACCGTGACGATGTGCACGCCGTTGCCGGCCAGCGCATTGAGATAGGCCGGGAACACCCCGGTCAGGGTCTTGCCCTCACCGGTCTTCATCTCGGCGATGTTGCCCAGGTGCAGCGCCGCGGCGCCCATCAGCTGGACGTCGAAGGCCCGCTGCCCAAGGGTCCGCTTGGCCGCCTCCCGGGCGGTGGCGAAGGCTTCGGGGAGCAGGTCGTCGAGCGTTTCCCCGTCCGCGAACCGCTGCCGGAACTCGTCGGTCATGCCCCGCAGTTCGGCGTCGCTCATGGCGACGAAGTCGTCCTCGATGGAGTTGATCTGATCGGCGATCCGCTTGAGCTTGCGCAGGATCCTGCCTTCGCCTGCGCGAAGGACACTATCGATGATGGGTGCCACTTCTCGTCGCGCTCCTCGCGGATCGTCTTACCTCACAATGGCCGGCGACCGGTATTCGGTTCCGGTTCACCGTCTCGCATGTCATCGTAGGCGAGATGAGGCGCCAAGCCGAGTCGGCGCGGGACGGGCAGGTTGCTGCGACGGCGGCACCGGCGCGCGGGTCCATCCGGGACTTAGGGACCCGGCCGGTGATCAGTCTCGCACGTCCCGGAGAATAATAGGAGCGGTACCAAGAGGAGAGGAGCGACGAGTGGCCGATCAGGCGCCATCAGGCACCATGGCGGACGTGGGAGATACCGGAGCGCGGGGGCTGGACGCGCAGATCGCTCCGTCGTATGTCCACGAGGCGCACCACGGCCGGCCCGCCTCCTGGGTGACGACAGCCATCGTCATCGTCGGTTTCGTCATCGGCGGGATCGCGCTGCCCATCGGTCCGACCTGGTGGCTGTTCTGGACCGGTGTCGGAATCGTCGTCCTCGGCGCCATCTTCGGCGCCGCCGTGCACATCTTCGACGACTGGTACTAAACGACGGCCCGGCTGCCGGTGCCCGGCGGAAATGTCGGGGGGCGCGGTTAGGGTGGGCAGATGCGCCTGGTTGCTCCTGCGGCTGAGGTGACGATCACCCCGGACGAGGCCCGCCGGATGACGCTGCGCGCGCAGGGGTTCCTGGGCGCGACGCCGTGGCGCGCTACCCGGTCCGGGGTCACCGCGATGCTCCGCCGGGTCGGCGCGGTGCAGCTCGACACGATCAGCGTGCTCGCCCGGTCCCACGAGCTGGTCGCCTACGCCCGGCTCGGGCCGGTCCCGCGGGAGCAGATCGAGCAGGCCTACTGGCACCCGGCCAGGCCCGCCGCCTTCGAGTACTGGGCCCACGCCGCCTGCGTGCTGCCACTCGAGCAGTGGCCCTACTTCGCCTTCCGGCGCCGCGCCTTCCGGGCCCGGGGGGTGCGGTGGCACCAGAGCCATCAGGAAACCTGCGAGAAGGTGCTGGCCCGGCTGCGCGCGGAGGGTCCGCTGACCGCGACCCAGCTGGGCGGGGCCAAGGGCGGCGGTCCGTGGTGGGACTGGTCCGACGTCAAGATCGCGGTCGAGTGGCTGCTCGATGTCGGGCGACGTCATCTGTGTGCGCCGGACGGGGTGGCGCCGGGTCTACGACCTGCCCGAACGGGTGCTGCCCGGCGAGCTGCTCGACCCGGATCCGTCCGACCTGGAATGCCTGGCCTACCTGGCCGGGGTCGCGGCCCGATCGCTCGGCGCCGTCACCCACGCGGACCTGGTCGACTATCACCGGCTCAACATCCTCACCAGCGAAAAGGGCCAGCACACGCGGCTGGTCGCCGAGGCCGCGCTGGCCGCCGGGCTGACTCCGGTCGCCATCGCCGGGGAGGGGCCGGTCCCGGGCGGGGGCGCGCCGGGCCGGGAAAGCGGCACGGCGCTTCGGGCTGGGCTGATCCGGCCGCGCTGGAACAGGCCGCGGACCGCGGCCGGCACCGGGTGACGCTGCTGTCGCCGTTCGACTCGCTGGTATGGGATCGCAAGCGGACGCTGCGGATGTTCGGCTTCGAGCACAGCCTCGAGGCCTACGTGCCCAAGCACAAGCGGGTCCACGGCTACTTCACCATGCCGCTGCTCGCGGGCGGGCGCCTGGCGGGCCGGGTCGACCCGGCCCGGGACGGCAAGACCCTGGTCGCGCGCAAGGTGTCGCTGGAGCGGGCCGCCGCGGCCGAGCCGATGGCCCAGGCGCTGCGCGAGGCGGCCAGCTGGGTGGGCTGCGACGACGTCCGCCTGGAGCAGATCGTGCCCGCCGAGCACGCCGGCCGCCTTATAGCCGCTCTAGCCCAGGCGAGCTAAGGCCCCCTCGCGAGCCAAAGGGCGCGGCGCTGTCCTGGACTGTGCTTTCCCCGCATACCCACCCCAGGCGCGACGAAGGAGCGACGAGGGAAGGCAGCGCAGTGAAGGGGGAAGGGGAGGCGGGTGGGGCCCGGAGGCGAGCGGGAAAACAGGGAATTAAGAGAATTCGATGAGCTTCTGGCGGACGGCGATCATCACGGCTTCCATGCGGGAGTGGATCTGGAGCTTCTCCAGGATGTTCCTGACGTGGTTCTTCACCGTGTTCTCGGAGATGAACAGTTCCTTGGCGATGTCGCGGTTGTTCATGCCGCGGGCCACGAGCTTGAGCACCTCCATCTCCCGGTCGGTGAGCTTGGGCGCGGCGACGGGAACGGCCCGGTCCTCGGCGGAGTCCCGGTTGGCCAGCGTGGCGAACTCGGTGAGCAGCTTGCCCGCCATCGACGGGTTGATCAGCGACTGGCCGCCGTGCACGGCCCGGACCGCCTCGGCGACCTCGTCGAGCGGGATGTCCTTGAGCAGGTAGCCGCTGGCGCCGGCCCGGATCGCCTCGAACAGGTCCTCTTCCTCGTCGCTGATGGTCAGCATCACGATCTTCGCGCTGGGCGCGACCTCCTTGGTCGCCCGGCAGGCCTCGATCCCGCTGGTCTTCGGCATCCGGATGTCCATGAGGACGACGTCGGGCAGCGCCTCGCCGGCCACGGCGACCGCCTCGGCCCCGTCGCTCGCCTGCCCGACCAGTTCGATGTCGTCCTCTTCCTCCAGAACCATCTCCAGGCCGCGCCGGAACAGGGCATGATCGTCGGCGATCAGCACCCGGATCGGCTCGGGGCCCCGCCCGGCGTCCGGCCGCTGGGCAGCAGCCACCGCTGCGTCCCCGCTAGCGCTCAATTCGTTGCCTCCCTCGGGTGCCAGCGCCCGCATCCGCCGACGGACCGCCTGGCTGCCTCTGCGCTTCGGCACAAACCTCATCTCGTCAGACAAGACTCTCGCCGACCCACGGCCATGATGCAAGCCGAGCGGACCAGGCCCGGCCCGCATCACGCCAACTGCGGTGGACCGCGAACTACTCTTCGACCAGGCGGATGACCCCGTAGTCATAGCCGCGACGGCGGTAGACCACGCTGAACCGGTCGCATTCGCTGTCATGGAACAGGTAGAAGTCGTGACCCACGAGTTCCATCTCCAGCAGGGCCTGGTCGATCGTCATCGGCCGGGCCGCGTGCACCTTCTCGCGGAGCACCAGGGGGCCGTCGCCCTCCATCTGGATCGGGACCAGGCCGGAGCGGTCGTCCTGATCCGTCCACCTCGGGTAGCGGCGGGGCCGGGCCGTTGCCGTTGACCGAGGCGACCGGCGCCGGGGCGGTCACCGCCTCCTGGTCCGCGACCAGGGCGGGCGACCGCAGCGTTTCGCTGGTCGGGCGGACCTTGCGGCGGTCCGAGGCCCGGCGGAGCCTGGACTCGAGCTTGGCGAAGGCCAGGTCGAGCGCGGCATACCGGTCGTCCGCCGCCGCCTCGGCCCGGATCGCGGGGCCGCGCGACCGTATGGTCAGTTCGACGCGCTCGCGACGATCGGACTGCCTCGGGTTGCGTTCCTTGGAGACCTCCACATCGATCCGCACCGCCTTCTGATCAAGCTTCTCGAGCTTGGCGAGCTTGGCGGCGGCGTGCTGACGGAAACGCGGCGGGACGGTTATGTGGCGTCCGCGGACAATGATTTCCATCACGATCCCCCTTCCAGTCCGATTGCGCCCAATCTGGCCGAGCCATCTGCGATTGAGCCGAGTTCGATTGAACCGGGTGGCACCCGCCCGGCCGACCTGGTCTTCGACCCCACATTCGCCTGCTGAGGGGGTTGCGGCCTCTGTGGCCACTGGTGCCCTTCTCCCGGCCCGGAAGACTCCGTATCTTCCGGCGGGGCAGGTCTTACTCCTAAGCCGCACCGTGATCGGTCGACGAGAAGTCGCCTTACGTGGGCCGTTTCGCCTGCGGCTGGCATCGGCTTGCCCAGCGTGATTCCCGGTACGGGAGTCACGCCCGGCGCAACCACGGACCCGGGCGAGTGCCATGTCATGAACGCTAGCTCGCCAGAGCGTGAATGTCAGGAGGGACATGTAGGCGATCAATCACAAATGGTTACATAACGGCTGCATAACGTTTACACTGCCGAGGCTGGGTGCCCTTTTCATCCGCTATAAGCGAAATGTCAATCCCCGTCAAGAGGGACCTGGACCCCTTGGGCCCCGCGCCGCGCTGGCCGGGAGCAGGATCGGCCGCGCTCTACCCCGGGTAGGCGGGAGCCTGGCCCTGGTTGCCGAGCGGCTGCCACGGGCCTTCCAGGCTCGTCGAGATGGCCAGGTAGTCGTCGGCCAGCCCCGCGACCAGGACGTTCGCCGGACCGTCGGCGGTAATCGAGATCGTGCCCGCCGGGGTGACCGGCAACTGCTGGGCCTGCTGCCCGTCGACCGGAACCTCCCACAGCGCGTTCGCGGTCCCCGCGGCGTTGAGCACCACCAGGTTATCGGCGCCGTACCAGGTCAGCGCGGTCGGCCGGGTGATACTCGGCGCGAGCGTGGGGCTGGCGTCCACGCTGATGCGCTCGGTCTGCGCGGTCGGCTGACGGGGATTCGGGGGCGTCTGGATCCGGGTGATGGCCCCGAGCTGAAGCTGGCCGCCCGACCCGGGCGCCACGGTGAGGGCGATCCGCACGCCATCGGGCGCGACGCTCAGGCCGGTGACGTTGGTCGCCCCGTCGAACGTGACCTGGATCTCCTTGCCCACGGCCGGCAGCACACGGATGCCGCCGTTCTGCGCTAGCCACAGATCGTCATCACGATCCCAGCTGAGCGAGGTGATGTCCGGTGCCGGTCAGCCGGGGAGTGTCCGAGAACGAGGCCGCCTCTCCCGACAGCGTCCCGATGTAAACCGCGCCCTGCCCGGCCGGGACGACGGCCAGGTACCTCCCGTCTGGTGACACGGCGGCCATGGCCGGCGTCGCCAGGAACCGGGGCTGCGCGGGCAGCGGGAGCACCGACGGCGCGAGCACGAAACCGCGGTGTCGCAGCGCGGGCCGTTGAAGACGCCGGTGCGGCTGATGACCGGGACCACCGTGCCGACGGATTCCTGCAGGGCCCTGGCTTGAGAGCCGCATCGAGACCACAACTGGCCGCGGTCGATGTAGTAGAAGCTGGCCGGCGCCGACGACCCGTAAGGGTTGTAGCACTCGTAGGCGGACTGCGTCTGGAACAAACCCAGGTCACGGTCGCCGGGGCAGGGTGGCGTGAGCGGGGTCCACGGGTGGCCGTCGATCTCGAGCACGACCGACTGGATGCCCGACGGGCTCGAGGGCGAACCGGTGAGCGTCCAGACCAACTGCGCGGCGATCTGGTCGAGAGTCGTCGCGGCGGTGCGGGAGGTCACCGCGCCGCCGAGATTCACCGTGGCGGTGGCCCCGTCAACCGACGGGGAGGTCAGCACCTGGGTCTTGCCGGGGAACGCACTACTGGCCCCATTGGCCAGCCAGGACGGCTGCGGGGGCTGCGTGAGCGCGTTCACCAGGCTGATGACGAGCTGCGACGCCGACGCGCCCAGCGGCACCAGCACCGAGTCCGGGACGAGGACCTGGCCCGGCTGGCCGGAGAGGGAGGGCTTGGCGAGGAAGTACAGATCCTGCGCCTTGTAGTACAGCGAGAACTCGTCCTGGTTCAGCATCCGGTAGGCGGGCGGATTCGTGATACGCCACTGGCCGTCGACCCTGACCAGGTCGAAGGTCCACGCGCCCCCGGGCTGACCCTGACCCTGAGCCGAGACGTACTCCCCTGAGCCGTTGAACGTGGCCAGCACCGAGCCGGTGATGGTCACCATGGTCCGCTGGGGGGCCTGGCGGCCGGTGGACGGCGGCGTCGGGGAGAAGCTCGGGCTGAACTCGTTGAGCACCGTGACGGAGTCCGGGTTCCACTGCCTGCTGGCCGAGCCGGCCAGATATTCCTTGGCGATCGCGGAGGTCGTGTAGCTGGCGCTGGCGACCAGGAAGCCCGACACGATCTGCGACGGAGACCCGCCCGGCACGGGCGGGTTGGCGAACGGCCCGATCAGCCCCTGCGGCGCCGAGGCCTGCGGGCTGGCGGTGACGTCGCCGACCGCGCCGTTGTCCGGCATGCTCACACAGCCCGCCACGGAGGCGACCGCCGCGGCCACCAGGCACATCCGCCGGGCGCGGATGAGCCATCCGGGCCTCGAGGCGCTAGCCACGGGAGACCAGCCCGCTCGGGTAGGGATCCGCGGTATCGAGGCCGACGACGATCTCCGCCTCGTCCGGCCCGAGCGGCAGCGGAGAGCCCGCCAGCTCCTGCCCGGCGATCCGGGGCAGGGTCAGCCGGAACACCGAGCCCTTACCGCGCTCCCCCCAGGCTTGCAGCCATCCGCCGTGCAGCCGCGCGTCCTCCAGCGAGATGGCCAGGCCCAGGCCAGTGCCGCCGGTGGTGCGGGCCCGGGCCGGGTCGGCTCGCCAGAACCGCTCGAAGACCCGCTGCTCCTCGCCCGGCCGCAGCCCTACGCCGTAGTCTCTGACCGAGACGGCCACCGCGTCGCTGTCCATCGCGGTGGTGACCACCACGTCCTTGCCCTCGCCGTGCTCGACCGCGTTGGTCAAGATGTTGCGCAGGATGCGCTCCACCCGGCGCCGATCCACCTCGGCGAAGCATCCGGTCGCCGGCAGCCTGAACTCGATCCGGCTGTTCCGGCGCTCGGCCAGTTGCTGCGCGTCATCGGCCGAACGCCGCACCAGATCACACACGTCAACGAGGTCGGCTTCCAGCGTGGCCGCCTCCCGCGTCGTACCTGCTGATCTCCAGGAGGTCGACCAGCAGCGACTCGAACCGCTCCAGCTGGCTCTGCAGCAGCTCGACGGACCGGGCGCCGGCGGGTTCCAGATCCCCCCTGGACTCGAACAGCAGGTCCGCGGCCATCTTGATGGTCGAAAGCGGCGTCCGGAGCTCGTGCGAGACGTCGGACACGAACTGCCGCTGGACCAGGGACAGTTCCTCGAGCTCGCGGAGCTTGCCCTGCAGGCTGGCCGCCATCTCGTTGAACGACGTAGCCAGGGCCGCGAGGTCATCCACGCCGAGAACCCGCATGCGCTCCTCGAGGTGGCCCGCCGAGATCTTCCGCGCCGCCTGGGCCGCGTGCCGGACGGGCAGCACCACCCAGCGGGTGACCAGTGACGCGATCGCGGCCAGCAGCACGACGAGCGCCAGTCCCACCGCGACCAGGATCCGCTGCACCAGCAGGAGGAACGACTGCTGCTGGGTGAACGGGAACACGTAGTACAGCTGGTAGTAGGTGCCCGAGCGGCACGCCGACGGCCAGGGCGGGGCCCGGGGTGCCCGGCCCGGAGGCGTAGCTCAGCGTGGTCGGCTGCGCCAGCGGCGGGGCGTAGTTGTCGTTGTCGTACTGGACCTGCCTCTGTTCGCCCCCCACCTGGCGGATCAGGTCCGACGGGATGGTCGCCGTGACGTCGACGTTGCGCTGGCCCACCCACTGCACCGAGGAGCCCCCGGCGATGTTGGTCAGCTGAACGAAGACCAGGTAGCTGCCGGTGTTCCCGCTGGCCTGCTCCTGCAGGGTCCTGGCGATGAGCTCCGCGTTGTCCTCCGCGACGAACTGGTTCTGCGGGGGCTGGAGCACGTCCACGCTGGTCTGCCCGAGCTCGGAGGTGCGGCCGGCGTCGGCCTGGGCGCGCGCGGCCGTTTCCGCGCTGGTGAGCAGCCCGGACGAGATCTGCTCGACCAGGAAGAAGCCGAGCACGGCGATGACCAGAGCGGACAGAACCAGCGTGGTCGAGACCACCCTCAGCTGCAGCGAGCGATGCCAGCGGCTGCGCACCTGCGCGACGATGTGACGCTGCCACCGGCGTCCGGTGAACAGGCCGCGCCGCACCCCTGAAGGCAGCCTGCGCATGAGGGACTTGCCGAACGGCGACCGGACGAAGGAGGTTATCCAGTCCTGCTGCCGGTCCGTGCCTGCCGCTGCCACCGTGACGACCCGACTTAGCCAGGACCCGCCTTGTAGCCGACCCCGCGCACGGTCACGACGATCTCGGGATGCTCGGGATCCCTCTCGATCTTGGCGCGCAGCCGCTGTACGTGCACGTTGACCAGCCGGGTGTCCGCCGCGTGCCGGTAGCCCCAGACCTGCTCGAGCAGGACCTCCCGGGTGAAGACCTGCCGGGGCTTGCGGGCCAGCGCGACGAGCAGGTCGAACTCCAGCGGGGTGAGGTTGAGGGTCTCCCCGCCGCGCTTCACCGAGTGGCCGGCCACGTCGATGACGATGTCGCCGATCTGGAGCATCTCCGGAGCGGGCTCGTCGGTCCGGCGGAGCCTGGCCCGGACCCGGGCCACGAGTTCCTTGGACTTGAACGGCTTCACGATGTAGTCGTCGGCGCCGGATTCGAGGCCCAGGACCACGTCGACGGTGTCGGTCTTCGCCGTCAGCATGACGATCGGCACCCCCGACTCGGCGCGGATCTGGCGGCACACGTCGATTCCGTCGGAGCCCGGGAGCATCAGGTCCAGCAGCACCAGGTCGGGCCGGGAATCCCTGAACACCTCGACCGCCTTGTCGCCATCGGCTACGAAGGTCGGCTCGAATCCCTCGCCGCGCAGCACGATACCGAGCATCTCGGCGAGGGCGGCGTCGTCGTCGACGACCAGCACACGTCCTTTCATGGGGCCCCATCGTTCCATGTGATTGACTCTGCGTGGACGCAGGCTACCCTCATTTTCCTGCTACGCGACACCCGTTCAGGGATAGCTTTTCCGATACCTGGGTAAATCAAACCAATTTGCTCGATACCCAGGGCACCCCAGAGAGACACACCGAGGGGAGCGCCGAGGGGAGCGAACGTGCCCGTTATGGCCGGGACCTCGGGCTGGCAATACCGGGATTGGCGCGGCGCCTTCTATCCGCCCGGCGTTCCGCAGCGGCGCTGGCTCGAGTACTACGCCGGGCAGTTCGCCACCGTGGAGAACAACGGGACCTTCTACCGGCTCCCGCCGCGGGATACGTTCGCGAGCTGGCGGGACCGGGTCCCCGAGGACTTCGTCATGACCGTGAAGGCCAGCCGCTACCTCACCCACGTGCGGCGGCTGCGCGACCCGGCCGAGCCGGTCCGCAGGCTGCTGGACGCGGCGGCCGGGCTCGGCGGCCGGCTCGGGCCCGTGCTGCTCCAGCTTCCGCCGGACCTGCGCGCCGTCCCGGAACTGCTGGCCGAGTGCCTGCGGCAGTTCCCGGCGGCGGTGCGGGTCGCGGTGGAGCCGAGGCACGAATCCTGGTGGACCGGCCAGGTACGGGACGTGCTGGGGGCCGCGAACGCGGCGCTGTGCTGGGCGGACCGGAAGGGGTCCGCGGTCACGCCGCTGTGGCGGACGGCCGACTGGGGATACCTGCGGCTGCACGAGGGCGACGGGGCGCCGTGGCCGGGCTACAGCGAGCCCGCGCTCGGTGCGTGGGCAGAGCGGATCGCGGACACCTGGGCCGGCGACCGCGACGTGTACGTCTACTTCAACAACGACCAGAACGCCGCCGCGCCGCGCGACGCGGCCCGGCTGGCCGCGGCCGTCGCCCGCCGCGGCGGGCATCCCGCCCGGGCCTGGGACCCGTAAAGTAGAGTAGCTGCCCATGGCGGAGCCGTTGCGCAGCATCATCGACCCGGGCTGGGCCGATGCGCTGGAGCCCGTCGCCGGCCGGATCGCCGCGATGGGAGACTTCCTGCGGGCGGAGGTCGCCGCCGGGCGGCGGTACCTGCCCTCGGGCGAGAACGTGCTGCGCGCGTTCAAGCAGCCGTTCGCGGGCGTGCGGGTGCTGATCGTCGGCCAGGATCCCTACCCCACCCCGGGGCACGCCGTGGGCCTGAGCTTCTCGGTCGGGCCCGAGGTCCGGCGGCTGCCGGGCAGCCTGGTCAACATCTTCCGCGAGTACTCCGAGGACCTCGGCTATCCGGCCCCCGCCACCGGTGACCTCACGCCCTGGAGCGAGCGCGGCGTGCTCCTGCTGAACAGGGTGCTGACCGTTCAGCCGGGCAAGCCGGGGTCACATCGCGGCCGAGGGTGGGAGGAGGTGACCGAGCAGGCCATCCGGGCGCTGGCCGCCAGAAAAAGCGCCGGGCGGGTGGGCGGCGAGCCTTTGGTGGCGATCTTGTGGGGGCGGGACGCGCGGACGCTCGCCCCGCTGCTCGAGGGCATCCCCAGCATCGAATCGGCCCATCCGAGTCCGTATTCGGCAGCGAGCGGCTTTTTCGGTTCGCGCCCGTTCAGCCGAGCTAATCAACTACTTGAACAGGAAGGTGCTGAGCCGGTCGACTGGAAGCTGCCCTAGACGTACGATCCCCCGCAAACTCGCGAAGTAACGCGTCGTGATAGGCTTATTTACCTGCTTCGGGGGCAGTTCTACCGTTTCTGCTTGGCGACAGCTGAATAGGCAACAGGGGAAAATCGCGTGGACGGGCGGGTACCGGCACAGTGGAGCACATGCAGGTAGAAGACCGTGAGCCGAGGCCAGCCCACCAGCACTGGCTGAGCCGGCGTCGGCTGCTGATCGCGAACGGGGCATTCGCGATCTACGCCACCGCCTTGGCCGTGGATTCGGGGCATGCGGACCGGACCTGGGCCATCTGGGCGGCCGCGGGCTACGGGGTTACGACAGTTATTCTCTGGCTCATCCGGCACAAGAAGGTGCCGCTCATCTTGCCGCTGCTGGTGTCGCTGGCCGGAGCGCTGGCCGCTCCGCTGACCTGGCTGGCGACCAGGGTCAAGCCAACGCCCGAGGTGACGGTCATCTGGCAGTCGGCGGTGCTGCTGCTGCAGCACGGCTCGCCGTACCTGCCGTCGGGGCAACTGGACAGCGTGCTGTCCTACAACCCGTACCTGCCGGTGATGGCGGTCTTCGGGATGCCGAAGGCGCTCGGCGCACACGGCCTGTTCGCCGACCCGCGGGTGTGGCTGACGGCGGTGTCCATCGCCTTGATCTTCGCGGCGTTCAGCGTCGCCGCGCCGCACCGGCACTGTGACGGCTGCCGGTACGGCGTGCTGCTGTCCACCGTGTTCATCGCGGCCTCCCCGGTGATCGCGTTCCCGCTGGCCCTGGGCATCACGGACCCGCCGGTCATCGCACTGATGTTCCTCACCCTGGCGCTGATCGCCCGCCCGTCGGGACTGATCAAGGCGGTGGCCGCCCTCGGGGTCGCGGCCGCCATGAAGGCCACCGCCTGGCCCGCCGTCCCGGTCTTCACCGCGATGCTGGCCGCGCGGGACGGGGTCAAGAAGGCCTGGCGCTTCGCGGCGGGCGTGATCGTGATCGCGGGCGTGCTGGCCGTCCTGATGGCGCCCGAGGCGCTGGCCAGCCCGTATTCGTTCCTGCAGAACACCGTGCTGTTCCCGCTGGGCCTGACCAAGCACAAGACCCCGGCGGCCAGCCCGCTGCCCGGGCACCTGCTGGCCGACACCGGGATGGCCGGCCACTGGGTCGCGGTGGGCCTGCTGGCCGCGGCGGGCCTGGCCTTCGTGGTGTGGCTCATCGTCCAGCCGCCGCGGGACGCGCGAGCCGCCGCGTGGCGGCTGGCCGTCGGGCTAACGGCCATGTTCACGCTGGCCCCGGCCACCCGATGGGGCTACTTCGTGTACCCGATCGGGATCGTCGCGTGGCTGCTGCTGACCCGGCCGCCCGCGGCGACCACGGGCGGGCCGCCCATCGGGATCCCGGCCCAGAGCGTCGGCGAGCACGCCGTGCCCGCGGCGGCCAGATAACGAGCCGATGCGCCAGGATGTCCAGGTAGGCCCGCTGAGCGGGGGTGAGCGCGTCGATCGACGTGCCGGCCGCGGCCAGGACGAGCCGGGCGGCTTCGGCGTCGATGTCGGCGGGCACCTCGTGCACGCCGACCGGGAGCTTGCGGTCGGCGTCTGGCGACACAGCGGCCGCCAGCCAGGCCAGCGCCAGCGCCTCGATGCCGAACGCCAGGTCCATCACCTCGGGGGGATGGCCCTCAGCCGCGACGAGGTTCACCACCCGGCCCTCGGCGAGCAGCAGGACGGTCCGGCCGTCGCCGAGGTCGTAGGCGTCCACGTGCGGCCGCACGCCGGTGTGCACCGCGACGGCGAGGTTTTCCAGCGCGCGCACGTCGATCTCCACGTCGAAATGCCCCGCGTTGGCCAGGATGGCGCCGTCCCGCATGGCCGCGAGGTGCTCCGCGCCGATCACGTCGCACGATCCGGTCGCGGTGACGAACACCTCGCCGAGCGGCGCGGCCTGCGCCATCGGCAGCACGCGGAAGCCGCGCAGCGACGCGTCGAGGGCCCGGACCGGATCGACCTCGGTGACGATCACCTGGGCGCCCAGGCCGCGGGCGCGCTCGGCCACGCCCCGGCCGCTGGCCCCGAACCCGGCCACGACCACGGTCTTGCCCGCCAGCAGCGTGTTGGTGGCCCGCAGGATGCCGTCGATGACGGACTGCCCGGTCCCGCAGGTGCCCTCGACCAGGCGCTTGGCCGCCGTGTCGTCCGCCGCGATGACCGGGAAGGCCAGCGCGCCCTCGGCGGCCATCCGGCGCAGCCTGAGCACGCCGGTGGCGGTTGACTCGCAGCCGCCCCTGACCGCCGGGAGCAGCGAGGCCGCCCGGGTGTGCAGCGTGTTCACCAGGTCGCCGCCGTCATCGATGACCAGATCCGGTCCTGCGCCCAGGGCCCGTTCGATGTGGCGGTAGTAGCCGCGCCGGTCCACCCCGGCGCGGGCGAAGACCGCGGTCCCGTACCGGACGGCCAGGGCCGCCGCGATGTCGTCCTGGGTAGACAGCGGGTTGGACGCGGCCAGCGACACCGCCGCGCCGCCCGCGCGCAGCAGCCGCACCATCATCGCGGTCTCCGCGGTGACGTGCAGGCAGGCCGCGATGGCCAGTCCCTCGAACGGCCGCTGGACGGCGAAGCGCTGCATGAGGCAGGCCATGAGCGGCATGGCCCGTTCGGCGTACCGGATGCGGACGTCGCCGTCGGCCGCCAGGCCGGGGTCGGCGACGTCCGCAGGTGCTGGCCACGGGGGGACGAGCCCAAATTCCCCCCGGCACCCCCCGCCGGGGTCTCAGTAACGGTAGTGCTCCGGCTTGAACGGGCCGTCGACGGCGACCCCGATGTAGTCGGCCTGCTCCTTGGTCAGCGTGGTGAGCCGGACGCCGAGCGCGGCCAGGTGCAGCCGGGCCACCTTCTCGTCCAGGTGCTTGGGCAGGGTGTGCACGGCTATGTCGTACTCGTCGCGCTTGGTGAACAGCTCGACCTGGGCGATGACCTGGTTGGTGAAGCTGTTGGACATCACGAAGCTCGGGTGCCCGGTGGCGTTGCCGAGGTTGAGCAGGCGGCCCTCGGACAGCACGATGATGCCGTGCCCGTCCGGGAAGGTCCACTCGTCCACCTGCGGCTTGATGTTCGTCCGGTGGACGCCGGGCCACCGGGCCAGGCCGGCCATGTCGATCTCGTTGTCGAAGTGGCCGATGTTGCCCACGATCGCCTGGTGCTTCATCCGGCTCATGTGCTCGGCGGTGATCACGTCGCGGTTGCCGGTGGCGGTCACGAAGAGGTCCGCCGTGGCGACGACGTCCTCGAGGGTGGCGACCTGGTAGCCGTCCATCGCCGCCTGCAGCGCGCAGATGGGGTCGATCTCGGTCACGATGACCCGGGCGCCCTGGCCGCGCAGGCTCTCCGAGCAGCCCTTGCCCACGTCGCCGTAGCCGCACACCACCGCGACCTTGCCGCCGATCAGCACGTCGGTGCCGCGCTTGATGCCGTCGATCAGCGAATGCCGGCAGCCGTACTTGTTGTCGAACTTGGACTTGGTCACCGAGTCGTTGACGTTGATGGCCGGGAACAGCAGCGTGCCGGTTCTGGCCATGTCGTACAGGCGGTGGACGCCGGTGGTGGTCTCCTCGGTGACGCCCCTGATGCCGCTCGCGACCCTGGTCCACCGGCCCGGGTGGTCGGCCAGGGAGTTGCGGAGCCGGTCCAGGATGATCACCCACTCCTCCGGGTCATCCTCGGCCGGCGACGGGACCCCGCCCGCCTTCTCGTACTCCGCGCCCTTGTGCACGAACAAGGTGGCGTCCCCGCCGTCGTCCAGGATCATGTTCGGGCCGTCGCCGGGCCAGGTCAGCGCCATCTCGGTGCAGCGCCAGTACTCCTCCAGCGTCTCGCCCTTCCAGGCGAACACCGGGATGCCCCGGGGGTCGTCGGGGGTGCCGTCCGGGCCGACCGCGACCGCGGCGGCCGCGTGGTCCTGGGTGGAGAAGATGTTGCAGCTCGCCCAGCGGACCTGCGCGCCGAGCGCGACCAGCGTCTCGATCAGCACCGCCGTCTGCACCGTCATGTGCAGCGAGCCGGTGATCTTGGCCCCGCGCAGCGGCTGGCTGGGCGCGTACTCGGCCCGCACCGCCATCAGCCCGGGCATCTCGTGCTCGGCCAGCTGGATTTCCTTGCGTCCGAACGAGGCGAGCGAAAGGTCGGCAACCTGAAACGGAAGCTGATCCGCGGACATGGGTTTCTCCCTTGAATTCTTTTCGGCCGAACGAAGCCCTGGAGCGTTGTGGCGCGGCCAGCAACCACAGCGGGATCTTGCCTAACGCGACCTTGCTGTAAAGGCATCTGGTGCCCCTACGGCTCACACGGTACGGGAGCCGGGGTGGTCGCCGCACGTGCTGCAAGCCATTTTTGACGGGAAATTGTTAGAATCGGCGTTCATGCGCATCACGGAGGCCGCCCGGCGGCTCGGCACGTCGGCCCGCATGCTCCGCTACCGGGAGGATCTCGGGCTGCTCCCCCAGGTCCGCGACCGTCCCGGGCGGGGGCCGTCGCACCGGCAGTTCAGTTCGGAGGATCTCGACACCGTGGCCGTGGCGCTCGAACTCGAGCGCCGCTACGACATCAGCCCGGCGTCGCTGGCGTTCGGCGTGCGGGTGCTGGCCGAGCCCGCGGTGCGGGCCTCGGTGGCCGATCTCGGCCGCCGGATCGGCCGCGTTCCCGCCCCGGCCAGCCGGGCCCTGGACTTCGAGAAGGAGCGGGCGCTGCGTCTGCTGTCCCGGGGCTGAGCCGGGCGGCCTCTTGCCTTCAGCATCCGGCTGGGTTGCAATCGTAAGGAGCGTGCCTGGAGGTGGCCGATGACGCCAGCAGAAATCCGCGCGGCGGGCAAACTGGGCGGCCGCGTGTTCGCCGGGCTGGTGGGGCGGATCGAGCAGGTGCACCAGGTCATCGCCGACCGGGCCTTCGCCCCGGTCGGGGCGGCCGGGGCACCGGCCCGGGTCATCCATGACTCGGTGGCGCGGGGCGCGTATCTCGCGGTACGGGGCGCCGGCCTGGCCGCCGGGACGGTGAGCGGGCAGGCCGGGCACCTGCTCGGCGGCGGCGGGCCCGCCGGGCGGGCCCCGGGCGGCAATCTGGCGCTCGCCGTGCTGAACGCGGTGGCCGGCGACCGCCTCGGTGCCGACCTGGCTCCGCTGGAGATCCGCATGGCGGTGCGCGACGACGGCTGCGATGTCGGCCTGACCGCGGCGCAGATCGCGGCCGCCTTCCCGCACGCCACGCCCGGGCTGGCCGTCTTCGTTCACGGGCTCGCCGAGACCGAGGACTCCTGGCGCCGCCAGGCGGATCAATCCGCGCCCTACGGGGACCGCCTGCGGGCCGAGTTCGGCTATACCCCTGTCCACGTGCGGTACAACACCGGCCGGCACATATCCGACAACGGTCACGACCTGGCCGACCTGCTGGCCGGCCTGGCCGCGGCCTGGCCGGTGCCGGTAGATGAGATCCTGCTGGCCGGCCATTCCATGGGCGGCCTGGTCATCCGCAGCGCCTGCCACTATGGCCTGCAGGCCGACGCGCCCTGGGTGGGCTGCGTCCGCCACATCTTCTACCTGGGGTCGCCGCACCTGGGTGCCCCGCTGGCCCGCGCGGCCGGGCTCGCGGGCCGGGTGCTCGGCTGGATACCCGAAACCAGGCCGTTCGCGTCCCTGGCCGCGGGGCCGGCCGGGGTCCGGGACCTGCGCCACGGTTACGTGCTCGATGACGACTGGAACGGCTGCGACCCGGACTGCTGCCTGCGCGATCACCGGTCCGAAGCGCCGGTGCTGGCCGGGGCGAACCACTACGCGATCAGCGCGGTCGTGACCGCCGATCCCGCCAGCCCGCTCGGCGCCGTCGTCGGCGACCTGCTGGTCCAGCCCGCCAGCGCGCACGGGCGGCGCGGTGCGCGCCAGCACATCCCGTTCCCCGTCGGGACGGGCCGCGGGCTTGGCGGCATGCACCACTTCGACCTGCTCAACCACCCCGATGTCTGGGCCGCCATGCACAGGCTGCTGCGCACCGCCGGAGACTAGCGGCTCCCGGTTACTGCGGGCGCAGGGTCCACACCGTGGTGCGCTTGACGTCGGCGTCTTCCAGCGCGCCCAGGCCTGGCACGTCGTAGCTGGCCAGCGGGGCCAGCCGGGCACGCGGCAGGTAGGCCCGGCCGAAGTCGCCGGCCAGGACGGCGGCCCCGCGGGCGTGGCCGCGTTCGAGGAACCGTAGCACCTGGCCGGCCAGGTCGCGTTCGTAGAAGGCGTCGGCCGCCAGCACCAGGTCGGTGCCGGGGGCCGGCAGGCGGTCCTCACCCAGCACGTCGGCGCACACGGCCGGGACGGTGACGCCGTTGGCGGCGGCGTTGACCGTGATGGCCGCGGCCGCCAGCGGGTCGATGTCATAGGCGGTCACGACCGCGGCCCCGGCCAGGGCCGCGGCGATGGCCACCAGCCCGGACCCGGAGGCGACGTCGATCACGTGCCGGCCGGTGACCGCCTCGGGGTGGTCGAGCAGGTGCCGGGCCAGCGCCTGGCCGCCCGCCCAGGCGAACGCCCAGAAGGGCGGGTCCAGGCCGGGCCGCCCGGTCGCCTGCTCGGTGTGCTGCCAGACGCTCATCGGCTCGCTGGCCTGGTAGAGCCGGATCTCGGGCACCAGCGGCACGGGCCCGAGCCGGGTGCTCTCCCGGATGATCTCGTCCGCAGACGGCCCGGTCACGGCCGGGACCGCGGCCCCCCGGGCGGGCTGGAAGCCCCTCCCAAGGGGGGTCCGGGGGGCCCGGGGGGGCTGTAAGCCCCCCCCAAGGGGGGTCTGGGGGGATGGGTCTCTCCCAAGGGGGGTCTGGGGGGATGGGTCCCCCCAGGATCAGGGGGGGTCTGGGGGGGATCGTCCCCCCGAGACAACAGAGCGGCGCGGATGGAGGGGTCGGTCTGGTCGGCGCGGGACGGGTGGTAGATGTCCGGCTCCAGGTAGATCGTGCTGGCGATCGGGACGGCCGCGCGGATTCGCTTCTCCGCGGCGTCGATGCCGGCCGCGACCTGGGCCGCGGTATCGGTGGCGCGGACCGCGATCTTCGCCGCGACCAGGATCGAGTCCGGGCTTATGTGCACGGTCCGCATGTGGATGACCCGGTCCACCTCGGGCCCGTCCTCGAGCGCGGCGACGATCGTCCGCTGCACCTCGGCGCTCGCCGCCTCGCCGATCAGCAGGCTCTTCATCTCCACGGCCAGGATCGCCGCGGCGGTGGCCAGCAGCCCGCCGATGGCCAGCGAGCCCGCGCCGTCCCAGCGGCCGTTGCCGGTGAGCGCGGACAGCGTCACCCCGGCGAACGCGAACGCCAGCCCGATCAGCGCGGCCACGTCCTCGAGCAGGACCACCGGCAGTTCGGGCGCCTTGGACCGCCGGATGAAGGTGCCCCAGTTCCGGTCGCCGCGCACCTTGTTGGCCTCGGCGACCCCGGTGCGCAGCGAGAAGCCTTCCAGCACGGCCGACAGGGCCAGGACGATAAGGGCCACCAGGGGTGAGCGGATCGGCTCCGGGTTCAGGATCTTGTGCAGGCCGTCGTACACCGAGAAGGCGGCGCCGACGGTGAACAGCATCACCGACACCACGAACCCGTAGAAGTACCGCTCGCGCCCGAAGCCGAACGGGTGCTCGTCCGACGCCGGCCGCAGGGACCGGCCCCGCCCGACGAGCAGCAGCACCTCGTTGCCGGTGTCCGCGACCGAGTGCACCGACTCGGCCAGCATCGACGCGGAGTGGGTGAACAGGAACGCGACGAATTTCGCCAGCGCGATGCCCAGATTGGCGGCGAGGGCGGCGAACACCGCCCTCATCTCACGCCACGGAACCCGCACTCGTGTTTACTCGATCCGCGCCTGAAGGTCGGAGACGGCGGCGGCCTGGCTGGGGTCGATCCCGGAGGCGATGGCCAGGTACACGCTCGCGTAGTCGGCCAGCTGGACGACGCCGGCCAGCCGTACCAGCGGATGCTCGCCGTCCATGGCCAGCTCGGACAGGCCGATCCCGCGCTGCCCGGCGAGCTCGGTGACGGCGCGCTGCTGGGCCGCGACCCGCTGGTCCTGCCCCGGATCGACGATCAGCACCAGCCGCAAGGGGGTGAACCCCGGGCGGGTGTCCTCGTAGTCCAGGTCCCAGGAGGACAGATCCGGCAGGCCGGACAGGTTCTCGGCCTCGGCCGGGCCGGGTGCGGGGCGCGCGGTGGGGGTGAACGGGCCGTCGAACGCGGCGATCTGGTTATGCGCCGCCTCCGGCAGCACGCCCACGATGGCCGGGTACTTGGCGTTGTCGCTGAGCTGGGAGGCGAACCGCCGCGCCGCGACCGCGCTCAGGGCGGAGGTCCCCCACACCAGCGGCAGCGTGCCCACCAGGTCGAGGGCCAGTGACTTGCCCGGGTTGACGAACGACTCGCTGGCCGGCAGGCACTGATGCGACACCTCCTCGAGCCGGCTGGCCGCCTGTTCGTAGACCTCCGCCCCGACCCGGGCCACGCCCAGCCGCTCCGCGATGACCAGCAGCGGGATGGCCAGCCCCCACAGCCTCGACCGCGGCAGCGTCGAGTTGGGCGGGTCGGCCGCGACGACCGGGATGAACGGGGCCCGGGCCTGTTCCGTGATGCGGTGCAGCGGGGAGTCCCTGGGCCCGACGCCGACCAGACGGCAGCCGCGCCGCGCCGCCTCGGCCGTGACGGCAAGGGTCTCGGGCGTCGTACCCGAGCCGGACACCGCGAGCACCGCGTCGGCGGCGCCCACCCAGCCCGGCAGGCGCTCGGCCTGCGCCGCCACGAGCCCCAGGACCTGGACCGGGCTGCCCGGCCCGGTGATGGCGCCCAGTATCTCCCCCGCCAGGCCCGAGCCGCCCAGGCCCGCCACGATGATCGCGCGCGGCCTGGCGTCCGGGGTGAAGGCCGACAGATCCGTTTCCTGGCATGACCGCAGCGCGGTCCGGACCGCGGCCGCGGACGACGCGATCTGCCGTAGCATGTCGCCGGGATCGGCCGCCTCGATCACATCCGGAGTGTCGAGCCGGTCGGCGGCCAGGATGAACTCCGCCCCGCCCCAGTCGTCCAGGCTGTCACTCATTTTCGGCGCTCATGTACCGTGTTCATTTCCGGCGCCAGGCCGCCGGGCCTCTTCCACCAGCAGCACCGGGATGTCGTCGCGAACTGGGTAGGCCAGGCCGCAGCTCTCGCTGGTACACACCAGCTCGCTGGCCTCCTCGTCGGCCCGCAGCGGCGCGTGGCACTCCGGGCAGGCCAGGATGTCAAGGAGCCAGGCTTCGATCTGCATCAGATCTCCTTCTCGTTCCTTACGATGCCGAGCACCTCGTCCCGCAGGGCGGCCATGGCGGTCTCGTCGCCGGCTTCCACATTCAGGCGCAGCAGCGGCTCGGTGTTGGACGGCCGCAGGTTGAACCACCAGTCGCCGGCCGTGACCGTGAGCCCGTCGAGCTCGTCGGTGCTCACCCCCGGCCGGCTCGCGAAGGCCCGCTTGACCCGTGCCGTCGCCCCGGCCTGGTCACTCACCTCCGAGTTGATCTCCCCGCTGGCGTAGTACCTGGAGTACTCGGCCATCAGCTGCGACAACGGCTTGACCTGGCCGCCCAGGGCGGCCAGGGTGTGCAGCGCCGCGAGCATGCCCGAGTCGGCGAACCAGAAGTCCCTGAAGTAGAAGTGGCCCGAGTGCTCACCGCCGAACACCGCGGCCCGCTCTGCCATCGTGGCCTTGATGAACGAGTGGCCGACCCGGGTGCGCACCGGGATCCCGCCGTGCTCGGCGATGATCTCCGGGACCGCGCGGGAGGTGATCAGGTTGTGGATGATGGTGGCGCCGGGTTCGCGGGCGAGCTCGCGGGCCGCGATCAGCGCGGTGAGCGCCGAGGGCGAGACGACCTGGCCGCGCTCGTCGACCACGAAGCACCGGTCGGCGTCGCCATCGAAGGCGAGCCCGATGTCGGCGTGGTGCTCGATCACCGCCCGCTGCAGGTCGCGCAGGTTCTCCGGCTCGATGGGGTTGGCCTCGTGGTTGGGGAACGTGCCGTCCAGCTCGAAGTAGAGCGGGATCACGGTGATCGGCAGCCCCTCGAAGACCTTCGGCACCGTGTGCCCGGCCATCCCGTTACCGGCGTCGACCGCCACGGTCAGCGGCCTGATCGCGGAGATGTCGACCAGCTTCCTCAGGTAGTCGGCGTAGCCGGGCAGCAGGTCCACGCGGGTGATCGAGCCAGGGACGGGAGCTGGCGGCAGGGTCCGTTCGGCCAGATCTTTAATGTCTTTCAAGCCGGTCTCGATGCCGACCGGCTTGGCCCCGGCCCGGCACAGTTTGATGCCGTTGTACTGGGACGGGTTGTGGCTGGCCGTGACCATCGCGCCCGGGATGCCCAGATCGCCGCTCCCGTAGTACACCATGTCGGTCGAGCCGAGGCCCGCGGCCAGCACGTTGGCGCCCTGCGCGACCACCCCGCGCCCGAACGCGTCCGCGAGCGGGCCCGAGGAGGCCCGCATGTCGTGCACGGTCAGGATCGTCCTGGCCCCGGTCACCTTCGCGAACGCCGCGCCGACCGCTTCCGCCACGCCCTCGTCAAGCTCGTCCGGGACGACGCCCCTGATGTCGTACGCCTTGACGATGCTCGCGAGATCACCCACTGCAGGACACGCCTCCCTCTCGCGAATGCGCTGCCTGCCCGGCCGGCTGGCCGGGCGGCACAGTGTTTGCTTACCGGCGAGCCTATCCGTCCTGCGGAGGGCCCGAGCGCAGCACTCGCAGGTGGCCGCGCCGGCCGACCTCGACGCCGTGGCCCACGGGCTCCTTGTCCGGCTTCTCCGGCCGGCCCCTCGGCTGCGTTTCCATCACGGCGTTGGCCAGCGCCTCCAGGTCATCGGCGCGGTCGGCGGCCGGGTCCACGGGCAGCCGTACCACGTCCCAGCCTCGCGGCGCGGTCAGCCGGGCGGCATGCTTCTCGCACAGGTCGTAGCAGTGCGGCTCGACGTAGGCGGCCAGCGGTCCGAGTACCGCCGTCGAGTCGCGGTACACATACGTCAGCGTGTACACCGGCGGATGCTTGCATGCGGTGCGCGAGCAGCAACGAGAACTCACCCAGCCCACCTCGCTCACATCACCGTGACGATCGAATGCCCGGAACCTCGGGACCGCATCGGATACAACCGTGACGCTATCCGCCCGCGGACGGTAACGCCATCACCCCCGCGCCGGCGCCGTGATCGTGTCGTGCTCTGTCCGGAATCCGGAGATTCGGGCCGTTGCCGCGCGTGCTGTGCGTCGGCGGAGCGGGACGATCCGATACGCTCGGTGGCTGTGCAGACCGGCGAAGGCGGTCCGAGGCCAGATTCGGGCTCCGGCGGATCCCGGCCCCGGCGGCGTGATCGCCATGGCCGCGGGCTGCGCGGCAGGCTGGTTCCGCCGGGGGTTCCCCTGTACCGCAGCCGGGCCCAGCAGTTCGACGACATCGTGCTCGAGGCCGTGGCGCGGCTGGAACCGCGCTGGGAGACCGAGCTTTCCGACGTGGAATTCGCGGTCCAGGAAGTACCCGACTTCGACACCACCGGCGAGGAGGGCGTGCCGCTGGCCCGCATCGTCCGCGGCTCGCCCGACAGCAGCGATCCGGCCAACCCGGCCACCGGACCCCGTATCGTGCTGTTCCGCCGCCCGCTGCTGGCCCGGGCGGAAGACGAGGACGAACTGAGCGAGCTCGTCTTCGACGTGGTGGTCGAAGAGTTCGCCGAGATCCTCGGAGTGGACCCGGAGATCATCGATCCCGGCTACGGCGATTTCGGCTGACGGCCGCGGCCAGGCCAGGCCAGGCCAGGGCAACCGCGCTGACGATCGGGAGGCTCTCGTGGACCTGTTCGACCTCACCGGCAAGGTCGCCGTCGTCAGCGGCGGGAGCCGCGGGATCGGCCTGATGATGGCGCGGGGGCTGCTGCAAGCCGGGGCTTCGGTCTACATCAGCTCACGCAAGCCCGAGGCCGGGCAGGCCGCGGTGGCCGAGCTGTCCAGGTACGGCGTCGTGCTGTCGTTGCCCGCCGACCTGTCCCGCGAGGAGGAATGCGTGCGGCTGGCCGCCGAGGTCGGCCGGTCGGAGGAACGGGTCCACATCCTGGTCAACAACGCCGGCACCAACTGGGGCGCGCCGCTGGCCGAGTTTCCCGCCTCGGCCTGGGACAAGGTGCTGGACCTGAACCTCAAGACGCCGTTCTTCCTCACCCGGGCGTTCCTGCCCCTGCTGGAGGCGGCCGGGACGGCTGACGACCCGGCCCGGGTGATCAACGTGGGCAGCATCGACGGGCTGCGCGTGCCGGAGCTGGGTACCTACTCGTACTCGGCCAGCAAGGCCGGGCTGCACCAGCTCACCCGGGTCCTCGCCCGTGAGCTCGGGCCGCGGCACATCACCGTCAACGCCGTGGCCCCGGGCCCGTTCGAGTCCAAGATGATGGCCGTGGTGCTGGCCGAGCAGGGCGAGCGGATCGTCACCTCCTCCCCGCTGGGGCGTATCGGCCGTCCCGACGACATGGCGGGCGTGGTCGTCTTCCTCAGCGGCCGGGGCAGCGCGTACGTGACCGGGGCCGTCATCCCGGTCGACGGCGGGATCTGGGCCGCGCGCTGACCGGACGGGCCACGGCTGCCCCGCCGTCGGGCAGGCGCTCCCGACCCGGGTCAGGGCGATATCGCGTCGTATGAGTCGCGGACGGGATCCAGGGTGATCGTGGTCAGGGCGCTCATGGCCGGGATGATCGACGCCACCGTGTTCTGGCCCTGCGTCTCCACCCGGGCGGCGTACAGCGGGCCCGATCCGGCCAGCGGGGTGATCACGATCGCGAAGGCCGATCCGTGCTTGGCGCCGCGGGGCGGCGTGGCCGGCACGGTGAGCGTGTGCCCGGCCGGCACCGTGACGACCTGGCTGCTGGTCGCGCCGGCCGTCGCGGCCATCTCCGTCAGGCGGACCCGGGCCGGGCAGGCGGGCGCCGAGAGCACGACCGTGGCGCTCAGGCCCGAGCCGGTGGTGTTCCCGGCGACGACCGCCTGCTCGCTGATCGGTGCCGTGGCCGCGGTGAACGCGCCCAGGCCGCTGCCCGGCACCAGCACCTCGGCGGTCACGGGCACGTTCGCCGTCAGCTCGAGCGCCGCCGTACCGCCGAGAGGCGTGAGCGGGACGTAGGAGGCGGAGTCGGCCGGCAGGTCAACCGCCTGCGTGCCGAACGGGCGGTACCGCCCTTGCGCCGTGATGGCGAGGACGCTGACCCTGGCGTTGGCGCTGCCGGGGACCACGATGTACAGCCCGGCGGTACTGCCCGACGGCGGCACTCCGGGTATCACCAGCTGCGTCGACGGCATGGCCGCGCTCGGCAGCCAGCTGGCCGTCCCGCCGTGCGGGGAGCTCTCGGAGACGTCCGCCGCCACCCGCCCGATGGTGGTGCGCACCTCGATCGCGGCCACGCTGGCGCCCGCGGCCATCGAGGACAGGGACTCGGTCACCGTCTGGTGCGGCGGAACCGTGATCCCGGTGTCGTCGCCGGCCTGAACGGCCCCGGCATCGGTGACGATGCTGACGTCCACGCTCGCGGGCAAGGCGTCGACGTTCATGAGATCGAGCTGGACATGGGCCGCACCGCCCTGCTGGCCCGGGCCGACGAACCAGATGTCCGAACCGGGTTCGCCGCAGCGCACGCTGGCCAGGCCCGCGCTGGTCGCCTCCTCGGCCTCCATGGCCTGCGCCATGGTGCCGCTCGCCGTCACCGACCAGCCCGACAGGACCGTGGCGGCCTGCTGGCCCGCGCTCTGGGCGGCCGGGGTGGCCAGCACCGACAGTGCGCCCGGCCCGGCCGCTCTGACCGGGCTCAGGGCCCGCATCGCGGCGCCCACCAGCGGCAGCGGCGCGAGCTCGGCCTGCCCCGGCCCGGACGGTGATGCCGCCGGTGACCCCGCGAGGAAGGCGACCGTGCCGGACCCGCCGCCCGGGACGGGCGGGCAGGCCCGGGCGGCGGAGGTCACCGCCACCTGCTGCGGCGCCAGGGCGGGAAGGCCCCGGCCCGGCGCGGCGGGCGCGGTGAATTGCGCGACGCCGGCGATGGCGCCGAGCGCCAGCAGCACCACCCCGGCCGGGACCAGGTGGACCGGCCTCACGGCCGGTCACCGGATTCCCACGGAGCCCGCGGGCCCGCGGCCGTGGGGCCGGGAGTCACCCAGGACTCGTCGGCCGGGAGGGGACCGAGGTCCTCCGCTCCGGACGGCGCCGCGGCGTCGGACGGGCCGGACGCGGGATGTTTCGCGGATCCGCGCCATCGCCGGGGCTGCTTCCCGTGCCGCGCCGCGTGCTGGCCGCGCGCCCGCCTCGACGCGGCGGAGGAGGTGCCGGTCCCGGATGGCGGGCGGACGCCCGGGCCAGCCTGGGCATCGGGTCCGGTGTCGCGCGCCCGGCCGCCGGGGAGGGCGAACTGCTTGCGCCGGGCCGGCCTCGGCCTGCTGGCGCGGTCCCGCCGCCTGCCGGGTCCGGGGATGGCCGTGTCCGGGCCGGCTTTCGCTTCGCCGGCCGGGGCCGGGACCGGGACCGCGGACCTGGTCCCCGGCAGGGCAAGCGCGAACACGACCAGGACGGCGGCGGCTTCGGCGGCGAGGCTGAGGTCCCGGGCCAGCTCGTTACGCGTGATCACGAGGTGACCGCCGCCGGCGGGCAGCACGAAGCCCTGGGCCCACCCGTCCACCGGCTGGGCCAGCTTGGCCAGCGGCCGTCCGTTGAGGGTCGCGGACCACCCGCCCGCCGGTTCGGCCAGCACCAGCGTGCCGGAGGTTCTGGGCGGCACGACGGTGTTCACGCCGACCGGGCCCGCCGGAACCGGCACCACGGCGCCGTCGGCGCCCACCACGCGGGTGCGGGCCACCGTCCCGGCCACCTGCCACAGGTCGTAAGCGGGCGCCGTGGTCAGCCGGACCAGCCCGGCCGAGCCGTCCAGCTGGTGCGCGAGCGCCTGATCCACCGGGGCGGGCAGCAGCACGTAACCGACGTCGAACTGACTGAGCGCCTGCCCGGGATCCCCGCCGTCGCCGCCCGCGGCCGCGTCCAGCGAGGCGACAACGCCGTCCAGCGCGCGGGTGGCGGACGAGGACTCGGGCAGTTCGGGCTCGCCGAGCACGGGGTCGCCCTCGCGCAGGACCGTATAGGACAGGGCCGCGCCGTCCGGCCGGAGGACCAGCGTCCTGGGCTGGTCGGGACCGGAGGACGAGGAGGCCACGAAGGGCGGCAGGATCTGCGGTCCGGCCGCGGCCACCGGTCCGCGGACACCCGCGGCCAGCCAGTACCCGGCCGCGAGGACCGGCGCCGAGGCCGCCACCGCCAAGCCGGCCAGCGCGGCCAGCCCAGCGCCAGCCGCCGGGAACCGGCCGGCCGGCGCCGGCATCTCCGGTCCGGCCGGACGCGGCAGCGGCCGCCTCGATCAGCGGCGCGGCGGCCAGTAGCAGGCCAGCGGCGGCGATGGCGGTCGCGACGCCCGGCCAGGCGCTGACCGCGGTCCCGCCGGGCGGCCTCACCTGCACCCGGCTCACGACCAGCGCCACGGCCAGCCCGCCGAGCGCGATGGCCCAGCCGGCGTACACCAGCGGCAGCCGCCTGCGCGCCAGCAGCGCACCGAACGCGGGCAGGAGGAGGCCAGCGGTGACCCAGGCGGGCGGCAGCCCCGGGCCGCCCGGGCGCAGCAGCAGCACCGACTCCGGCCTCAGCGCCGCCGCGGCCAGCCCCGGCCGCTCGATCCCGGCCTCGAGGAAGAACGCGGACGGGCTGGTGACCAGGTGGAAGGTCCACGGCACGAGAACGGCGGCCGGCACCACCGCGACGATCGCGGCGTTGATCACGGCCGCCCGGCCGAGCCGGGGTTTTGGGGTCCAAGCCGCGGCCACGCCGACCGCGGCGAGGATCGCGATCGGCCACACCAGCGGCACGAAGGCCGCGGCCACCGCGGTGAGCAGGCCGGCCGCCCACGCCGCGCGGCGGGCCCGCCTGGGCGGGCCGGTGAGCATCCGCCCGGCGGCGATGCCGATGAGCGGAAGCAGGACGAAGGCCACGGCGGTGCCGATGCGCCCGGCCGCCACGGCGCCCATCGCCACCGGGAGCAGCGCGTAGGTAGCGGCCAGCCAGATCCTCGCGGCCAGCACGGACGTCACACGGCGGGTGGCGAGGAACGCCGTCAGCCCGGCCGCGGGCACGGCGGCGAACAGCACGAAATCGACGGCCAGCCAGGGCTTGCCCGCCAGCAGGGTCGCGAGCACGGCCATCACGCCGACGTAGGGCGGCGTGCTGGCGGCCGAGCCGAGGCCCGCGTCGTGATAACCCGCCAGGTACTCGCGCCACAGGTCGCTCGCACCGCCCCAGGCCGGCACGAGGGCCCCGCCGCTGAGCGTGCCCGAACCGGTCAGCACCGAGCCAGCCAGCGAACGCTCCGCGACCAGCGCGACGAGGGTGAGACCGGCGCACAGCAGGACGGCCGGGCTGGTCAGCACCCGCCGGACCACCGAATCGGTGGCAGGCAGCGGCATGTCGTCGCTGACCTCGTCGACGAGGGCGTGATGCAGCCCCCCGCCGTCGTGGGCCGGCCCGCCGGCCAGCAGGCCCGCGGCCGATTCGGCGAGCCGGGCCAGCGTCCGGCCCCGCGGCAGCTGACCGCGCAGGATCGACCACGAGTGCCTGCGGTCGGCGGCGCGGCGGCGGCGGGCTCGCCGGAGCAGGACCGGGTGACGCAGCAGCCAGGCGACCGCGCCGAGGTGGTCCCAGGCCTTGCGCTGCTGCTTGGTGAGGAGGAAATAGGCCGCCCGCAGCAGTGAGCCGGCCACGCAGCCGCCCACGATCGCGAGCATGGGGCCGAAGGGTACGTTGGCCGCGAATACGTAGAGGGCACCGCGCCGGTCCGCCATGCGCGGATGACCGCCGGCGGCCGGTGCCTTCCGGATCTGCCGGGCCGACAGATCGCGGTGGTATACCACCGCGTCGGTGATCACCCGGATGTCGTAGCCGGCCGCGTGAACCCGCCAGCAGAAGTCGAGGTCGTCGCGCATCAGGGGCAGGTTGGCGTCGAAGCCGCCCACCTGGTCCCAGACATCACGGCGGATCAGCATGCCCGCCGAACTCACGGCCAGCACCGGGCGGTTGCCGTCGTGCTGGCCCTGGTCGATCTCACCCGGCTCGATCCCGGTGCAGCGCCGTCCCGCCCGGTCGACGGTGACGCCCGCCTCACGCAGCACCTGCCGGTCGGCCAGGTCCTTCAGCTTGGGGCCGAGCACCGCCGTGGACCGGTTGCGGCTGGCCGCCCTGAGCATCTGCTCCAGGGCGTCCGGAGCCGGCTCGCAGTCATCGTGCAGCAGCCAGATCCACTCCAGCGCCGGGTCCCGTCACCCGGCCCGGTGCGGCCGCGGAATGCTGCAGCGCGCGGGCGACGGCGGCGCCGTACCCGGTGTCGGCGTCCATGCCGAAGACCGCGTCCGGACCGAGCAGTTCGGTCAGCACGGCGCCGCTCCGGTCCTGGCTGCCGGTATCGACGCCGACCGCGCGAGAGACCGGATGGGTCTGCTCCCGTACCGCGTTGACCAGCCCCGGGAGGAGCCGTGCGCCGTCGTGCGCAACCACCACGAGGGTCACGACGTGACGCAGAGGCGAGGCGTTCTCTGACAAGGGTCCTGTCCGGTGGCGTGGACAACGGCGCTCTGAGCGGCTACCCGCCCGGCGAGAGCGTGCGGACTACGTGAACGACGACCCCCCAGCGTCCACGACAGGACCAACCATACACAGGGCCATATTCAAAAGTTCGGATAATTCAGATCTGCCGGGAACGTGCCCGAGGGCCGGCCGTGACCACCCGACGCTCCCTGGCCGGCTAACCGGCCTGGCGCTTCAGGCGGCGCCGCTCACGCTCCGACATGCCGCCCCAGATGCCGAACCGTTCGTCATGCTCGAGTGCGTACTCCAGGCACTCGGCCCGGACCTCGCAGCCCCGGCACACGCGCTTGGCCTCCCGGGTCGACCCTCCCTTCTCCGGGAAGAACGCCTCCGGATCCGTCTGCGCGCATAGTGCCCGGTCCTGCCAGCCCAGTTCGTCAACCTCTTCCGGGCTGATGAAGACCTGTGCCAGCGGGACGATGACCTCAGTCACGGCGCATCCTCCCTCCCTCCCCATTCGGAGCCCCCGTTTCCCACCGCTGCCTTTGGGGTGAGAATCACATCAATGAAATTACACTCGCGTGTCTTGCTTCAAGTCAAGCCGGGAAGGTGATAATGGTCGCCCCGTTGTCTGAGATGCGAGATAAATCACGCGGGGAATCCGGGGCCGCATGGCCACACCAACACCGCCAGAAACACTGACATCTACAGCCACATTGGTTGAGAGGTGCCGGCCAGCGGCGACCGGGGGGCGAGCCGGGACCTGACACACTTTGAGGTATGCGCATCACCGTGCTCGCGGGCGGCGTGGGGGCCGCGCGCTTCCTCCGCGGCCTGAAGCAGGCGGCCCCGGACGCCGACATCACGGTCATCGGCAATACCGGCGACGACATCACGCTGTTCGGCCTGCGGATCTGCCCGGACCTGGACACCGTCATGTACACCCTCGGCGGCGGCATCAACGAGCAGCAGGGCTGGGGACGGGCCGGCGAGACCTTCAGCATCCGGGCGGAGCTGGCCGCCTACGGCGCGAGCCCGGACTGGTTCACGCTCGGTGACCGGGATTTCGCCACCCACATCCTGCGCAGCCAGCTCCTGGCCTCCGGCCAGCCGCTGTCGGCCGTCACCCGGGTGCTGTGCGAGCGATGGCAGCCGGGCGTGCGGCTGCTGCCGATGTCCGATGATCCGGTCGAAACGCACGTCGTGCTGGACGGCCAGCGCACGGTTCACTTCCAGGAATGGTGGGTGCGCATGCACGCGCAGGCGCCCGCGGCGGGCATCCTCGCGGTCGGCGCCGAGCAGGCCGCGCCCGCGCCCGGGGTACTCGATGCCATCGGCGAGGCCGACGTGATCGTGTTCCCGCCGTCGAACCCGGTGGTGAGCATCGGCACCATCCTGGCCGTACCCGGCATCCGGGCGGCCCTGGCCGCCAAGACGGTGGTGGGCGCCTCGCCCATCATCGGCGGCGCGCCCGTGCGTGGCATGGCCGACGCGTGCCTGGCCGCGATCGGGGTCGATACCTCGGCCGCCGCCGTCGCCGCGCACTACGGGCCGGAGCTGATCAACGGGTGGCTGGTCGACGACCAGGACAAGGCCACCGTGGACATTCTCGGCGACGACCCGGCGCTGGCCGGGATCGCGGTCCGCGCCCTGCCGCTGTACATGCGCGACCTGCCCGCGACCACCGCGATCGCCCGCGCGGCGGTGGACCTGGCCCTGGAGCTGGCGTGACCAGGGAGGTACGGGGGGGCGGGCAGCCCCCAAGGGGAGTCTGGGGGGATGGGTCCCCCCAGGAGCAGGGGGGGTCTGGGGGGTCGGCCCCCGAGATAACACTGGTCCCGGTGACCGGGCTGCCCGAGATCACGGCGGGCAGCGACCTGGCCGCGCTCATCGCCGAGGCCGCGGCGGACGTGCGCGACGGCGACATCCTGGTCGTCACCTCGAAGATCGTGAGCAAGGCCGAGGGCCGGGTGGTGGCCGGCCCCCGCGAGCAGGCCATCGAGGCCGAGACGGCGCGCGTGGTGGCCCGGCGCGGCGCCACCACCATCGCGCAGACGCGGCACGGCCTGGTCCTGGCCGCGGCCGGCGTGGACGAGTCCAATACGGCGCCGGGCAGCGTGGTGCTGCTCCCGGAGGACCCCGACGAGTCGGCCCGGCGGCTGCGCAAGGCGCTGCACGCCCGGACCGGCCGGACCGTCGGGGTCGTCATCACCGACACGATGGGCCGGCCGTGGCGGGCCGGGCAGACCGACAATGCCATCGGGGCGGCCGGGGTGGCGCCCGTCCGCGACTACCGCGGCGAGTCCGACACCTTCGGCAACATTCTGGAGGTCACCGTCGCGGCGGTGGCCGACGAGATCGCCGCGGCCGCGGACCTGGTGAAGGGCAAGTCACGAGGTGTCCCGGTGGCCGTGGTGCGCGGGCTGGCGGACCTGGTCACCGAGCAGGACGGCCCGGGAGCACGGGAACTCATCCGGCCTGCCGAGGAGGACATGTTCCGGTTCGGGTCGGCGGACGTGCCGCTGGCCCGCCGGACGATCAGGGCGTTCACCGGCGAGCCGGTCGACGCCGCGGTGATCCGCCGGGCGGTCGCCACCGCGCTCACCGCGCCGGCGCCGCACCACAGTCAGCCGTGGCGGTTCGTAATCCTGGAGACCGCCGCCGCGCGCGCGGCCCTGCTCGACGCGATGCGCGAGGCCTGGACGGCCGACCTGCGCCGCGACGGGTTCACCGAGGAGCAGATCACCCGCAGGCTCCGCCGCGGGGACGTGCTGCGGCTCGCGCCGCTGATCGTGGTGCCGTGCCTGGTCACCGACGCGGCGCATGACTACCCCGACGAGCGGCGCAACCGGTCGGAGCAGGCCATGTTCGTGGTTTCCATGGGCGCGGCGGTGCAGAACCTGCTCATCGCGCTCGCGGTCGAGGGGCTCGGCTCGGCGTGGATCTCCAGCACCCTGTTCTGCCAGGACGTCGCGGCCCGGGCCATGGATCTGCCCGGCGGCTGGCGGCCCATGGGCGCCGTCGCCGTCGGCCACCCGGCCGAGCAGGCCCGCCCCCGCCCGCCGCGGGATCCCGCGGACTTCCTGCTGACCCGCTGAGGTCAGCGGGTCAGCAGCGGCAGGCCGGAGCGGACGGAGGCGCACACGCCGTCGCTGGCGGCGGCGGCCGCGAGGCGCTCGGGCGGGACGTCGCCGTAGGTGGTGCTCCGCTGGCGCAACCGGCGGCCGAGCGGCTCGGCGATCGCCCGGAGCTGGCTGATCGTCTTGTAGGAGCCGTGGTCGGCGCCGGCCATCCGGCTGATGGTCTCCTCCATCAGCGTGCCGCCCAGGTCGTTGGCGCCGCCCCGCAGCACGTCGCGGCACAGGTCGTCGCCGAGCTTGACCCAGGAGCACTGGATCGAGTCGATCGCCCCGTGCAGCAGCAGCCGGGCCACGGCGTGCACGGCCCGGTTCTCCCGCCGGGTCGGCCCGGGCCGGGCCAGGCCGGCCAGGTAGATGGGGGCGCTGGAGTGGATGAACGGCAGCAGCACGAACTCGGTGAAGCCGCCGGTCCGCTCCTGGACCGACCGGATCACCCGCAGGTGCCCGACCCAGTGCGCCGGCGTGTCGACGTGCCCGTACATCATCGTCGCCGAGGTCGGCAGGCCCAGCTCGTGCGCGGTGGTGATGACCTCGATCCATACCGAGGCGGGCAGCTTGCCCTTGGTCAGCACCCAGCGCACGTCGTCGTCGAGGATCTCCGCCGCCGTCCCGGGCAGCGAGTCGACGCCCGCCTGGTTGGCCCGGACCAGCCACTCCCGGATCGGCAGGCCGGTCCGGGAGGCGCCGTTCACCACCTCCATCGGGGAGAACGCATGAACGTGAAGTTCTGGGCCGTCGCCGCTTGACTTCGGAAGCGATTTCGAAATATGCCGTGCCTGGCAGATCGGGATGAATGCCTCCCTGCATGCACACCTCGGTCGCGCCGGCGTCCCACGCCTCGGCGGCCCGGTCGCCGATCTGCCCGAGCGAGAGGGTGTACGCGTCGGCGTCGGTGCGGCGCTGGGCGAACGCGCAGAACCGGCAGCCGGTATAGCAGACGTTGGTGAAGTTGATGTTGCGGGTGACGACGTAGGTGACGTCGTCACCGACGACCTCGCGGCGCAGCGCGTCGGCGATCCCGGCCAGCGCCTCCAGGTCGGGGCCGTCCGCGCCGAGCAGGGCGATGGCCTGGGCGTCGGTGAGGGCGGCCGGGGCGCGTTCGGCCTGCCGGAGGGCGGCGGCGACCTCGCTGCCGGACAGGACCGCGGGGGCGCCAGGCGCGGCGGGGGCGCCGGCGGCAGCGGTGGCTGGAGCCGGTGGCGGGGGCACGCGCGCCGGTCCGTTCGGCTATCTCATTCCAGTCGCCGTAGACCTCGGCGAAGTCGTCGCGCCGGTCATGGGTGCGGCCGGTGGTGTCGATGGTCACGTACAGGTCGGTGCGGCCGGAGCCCTCCCCCCGGCCTCGGCCAGCCCGCCGTCTGGTTCCTGCCAGGGCAGGCCGTGCGGCCGGGCGGCCTCGTCGGCCAGGCCGGTGGCCGGGTCGGCCAGCGCGGCCACGTGCGCGGCCAGCCGCGGGTCGAGCCACGGCTCGCGGATGTAGGGCGGGTAGATGGTGAGGCGCTCGCGCAGCGTGAAGCCGGCCGCCGCGGTGCGGGCGGCGAGTTCGTCGATGGCGGGCCAGGGGCGTTCGGGGTTGACGTGATCGGGGGTCAGCGGGGAGACGCCGCCCCAGTCGTCGATGCCGGCCCGCAGGATCAGGTCGTGCTGGTCGCCGACCAGGTTGGGCGGCGCCTGGATCCGCGCCTTCGAGCCGAGGACCAGCCGGGTGACGGCGATCGTGGCGGCCAGGTCGGCGAGTTCGGCGTCCGGCACGCCGCGCATCTTGGTGTCCGGCTTGGCCCGGAAGTTCTGCACGATGACTTCCTGGATGCCCCGATACTCGCGGGCGACCTTCCTGATGGCGAAGATCGAGTCGGCGCGTTCGGCCGGGGTCTCGCCGATGCCGATGAGGATGCCGGTGGTGAAGGGGACGTTGCAGCGGCCGGCGTCCTCCAGCACGCGCAGCCGGACGGCCGGATCCTTGTCCGGGCTGCCGAAATGCGGGCCACCCCGGTCGGTGTACAGCCGGGTGGCCGTGGTCTCGAGCATCATGCCCATGGACGGGGCCACCGGCTTGAGGCGCTGGAAATCCTGCCAGGACAGCACGCCCGGGTTGAGATGGGGCAGCAGGCCGGTTTCCTCCAGGACGCGGATGGCCATGGCCCGCACGTAGGACAGGGTGTCGTCGTAGCCGTGGGCGTCCAGCCAGTCTTTTGCCTGGTGCCACCTGTCTTCGGGCTTGTCACCGAGCGTGAACAGGGCTTCCTTGCAGCCCGCCTCCGCGCCCTGGCGGGCGATGGCGAGGACCTCGTCCGGCTCCAGGTACAGGCCGTGCAGCCGGTGCGGCACGGTCGCGAACGTGCAGTAGCCGCAGCGGTCCCGGCACAGCCGGGTCAGCGGGATGAAGACCTTCCGCGAGTAGGTGATGATCCCGGGCCTTCCCGCGCCTTCGAGGCCGGCGTCCCTGGTCCGGCTGGCGTAGGCCAGCAGGGTGTCCAGGTCGTCGCCGCGGGCGTGCAGCAGGACCGTGGCCTCGTCCCGGTCGAGCGCTTTGCCGTCCCTGGCCCGGGCCAGCGTCCGGCGCATGCCCGGCGGCCGTGACCCCGCCGGTTCCGCTGACGTCTCTGCCCGCGTTCGGCCCTCGGGCCGCGTTCTGGTCTGAGTCGCCGCCGCGATCGCTCATGCTGCACCCAACCTTTCCCGGAGCGTGGATCTTCCCCACGGGCTGCCTCGGCTCAAAAGGCGCGGTAGTCGCGGACCGGCATGCGGGGTCCGCGGCGCGGGGGCAGGCGGCCGCCCAGCTCGATCAGCCGGGCCACCCGGTGGCGGTGCCCGGCGTACGGGGCGAGCAGCTCGAGCATGCCCGCGTCGTCGGTGATCCGCCCGGCCAGTGTCCAGCCGACCGCCTTGGGCAGGTGGTAGTCGCCCACGGAGACCGCGTCCGGGTCGCCCGCGGCGCGCTGCCTGATCTCGGCGGAGGTCCAGGGCCCGATGCCGGGCAGGGACCGCAGGCGCCGGTCGGCCTCGGCCGGGTCCAGCTCGCTGGCCTGCTCCAGCCGGTCCGCGACCTCGGCGGCGGTGATGATGGTGCGGGCCCGGACGCCCTCCACCCCGGCCCGGTGCCAGTCCCAGGACGGGATGCGCGCCCACGTGGACGCGGGCGGGAAGACCCGCATCCCGGCCGGGGCCGGGCCCGGGGCCGGGGAACCGTACGCGCCGAGCAGGAACCGCCAGGCGCGGTGGGCTTCCCGCCCGACCACCTTCTGCTCCAGGACCGCGGGCACCAGTGCCTCGAAGACCCGCGAGGTCCGGCCGACCCGCAGCCCCTGGTAACGCAGGGCCAGCTCGCCGACGACCGGGTGCCGGGCGGCGAAGCCCGACAGGTCGTCGTGCGCGCCGAGCTGAGCGGGAAGGGCGTCCAGCAGCCAGGCGGCACCCGGGCCCCAGGCCTGGCCGGCGACCAGCGTCCCCGGGCCGGCGGGACAACAGGTCAGGCGCAGCGTGCCCGGGCCGTCGGGGGTCAGCGACGTGCGCCAGACGGCGCCGGCCGCGTCGGCGCGGTAGGCGGGATCCACACCGCCGCGGCGGTGCACCGACAGGGTGAGCCGGACGTCCACGCCGAACGGCGCCCGCCACTCGCGCCGCAGCCCCGTATCCGGGGGCGCCGCCTGCTGGCTCACCTCACGCGTCGGAGGAGAAACGGACCGAGGTCGGCTCGAGCCGCACGCCGGGCCAGATCCGGATGCCCCGGGCCAGTTCGTTGCCGGCCCCGACGAACGCGCCGTCGCCGACCAGGGCGTCGTCGAGCACCACGCCGGGCGCCACCACGGCGCCGCGGCCGACGATCGAATCCCGGACCACGGCACCCTCGCCGACCGCCGCGGAGTCGAACAGCACGCTGCCGAAGACCGTGGCCCCGGCGCCCACCGACGCGCCCGCGCCGACCACCGTCCCGCCGGACACCGACGCGCCCGGCGCCACCGAAGCGCCCTGGAGCAGCAGCGCAGGCCCGTGCGGGCCGGGCACCGCGGGCGCGGGCAGCCGCCCGAGCACCAGGTCGCACGAGCCGCGCACGAACGTCGCGGGCGTGCCGACGTCGATCCAGTACGCCGATTCGGGGTAGCTCATGACCAGCTGCCCGGAGGAGATCAGGCCGGGGAACGTCTCCCGCTCGACCGAGACCCGGCGGCCGGCCGGGATCTGGTCGATGACCTCACGCCGGAACACGTAGCACCCGGCGTTGATCCGGTTGGTCACGGGGTTCGGCGTCTTCTCCAGGAACGCGGTCACGCGGCCGGAATCGTCGGTCGGCACCACGCCGAACCGGGACGGGTCATCCACCTCGACCAGGTGCAGCGTCGCCGCGGCGTCGGTCTTGCCGTGCAGGTCGACCTGCGCGGCCAGGTCGTGGCCGGACAGCACGTCGGAGTTGAGCACCACGACCGGATCGCCGGGGCCGCGGCCGCACAGCGAGGCGGCGGCGTTGCGGATCGCGCCACCGGTGTCGAGCGGCACGTCCTCGGTGACGTAGTCGATGGACAGCCCGAACGCCGAGCCGTCGCCGAAGGCCGCGGCGAACATCTCCGCCTTGTAGCAGGTTGCGAGGACCACGTGGGTGACGCCGCAGTCCGCCGACCGGGCCAGCATGTGGGCCAGGAACGGGACGCCCGCCGTCGGCAGCAGCGGTTTCGGCGCGGACAGGGTCAGCGGGCGCAGCCGCGTCCCCTGACCTCCGACGAGCAGGATGGCCTCAAGCGGTTCACGCGGCATGAAAGCAGAGGTTACACCGCGCTGGCGTCAGCAGCGGGTTGTTCGGCGGCGCGCCGGTAGCAGGCCAGGTGCGCCTCGGCCGAGGCCGCCCAGGTGAACTCCTGCGACCGCGCGTACCCGGCGTCGCCCAGCGTCTTGCGCCGGGAGGCGTCGTCGAGCAGCGCGCGCAGCGAGTAGCGGATGGCGTCGGCGTCGGGTTCGGTGTACGCGACCGCCTCGCCGCCCACCTCCGGAAGCGAGGTGCAGTGGGTGGTCAGCACGGGAGCGCCGCACGCCATGGCCTCGAGCACGGGCAGCCCGAAGCCCTCGCCGCGGCTCGGGAACGCCACCACGAGCGCCCCGCCGAGGAAGCCGGGCAGGTCGGAGAAGCGCAGATAGCCGGGGCGGATCAGGCGCAGGTGCGGCGGCAGCGCGGCCACGGCGGTGTCCACCTCCTCGCTCCAGCCGCCGCCGCCGCCCAGGACCAGGGCGGGCGGGTCGTCGAGGTCGGCCACGGCGGCGGCCCAGCCGGTGATCAGCGCGGCCACGTTCTTGCGCGGCTCGAGCATGCCGAGGAACGCGATGTACGCCTTGCCGTGCAGGCCCAGCCGGTTGGCCACCTGCAAGACCTGCTGCGGGTCGGGCCGGTGGAACAGGCGGTGGTCCACCCCGTGGTAGGCGACGTCGATCTTGGTCGGATCCGCGGCCAGCACCCGCTCCAGTTCGTCGCGGGTCGCCTTGGACGGCACGATGAGCCGGGCCGCGCGGCGGGCCGCGGTGCGGATCGCGGACTTGAAGAACATGGCGCTGACCGGGCTGTACAGCTCCGGCTCGGTGAAGAACGTGACGTCGTGCACGGTCACCACGGTGGGCTTGCCCGGGCGCAGCGGCATGGAGTAATACGGCACGTGGATGACGTCGGCGTTGACCTGCTGGGCCACGACCGGCAGTCCGCTCTGCTCCCAGGCCAGCCGGGCGGAGCGGTGCGAGAGCGCGGTGGGCCCGGTGACGACGCGGGCGCTGGGGGCGAGCCGCCCGTAGCGCTCCTCGTCGGCGCGCTGGCAGACCACGGCCAGGTCCGCGCCGGCGGCGTCGAGCGCGCCGATCAGCCCGTCAACGTACCGGCCGAGCGCGCCCCGGTCGGCTGGCACGTCGGTCGCATCAATAAGTACGCGAGGTGCCACGACCGCACTTGCTCCCTTCCTGGGCCACCCTGGGCAGCCAGGCAGCGCAGAGCCCGTGCCGACCGCACGGCTCCTGCACGCCAGCGTGATGTCCCGTCGGGAATAAAGCCTACGCCCTGCGCAAAACCGGGACGAGCACTTACCCCATCCCGCCGGCTGCGCGTCGAGCACGCACGAGCATTTTCGGGCAGAACGGAACGTGGTGCGTGCGTCCGGCGGCCGTCAGCAGGAGGGGACGGGACGGCCCGCCTTGAGGGCTTCCAGGTCGGTGACGGCCTGGTCGAGGGTGCTGACCTTGACCACCTGCAGCCCGGCCGGGATCGCGCCCTTGACGTCGGAGCAGTTGGAGGCCGGGGCCAGGAAGATCGTCGCGCCGGCGTTGCGGGCGCCCACCATCTTCTGCTGGATGCCGCCGATGGCCTGCACCTGGCCGCTGGCGGTGATCTCGCCGGTCCCGGCGATGAACCGGCCGCCGGTCAGGTTCATCGGGGTCAGCTTGTCGATGATGCCGAGCGCGAACATCATGCCCGCGCTGGGCCCGCCGATGTCGCCCACGCTGAACTTCACCGTGAACGGGAACTTGTACTGCCCGGTGATCTGCACGCCCATCACCGGGCGCCCCCCGGACTGCTTGGTCCCGACCCGGACCGTCTGGGTCCGGCCGTTCCGCACGATGGTCAGGGTCAGCGTGCTGCCCGCCGGGTGCGCGGAGATGAGCGAGGTCAGTTCCGACTCGCCGGTCACCGGGTGGCCGTCCACGGCGGTGATCACGTCTCCGGCCCGCAGCACGCCGTAGGCCGGGTAGCCCGGCTCGGCCGCCACCACGACCACCTGCGTCTGGTAGGGGATGTGCAGCTCGGTCAGCGCGGCCGCGGTCGCGTCCTGCTGCGAGCCGGTCATCTCCTGGGTGTCCTGCTGCTGGCTCTGCTGCTGGGACTGGCCGGGAGCGAACAGCTCGGATTCGGGCACGACGGCCTCGTGCGGGTTCAGCCAGGCGGCCAGCGCGGAGAAGATGTTGATGGTGACGCCGGGACCGCCCTGGTAGCCGACCGTCACCATGTTCAGGTGCCCGGCGGTGGGATACGTGAGGTGTCCCGTGATGGTGATGAGCGGCTGCCCGGAGGAGTCCTTGCCCAGGGTGTTCAGCGTCGGCCCGGGCCCGAGGATGACGTAGGGCACCGGGATCAGCACGGCGATCGCGAGCGCCGCGATCACGCCGACCGAGGCGATCAGCAGCGTCAGCGAGCGTCGGGACATGTCTTGATTATCACGGTCTCAGGGTGCCGACCCACTCGCTGGTGCCGTCGGTGAAGCGCTGGTGCTTCCAGATCGGCACCGAGGCCTTGAGCACGTCGATCAGCTCCCGGCACGCGTCGAAGGCCTCGCCCCGGTGCGCGCAGGCCACCGCGGCCACCACGGCCAGGTCGCCGACGGCCAGGTCGCCGACGCGGTGCACGGCCGCGATGCCCAGCACGTTGAACTTCCCGCGATCAGCTCCGCGACCCGCCGGAGCTCGGCCTCGGCGGACGGGTGCGCGCTGTAGGACAGGCCGGTGACGCCCTGGTCGTGGTCGGTGTCGCGGACCGCGCCGGCGAACAGCGCGATGCCGCCGGCGCCGGGGCCCGCGACCGCGGCGTGGACCTCGTCGACGGACAGCTCGGTCTCCCGGATGGCGATCAGGCGTACGACGCTCACCGGGCAAGTTTACCCGGAACTCGCGCCACGGCCCGTTCGGTAAAAATTCAGAAAAGGCGTGCGGCGGTCAGGGGTCCGTGCGGCGGTGGCGGCGGGCGCGGCGGACGATGGCGGCGGTGGCGGCGGTTCCGATCACGGCCACGGTGGCGCCGGCCGCGGTGATCGTCGCCTCCTTGCGCGCGATGCGCCGCCCGGCCACGGTGTGGTGGCCCTTGCGCTGCTCGAGCAGGACCCGCAGCGCCTCGGCGTTGTCGAACCGCGGGCGCCAGCCCGCGGCCCGCAGCGCGGCGCAGTCCGTCACCCACGGGTACACGACGTACCGCAGGTCCATGGCCGGCGCCCGGGTCACGCCCAGCCGGTGCAGCCGCTGCGCGGTCCCGAAGGTCAGCCGGGCCGGCAGCTCGATGCTCTTCAGCCCGCTGATCTGCTCGACCGCGGCCTGCTCGAGCCAGCCGTCACAGCCCACCGCGAACTGCCCGTCGATGCCGCCGCCGACGGCGAACTCCAGCGCGGAGGTCAGGTCGTCGACGTGGCAGAACTGCCAGCGGGGCGCGCAGCCCTTCACGGCGAGCAGCCGGGGCGCCTCGAAGTGCCTGGTGACCAGGGTGTCCACCGCATCGCCGACCAGCGCGGCGGGCCGCACCACCGTCACCGCCGTGCCGGGGTTGGACCGGGGCGAGCGGCGGGCCAGCTGCTCGATCTCCAGCAGGTCCCCGGCCACGCTGCTGTCCGCCTCCGCGGCCAGCGGCGCGTCCTCGGGCAGCGGGACGGGATTGTCCGGGCGGGCGCCGTAGACCATGGTGCTGCTCAGCAGCACCACCCGGCCGACCCGGCCCGCCGCGGCCGCGGTGAGCACGGTCTGGGCGCCGCGCACGTTGAACGCCCGCCGCTGCCGGGCGTCAGAGTCCGGCGCCAGATCCAGGTCGGCGTGCACCACCACGTCCACGCCGGCCAGCCGGCCACGGCCGGGTCGCGCACGTCGGCCACGCGCCAGGTCACCCCGGCGATGTCGCCGCGCCGGCCGTCGATCGCGATGACCTTGCGGACCTTCGGCGACGCGGCGAGCCGGACGGTCAGGGCGTATCCGATGCCGCCGGCCGCACCGGTGACGGCGACCACGGGCATAGGCTGGATACTGCGCTCGGAGCGAACCGGCCGCCGGGCGTTTGTCACAGTGTGCTTCTCCCGAGATAACGTGACGGTCATGACCCTTCCATCCTGCCGCAGAGCCAACGATGGCTGATCGCCCGTTCGGCTTCGGCCTGCCTGACAAGCCGGAAGATCAGGGCGGCCAGGGGTCTTCGGGTCCCGGCGGGCCCTCGGGTCCCGGCGGGGTCCCGGCGGGCCTCGGCGCCCGGCGGGCCGTTCGGGGCCCAGGGGCCGTTCGGGGCGATGGGCGACCCGCAGCAGTTCGCCGACGCGCTGCGCCAGTTCGCCGACCTGCTGTCCTGGCGGGGCGGCCCGGTCAACTGGGATCTGGCCAAGAACGTGGCCCGGCACGCGATCGTCGCGGCGGGCGACCCGAGCGTGCTGGAGGCACAGCGCCGGGAGATCACCGAGGCCGTCCGGCTGGCCGACCTGTGGCTGGACGAAGCGGCCACGTTCCCCTCCGGGATCCACAAGATCGAGGCGTGGAGCCGGTCGGAGTGGCTCGAGGCCACCTTCCCGGTCTGGGCCAAGCTCTGCGACCCCATCGCGGCCAAGGGCGTCGAGGCGATGAGCGGCATGCTCAACATCGACCCCGCGCAGCTGGGCGAGGACGTCCCCGAGGAGATGCGCCAGGCCCTCGGGGCCCTCGGCGGCGGCGCGGGCGGGCTGGGCGGCCTGGCCGGGCTGTCCGCCATGCTGCGCCAGATCGGCGGGGCCATGATCGGCAGCCAGACCGGCACGGCGGTCGGCGAGCTCGCGCGCGAGGTGGTCGGCTCGTCTGACATCGGGCTGCCGCTCGGCCCGGAAGGGGTGGCCGCGCTGCTGCCCGCGGGCGTGGCGCAGTTCGGCCAGGGCCTGTCGGTCGACGCCGGCGAGGTCCGGCTCTTCCTGGCCCTGCGCGAGGCCGCCCACCAGCGGCTGTTCGCCCACGTCCCGTGGCTGCGCGGGCACCTGCTCGGCGCGGTCGAGCAGTACGCCAGCGGCATCACGGTCGACATGGCGCGGCTGCAGGAGGCGATCCCGGACGTCGACATCACCAACCCCGAGGCGCTGCGCGACGCGCTGGCGGGCGAGGGCCTGTTCCGGCCGGAGGACACCCCCGCGCAGAAGGCCGCCCTGGTCCGGCTGGAGACCGCGCTGGCGCTGGTCGAGGGGTGGGTCGCGACCGTGGTCAGCGCCGCGGCCCGGGACCGGCTGACCCACGCCGACGCGCTGGCCGAGGCGATCAGGCGGCGCCGGGCCACCGGCGGCCCGGCCGAGCGGACGTTCGCCACGCTCGTCGGGCTCGAACTGCGTCCGCGCAGGCTGCGCGAGGCGGCGGCCATCTGGCAGGGCCTGACCGAGGCGCGGGGCATCGACGGCCGGGACGCCCTGTGGTCCCATCCTGACCTGCTGCCGACCGCCGACGACCTGGAGGACCCGGATACGTTCGTGCACGGCCAGCCCGAACTGGACATCTCGGACCTAGAAGACGGCGACGATCTTCCTGGTAGTTGATGTAGGTTTGGTGCCCACAGCGCTAGCCAGGGGGAACACCCCCCAGGCCCTCCGCTGAGGGCAGGAGCACGGCATGGACGAGCCAGAGCATACAGATGTGATCGTTATCGGCATGGGTCCCGGCGGCGAGTACGCGGCTGCGGCGCCGGGCCCGTCATGACCCGCCGCCCGGCCGTGGTGGCCTTCGACGTGATCGAGACGCTGGCCTCGCTCGAGCCGCTGCGCGCCCGGCTCACCGAGATCGGCCAGCCGCCGGGACTGCTCGAGGCCTGGTACACCCGCACGCTGCGGGACGGGATGGCGCTGTCGGCGACCGGGGACTACGCGGCGTTCACCGACGTGGCCGCGGCCGCGCTGCGCGGGCTGACCAACTACACGGTCAGCGACGAGCAGGTGGCCGCGGTCATGGCGGGGTGGGATGAGCTGCCCGCCTTCCCCGACGTGCTGCCCGCGGTGCGGCGCCTGACCGAGGCCGGGCTGCGGGTGGCCTGCCTGACCAACGGGTCCGCCTCTGCTGGCTCGGCATTTGCCAGCCGCGCCGGGTTCGGCGGCCTGGTGGATCGGGTGATCTCGGCCGAGGAGGTGTACCGGTGGAAGCCGGCCAGCGTGGTCTACCTGTACGCCGCCTCGGTCATGAATGTGCCGGCGGACCGGATGGCGCTGGTCACCGCGCACGACTGGGACTGCCACGGCGCCAAGCGGGCCGGGCTGACCACCGGCTGGGTGAGCCGCAAGTCCGGCGGCTTCGGCGCGCCCTTCGCCCCGCCCGACGTGGTGGGCGAGGACCTCACCGAGGTCGCGGCCAAGCTGCTCGCCCTGGAACCCTGAGGACGCGGTTGAGCGGGTGGGGAACCCGGGCCGGGTCGAGCGCTTCAGCCAGCACGCGTCCGTAGCGGGCCTTGCGGCCCGAGCGAGTGCCCATGAAGCGCCTCAGCTGCTGCTCGCGGGTCCGGTTGCGCTGCGCGGGCTGCCGGCAGAAGGTGCGGAACGGCGCGAGTTCGCCCTGCCCGGCGATGAGCCGCTCGACCGAGGCAGCGCCCAGCGAGCGGATCAGTTCGTCTTCCAGGTCGGCGACGCACACGTAGAAGCCCAGCCGTTCCAGGTCGTCGCGGGCCGGACCGGGGCTCAGGCCCGCTCGCGCCAGGCCGCGCCGGAACTCCGGCTCCTCCCCCTCGTCGCACAGGCCCGCCAGCCTGGCGCGCAGCCCGCGCGGGCCGAACAGGTCGAGGAAGGACCCGATGTTCGTCGCGCCCCCCATGGGCACGACGAAGACGCCCTCCCGGTCCAGGTTGCGGCCCCGGCGCGCGGCCAGCGCCTCGATCGCGGACTGGTCGCTCACCCCTTCGACCAGGATGACCGCGCACCGAGCCAGGCGCGTTCCGCACGGCCGCCGCGGCGGCCGCCAGCGCGGTCATTGCCGGTACCCGCGGGCCCGGTCACCGCGATCAGGCGGGACAGCGATCTCGTCGTCCACCGTCCCTCAGTGGCGCTGGCCCAGCCCCGGCTGCAACCTGACTGCAAGGCCCGGCGCAGACGATGGTGACAGAACAAGACCATCAGGAGGCCGCCCGATGTCACCGTCACCCGCACCAGCGATCGATCAGTTCCTGAACGCCATCCAGACCGCCACCATCCCGGCGTGCGACGCATGGAGCCCCGACGCGACGCTGGACGCGACGGTGCCCAACTGGCGGCTGCACGCGTCGGGGGCCGACGCGATCCGCGCCGAGTACGCCCGCTGGTTTGCCGAACCCGGCCAGTTCGGCGAGTTCCGCCGGTACCCGGTGCGCGCGGACGGGGGCCCGAGCGAGATCGTGGAGTACACGCTCAGCTGGACCGAGAACGGCGTGCCGCACGCGGCCCATCACATGCACCTGCTCACCGTGCGCGATGACCGGATCGTGGCCGACACCGTTATGTGCGGCGGGCGGTGGCCGGCGTCGCTGCTCGCGGAGATGGAGGCGGCCGATGCCTGACGGGCCGCAGAGCCCGGCCCGCCGCCCCGTTCCCCTGCATTCCAGCGTGGCCGAGCTCATCGCGGGCGCGACCGAGCGGACCGGGCTGGACGGGGCGGCGGGGAAATCCGGGGCCCGGCTGGAGCGGGTGGTGATCGGCGGGCAGCCGTACGTGCTCAAGCACCTCGACCTGGCCGAGGACTGGACCATGCGGGCGTCGGGCTGCCTGCGCGGCGCGCCGCTGCTGGCCTGGGAGCGCGGCCTGCTGGCGCGGCTGCCCGCGTGTTTCAACCAGCCGATCGTGGGGGTGGCCCCGCAGGACGCCGGAGGCCGGGCGCCCTCGGGCGGATGTGCCCTGCTGATGCGGGACGTGTCGCGGTGGCTGGTCCCGGTGAGCGATGAGCCGATCGGCCTGGACCAGCACCTGCGGTTCCTGCGGCACATGGCCGCGCTGCACGCCGCGTTCTGGGAGTGCGGCGGCGAATGCGACGTCGTCCCGGTCATGCACCGCTACCTGGAGCTGTCCCCCTGGCTGGCGTGCGCCGAGGCGGCCGCCGGCTCCGCGCACCTGGTGCCGCGGCTGGTGGGCGAGGGCTGGCCGCGGCTGGCCGAGGTCGCCCCGGCCGCGGCCGCGGTCGTCACCCCGCTGGCCCGGGACCCGGGCCCGCTGGTCGAGGCGCTGGAGGTCACCCCGCAGACGTTCGTGCACAGCAACTGGAAGCTGGACAACCTGGGCACGGACGAGCAGGGCCGGACGGTCGTGCTGGACTGGGAGCAGCCCGGGCGCGGCGCGCCGCTGTCCGACCTGGCCTGGTACCTGGCGATCAACTGCCGCCGCCTGCCGCAGGGCAAGGAGGACACCATCGCCGCCTACCGCCGGGCGCTGGAGGAGCAGGGCATCGGCACCGAACCCTGGTGGGACCGCCAGCTGGCGTTGTGCCTGCTGGGCGCCCTGGTCCAGTTCGGCTGGGAGAAGGCCCTGGGCGGTTATGACGAGGAGCTCGCGTGGTGGGAGACGCAGGCGATCCGGGCGGCCCCGCTGCTGAACTGACGCTGCGAGCTGACCTCCGCGGGTCTCACGGGTCCGCGGCTCGCCAGCCGTCCAGGCGCCGGCCGCCGCCCGGCGCAGCGTGTCCGCGTAGTCGCCGGCCTGCCGGGCCAGCCGCTCGGCCCGGCCGGCCGCGACGTCCAGCCAGGCCGGGACCGCGAAATCGGCGGCGGCCTCGCCGGTCCACCACCAGGCCTCGACGGCGACGGACCCCTCGACCAGATCCAGGTCCGCGGCGACCCGGTCGAGGTCCACGGGCAGGCTCAGCGCCCGGCGGGCCCGGTGCTTCAGGACGCGGGCCACGCTGACGTACCGCGGCACCCCGAGCACGGCCGCCCGCGTCTCCAGGCCGGCGGCCGCGGCCAGGGCCGCCTCCGCGTCGCCGCGCAGCAGCGCCAGCCGCGCGGTGAGCAGCTGGTACTTGAGCTCCAGCCGCCAGCCGAAGACCAGGTCGCCGGTCAGCAGGGTCCGTGCCTGCGCCAGCCGGTCCTGCGCGCCGCCCGCATCGCCGGCCTCCACGCACTGCTCGGCCAGGTCTTCCAGCGCGGCGATGGTGACCTCCACGGTGCCCTGGCTCTGCCCGAGCTCCAGGGCCCGGCGGTGATGATCGTCGGCCTCATCGGCCGCGCCGAGACTGCGCAGCACCCAGCCGGCGAAGTTCACCGCGCGGCCCGCGAACCGCGGCACCTGGCGGCGCTCGACTTCGGCCGTGTAGCGGGTGAAGGCGTCCAGAGCCAGGGCCGGGCGCCCGGCTGCGGCGTGCGCGTGCCCGGTGAACAGCAGCGAGTGCAGGGTCGCCGCGGTATGGGCCACGCCTTCCCGCGCGCGGGCCGCCGGGCGCAGCAGGGCCAGTGCCTCCTCGGTCTTGGCCTGGTGAGCCCGGAGCACGCCCAGCCACGCGGCGGCGGTCACCCGGTCGGTTCCCTCGGCCAGGGCGAAGGCCTCGCCGAGCAGCAGCTCGGCCTGGGCCAGGTCGCCGGCGGCGTGCCGGGTCCGGCCGCCGACGGCCAGGCAGCGGGACCGGATGGCCGGATCGGCCGCGGCCAGTGCGCCGTCCGCGGCGAACTGCGCGGCCTGGGCGAAGCGGCGGTCGAAGTAGCAGGCCCACGCGCCGACCTCCAGGGCGGCGGCACCGGCGGCCGCGGCGAGCTCGACGTCGGCCAGCGCCTCGGCGTAGCGGCGGCGGCGCGTGCGGACCCGGGCCCGTTCGAGCCAGCCCTCAGGATCCGGATGCAGCCGCAGCGCGTCGTCCAGCAGGGCCTCGGCCGCGGCATGGTCGAAGCGCTCGGCGGCCCGCTCGGCGGCGGTCCGCAGCGAGCGGGCGGCCAGCTCCAGGTCACCGCCGAGCCGCGCGTGGTAGGCGACCATGGCCGGGTCGGCGTACGGCTGCCGGGCCAGCACGCGGCCGGCCTGGCGGTGCAGCAGGGCGGCGCGGCCGGCGGTCGCGCTGGCGGCCAGCGCCTCCCGGACCAGCTCGTGCCGGAACCTGAACGTCCCGCCGTCCGTGGTCAGCAGCTGCTTGGCCGCGGCACGCTCGGCGTCGTCGAGCAGGTCGACGGCGGGACGGCCGAGCAGGGCCGCGAGCAGCTCGATGTCCAGCTCCGGGCCTATCACCGCGGCCGCGCGCAGCATGGCTCCGGCCGGGCCCAGCTCGTCGCAGCGGGCCGACACCGATTCCACCAGCGACGTGGGCAGCTCGGCCCGGGCCGCCTGCTGGGCGAGCTCGGTCAGGAACAGCGGGTGGCCCTTGGACCGCTCGTACAGCTCATCGGCCCGGGACGGCCCCACCAGCTCGGCGGCGGCCTCCCGGCCGAGCAGGCCGAGGTGGACGGACGCGGTGGCCGGCAGGGGCGGTCCCTCACCGGAGCGGACCGCGGCGACGACCGCGGCGGGCATGTTCGCCCGCCGCGCGAAGCTCAGCCAGTTGGCCAGGGCCTGCCCGGCCAGGTGGGCGTCGTCGATCACCACGACCAGCGGTCCCCGTCCGGCCAGGCGGACCAGCACCCTGACCAGCGCCGCGTACAGCACCGCCGGGCCGAGCATGCCGTCGGCCAGGATCAGGCTCTGGGCCCGGGCCGTGGCGGCCCGGCGGGGTCCAGGGCCACGCCGAGCAGCGAGGTGAGGGTCAGCGCGTCCTGGCCCAGCAGGTCGGCGGCGGCGTCGGGCCCGAGCCGGCGAAGCAGCGCGGACAGCGCGCTGAGCAGGGCATCGAGCGGCATGGCCCGGTCGAGCTGGCCGCACGAGGCCAGCAGCACCGTGTCGCCGGCCGCGGCCCGCTGGGCGGCCCAGGCGCGGAGCAGGGCGGTCTTCCCGATGCCGGCCTCCCCGTCGACGACGACGATCTCGGTCGAGCCGTCGCGGGCCCGCCCGGCCGCGGTGTCGAGGTAGGCCAGTTCATCGTCCCGGCCGACCAGGCCGGCCGGGCCGCGGGCGGGTACCGGCGCCGGCGCGGGCAGCTCACCGCGCAGGATGGCGGTATAGAGGGCGACGGTCTCGGGCGAGGGATCCGTGCCGAGCTCGTCGGCCAGGCGTTCCCGGGCCTGGGCGTAGGCGGCCAGAGCCGCGGCCACCCGGCCGCCCGCGACGTAGGCGCGCAGCAGGATCCGCAGCGAGGCCTCGTCGTAGCCGTCGGCCGCCACGGCCGCGGCCGCGGCGTCGGCGGCGGCCATCCAGTCGCCGGCCTCGAGCAGGGCGGTGGCCGCCACCTGCCGGGCCCGGCCGGCCAGGCGGTCCAGTTCGGCCAGCCGCAGCCGCGCCCATTCACCGGGTACCGAGGGCAGCCCGTAGCCGCGCAGCAGCGACAGCGCGACCCGCGCCGCGGCCGCCGCGCCCAGCACGTTTCCCGCGCCGCGCCTGCGGTCCACCTCCTCGGTGAGCGCGGCGAGTTCGGACGCGTCGAGCCAGTCGCAGACCAGCAGGTAGCCGCGGTCGCGATGCTGGATCCGGTCCCGGCCCAGTACCGACCGCAGCCGGCTGATCAGCACGGCCAGCTGGTCCTCGGGCCGGACGGGCGGCGCGTCCCCCCATAGCGTGTCGACCAGCACGTCGGCCGGTACCATCTGTCCCCCGGCCAGGGCCAGGACGCACAGCGCCAGCCGGCCCTTCCTGCTGCCCAAGGCGGCCGGCTCGACGCCGTCCACGCCGAAGCCGCTCAGCACCCGCAGCGCCAGCGACTTCATGCCTGGTATCAAACCGCAGCGTGACCGGTATCCGCCATACCCGCCCGGCTGCAAGGAAGCTGCAACCGGCCCGGTCAGGCTGGTGCAGACCCGATCAGGCACCACATGAAGGAGACATGCCATGACCGCCAAGGCAGAGCAGAAGAGCTTCGCCGCATCCGACGAGACGCGCGAGTTCGAGCGCGGCACGCTGGACCTGCTGCGGATCGGCGGCGCCGAGATCGGCCGGCTGACCCTGCAGCCGGGCTGGCGCTGGTCCGAGCACGTCAAGCCGCTCGCGGGTACCGACCTGTGCGAGGCGCCGCACTTCCAGTACCACGTGCAGGGCATGCTGCACGTGGTCATGGCCGACGGCTCGGAGTTCGACGCCCGGCCCGGCGACGTCACCGCCCTGCCCCAGGGCCACGACGCCTGGGTGGTCGGCGACGAGCCGGTCGTCGTGGTCGACTGGTACGGCGCCAGCAACTACGCCCGGAGCTGAGCTCAGCGGAAGGCGCCGGCGTGGGAGGGACCGGCCAAGGGGTTACAGCTTTCCGCGGTTCCTCGATCCGAGGATGATCTGGGTCACGGTGTAGGTGCTCAGGCCGAGTTTCTGCGCGATCTCCTCGGGCCGCTTGCCCTGCTCGTTGTACAGCAGCGCCAGGCGCTCCTGCGACTTGGTCCACGGGCGGGGTGCCTGACGCGCGGCCGGGCGCGGCCGGGCGGGCCGGCCGGGCGGGCTGGCGGGGCGGGGCGGGCTGGCGGGGCTGGGCCCCGGCTGGGCTGGCCGAGGGCCGGCTTGCGGAAGGCAGCGACGTGCCGAAGGAGCCTCGGCGCTGATCGGCGAACTTGCCGCTGGCCAGTTCGTCCCGCGTCTGCTCGTCGAGGAGCAGGTACTGCTCGGCCGACTTGTTCACCCCGATGGCCACCATGGTCAGGCCCTTGAGGTTCTTTTCCTGGCACTCCGGCGCCATGCAGTAGTCGTATTTCTTCGCCCGGTCGGGATGCAGTTCGCTCCCGCACGTAATGCACTGGGCCATTGATCTTCTTTCGTATGCGCGCAACGCATAAATAGAACACCGGGCCGACCGGTGGTGTTCCCCTCACGGCAGTTCGCGCACGACCTCGGCCGGGTCCTTGTCCCGGCGCAGGCCCTGGAATCTGGGGTGCCGCAGTTCCCCGTCCACGGTCCACTCGCTGAAGCCGACCTGGGCCACGAGGCGGGGCTCGACCCAGTGCACCCGCGACCGGGGCAGGGCGCGGACGGGCTCGAAGGGCGGGCCCGGCCGCTCGCTGGCGGCCAGGGCCGCGTGCAGGCTGGTCAGCGTGGGCCGGTCGAAGCCGGTGCCGACCTTGCCGGCGTAGCGCAGCTGGCCGTCGGCGTCGTAGTAGCCGAGCAGGAGCGCGCCGAACCCGACGCGGGACCTCTGCGGGTCGGTGTAGCCGCCGATGACGAACTCCTGGCCGTTCAGGCACTTGAACTTGAGCCAGTCCCGGTTGCGGCCGGGCCGGTAGGGCGCGTCGGCCCGCTTGGCGATGAGCCCCTCCCAGCCCAGGCGGCACGCCTCGGTGTAGTACGCCTCGCCGTCGCGGTCCCGGTGCTCGGTGAAACGCAGCGGGCCACGGAACGACAGCAGGTCGCGCAGCAGGGCCTTGCGCTCGAGCAGCGGCCGGGGGCGCGCGTCGCGGCCGTCGGCCCACAGCACGTCGAACAGGTAGATGTACACCGGCACCTCGGCGAGCAGCGCCGGTGCCGGATCGCGGACCCCGAGCCGGCGCTGCAGCCGGGAGAAGCTGGTCTGATCCCCGTCGAACGCCACTACCTCGCCGTCCACGATGAAGTCGGTGGCGTCCTGGGCCCGCAGCGCCTCGGCGATCTCCGGATAGGTGCCGGTGACCTGCTGCTGGTTCCGGGTCATCAGCCGCAACTGCCCGCCGTCCCGGAACGCCAGGCAGCGTTCGCCGTCGAACTTGCGCTCGAAGATCCAGGCCGGGTCGGAGAACCGGTCCGCGGTGAGCGTGGCCAGCTCGGGATCGAGCCAGCTGGGCTGGCTCATGCTGTCACCTCGGGCCGCGGCCGCACCAGGGGCAGGTACACGTCATCGATTATCACCGCTACTTGAGGATGTTGACCGCGCGGGCCACGACCAGGGCGACGGTCACGATCGAGACGGTGGCCTGGACCGTCATGCCCATTTTCGCCCAGCGGGACAGCGGCAGCACGTCGGTCGGGCTGAACGCGGCGGCGTTGGTGAAGGACAGGTACAGGTAGTCGCTGAAGGCCGGCTCCCAGTCCGGCGGGGCCAGCTGCGGGGCTGGCCATCTGCGCGAACTGGAAGTCCGGGTACATGCGGTCGGCGTTGGCCCGGGCCACCGGGCCGCCGCGGTCGAACTCCCAGTACCACAGGGCGAACACGATGACGTTAGTCAGCCAGATGATCCCGCCGGTCACCAGCAGCGGCCCGGCGGTGTTCCCCACAGTGCCGTGCACCAGCCCGATGACCAGCCGGGCCACCGACCAGGCGTTGGCCAGGCTGAGCAGCGCGGCCAGGGTGAGGCCCAGCAGCCGGAGGGCCCGCGATTCACTGTTGATGCGGTGCGGGTTCGCCATCACCAGGGCCAGCAGCAGCAGGCCCTCTAGCGCCGGCAGCAGCCAGTCCGGGTGGAGCAGCACCGCCGGCCGGGCAGCGGGAACTGCAGCGCCACCGCGGCCGCGACCGCCACCGCGACCTGCCAGCGGGCCTCGCCTTCCGTGGGCCGCTTCCAGGCCGGGACGAAGCCCGGGCCGGGATGCCCGCCGGAATGCGCCGGGACGTTCGCCGGGCACGACCCGGTGCTCGAGCTCGTCCAGCCGGTCATGCAGGGCCCGGATGCCCTCGAGGATCAGCGCGCTGTCGGGATCGCGCCGGCCGTCATGTGCGTCCATCTGGCCATCTTGGCCCGTCTTGGCCCGCGTCCGGCCCCGCCGGCCACGGGACCAGGGGACTGGCCAGGGACTCCCCCGGGCGCGAGCGGCCGGTCCCGGGCGCGATGGTGGAATGCTAGCAGCAGCTCGGTGGCCCAGGCTTCGGGCCCCGGTACCCGACGAGAAGGGCCGAGATCGTGGACATGAAATCAGGACGCGGGCCAGTGAGCGGCTACGACTACGACGTCATCGTGGTCGGCGCCGGGCTCGCCGGGTGAGCACTGCGCCGGCGAACTGGCCGACGGCGGCCTGCGCGTGGCCGTGGTCGAGCGGGAACTGGCCGGCGGCGAGTGCTCGTACTGGGCCTGCATCCCGTCCAAGACGCTGCTGCGCCCCGGCGAGGCGGCCCACGGCGCGCGGGAGGCGGCCTGCACCGCGCAGGTCGACGTGGCCGCCGCGCTGGCCTACCGGGACTTCATGGTCGCCAACCACACCGACGCCGGGCAGGTGGCCTGGCTGGCGGGCAAGGGCATCGACCTGCTCCGCGGCACCGGCGCGCTGGCCGGTCCCGGCGCGGTCGAGGTGGACGGCGTCCGCCACACGGCCCGGCACGTCGTGGTGGCCACCGGCTCGGATCCGGTCATCCCGCCGGTCCCCGGCCTGCGCGAGCTGGACGGCGTGTGGACCAACCGGGAGGTGACCGCCATGACCGCCATCCCCCGCCACCTGCTGATCCTCGGCGGCGGGCCGGTCGGCGCCGAGATGGCCCAGGCCACCCGCCGCCTGGGCGGCGAGGTGACCGTGGTCGAGGCCGCGCCGCACGTGCTGGCCCGCGAGCCCGACCCGCTGGGCCACGCCCTGGGCGAGGTGCTGCGGCGCGACGGCATCGAGCTGATCCTCGGCGTCCAGGCCACCGCCGCGCGGCGCGACGGCGAGGACTACATCCTGACCCTCCAGGACGGCCGTGAGGTGCGCGGCGACCGCCTGCTTGCGGCCACGGGGCGGCGGCCGCGCATGCCGGCCGGCCTGGACACGGTCGGCGTCACGGCCAGGGCAAGGCATCCCGGTCGACGCGCAGCTGAGCGCCGGCGAGCGGCTGTGGGCCATCGGCGACGTCACCGGCATCCGGCTGCTCACCCACGTCGGCAAGTACCAGGGCGAGGTCGTCGCGTCGAACATCCTCGGCGAACCCCGCCAGGCCCACTACGAGGCCATCCCCAACGTGGTCTACACCGACCCGCAGGCCGCCGCCGTCGGCGCCAGCCAGGCCCGGTTCAGCGCGACCGTCCCGGTCTCCGAGGTGGCCAAGACGGCCACCTACACCCACGCCTACGCCCAGTCCACGGGCTTCCTGACCCTGCTGTCCGACGGCGATACCCTGGCCGGCGCCTACGCGCTGGGCCCCGAGGCCGGGGAATGGATGCAGCAGGCCACGCTGGCCATCCGCGCCCGCGTACCGCTCGACGTGCTGCGCGACGTCATCCAGCCCTTCCCGACCTTCTCCGAGATCTTCGTGGCCGGGCTGAAGGCCCTGCGCAGCCAGATCACAGAACACGCCGCCCGCCCCCGGCCCTCACCCAGGAGGTAACGTCATGACCCGCGAACCGGAACTCACCGGCCAGACCGTCGTCGTGATCGGCGGCAGCTCCGGCATGGGCCTGGAAACCGCCCGCCGGGCCCGCGAGGACGGCGCCGAGGTCATCCTGACCGGCCGGAACGCCGAACACCTCAAGCAGGCCGCGGCCGACGTCGGCGCGCGCGATGTGGCGGCCTTCGACGCCACCGACCCGGCCGCCCTCGGGCAGTTCTTCGCCGGCCTGCCCGGGCCCATCGACCACGTGATGGTGACCGGCCCCGGCCCGTACTACGCGCTCCTGGCCGACATGGACCACGCGCGGGCGGTGGCCGATTTCGACGCGCACCCGTGGCTGGCCATCGAGGTGGCCCGGCACGCCGTCGGCCGGGTGCGGCCCGGCGGCACGCTGGTGTTCATGAGCGGCACCAGCACCCGGGGACCCGGCCTGGCGCTCATGGCCGCGTTCAACGCCGCGCTGCCCGCCCTGATCGCCAGCCTGGCGGTCGAGGTGGCGCCGATCCGGGTCAACCTCATCGCGGCCGGCTTCGTCGACTCGCCGCTGTCGGCCCGGCTGCTCGGCGGCGACCTGGATGCGCGCCGCGCCCAGCTGGCCGCCACGCTGCCCATCCGGCGCGTGGTCGAGCCGGCCGACATCGCCGCGCTGGCCGTGCACCTGATGATCAACACGGCGGTCACCGGGGCGACCTACGACATCGACGGCGGCGAACAGCTCGTGTCAGGCTCGTAAGCGCTACCCGTACCGGGAGCGAAAGACCACGATCCGTTCGGAATAATTCACAATCTTCTGCCGAACGAGACGTGGCCTCACCTCCGCGCCAGCAGCGAGAGCCCGGCCCTGGGACCGTCAGGGCTGGGCCCGCGGGCCGGCCGGGGCGAGGCCGGCCATCACCTGCCGCAGCTCGCGGCGGGAGCCGACGCCGACCTTGGCGAACACCTTGCGCAGGTGCCACTCCACGGTACGCGCGGACAGGAACAGCTGGGCGCCGATCTCCGGGTTGGTCTTCCCCTCGACGGCCAGCCGGGCGATCTGCGCCTCCTGCGCGGTCAGCTCGCTGGCCGCCTCGACGGTCCGCCTGCGCGCCGTCTCGCCGGTGGCCAGCAGCTCACGCCGGGCCCGTTCGGCGAACGCGGCCATGCCTGTCGCGTCCAGCAGGTCGTGGGCGGCCCGCAGCTCGGCGCGCGCGTCCACGCGGCGGTTCTCGCGGCGCAGCCACTCCCCGAACAGGAGGTGGGCCCGGGCCAGTTCCGGGCGGAGCCTGGTGCGGCCGAGCCGGTCGATCGCCTCCCGGTACAGGCCCTCGGCGGTCTCCGGCTCGCTCAGCAGCGCGCGGCAGCGTGCCTCGATCCCGAGGCCGAAGTCGGTTCCGCCGGCCCGGGTGAAGTCCGTCAGCCGCTCGAGCGCCTGGCCGGCGACGTGCGGTTGCCCGGTGCGGACGGCGGCTTCGATGAGCTCGGGCAGCGCCCACATCGAGATGTAGAGCGTGGCGGTGTCCTCGCTGGCCGCCGTGGCCTCCGCCAGTGCCTCGCCGTACCGGCCGAGGCCGTTGGCCAGGATGGCGGCCGTCCAGTGCGCGTAGGCTACCGCGATGCCCTGCCCCCCGGCCGTGGCCTCGGCGATGGTGGCCTCGATCAGCTCGGCGGCCTCGGATTCGAGGCCCCGCAGGGCGGCGAGCATCATCGCGGTGAAGGGCGCGGCGCGGCTCCCGGTCGCCTCGCAGACCACCTCAGCCTCCGCGACCAGGGCCGCGGCCGCGGCGAAGTCACCGCTCCACGCGACGGCCGTACCCAGCGAGGCGAGCAGGAGCGGCAGCCGCTCGAGCGCGCCGGCGTCACGGGCGAGCTGGAGTTGCCGGACGAGCATCGCGCGCCAGGCGTCATCGTCCCATAGCGCGCTGGCGGTCCCTTGCGCCAGCCAGCCCCAGCGGAGTTCCTCCTCGTACGGTGATGCCCGGGCCGGCGAAGGCGCTGATGGCCTGCCGCAACGTCGGGGCCGCGGCGGCCGGCCCGTCGGTGACCACCAGCGCGAGGCCGTCCAGAACCAGGTCGACCGGACGCGGGTGCGGCCGGCGGAGGGAGGGCGCGGGCGGCGCGGGAGACCTCCAGCAGGTCGCCGGCGCCGGCCAGCTGCCCGGCGAACAGGGCCGCCATCCAGGCGGTCAGGTAGGTCTCGCGGGCCAGGTCCGCGTTCGAGCGGCTCGAGCCGCTTGGCCGCCTTGAGCAGCAGCGGCGGCGCGTCGCTGCCCAGCCCCGAGGCGAACGCGATCTCCCCGCGCAGCAGGTCCACCCGGGCGCTCTGCAGCTCATCCAGCGGCCCGGCTTCCGCCGTGGCCAGCAGCTCCAGGGCCGGCCCGAACGCGCCGGCCTGCAGGTTGGCCTGCGCCGCGGCCAGAGCGCGCTCGGCGCGGCGCGCCGGGTCGACGGTCAGCAGCACCGCGCGCTCCAGGAACGCCGCGGCCGCGGCCAGCCCGCCGCGGGCCTGGGCCCGGCCCGCCGAGCGCTCCAGCTCCGCCGCGACCTCCTCGTCCGGGCCGGCCGCGGCCTTGGCCCGGTGCCAGGCCCGGCGATCCGGCTCCGCGGCCGGGTCGGTGACCTCGGCCAGCGCCGCGTGCACGGCCTGCCGGTCCTGGACCGACGCCGCCCGGTAGGCCGCCGAGCGCGCCAGCGGATGCCGGAACCGCACCCGCGCCCCGAACTCCACCAGGCCCGCCTCCAGCGCCGGCGTGGCCGCCGCGGCACCGATGCCCAGCCGCCCGGCCGCCCGCCATACCAGCGACAGGTCGCCGTACGGTTCGGCCGCCGCCACCAGCAGCAGCCGCCGCGTCTGGTCCGGCAGCGCCTCCAGCTGCCGCCGGAAGCTCTCCTCGATCCGTCCCGGCAGCGGCATCGCGCCGGGCAGCCCGAACCCGCCCGCCAGCTCGGCCGGCGTCAGCCCTCGCGGCAGCTCGAGCAGCGCCAGCGGGTTGCCGTGCGTCTCGGCCACGATCAGGTCGCGGACCCGCTCGTCCAGCGGCCCGGCCAGCGCCGATTCCAGCAGGGCCCGGGCATCGTCGTCCCGCAGCCCCTCGACTTCCAGCTCCGGCAGCCCGGCCAGCTCATCGCCCGGCTCGCGGGCCGCGAACACCAGGCCGACCGGGTCGGCGGCCAGCCGCCGGGCCGCGAACCCCAGGGCCTGCGCCGACGCCTGGTCCAGCCACTGCTGCGTCATCGACCACGCAGATCAGCGGGCTGCTCCGCGGCCACCTCCGAGAGCAGGCTCAGCACGGCCAGCCCGACCAGGAACCGGTCCGGCGGCGGCCCGGCGCTGATGCCGAACGCGGTCCGCAGGGCATCGCGCTGCGGACCGGGCAGGCGCCCGGCGTGATCCAGCATCGGCGCGCACAGCTGATGCAGCCCGGCGAAGGGCAGCTCCATCTCTGTCTGCACGCCCGCCGCGCGCGCCACCCGGCACCCTCGCCGAGGCCCGCCCGGCCAGGTAGTCGAGCAGCGACGGTCTTGCCCACGCCCGGCTCGCCGCGGACCACCAGGATCCGGCTCTCGCCCAGCCCGGACCGCCTCGATGAGCCGGTCGAGCTGGCCGCGTTCGCTGTGCCGGTCGGTCAGTTCGGCCGGATGTCTCCGGGTCACCACCGATCACCAGGACCGGGCTGGGCGCGAAACGTCACACGGCCTCCCGGGCCTGGGTGAACGTGCTTGCTGCGTTTGCTGCGTTGCTGCGTTGCTGCGTTCGCTGCGTTTTGCTGCGGGCGCGGCGTGTGCGGTGTTGGGGGCGGTAGCGGCCCATGGCGAAAGCCCGGGGCGGCCCGGAATTGTGCCATTTGCCGGATGGCAACAGCCTAACCCGGCCAGTAAAGGCGGTGAAGGGCCGGGGCGCGGGTGACTAGGCTGGCGGAGATGTCGGAGTCGGCGAAGATGGCCCCCCGGCAGCTCCAGCACCGCCAGCGGATTTCCCTGCGTCTCGGCGATCAGTGGCATCCAGCGTCGCCAGCACGGAGAAGAGCCGTCTCAGAGGCTGGGGTTGGGCGGGCCGAGGTAAGGGAAGTGGGCCAGCAGGTCGTCGTGCGGCTTGAGGCCGGACGGGGGGACCTTGCCGTTGGTCAGCCAGGCGAAGCGCAGGCTGGCGGTTCAGCCGGGGAGGAAATCGAGCAGCGCGGTGTTAACCTGGTCGGCGTGGGTCCAGGCGATGGCGTGCGGGCCGCCGTCCAGGTGTTCGCTACCGGGCGAGGGTCGCGAGGACGGGCTCGCCGACGAGCAACAGGGTCCAGCCCTGCGCGGCGAGCGCCGGCCAGAGCCGCATCGCGCAGTGCCGGCACAGGTAGAGCTCGCCCCGCCGGCCGGCGCGGTACCTCGCCTGAACCGCTGGTCCGCACCGATCACACGTCTCATCCATCTCACGCCTCCCGTCACCCGGTGCCCACGTCTCCACGGTCGCGCCCGGCACAGGTCCTTCGCATCCGTGAAAACCCCTGGCCGGAACCCGGAGGCGCGGGCCAGGGCACTGGCCAGGGCCGATCACGGATGCGACCGGGTTGCCCCGAGGGCCATCGTCGTATCCAGGGCTACCGAGGCCGCCCCGGGCAATGCGCGGCGTTCCGTACCCGGTGAGCTGTGGGCTATCGCGCTAGAGGCGACGGGCCAGGCTGCCCCGCCACCAGCCCGGCCGGGAAGATCATCCGCAGCCACAGCCCGCCGCCCAGGCCCGGGTGACCTCCCCCCAGGGCCGATGTCACTCCGGCCGGCGTAGGCTCCGGCCGTATCGGGGAACAGCGCCTTGGCGATCTTGAAGTTCGACACGTCGACGGTCGCGTCCATGTGCAGGTACACCGTGGCATCGCGGAAGTACTTCTCGACGCCCACCTCCAGCATTGCCCCGTAGCCGCCGTGCAGTTCGACGGCGTGCTGGCAGACCTGCAGGATCTCCTGCGACGCGAACACCTTGACCATGTCGCACAGCCGGGTGGCGTCGGGGTGGTTCTCATCGACCGCGCGGGCGGCCTCCCGGAGCAGCGCGCTGACCGCCTCCAGTCTGGTCGCCATCGCCGCGACCCGGACCGCCACGGCCTGGTGCTTGATCAGGATCCGGCCGCCCTGGACCCGCTGCTGGACGAACGCGGCGGTGTCGTCGAACGCGGCGATGCCGATGCCCAGGTTCTTGGCGGCCTGGATGATCTTGCCGGGCCGGAAGTAGACCCCGGCCTGGCCCAGCGCGTCGCCGTGTGCCAGCAGATGGTCCCCGGGCACGCGGCAGTCCTCGAACACGATCTCGCCGTTGTTCATGAACCGGCCGCCGACGGTCTCGTTGCACCGGGTGACCTGGAGCCCGGGCGTGTCGCGCGGGACCAGGAAGCTGCTCGTGCCCTGCAGCATCCCGGCCGCGCGGTCCGTGTTGGCGTAGACGATGTAGAGGCTGGCGTCGTAGCCGTTGCTGATGAACTGCTTGCGGCCGTTGATGATCCAGTGACCGCCGGTGCGCACGGCCGTGGTGTCCATGTTCGCCTCGGGTGCGTTGTACGGCAGCCAGCGGTCCGAGGCACCGCGGGGTTCGGTCAGGCAGTGGGCCATCAAGAACTGCGGGTCCGCCATGTAACGGGGGAACCATATGTCCTGCAGGTGCCCCGGGGCGAGCGAGCGCAGCAGGACCGAGATCTTCCAGTTCTGGACGAGCTTGTCGGCGAGCCCGGAGTCGCCCCGGGCGATCTCGGTCGCGATGATCGAGAACGTCTGTGCCTCCGTGGCTCCCTCCAGCCCGACACCGCCGTAGCGGTCCGGGACGCCCAGGCCGCGTAGCCCGGTCCGGTCGGCCTCCCGTAGGATCTCGGCCGGAAGGCGCTGATCCGGGTCGAACAGCCACTCCCGTTCCCGGTTCGCGGCGATGAACGGCCTGACGACCTCGTCGACGTAGCGCCGGCAGGTGTGCCGCATCAGGCGCTGCTCTTCGGAGAGGTACCGATCCGGCACCTGGCCGATCTTGTCCATCGCACCTCCTGGTATTCGCGCCGCGGGTCAGCCGAGGAAATCACGCAGGGCCGCGATGACCAGATCGGGTGCCTCCTCGGGCAGGAAGTGGCCGGTGGGCAGGGCGGCGCCGCGTACGTCGGCGGCGTACTGCTGCCAGACGCTGAGCGGCTCGTAGCCGCGGCCGACGAACGCCCGCGTCCCCCACAGCGCCAGGACCGGGCATTCGATCTTCTGCCCGGCCGCGAATGTCTCCTCGTCGTGAACCAGGTCGGTGCTGGCCGCCGCTCGGTAGTCCGCGCAGGAGGCCGCGATCGTGCGCGGGTCCGCGAAGCAGCGGATGTAGTCGTCCATCACCGGCGGCTCGATGCTCGCGCCCGGCCCCAGCAGCGGGCCGATCAGGTGCCGGACCCAGAAACCGGGGTCGGCCCCGATCAGGTGTTCGGGGATACCGTGCCCGGTGGACAGGAAGAACCAGTGGTAGTACGCGGTGGCCATGGCGCGCGTCACGTGGCCCAGGACATGCCGGGTCGGCACGATGTCCAGCACCGCCAGGGCGGTCACGGTGCCGGGACGGTCCAGGACCAGCCGGTGCGCCACCCGGGCGCCGCGGTCATGGCCAATGAGCGCGAACTGGGTGAAGCCGAGCTTCCGCATGAGCCCGGCCTGGTCGTGGGCCATGGACCGCTTGGAGTAGACCAGGCCCGTGGCGTCCGGAGCGGGCTTGCCGGAATCCCCGTAGCCGCGCAGGTCGGCCAGCACGACCGTATGGTCTTCGGCCAGCACGGGAGCCACGTGGCGCCACATGAGATGGTTCTCGGGATAGCCGTGCAGCAACAGCAGCGGCGGCCCCGACCCGGCGATCGCATGGCTGACCATGACGCCCTCGACGTCCACCTGCCGGTACTCGAAGCCGGCCAGCCGCAGCGGCGGAACAGGTGCGGTCATGGTCCGGGCTGTCACGCGTTCGGCGCGTAGCTCGTCGGGTAGTTCGCGGGAAGAAGCCCGGAGGCAGGCTCTCCGTAGTTGGGCGCGGCCGGTACGCCCAGCGACTGGAGCAGGACGTCGAAGTTGGTGCCGACCGCGGTCGGGAACGGGCCGGCCCCGCCGATGCCGCCGGCCTCCGGAAGCTGCGACTCCGCGGACGCGCCGCTGGGCTGCGCCCATCCGGTCTCGATCCCGTCGCCGCCCTCGAACATGTCGCCGACCACGGTCGAGGGCGTCACATGCTGGCCGACCACGACGGTGGGCGCGACGTTCTCGGCCACGTAGACCATCAGCCCCTGAGCCGGGCCGTCGGTGAGCTGGTAGGTGATCCACCCTCCGCCCCACCCGGGGGAATACGCGACCGCGTTGGTGACGACCGCATCGCCGAGCGCGTAGACCGGGCCCGACCCACTGAAGTCGACGCCCTGATCGATGCGCTCGAGTACCAGGCCGCTGGCGTCGCGGAGCGGGTTGAGGTAGAGAGGTGCCACGGCGACGCCCTCGCTGACGACCTCGGGCTGCAGGCGGGCCTGCAGGCCCAGCGAGCCGGCGATCTGCAGGCCGAGCGCGTCAGCCTGGCCCACCCAGGCCTGGTTGGAAGCCCGGGCCATCCAGTGAGCCGCGGCCGGCCAGGCGGAGAACAGGGCCGCCGCGCCCACGACGGTGACGGCCGCGACCCGGATGGGGTTGTGCCGCAGCGCGGACATGATCGCCGGCAGCTTCCGGCGCCGGGAAACCGTGTCAGGGCCTGCCGCCGAGGATGGCGGCGGCTTCCGGTGCCGGGCAAGCGTGCTGGACAGTATCGAGCCTCCGGTCGGGCGCGGCGGACGTGCTCAGCTACCACCCGGTGCTGACCTGGTCCGTCTCGTCTCCAGGGGCGTCCGGATGCTGCGCGAGTTCAGGGCGACAGGATCGCGGGAGACGCCACACGCCGGGTGTTGTTAATCCACCAGGCTGCACCACACGCACGTACCGTCGGGCTGAAACTACGCAAGAGACATGCGTGACTACGGTACGTCAGGAACTCGTGGGTTCGCAGGTTCTCGCGCGGATCGGAGCGCGTGACTTATCCCGGCGGCGGGCTAGGCGATCCGGGCGGCGCCCGGGGAGTCCGGTGGAAGCGGGAGGTCCCGGGCGGCCAGGCCGGCCTCGATGGCCCCGACCACCGACTCGACCGCCGTGCCTCCCCAGCCGGGCAGCACGGGCCAGAACCGCCACAGGAAGTGGTGACGTTTCTCGACGGGTTGTGTCGGGTCGCCGACAGCTAGAGTGCGGCCCTGGATCTCGTCTTGGACGACAGAGAGCGACAGGAGAAGTCACTGTTGGCCGGCTTCGTCTTCCACTGGGTGACAGTGACGACTCCCCCGCCGGTCAAAGGGGCCAGGCGACAGTTCTTCCTGGCTTGCGAGAGCGTCTTGGCGCCCGGTATCCAGTCGGGCAAGCGGTACAGCGGACTGGTGGACGGGACCGTGCCCACGATCGGGTCCCACTGCTTGGCCGTGGAGTAGATGCCGGCGGTCCCGCCGATGCGGCGGAAGTAGGAGACCATGCCCTCGAGGTCGGCACGGTTATTCCGGGCGCTGGACTCCCAGCTGTTGATCGTTTCGACATCGAGCCACCACCGGTAACTGCCGGGACTCAGGACACCGCGGGTTTGCGCATCCAGGTCAGCGACGTCCCATCCGTACTGCCAGGCGCACGCCTGATTGTTTCCGCCGGTGCAGGTGCCGTAAGGGTCGGTGACGTGATGGCCGGTGACGGGGTCGTTGTTATCCGACGGCCAGTCGGTGACCCCGCGCTGGCCCGGGTCGGCGGTATTGACGTAGAGCGAGACCTTAGGCAGCCGTGCGGCACCAGTGGAAGCCTGGGCCCAGACGATTTCATCCGCCAGGCAGGGATTCGTGGTATTCGCCAGCCCTTCGTTCACGGCGACGATGCCGAACGCCTGGCCTGACGGGAGCGGCTGGCCGCATTGAGGGTACGAAACGTCGTTCCCCGTCGCGACACTGGCCTGCTGCCCGGCGTAAGCCGCGGCCGCCGGGGCATTGACGATCGCCAAAGACGCAAGTATCGCGGTCACAATCGTGCCGAGTTTCATCCGCCACCACCCCCCACACCAGGCATATCTACTAATTGACGCGCTGGCCTGACTTCTGGTGTACCGGGCTGGGGGGTCAAGCGCCGTCCAGTGGGTGATCGCCCTGCGCCGCGCCGTCCGCTGAGGCCGGAGCCGCGAGGATCACCGTGCAGAGATCTACCCGGGGCCGGTGAGGAGGGCCTGGGCGGACTTGCGGAAGGCCGCCACCAGGCGGCTGCGGTCGCCGGCGCGGGTGGCCAGCACAACGTGGCTCGGCTCGACGTCGTACAGCGGGACCGTGGTGAGGTCCGGGCGGGGGCTGGCGGTCCGGACGCCGGCCGGGATGATGGCCACGGCCTGCAGGCGGCGATGAGCTCGAGCTTGTCCTCGATGGCCTCGACGAAGGGGCCGTCGGGGGCCGGGCTTCCGTCGGGCCGGGGGTCGATGCGCCAGTAGGCGTTCCAGGCCGGGTCGGGCAGCCGGGGTATGGGTTCGTCAGCGATGTCGCCGAGGGTGACCGATTCCTTGCCGGCCAGGCGGTGGTCCAGGGGCACCAGCAGCAGCCGGGGCTCGTCGTACAGGATCGTCACGTGCAGCCCGTCGGTCCGGATCGGCAGCCGGGTCACCGCCGCGTCCACCCGGTGACCGAGCAGGGCCTCACGTGGCTCGTTCCAGTCCAGGTGCAGGGTGTGCACATCGGCGTCCGGGTGCTGGCGGCGCAGGTCGCGCACGGCCGGGGTGATGATGATGCTGACCGTGTAGCCGATGGTGATCCGGCGGGGCTGGGCGGCGGCCCGGGTGGCGGCTGCGGCCTGGGCGGCCGAACGCAGCAGCGCCTTCGCCCTGGGCAGGAAGACCTCCCCGGCCTCGGTGAGCTGGGTGCCGCGCGGGGTGCGGTCCAGCAGGCGGGCGCCGAGTTGCCGTTCCAGGCGGCGGATCTGCCGGCTCAGCGACGGCTGGGCGATGAGCAGGGCGGCGGCGGCCCGGCCGAAGTGCCGGTGCTCGGCGACGACGGTGAAATACCGCACCAGCCGCAGGTCGAGATCCGGCGGCGGCGAGTCGGGCATGCGTCCATGGTATCTCCCGCAGCCGGAAGCAGGCATCCGATAGGTGCTATCAGCTGCTGTGATGCCTGATACGTATCGCCTGGTGCGGAACGGGACTTGGACGTGGGCCGAGCAGCAGCTCATCGCCGCCGCGGTCGGCCTGTCCGTCCGCGGCTACATCCCCTTCGCCGCCACGTTCGCCGCGTTCCTCACCCGGGCCTACGACTTCATCCGGATGTCGGCCATCTCCCAGGCGAACATCCGGCTGTGCGGCTCCCACTCGGGCGTCGAGATCGGCGCGGACGGGCCGTCGCAGATGGCCCTGGAGGACCTGGCCATGATGCGCGCCGTGCACGGCTCCACCGTCCTGTACCCCTGCGACGCGACCAGCACGGCGTACCTGGCGGCTGCAGATGGCCGAGCGCGGCGGCGTCGTCTACATGCGCACCACCCGCGGCGCGTACCCGGTGCTGTACGGACCGGACGAGGCAGTTCCCGATCGGCGGCGCGAAGGTCGTCCGGTCCAGCCCGGACGACCAGGTGACGCTCATCGGCGGCGGCGTGACCGTGCACAACTGCCTGGCCGCGGCCGACCAGCTCGGCGGAGAGGGCATCCGGGCCCGCGTGGTGGACCTGTACTCGGTCAAGCCGATCGATGTCCGGAGGCTGCTCGCGGCCGCCCGCGCGACCGCCGGCCGGCTCGTGGTCGCCGAGGACCACTACCCGGCCGGCGGCCTCGGCAGCGCGGTCCTCGACGCGTTCAACGACGCAGGCCACCCGGTCCGCATCAGCCACCTCGCCGTCCGCGACCTGCCTGGCTCCGGAACCCCCGCCGAGCTCATGGAGGCGGCCGGGATCTCCGCCGGCCAGATCGCGCGAGCCGCCCGCGAGCTCCTCGGCGCCTGACGGATGGCCCTGGGTGCGGATTGAACCGCTGAGCCCAGGGGTACGGGCAACATGATCAGCCTGTCCTAGCGCCTGGGGAGGCCGGATGCTTATCAGCGATATTCTCCGCGTCAAGGGAACGCAGGTCGTCACCGTCACCCCGGACACCAAGGTCCGGCGTCTCCTGGCGGTCCTGGCCGAGCACCGGATCGGCGCGGTCGTCGTCTCTCACGACGGTACCTCGGTCGACGGGATCGCCAGTGAGCGGGACATCGTCCGGGCGCTGGCCAAGCGCGGCGCCGCGGTAATGTCCGAGCCGGTCACGGCGATCTACACGGCCGAGGTCCACACGGTCACGCCCCAGACCCCGCTCGAGGAGATCATGCGCCTGATGACCGAGCACCGGATACGGCACGCGCCGGTCGTGGTGGGCGGCCGCCTGCACGGGATGGTGAGCATCGGTGACGTGGTGAAGAACCGCATCGACGAGCTCGAGACCGAGCGGACGGCCCTGACCGACTACATCACCGGTACCCGCTTACCGGGTGACCGCGGCAGCTTCGCGGAAGCTGAGGGAGTCCAGACGGCGCGGGGACCGGCCGGAGCTACCTGGGAGGAAACCCGGAGCCTTACTGTCAGATACCGGACCTAGGTTCCTGGTATGTACGAACCACCCAGCCGGTACAACGTCACCGTTACGGTGGCGCGCGATGATGGTGAGCTTCCCGACCCGGTTGCTTTCGCGGTGGCGGCCGACCAGGCGGCCTGGCGCAGATCCGCCAGCATCGTCAGCGCTCACATGACCGACAGGATCATCAGCATTGTCACGGTCTACGCGCCAGATCGGTACGCGGCCGTGGCCGTCGCCCGCGCCGTCGTAGCCGACGCGGTGGGCAGCAGGCCCCGTCGGCAGGCGCCGCGCGCGGCGCGACCATCGGGATCTTAAGGGCCTTTAGGGGCCTTACCGGCCCGGGCCGTACTTGACGGCGGCCGCGTTGGCCGCCGGGCAGTGGCCCGCGGCTCGGCCGCAGGCCTGCAGATCGCACATCCGGCAGATCCACGCCCCGCCCTGTTTGTGCTGCACGACCTGGCCCATCACGCGGCCGAGCAGTTCGTGCAGCGTACTGGTCTCGGCCGGGGACAGGCCGGCCAGCAGGGCGGCCAGGTAGGCGAGCCGCCGGTCGGACACGCGGCGTGCTGCTCGCCGTCCCGCGGCGGTCAGCCGCACCGACCGCGACCGCCGATCGGTCCCGGGGGCACGCTCGACAAGCCCGGCGTCGGCCAGGCGGTCGACGAGGCGCACCGCGCCGGAGTGGGTCAGGCCCAGCACCTGGCCCAGCCGGTCAACGGTGGGATGGCCGGGGAAGTGGTAGAGCGCAGACAGCGCCGCCGCGGACGAATCGGACCGTCCGCCACCCGGTGTCACTGTGACCGGGATCTGGCCGGCCACGGCGAGCGCCACCGCACCCAGCACGTTCGCGGTAGCGGCGCGGTCCGCGCTCACGTCAGGTCGTAAGCCAGCGTCAGCGGCATGAACGGGTAGTCGGCGTGAGTCGAGACGCTCTCGCAGGCGCCGCTGAGGCCGGCCAGCCCGCCGGTCCCCGAACCCGCCACCACGGTCATCCGCCCGCTGGCGGTCGTGCCGTCGAAGGCCCCCTCACCGCGCAGCACGAAACTGCCTGCCCGCCCGTCCAGGACGCCCGTCAGCCGCATCACGGTGACAAAGCTGCTGGTGCCGTCCGGCTGGTAGTAGGCCAGCATCCCCACGGAGCCCGACGTCAGCCCCTCTCCCCCGCCGGACAACCGCACCTGCGCCCGGGTCAGCTTGCTACCGTCCTCGAACTCCTCCACCGGCGACTCATCCCAACTGGCGATGCGCATCTTCGTCGTCAACGTGATAGCCATGACCCAAATTGTATGTATGAGTCACACATATAACAAGCTTCCGCCGTGCGGCGTCGCGTTCTTCGGCGGCGTTGGTTAGCTTCTGTGGTTATGACATGGCAACCGGAACTTGATGACCTGCGCCGCCGACGGGACCTGGCCGAGCGGATGGGCGGCCCGGACAAGGTCCGGCGTCAGCATGAGGCGGGCAGGCTCACGGTGCGCGAACGCCTGGCGGCGCTGCTCGATGACGGCTCGTTCGATGAGATCGGGACCCTGGCCGGAACGGCCGTTTATGACGGCGCAGGCGAGCTGGCGGACTTCAGGCCAGCCAACTTCGTGACCGGAACCGGCCGGATCAATGGCCGCAAGGTCGTGGTCGGCGCCGACGACTTCACCATCCGCGGCGGCGCCGCGGATGCCGCGATCGCGGGCAAGCAGGTGTACGCCGAGCAGCTGGCCAGCCAGATGAGGCTGCCGCTGGTGCGGCTGGTCGAAGGGACCGGCGGGGGCGGCAGCGTGAAGATGCTCGAGCAGATGGGCCACACCTACGTTCCGGTCAACCCAGGCTGGGATTACGTCGTGGACAACCTGTCAACCGTGCCGGTCGTGGCCGCGGGCCTGGGCCCGGTCGCCGGCCTCGGCGCGGCCAGGCTCTGCGCCGCGCACCTGTCGGTGCTGGTCGACGGCATAGCGCAGCTGTTCGTCGCCGGGCCACCGGTGGTGCGCAGCGGGGCCGGGGAAGACGTCACCAAGGAACAGCTGGGCGGGGCGGCGGTGCACGGCCGTAACGCCGCGGTGGACCTGGTGGCGGCATCAGAGCATGAGGCGTTCGGGATGATCAGGCGCTTCCTGTCCTACCTGCCGCAAAGCGCCTACCAGCGGCCGCCGGTGATCTCCTGCAGTGATCCGGCCGGGCGGCGAGAGGACATGCTGCTGTCCGCGATACCCCGTGACCGCCGCCAGCCCTACCGGATCCGGGACATCCTGGCCGCGGTGTTCGACCTCGGCTCGGTCATGGAGGTGCAGCGGTACGGCGGGTCGATCGTGACCGCGCTGGCCCGCCTGGATGGTCATCCGGTCGGCGTCGTGGCCGGCGACCCGTACGCGGCGGCGGGCTGCCTCACCGTCGAAGGCGCCGAGGCGGTGACCCGGCTGGCCGACCTGTGCTCGACGTTCCACCTGCCGGTCGTGACGTTCACCGATCAGCCGGGGCTGCTGATCGGCACTCGCGCCGAGCAGCGTGCCACCATCCGGCACGGCGTGCGGGCGATCAGCGCCGTCTACCAGTCAACGGTGCCGGGTGCCGAGGTCATCGTGCGCCGCGTCTTCGGGGTCGGCGGAGCGGGCATGACCAACCGGCACCGCCTGATCCGCCGGTGGGCCTGGCCGTCGGCCGACTGGGGCTCGCTGCCGGTCGAAGGCGGGACCGAGGCCGCCTACCGGGCTGAACTGGAACACGCGGACGATCCAGCCGCCACGCTGGCCGACATCCGGGCCCGGCTCGACGCCGTGCGCAGCCCGCTGCGGACCGCGGAACGGTTCGGCATCGAGGAGATCATCGACCCGCGCCAGACCAGGCCGCTGCTGTGCGACTGGATACACGATGCCTACGCCGCGCTGCCGGTCAGCCCGGGAAGGCCCTCGTTCGGCACCCGGCCCTGATCGCGCCGTATCAGCTGGTGACGCCCTTGAGGGTGTCCGGCCTGATGAAACCGAACAGGTAGCCGGCCGCCGACATCACGGAGCAGGACGAGGCGGCGCTCCGCGCCACCGGCCGTCCGTACCCGGACGTCCCAGCTCTCCCGGCTCGCGCCGCCGGGCAGCGGCCGGACGTCGGTGACCTCGGCCTCCAGCCCCATAGGCCCCGCAGCCGCGACGCCAGGACGCCGGCCAGCCCCGAAGCCCCGGTCATGACCTGCCCGCCAACACGGTCGCAGCGCCTCCCGCCGTTTCCTGCGACACACGATCCACGGCACGGCCCTTGATCGTCAAGCCCGGGCTCAGCAGGCGGCCCGGGAGCTACGTGCGGCCGATCCGGGTGTGCTGGCCTGCCCATTCGCGGTCGCGCAGCATGAACTTCTGGATCTTGCCGGTGGATGTCTTCGGCAGCGGCCCGAACTCGATCGCATCGGGGCACTTGTAGTGAGCCAGGCGCTCGCGGCAGAAGGCGATGATCTCCGCAGCGGTAGGCGCCGCCCCCTCGTTGAGGGTGACGAAGGCCTTGGGCCGCTCCCCCCAGTGCGGGTCGGGGATCCCGATGACCGCGCATTCGAACACGGCGGGGTGGGCGGTAATGGCCTGCTCGACTTCGATGCTGGAGATGTTCTCGCCGCCGGAGATGATGATGTCCTTGCGGCGGTCGCGCAGTTCGATGTTGCCGTCGGGATGCCACACGGCCAGGTCCCCGGAATGGAACCAGCCGCCGGCAAACGCCTTGGCGGTGGCTGCCTCGTCATTGAAGTAGCCGCTCATCACGTTATTGCCGCGCATGACGACCTCGCCCATCGCGGTGGCGTCCTGCGGGATGTCGTTCATCTCCGCGTCGACGACCCGCACGAGATCGGCTGAGGGGTAGGCCTGGCCCTGGCGCGCCAGGTACTTCGCACGCTGGGCCACGGGAAGCTCGCGGTTGTGCTCCTGCTCGGGGCACACGGTGATCGGGCCGTAGGTTTCGGTCAGGCCGTACACATGCACGATGCGGAAGTTCAGCCCGCTCATCCGGGCCAGCAGCGTCGGTGACGGCGGGGCGGCGGCGACCATCGCGGTCACCGGCCGGTCCAGGCGGTGCGCCCGGGAGTGGTTGATGATCATCTGCCGGTAGGAGTACCGCCGCTCGCCGTCCACGACCGCGGTCTTGTCCGGATAGATGTATGCCGCGCGGTGCAGGAAATCGACCGGGTTCAGCTCCGACCGGAACACCTTGCCCGGAACCGGCCCGGTCCCGGGCGCACCCGGGGCCGCAGAAAGCCCACTCATTGCCTGCCTCCTTCGTCGCTGTCGCTCGCGCGCGCCAAGGTCGCCTGCCCGGGCCTGGTCCCGGTGACGGGCGTAGCCATGATGGACGCATCTCGCCGGAGCCGGGCGCACGCCAGGGGCACAGCCTTGCTGGCGAACACGAACATCCAGCGATCTCGTTTATAACCGCGGCGGCTGGTGAGGACTTGCTGTCATAGGTAGGCAGGGAATGAACCGGGCACCGGATCGGTTGTGATCGGTGGTCGTAGTTGTCTTATGTGTTCGTGTCACCAGCACGCTCGCGGAGAACGATGTTGCGGGCGCGCCGCTTCAGGGATCTGGGGAAAGTCGCGTCGAGAACCGGCCCGGGTACCGCACCGTGCGGACCCGTATCCAGCCCCTGTAAGGAGCGACATGTCACAGGGAACCGTCAAGTGGTTCAACGCGGAGAAGGGTTACGGCTTCATCTCCCGCACCGACGGGCCGGACGTCTTCGTGCACTACTCCGAGATTGACGGCTACGGCTTCCGCAGCCTCGAGGAGAACCAGCACGTGGAGTTCGAGGTAACCCAAGGCCCGAAGGGCCCGCAGGCCACCCGCGTTCGCGCCGCCTGAGCCGCGGGCAGGCCAGGCCTGCCAAGGGATAACAGCCAGGCGCGGGCCCGGCACCTGCTGGTGCCGGGCCCGCGAGCGGGAACACGAGCGCCGCCGCGACCAGAACTACGGGTCCCGCCCCTGGCAATCGCGATGCCCTACCTGCAGCATGAGCTCATCGAATTCCCGCCGCCAGCGATCCAGGTCTACGTGCCTCTCGGGCGATACTGAAGCCGCTGCCGAGCCATTTCGCAGACACCGTTGCGTTCGTTTTCCGCTGCGATCTGCCTGGCATCATCAAGATCGGCCGGTGTCAGCAGGCCGTTGGCCAGCAGGAAGTCGGCGAGATCACGAGCGTGACCTCGTTCTTTCCAGATGAAGCCCTGAAGGAGCTTCTTGTAGTCGGATACCGCGCCCTCTCCGCTCAGGTCCAGGGCGATGATCACATTCGTCATCGGCACCGCCTGCGGGGCGGCCAGACCGAGGATGAACTCCTGATAGTAGTAAGCCATGGCCAGACGCGCGGTCGCGTTGCGCTCGAAGTAACCGCGCACCCGGGCGACCGCGTCCTCCCCGGGCTCGCTGGTGCGCCGTACGATCGTCCCGGCGTGGGTGGTCGGGCTCTCGTCACCGTCCGGGACGGCCGGATCGGCGCTGGTGTGCGCCGAGATGTCGAGCCGCAGTCGCAGCACCCAGACGCCGACGCTGACCAGCCACGAGCCCTCCGCGAGGGTCACCGGCAGCGCCTCGTAGCGGGCCGGGGCGACCGGCAGGACGTGGCATGCCGTCCGCCGCACGGCTTCGGCGCGCACCGGTGTGCCGGGTGATTGCGGCGCTAGGTAAACCCGGTAGGTCGTGTCACGGCTGAATAGTTCCCAGCGGTGGTGGACGTAGCGGAGACCCGCGCAACGCGGGGCACGGTGCAGGGTGAGATCCTCGTCGCCGCTGAGCAGGCGCCGGTCCAGCCAGGTGATCTCATCAGGCCGACAGCTCACCCACTTGCTGAGCGCCGCTGACCACAGGAAAAGCTGACCCGTCGCCATTGCGTCGCCACTCCCGAACGACGGCCCGCCCCTGGCGCGGCCGTTCAGTCTTTCCATGTCTGGAATGACAATTGTCGCATCCCCCGGCATCAGCCGATCTTGACGCGGGACAGCAGTGCGTCGGGACTCGCTCCCCAGCGGATCGTATCGCCGTCGCCGAGCGGTTGCTCCCCCGCGACCGGGGCACCGTTGAGAGTGAGCCCGTTCCGGCCCTGGTTCGTGATCCACCAACGACCGTCGGAGAACGTGAACGTCGCGTGCTCCCTCGACACCGTCAGTACGTCAGGGAGCACCAGCTCAACGGACCCGCGCCCGGCGCGGGCGCCCGAAATCCGGGTTTCCGCCACCGAGGAGCCGGTTACCAACCGCAGCACCGGGACGGGCGCGGGGCTGGGCTCCATGAGCGTGACCATTCCCCCGCCGACCGTCAGGTCCGGGTCAGGTTTCCCCCTTGCGTGGCTGCCACGATCGGCGTAGGCGTGCTGCGGGGCGGAGTAGGCCCACTCGGGCGCGGCATTCCCGTAATGATCAGGCTGGGCGTCGATGCTCACCGGATCTCCCTGCCGCAGGCGGTAGCGGCCCGGCGGGACGGATCCGGCAGCGATGACGTACACCTCGGCCCGGCCCGCCCCGGCGAGGCGGGCCCCGTACGCGGTTACCTGCTCCTCGTAGACCTCGGTCATGCTCGCGCTGATCACGCCGAGTTCCATCCGCTCGCAAAGGAAGCCGAGGTCATCGGGGTTCAGCTGCAGCTCAACGAGATTCGGTGCGAGCAATGCCCCGCTGGGCGTGACCAGGAACACGTCGGCCAGATGCCGCATGGCGACCTTCAGCACATCCTGTCCGTCGCGCCACGGCCGGGAGGCCATCCGCTGTATCCACGGATGATCCCTGGTGATGCCCAGGGTCCGCAGGCCGCCCACGCCCGCGGCGGCGAGGGCCGCGATCACCATCAGCACGATGGTGGCGGACACGGCGGAACCCGTCACGACCTCCAGGACCAGCCAGCACGCCGCGACGCCGCCCGCGACCGCCCAGCGCTGCCGGCTCCGCCGCCGCAACGGAGCGCGCGCCGGCCGGCGCGCTGCTTCCCTGCCTCCCGTCATCGAGCACCGTCCTTGACCTGTTCTCATAGAGTCTGATCGCCTGATCAGGCAGTCCTCGAGACCGAGGATGCGGGCCAGCGCCGCCATCAGTCAACAAATCACCGGCAGCTTCCAGATATCTGGAAGCTGCCGACAGATCGGCCATGGCGTCCGACGGGCTCCAGCGTTATGCCCCCGGGGGCGCGTCCCGTGCGGACGTCCGGCGCCCGTGCGCAAGGTATTCCGGCTGCCGCATACCGCTCCCAAGGCGGCCCGGTCATCGTTGCCGTCTCAACTTCCAGACTTCTGGAAAATGCATCGGATTCACCCGCACTGGACCCAGTATCGCCACGTAAGGGTATGCTTCCCCAAAGATTCCGGGAAAGCGAAGGCCAGCATCGGGATTGGCTTTCTGTTCATATTTACGCAGATGCTTCCGAGGAGGTCCAGATGCACATCGGATCCGCGATTCTTGTCATCTGGCTGGTCATAGGCGGCTTCGCCGCCGGGCAGCGCGGCGATTACAAAGGACCCGTCAACTGCAGCAGGGCAGCTACGGCTGCGATGACGATCCTTGCCGGCCCCCTCAATTACACGGGAGTGAACCTGCACATCAATTGTACCGTGCAGCACCCCAGCAATTAGCTATCGGGAAGGGCGCCCACGGGGAACGGCGGCAATGGTAATCGGGGTGCGGTCCGTGAGCACGCCCCTGAGTTCCTCCATCAGCTCACCGAAGATGCCCGGGAGGTCCGGCTGACCTGGCTCGCTGGCCCAGCGCGCGAAGGCGACCTTGAAGACGGCGACCCCCGTCTCGGCGGCCAGGCTCGCGGCCGGCTCGGGGATACCGCGGTCGCGTAGCGCGCCGGCCACTGCCGCCGCGAACGCCGCGAGCTTGATCAGCTCACGCTCCCGTAGTTCCGCGTTCGCGGACACGATGGCATCGCGCAGCCTGACCCGTTCCGGGTTTTCCTGCAGCAGGGAGCCCGCGGCTTGGAATGCCGCGCCCACAGCGTCCATCGCTGTTGCCGAGGCCGGGGCGTACGCGACGGCGCGCACCAGGAGGTCCCGCATCATCTCCATGCCGTAGAACAGGACCTCGCGCTTGTCAGCGAAATGCCGGAAGAACGTGCGCTCGGTCAATCCGGCCCGCGCGGCGATCTCCGCCACCGTGGTCTGCTCGAACCCTTGCTCGGCATACAGCGTCATGGCCGCCTTCGCCAGCCGGCCGCGGGCGTCCGGCTCCCATCGACCCATGGCACGATGGTACGTGATGACAGCGACTGACTTCACATGTGCTAGACTGATGTCAGTCACTGACATCAATGACCGGGAGGGTTCTCATGCGCGTATTCGTCACCGGCGCGTCGGGCTGGATCGGCTCGGCGGTCGTCCCCGAGCTCCTCTGCGCGGGTCACCAGGTCCTCGGGCTCGCCAGGTCGGGCTCCTCGGCTGTGGCCATCGCCGCCGCCGGAGCCGAGGTGCTCCGCGGCGACCTGGACGACCTGGACACCCTGCGCGCCGGGGCCGCCAGCTCCGACGGCATCATCCACCTCGCGTTCATCCACGACTTCACCGACTTCGAGACGTCGGTAAGCGCCGACCGGCGAGCCATCGAGACGATGGGCGCCGCACTCGAGGGCTCCGGCAAGCCTCTGGTCATCGCCTCCGGGACGCCGGCAGTGCCCGGGCGGGTGGCGACCGAGCGCGACCAGTCCGCTCCTGGCTCCCCCGTGGCGGGCCGGGCCGCGAACGCCCAGGCAGCTCTCGGCATGGCCGAACGCGGCGTCCGCTCGTCCGTCGTGGGGCTGCCCCGGACGGTGTACGGCGACGGCGATCATCATGGCTTCATCGCCCGCCTGATCGGCATCGCCCGCGACAAGGGCGTCTCCGGTTACGCCGGCGACGGATCGAGCCGCTGGCCCGCGGTGCACGTGCTGGACGCCGCGCACCTGTTCCGCCTGGCGGTGGAGCAGGCCCCGGCGGGATCGAGGCTGCACGCGGTCGGCGACGAGGGCGTGCCGGTCCGCGACATCGCCGCCGTGATCGGCCGCCACCTGAACCTGCCGACGGCTTCCGTCCCGGCCGAGGACTTCGGCTGGCTGGGGCAGATCCTCGCGGTCGACCAGCCGGCATCCTGCGCGCTGACCCGCGAGCTGCTCGGCTGGCGGCCGGTCCAGCCCGGGCTCATCGAGGACCTGGACAAGGGCCACTACTTCGCCTGACCGAAAGCCGGTAAGCATCACGCACCGCGACGCACCATGCGGTCGAGGCGTTCACTATCCGCCTGTTTGGCGTTGATGCCGGTTCGTAGCGGGCTGGCTGCAGTGATGCAGCACTGGTTGAACTGCGCTTGATCTGCATGCCCGCGGGTCAAGCGAAATCATCCGCCGGTGCGATGAATTCCCGGCTTGAAAGCGGTCTTATGTCAGTGAAACCGCCGGACGAGGAGGACAACCATGAGCGGGCAGGCGCGGACCCCCGAGACTGGCGTCATGGATGAGGCGGTGCGCCGCTACCGCGACGAGATGGCCAGCGAGTCCCGGCCGGTGTTTGATCGCCTGCACCGGCTGATCGTGGCGATGTGCCCTGACGCCGAAGTGGTGCTGTCCTACGGGATGCCGACCTACCGGATCGGGCGCCGTCGTCTCAACATCGGGGTTTGGAAGCATGGGCTGTCGCTCTATGTATCGCCGAACCGGGACGGTGGCTTCTCGGCGCGTCATCCCGAGTTGGCCGCGGGAAAGGGGACCATCAAGCTCAGGCCCGCAGACGCCGTGCCCATCCCCGACGCAGAGTTCCAGGACCTGATACGCGCTGCGCTGCTCGCCTGAGACAGCGGGTGGCGAGGTTCGGCCTTCGCCGGTCCTGCGCAGACCTGGAGATCGTGCGCTCTGAGATTCCGGCGGCCAATGTCCGGGACCGCGGCTGGAAGGACATAGGCGTGGAGTGCGGATCGTTCCAGATCGTGACAAGCCCGGGTAGAAGTCACACCGAACCCAGGCTGGAGGAGGCTTTCTCCTTCCTGGACTTCAGCGCTACCGACGACAAGGGGAACGGCTACGGGATGGACCTGCACGGCAGCGGGGTCAGCGGCCCGGGCGAATGGATCCTCAGGCTGCATCCCGACCCGCCGCGAGGGCCTTCGCGGCCACGAGGACCAACGACCCTGGTTGCACGCCCAGGGTCGTTATATATGGGCTCTGTGGAAGCATCACAAAAGGACTGGCTCGGGGGCCGTCAATTCGACGTGGACAGGTACCTGCCCGGCGCCACACTCGAAGAAACCGTCGCCACAGGGGTCTATTGCCTGGTCACTGGGAAACGGCGAGACTCGAACGTCTACTTCGTGCAGTCGGGCGAAACCTGGGTTCTGGTCGACACCGCATGGCGGGGCCGGGCCGAGTTGATCAGGAGCGCAGCGGAGACCCTGTTCGGGGTTGGCGCCCGCCCACGAGCGATCGTGCTGACGCACGTGCACCCGGACCACGCTGGCTCCGCTTGCGAACTGGCCGACATGTGGGACGTCACCGTGTACGTGCACCCCGACGAGCTGCCATTGCCCCCCTCTGGCCGCATCATCGGCGCCTTGGCCCGTGTCGAGCGGCGCTGGATGTTCCCCTCCGGCCAGGACGGGCTGAGCCCTGTCGACCCGGACGTCGGCGTCCCCGGCCTGCCGGACTGGCAGGTCATCCCCACGCCCGGCCACACCCCTGGCCACCTGGCGCTGTTTCGGGAGGGAGACCGTGCCCTCATCGCGGGCAACGCCGTCCTAACCGTCAACCTCAATTCGCTTGACGACGCCCTGTCGCAAAGGCACACCCTCGGCGGGCCACCGCGCTTTGCCACTTGGAACTGGCGAGCAGCAACCGAGTCCGTGTCTGAACTGGCCCGGCTGGAGCCGGGCGTGCTGGCGCCGGGCCACGGAAGACCGATGGTCGGCCCGGTGCTTGCTCCGGCTTTGAGGGCTCTGGGCGAGCAACTCAGCAACCCTGCCAGCGCTGGCAGCGCGGGCTCATCCGCGGGCCACAAGCTGACGGAGTGGGTCCTCAACTTCTTCGACTACAGTCGCCGGGCCCGCTAACGGCTCCACGGTGTTCCCGCACCGTCGCGCTCCCGACAGCGAACGGCGTCAGGAGGCCCGGCGGCGCCTCGACGACGCCTCGGAGGCAGTCACTCCACTCAGGCGCTCTCCCCAGGCGCGGACCCGCCTCAGTTCGCCCTCGACCAAAGCCTCGGCCAGGCCCTCGACGGGGAAGCTCTCGGGTGACGCCGCGATGCGCGCCCCGACGCGCAGAATTGACACGCACAGGCCACTGCTCGTCCTTGCGTGCGCCCGGGCGGACGTTGCCCTCTCCACAGCAGCAGAATCCCGGCCGTGCGGTGACCCGGCGGGATCGGCTGGCGTCCTTCCCTGCGTTCTGCGGGACGCTGAGGCGGCAGGGGCCGGGCGCACGGCAAGACGGTGAGGTCCGGCGGCCGGGCGGGCTCGCGTTAATGTGGGCGGGACTGGTGAGGAGCGGTGATGCCGGTACTGCCGAGGTTCGATGTACAGGGACAGGTCGCGCTGGTGACCGGTGCGGCCCGCGGGCTGGGCCGGGGGATCGCGCTGGCGCTGGCCACGGCCGGCGCAGACGTCGCGCTCGGGCTGCGCGATGCCGCCGCGGACGGCGGCGTGCCCGCCGAGATCGAGGCGCTGGGACAGCGCGTGCTGCCGCTGCAGATGGACATCGCCCAGGCCGGCCAGATCGGCCCGGCTGTGGACGCGGCGGCGGCCCGGTTCGGCCGCCTGGACATCCTGGTCAACAACGCCGGCATCGCGCCCCGGAACCCGGCCGAAGACGTCCGGGAGGACGACCTGGACGCGACCCTGGCGGTCAACCTCAAGGGGACGTTCCTGGCCAGCCAGGCCGCCGGGCGCATCATGATCAGGCAGGGATACGGGCGGATCATCAGCATCGGATCCCAGGCCGGCGCGGTCGCGCTGCCCGGAGAATCGGTCTACTGCATGACCAAGGCCGCCATCGCGCACCTGACCCGGTGCCTGGCCATCGAATGGGGCCAGCACGGGATCACCGTGAACGCGGTCGCACCCACATTCATCCGCACACCAGGCACCGAGCCCGCCCTGTCCGACCCGCAGTTCCGCGCGGACGTCATCGAGCGGATCGCCGCGCTGCACCGCATCGGCGAGCCCATCGAAGTGGCCGGCGTCGTAGTATTCCTCGCCTCCCCGGCCGCCTCACTGATCACCGGCCAGACCATCCTGGCCGACGGCGGCTGGACCGCCCGCTAGTACGGCAGCAGCCATTCGTACGGCAGCAGCCATTCGGGGTCTGACCTGGTGCTGAGCGCGTCACAGGCCTTCGCATAGCGCAGCCGCCTGGCGATTATGCGTTTGTGAAGACAACAGAATCGGAGGCGGCTGCTGCCGCCAGGATAGGTGCCGGCCTGGGCAGGCGGAAACACGCTGAGCTGCTGGAACTACTGCGGCCGCCCGTATCGGCGCCGAATCGGCGAAGCTCGATCCCGATACGTCGGTCGTCAGGTGCCGTGTTCCCCCGGACAGTTGCCCGATGATCAGCGCGCTCAGCTGCCCTGCACAGGTGAGGCCGGTCTCGCCTGCGAGCATGCTGACCGGCCCGGATTCTCCGGGCCGTGACCGATGCCTCGAGCATCGCCAGTGCCATCAGCTCACGTCCCCCTCGTCCGGGCTGCCGGGCTGGCGCGCGAGGCTGCGCGGCCCTGGGGAGGGTCGTCAGCACCCTGCGGCCAGGGCCCCTTCCAGGCTGCCGAAGCTGGGTATGAAGCAGTCCAGGCCGGTCAGGTACAACAGGCGGGCAACGGCGCCGCCAACCGGGATGGCCAGCCGCAGCCCGCCGCCTTCTGCCAGGGCCCGCCGGTGCGCCTCTGCCAGCACGTTAAGCCCTGCCGGATGGCAGGACCGGGTGCGGGTCATGTCCACCACGACCGTCGCATCCCCGTGCCTGTCCGCTTCGAGGAGAGCCATCCGTAGCTGCTCGGCGGTTTTGACATTGATCTTTGCGGGCGCTGGTACCACGGCCGCGCCGTTGATCAAGGGATATCTGATGCCAGGCAATTGCCCACTCTCCACTCGGAAACGTGATCTTGCCCCGGGGATCCGGTGGGTCTGCGGGCATACGAGCAGCAGCCCGGATCACCGGGCCGGCTGTCTCGACAACCGTGAAATCGACTTTACTGCTTGTGACCGCAACCGTCCAATCCGCGAGCATGCGCTGACAGCGTGAGGCGGGAATCGAACCCGCATGACCAGCTTGGAAGGGAACCGCACGACCAGCTTGGAAGGTATGTGGCGGACAGACGTCAGGGCCGCTGAGCTGAAGACGTTGATACTTCTCAGCGGCCGTGGTTGCCCGCTGCTCACCGTGGCTAAATTAGCTGACCAGGACAATATTGGTGTCGCGGGGAAGCCGGGCGCGCTGGTGATATCAGGCTGAGAGGGCCTGGTGGCGGCGCCGCCAGGCGAGCCAGTGGGTGGCGGCGCCAGGCCGGCCATATTGCGTAACACCAGCGCTGAGGGCCGGGATCGGGGCTGGTCAGGATGGCAGCACACTGAGTAGCAGGGAGCCCAGGCAGGTATTGCCGCCGAGCCGCCGTTATCTGGCGCCTATTCCGGTCAGTCGCTATGGTTGGCAGTGCCGAACCAGATTGGCTGATCTGCGCGCAGCGCCTACGTCCAGCGAGGGGACAATCAGCGAAAAGAATTCGTGCGCTCTTTGCTCGCCCTGCCCTGCTGGGGGCCAACGGTTTCATTGCAACGTTCTCTACTGGCCGACCTGTGAGGCGTGATCGCCAAAGCGGTAAGCGTATGTGCAGACGAGGCGATCGGCGCGCCTGATCAGCATCAGCTAAGGCTGACTGGAACGACTGCCGCTCAACAGGAACAAGAACCGCAGGTCGTTCAGCCCGGCCCCAGATGTTGAAACGTCTACCGTTCCCGGTGCCGTGGTCCTGCCGCATACTGGTCCGGTGGAAGCGGCAGCTGATTCCGTCGGGGGGCAGATCCAGCCGCCCGCGGGCCGCCGCAGGCGGGCACGCCGCCCGCGGTTAGCAGGGCCGTCCGACCAGGCCCTGCACTGGCTGGCCGGCTGGTATGCGATCGCCCTGCGCCTCGGCGGCGCCGTCTTGTTCACCGCGGTAGCCGTGCTGGCCGCAACGAAGCAGATCTCCGGCTGGTGGCTGGGCGCGCCGCTGACTGCGCTGTGCTTGTGGTCAGCCTTCTTCACCTGGCGGGTCCGGCGGTCCGGGTTGACGCCGACCGTGGTGCTGGCCGACGCCGCGGTTATCTCAGTGCTGGCGCTGGCGCAGCAGCACCTGGTCCCGGCCGTGCTGATCAAGGACAGCACGACCTGGATGCTCCCGCTGGCCTGCACGTCGGTGTACATCCTGCAGATCGCGCTGCGGCCGTGGCTCGGCGCTGCCCGGGGCCGCGATCGTGGTCATCGCCTACGGGCTCGGCGCCGGCCACCCGGCCGATGCCTGGCTGCTGGTGGTGGAGACGATCGTCGCCGCCGGGCTGGTGGCGGTGATCCGCGGCGGCGCCCGGCAAGCGGACGCGATCGTCGCCGCCGGCCTGGGGACCGAGCGGCAGATCCGGGCCGAGGAGGCGCGGCGCGCTGACGAGCGAGAGCAGCACCGCCAGCTGCACGACACCGTCCTGTCGACCCTGACCATGGTCGCGGCCGGCGCCTTTGCCGAACCGTCCCCGGCGCTGACCGCGCAGGGGGCCCGGGACCTGCGCGTGCTGCAAGGGCTCGCGGGCGCCCCGGCCGTGGCGGGCGGGTTGGCGCCGCTGACTGACCTGAGACCGAAGCTGGAGCGGGCCGCGGCCAGCACCGATGACCTGGCCGTGCGGCTGAAGCTGGTCCCGGTCACGCTGCCGTCTCCGGTCGCGGATCAGCTCGTCGCCTGCGTCGGCGAGGCGCTGCGCAACGTCGAGCGGCACGCCGGAACCGGCCAGGCGGAAGTGACCGTCACCGGCGGTGCGGGCTGGGCGGTCGTCAAGATCACTGATTGCGGCCGCGGGTTCGACCCGGCCGCCACCCCGCCATCCCGCCGGGGCATCCGCGAATCGATCACCGGGCGGATGCTGGCGGCCGGCGGCCGGGCCGCGATCGCCAGCCGTCCCGGCGCGGGCACGACCGTCACCGTAAGCTGGCCGGCATGAGCGCCGTGCAGCCGACAGCGATGATGTCCGGCCGCTATCAGCGGGCCTTCACCATCGCTGTGGTATTCCTGGTCGCGGGCTGGCATCTCGCCGGAGCGGGCGGGCAGCTGCTGCATAACCGGCCGGCCTACGGCTCGTTCGCCTTCCAGGGCGCCATGTGGCTGGTCATGGCGCTGGCGATCACCGCCGGGTTGGTCCTGGTGCTGCGCGGAGCGCCCGGCTGGCGCCCGGCCTGGGCGGTGGCCGTGGTCGCGCTGGCCGCCAGCACGGCAGCGGCGGCGGCCAGCCCCGCTGGCCAGATGCTGGCGGTCAACTGGGCGTGGGGGAGTGCCGGCTGGACGGGCGTGCTCGTGCTGCTCCGCCGCCGGTTCGCCGAGCTTGCTTGGTTCCTCGCCGCTGCGGCCCTGGCCATCCTGGGCGTGCAGGTGTGGGACGGGTTGCACCGCACCGACCTGGCCGGGTTCCTCGCCGTGCTGGCCTGGTCGACCGGCGCCCAGGTGGCCGTCGCCGCCGGGGTCAGGGCGCTGGATGCCGCCGCCGGCCAGGCCGCCGCGGCGGCGCAGAGTGAGCACGCCGCACGCGAGCGGGCCGCCACCGCGGAGATCATCCGGGCCGCCCGGCACGCCCGCTGGCTGGCGCTGCAGGAAAGCGCCGTCCCGCTGGTCGCCAGGCTGGCGGCGGGGACGGCTGACCCGGGCGACGCGCAGGTGCGCATCAGGTGCGCGGTCCAGGCGGCCCGGCTGCGCCGACTGCTGGCTGAGGGAGATGAGGTACCCGGATCGCTGGTGCACGAACTGCACGCGAGTGCCGACGTGGCCGAGCGGCGCGGGGTTGCCGTCGAGATCGAGACGGCCGGGCCGCTGCCGCAGGTGCCCGGCCCGGCCCGGCGGGTGATCACCGACGCTGCCATCGCGATCCTGACCGCCGCGCGCAGCCAGGCGCGGATCACCCTGGCGGCGGTGGCCGCCGGAATCGCCGTCAGCTTCGTCGCCGATACCGGCGCGGCCGTCCGGCTGCCCGCAGCCGGCGAGGGGGTCACCATCGAACAGCAGCAAGACGGCGGCATGCTCTGGGCGGAGGCGCGATGGAACGGCCGGTGACGGTGGCGATCATCGAAGACCATCCGGTCGTCACCGAGGGGGTGGCGTCCTGGATCCGGTCCGATCCCGGCCAGCGGGTGCGGCTGGTGCAGGCGGCGCGCGACCTGACCGCGCTCCGCGCCGCGCCGCGGCCGCCGGCCGACGTGGCCATCCTGGACCTGGAGCTGTCCGGCGAGCTGGTCACCACGCAGATCCCCGGGCTGGTGGCAGCCGGATACCGGGTGGTGGCCTTCTCCGGGCACAGCGATCCGGCGATCGTGATGGAAACGCTGGACAACGGCGCGCACGCCTACGTGTCCAAGGAGGAGGGCCGCGACCATCTGGTCGAGGCCGTGCTGGCAGCAGCCGCCGACCGGCCGTACGTGACCCGGTCGCAGGCCAGGGCGATACTCGCCGACCAGCGCCCGGCCCGGCCGGCGCTGTCGGAGCAGGAGCGGCAGGCGCTGCTGCTCTGGTTCCAGGGCATGTCGAAAGCATCGGTCGGGCGGCGTATGTCGATCAGCGAGAACACGGTCCGGCAGTACATCAGCCGCGCGCGCGCCAAGTACGCGGCCACCGGGCGGACCGCGCCGAGCAAGGATGCGCTGCTCGCCCGCGCGATCGAAGACGGCGTGATCAAGCCGGGCGAGATCATGCCGTACAAGTCATTCGCCCGCGCCGCCGCCGACCCCCCCAGCCTGGGTGCCCCGGGCCGGTGAATGGCCCGGGACACCCAAGCCCCCTCGGAGCGGGCTCCCCTGGTGAATCGGCCGCAGGCCGACGCCGGGCCGCATGGCCGGGCGCCGCGACGTCATCAGATCAGGGGCTGGCGCACACTAAGCATTCCCCATCGAAGGCGACACTGTCATGACGCCCGATCGGGTGACACGACGGCGGGCTGGCTAGCCGGCGACGAAATCCCGGGCGAGCCGGGGCGGCGCGCACGCCAGCCAGCCGTCGGTGATCGCCTCGCGCAGCGCCGCCCCATAATGGCCGCGCGGAAAGAACATTTGGCTCGGGCGCGGCCCGCCACGCTCGTCGCTCGTCAGCTTTCCGGCACCCAAAGTACGAGTCCGGCCGGCATGGCCGCCCCGGGAGAGGTAGTTCCCGCGAACACTCCGTTGATATAGGCGGCTGCGTCGCTTGCGAATGCGCCATCATGGATCGCGGTCATTTGCAGGATCGATGACGCCTCCGTCTTGAGCTGCGCGGCTAGGTCATTAAGGGACAGGCTGCCGTCGCTTGTCCAGGCGACCTGCCCCGCCCGGATCGCTTGCGCGCGGCTGATGATCTCGTAGCGCTGGCTGGCTCGCGGCCCGGGGCCTGGGCAGGTGTGGCCGCCCCAGGCGCTTCCGCCCATCACGTGAGTTCCGTAGCCTTTGATGTCTACCGAGTCGGTGACCTGCAGCGGGAACCCGGCGAACCTGCTGAGGACCTCGACCAGCTGCGCTGATGCGGTGAGCTGGGCATCGGTGAGCGGGTTCTGGGTGTTGCCGTCGTCGGCGTGCTCGATCGAGTACCAGGTTTCGTTGCCGGCCATCTCCGCCCAGGCGATCCAGCCCTTGCCGATCGGCCCGAACTGCCAGACCGAGCCGTCCTGCGCGATGCCGAAATGCGCGCTCACGGCGGCGGCGGAGCTGTTGAACAGATTGACGGTGGTCGGCTGCAGGTTCCCGACCATCGTGTGCATCACGACGCCCATCATGGCCCCTGATCCCCAGGAGCCGTTGCTGGTCGGGAACGGGCTATTATAGGTGATCGCCACCGGGCCGGTCACCCGGCCGCCCGGATCGATCTCCAGCTTGCCGGTCATGGATGTCCTTTCCAGCGGTCGATCCAGCGGCGCGGCCATGTGCTGCTCCAGCCAACCGGCCTGCGGCCGGGACCCCTTTGTCCACGCCCTGCCCCAGACCTCGACGGCTTTGGTCCGTTGCCCCGCCAGTGCGAGCGAGATGCCTCACATCATGAAGCCGTGCAGATGGATGTCAAGTAGGCGATAGCCGGCAATCGGGCTGCGCCGTGCCCCTGCGGCGCCTGGACGGTCACGGCCGGCGCTTGACGGCCGCGATGACGCCGCTGCTGAAGCCCAGCTCAGCGCAGACGAGCTCAGCGTTCTCCAGCAGGCGGTGCCGCACCACGGCCAGGGCCGGCCGAAGCTGCTCATCGGAGTGGCGGGCCAGATCCATGTCGTCCACGACGATGACGCCACCCTCGCGAAGAGCGGCCACAGTCCGGCGCAGCTTGAAGATCTTCCCGCAGGCGCGTCCGCGAATATCAGGTCAAACTGGCCGCGCCGGCCGACGACCTCGGCCCTGTCCCCGACTCGAAACGAACCCACGGCGGCCAGCGCGCCGAAAGCACCGCCTGCTGCACCGCATCGTCGATCTCAACCGTGACGACCTCCACGTCCTGTCGCGCACCCAGGCCATGGACCAGCCAGGCCAGCACGCGGCGCCTGGTGTGGGTACTCTGCAATCGTGCCTGCCGATGCGCGGCCAGCGCCTGTCGTGCTGGGTAGCTGGCCGACCCCGCTGGAGCCTGCTCCGCGTCTGGCTGCCGCGGTGGGCTTGGCCGCTGATGCCTTGTGGGTGAAGCGTGATGACCTGAGCGGGCTCGGCGGCGGCGGCAACAAGGTCCGGAAGCTTCAGTACACGTGTGCACAGGCACTGGCCGCTGGCGCGACGACGGTGATTACCAGCGGCGCGCCGCAAAGTAACCATGCACGGCTGACCGCAGCTGCCGCCGCACGTCTGGGATTGCGGTCGGTGCTGGTCCTGCAAGGAGAGGAGCCGGAAGTGCCCGCTGGCAACCTGGTGCTGGATTTGCTGGCCGGCGCCCGGCTCGTCTGGACCGGTCCGGCCACCGCGGAACAGACGCGCCGCGAGGTCCAGCACCAGGCCGAGAAGGTGCGGCAGGACGGCGGGATCCCGCATGTCATCCCACACGGTGGTTCTAACTCCTATGCCGCGCAGGCCTACGTGGACTGCAGCGGCGAGCTGCTCGCCCAGCTGCCGGGCCTTGACCATGTCATCGTCGCGTTCGGGTCCGGCGCGACCATGGCCGGACTAGTCGCCGGGCTCGGCGCCGAACGGGTCATCGGCATTGACACTGGTGCCGTCGCCCACCCTTGTGCCAGGCTCAACGAGCTTCTCGACGGCATGCCGGATGTCCGGGTGCGGCGTGCGGACCTGCAGCTCGACGACGGCCAGGTCGGCGCCGGCTATGCCGCGGTGACTCCTGCCGCCCGGGCGGCGATGAGGCTGGCCGCCCGCACCGAGGGCATCTTCCTCGACCCCACCTATACGGCACGTGCTTTGGCCGGCCTGATCGCGCGCGTCGCCGGCGGAGGCATCAAGCACGAAGACCGCACTGTTTTCATGCACACCGGAGGGTTGCCGGGATTGTTCGGCCATCCCGACTTCCACGCCTGAGCGTTCCTTAAGCTTGGCGTTTAACCTCCCGGGCTCGGCGTGGTTTCCTGCGTCGTCTTCTTGATGGCGGCCTTGCCCACGTCGTGACGGGTGGCCGGGTGCCGGTTCTTCGAGCCGGGAGGTCTGCCGGGGCCGGGTTTGCCGGGGCCGGGTTTCGGTGCGGCTGTGAGAACGGGCAGTGTGCCGTGGATGGCCCGGAATCCCCGCCGGACCCGTGCAGGGGCCAGGCGGCCGGGCAGGGGCTTGAGCGGGCAGTCCTGCAGCACCAAGCCTGGGCAGCCACGTTGACGAGCAAGGCTGGGAACCAAACGAAGCGGCCCCTGATTAAGTGGCAGATTTGAGACTCCATAATTTTTAAAGTCGCACAAGATCGCCTTCGGCAGGCTTCGTCGTGAGGTCGGGTATACGCATGGTCGCGGGTCGGGCAGGTTCACATCGAAGGGCATCAACGCACGACGGCAGCACATAAGGTCAGCAATAGCTGGCATAAAGATGCTTAACGTTGCACAGAAGCGACATTAGGGGACTCATGGTTGCTACGAAGACCCCCGTAGCAGTAGCCAGCGCCCAGCGGCGTATCGGCGAGCACCTAGCGACGTGGCGGAAGCTACGCCAGCTCACGGCCGCCCAGGTCGCTGATCGAGCTGGGATCTCGCGCTACACCGTCATGAGGCTTGAGAGCGGCGAAGGTGTCAGCATGGAGAACCTGCTGCGGGTCGCCAGGGCGCTGGGCGTGCTTGACATGATGGTATCGGCGGTTGATCCCTATGTGACCGACTGGGGTCGGCTCCGATCACAGGAGGCGCGGAAATCGCCCGAGCCAAGCTCGCCGGAACGGCCCCGCACTCAATGAGCGAGGCAGAAATCTTTGCTCGGTGTGCGCGACGATTTGCGTCAGGGAGCGCTGCGTTTCCGACGCGGCGAGGAGGGGCCTTTCCTCGCTATCGAAGGCTCGGGAGTCCCCATCTTGACGGACCGGTCCATCCTTGAGCCTGAGGTCCCGCCGGAAGCAATCAAGAACTCGTCGGAGGCAATCCAGAGGCGGTATGGGTGCTGGCGGAAGTTTCGGCCCGCCAGCTTTGCAGCGCGGCAGGTCCGTCGTCCTGGAACCGGCTGACCAGCTGGGCGGCGGCGTGGCAGGCGGCTATCTCGCTGGGCAGCCGGACGTGCATCTTGATCGGAGGATGGTCATTCGTGCGAACGTGAACGGTGTAGGACCGGCGGAAGACCACCAACCAGATCGCCTCACTGATCAGCAAGCGGGGCAGATCGATCGGGCCGCCGGGGCCGATTGGCCCGGCGGGACTAAGCGGGCTCAGCCACCATGTCCCGCTCTGATCGATGCTGATGACAGCAGCGCTGTCGCCAGGTCCCCTGATCGGGGCGGCCGTAACCAGCTGACGCAGCGGTTCCAGCTCCTGCCATCGTGCCGCTCGCTCGTCGGACTTGCGTTGTGCGCGGGCCATCCACCGATCCGCGGCGGTCATCTGCCCGCTGCGGGCCCGCTCCCGCTGCCGTCCCTGCCATCGCGCCGCTCGCTCGTCGGACTTGCGTTGTGCACGGGCCCCCCACCGACCCATCCAGCGCACCACGCCTGGCTCCCTTCACTGGGCATGGCCAGCCGCCAGGCGATCCGGGCACCGGCTGCGGCAGCAGAGCGGCTCCAGGCTACTACGCGATGCCGGCGGCGGCCAGCGTCATGACTGCATGCCCAGGTCCGCTGAAAATGTCCCCTGACCTGGCACTCAAGGTGTGCGCCCCGACCGCGACTCGAACGCGGGACCTGCTGCTTAGGAGGTACTGTCTGGACATCGCCTGACGTGGCTGGAGGTGGCCTGACGTTCCGTTCAGCCGCGGCGATGGCCCGGGCGACATGCGATGGCCTGACCGATTCCGCCGGAACCGATACGACGACTACACCGTCACTTCCTTGGATCCTGCTGGCCTTGGTACTCAGCGTCGGTGACATGCGGCCCCCAATGGGGAGCGCCCTCAGTAATGGACAGGTGCGTCATGAAGTGATCGGGCGTGGCGCCGTGCCAATGTTCCTCGCCGTCGGGTGCGAAGACGACATCGCCGGGATTAAGTTCGACGATTCGCTGCCCGCGCACCTGGACCAGGCCACGGCCTTCGGTGACATACAGGGTTTGCCCGCCGTCATGGGAATGCCACGCGCTGCGCGCTCCGGGTGTGAAGCGCACCGCGGCGACGTTCAGCTGCGAGGGTGGCAAGCCCCGGGTGATGGGGTCGACCCACACGTCACCGGTGAAGGTTTCGGCAGGTCCCTTCGCCGTGGCTGCGTTACCGGAAATCTCCATGCACGTGTCTCCTATGAGTGGTCGGTGACCGACGTGGCTGACATGGGTACGGGATCGATCACTTGTGGGCAAGTTCACCAAAGAAGTAGGAAGCTGTGACGCCACCGTCCATGAGGAAGTCACTTCCCGTGATGAAGGCTCCATCGGGACCCATGAGGAGCGCGCCGACGGTGCCGACCTCGTCCGGCGTCCCAGCGCGCCTGACCGGAGATAGTTCGATCATCCGCCGGTATCCCGCGCCGCGGGGACCAGTCAGCTCATCCCTGGCGAGCGGGGTGATGATGATGCCAGGGCTGATGGTGTTCACCCGGGCGCCGCGCCTGCCCCAGCGGACCGCCTCGGCCATGACTCGAAGTGAGTTCCCGCGCTTGGCGAGCTGATAGGCATGGAGGGTATCGGTGACTTGGTCTGGCTGAAGCATTGGCAATGACAGTAGTTCGTCGGCTGGAGTCGTGGCGAGGGCGGCGTCCTGCTCGGCGGTCAGGGCACCAAGGCGATGACCGGACTGCGATGCGATGACGACAGCGGAGCCACCGGACGCGATGATGTTCCCGAACTCTTCGAGCACCAGCGCAGTTCCGTATAGGTCGACGGCGAGGATGACTTCGGGTCTGGCCTGACTGGGTGAGACGCCCGCCGCGTGGATGACACCGGTGATGTCACCGAGCGCCGCGGCAGTTTCGGCAAGTGCATGAACTGACTCGCGCGAGGACACGTCGACGGTTGCGGTGCTCACGTCAAACCCAGCGTTGGCCAGTACTTCGGCCGCCGCGTCGGCATTGGCCTTATGGAGGTCGGCAAGTAGCACGTGCTTGCCTGCGCTGACCCGGCGGGCAATCGCCTGGCCGATCTGCCCCGCGCCAATGACAACAGTGACATCGCTCATGATTCCCTCATTTCTTGCTGACCGGCAGAAATCCCAGGGCCATACGGTCACCGAGCCAGATTCGGCAGGTCCACGCAGCGTCGGGCATGAAATCGAGTCACGTTCTGTAACCGGCGGTTTGCCGTGATTGCCAGCTCACGTCAAGCCGCGGACGAGGATTCCCGTGGTCTCGGCTGCGGCCAGGCGGTCCTTCGAGATCTCCAGGTACTCGGGCGACGTCGCCCAGGCCGTGAACGTCTCGCGGTCCGGGAAGGCCATGAGGACGATCTTGTCACCATCCCACTGTCCTTCGGTCACCTCAGGGTGCTCATCTGCCGCCAGCAGTCGCCCGCCGCGCTTGATGAGGATGGGCATGAATGCAGCTACGTACTGCTGGTACCTCGCGCGATCGTGAATGGTGAGCTGGGCTATTGCGTAGACCGTCACCGGGCTACAGTACCGGCCGCGCGTAGAGGCAAGGTCATGCACCGGCGAGCCAAGTTGCGCGATGGTGCGGCGTCCGAACGAGTACCGGATCCGCCTTCGTTCTGGACGGGATCGCTCGGCTGGCGGGATTCCGGTGGTTGCAGCCAGAATTGGTGAATCTGCGGCGCCTGTGGCGCCGTTTCCGGTCGCTCGCGGGGGCAGCACCAGCAGGCTCGGGCTGGCCGAACCCTGTCTGACAGGTCCCGACCTGGCAAGTCCTCGGGTGCGGGCCCTCTGGCGGTCGCGCGGCCCCCATTGCGATGCCGGGTCTGGCGATGAAACAGTTCTGCGTGAGCGTGGAGTCCGGGCTCGGCCCTCAGGTGGAGAGCTTCCGTGAGGCGCGCCGGAACCTCGAAGCGTCGGTCCTTCCGCTCGCCACCTCGGTTGACGGGCGCCGGTTCTCGTTTCAGGCTTCGCTGCACGGCTTGCAGTTCCAGGTCGGCGGCTATGTCGTGCTTGATGATGGCGGGACTCCGCGCTTTGGTCAGGTCATCACCCTCGATCTCGATCAGCTGAGCGCGGAACTGATGCTGCCAGCTCACGCGGGGGGCGCCCCGGAGAATCGGACGCAGGTCCCGATCCGGTACGCGCGCGGCGAAGGCACCATCCTCGAGGGCGACGCGGCGCCGTTCCACGATGTACTGGTTCGCGCCGCCACCGGGGCGGAGGTGCAAGCGTGGCTCGAGCGCAGCGCCCGGCCCGGCGCGAAGCTGCGGCTGGGCGAGCTGGCGCTGGCCGCCGGCGTGCCCTGCCTGGCGGACGCCGGCGGCTTCGACCGGCACACATTCCTGTGCGGTCAGTCGGGGTCAGGCAAGACCTACTCGCTCGGGGTGATCCTCGAGCGGCTGCTGATCGAGACGGACCTGCGTTTGGTGATTCTCGATCCGAACTCAGACTTCGTGCGGCTGGGGAAAGTGCGAGGCGATGCCGATCCGGCCCTGGCCGAGCGCTACCAGGAAGCGGCGCGCGGGGTGGCAGTCTATTCCGCCGGCGCTCCTGGTGAGCGAAGGCTGCGTCTGCACGCGGCCGAGATCGATCCGGTGACGCAGGCGGCTCTGCTCCGCCTGGACCCGATAGCGGACCGCGAGGAGTACGCCGCGCTGGCCGATTTGCTCGCGAGCCCGAGCGCGCCTGCTCTTGAGGCACTATCGGGCAGCGACCGTCCCGAGGCGCGCCGCCTGGGCCTGCGTGTCCGCAATCTGGGCGTCGACCGCTTCACCGTGTGGGCGCCCGGCGAGGCCGGTTCGGTCCTCGACGCGGTTCACGATCAGGGCACACGCTGTGTCGTCATCGACCTGGGCTCGCTTCCATCGCGCGAGGAGCAGTCACTTATCGCCGGTGCGGTCCTGGGCGACCTGTGGCGCCGCAGGCAAGAGCGCAGGCCGGTCCTGATCGTGATCGACGAGGCGCACAATGTCTGCCCCGCCCATCCTCCGGACCGGCTCGTCGCGCAGGCAGCCGAGCACGCCATACGGATCGCCGCCGAGGGCCGCAAGTTCGGGCTCTACCTGCTTGTCTCGACGCAGCGCCCGCAGAAGATCGCCGAGAACGTGCTCTCCCAGGCCGACAATCTCGTGCTCATGCGGCTGAACTCGCTCGCGGATGCAGCTTTCACCCAGGCAGCGTTCTCGTTCGTCCCGCCGAGCCTGATCGACCGCGCGGTCACCTTTCACCAGGGAGAGGCCCTGATCGCAGGAAAGATCTCGCCTCAGCCCGCACTGCTCCGCTTCGGCACGCGGATCACCCAGGAGGGCGGCGCCGACGTGCCCGCCACATGGGCTGCCGCCCGCAGTGAGCACATCTGTTAGCAAAGCCAGGATCGTAATACCAGTTCAGGTGCCTTGGCGCTTGTGGTGAGAGCTGCACGGTGATGCTGCCGGGGGAAGGTTCTTGGCGCGAGACGGCCAAGAGCGGCTGAACCGCCCGGGACCGGCCAGATCCCGCCGGCCCGCAGCAGCGATACCGTAATCCGCGATAAGCGGCCTGTGCACGCCGCCACCGGCAGCACCTCGATCGCAGACCGCGCGCGGGCCCTTTCTCCCGCCTGCTCAGTGCTGCGCCGCCGCAACGCCGCCGCTGCGCGAGGCCTGTCACCGGGCTGGCCTGGACAGCAGCTGGCGATGGTGCTGGACTCGTGGGCGGATGCGTCACGAGCGGTGACAGCGTTTCCTGTTCCGGTCCTGGCTTGCGGCGTTCCGGGTGGGAGGTACTGTCATGGGGCAGCGGACGCGAAGTGGTGGCCTGGCTGGCGTCCGGCCCCCTGGTGATGCGTGGGTCCGCGTCCGGCGCGAGATGAGTGAGGTGGCCGGGCAGACGTCCGGGCAGATTCAGCGGTGGTGGCTGAGCCGTGCGAGTGCCCTGCTGCGCCATCACGCTCGCGAGAGCCTGAACTTCGCCTACCGTGAGCTGATCGAAGACGCGGGCGTCGATCCGGTGAGTGCCGTCCAGACGGCTGCGGCGTGGGGCCGGGTACCCGTTATCGACAAGCAGTGGCTGGCCAGGGCCTGTTACGACCGGCGGCCCGCGTGCCCTGGTCCTGTCCTGCTCGTGGCCACCAGCGGAAGCACCGCCACGCGGGTTCTGGTGCCCGTGACGGCGGAATGCGCCAACCGCGGGCTTGGAGACAACTTCCTGCGCGCCCTGGCGATGAGTGGCGTCGGCCCCGATCAGCGGCACTGGGGAATCGAGCACAGGCCGGACGGTCAGGGCCTGGGCGAGACCGGGTCCTCTGTCTCGATGAGGTGGCTGGCCCGCCACTGCGGGGACAATGCCCTGGTCACCGCGGCCACCGAGCCGCTGGATGAGCAGCTGCGACGCGCAGCCGCCTTTGGGCCAGACACGATTTCAGGATCGCCGGGGTTCCTCCGGCAGATCGCGCGGGCCGGAGCCGCCCTGCGTCCGATGCTCCTGGTATACGGCGGGGCGGCGCTGGCAGATACGGACGCCGACCTGCTACGGGCTGGCTTTCCCGGAGCCCGGCTCACCGCCTTCTACCCCACGACCGACGCGGGAGCTCTGGGTGCCGCGCCTGCCAGCGACGGCGTTTACCGTACTTTCACCGAGACGCACATGATCGAGGTGCTTGACGGCGATGGCCGTCCGGTTGCCGCCGGTTCACGCGGTGATGTCGTCGTCACCCAGTTCGATGCTTGGGCAGCGCCGATCATCCGCTACCGGGTGGGCGACCGTGCGACGTACCGGGGCTGGGAACAGGGCCGTCTTCTCCTGTCCGACATCGAGCGGGCAGCCGAAGCCGTCATCGGCTCAACGCTCGTCCCCTACAGCGATCTCCGGACCTGGACGCCTCGCCTGGCGGCACGCGACCCGTCGGTCCTGGCGGTCCAGCTGGTGCGCGGGTACTCGCCGGGCCAGCAGCGCGAGCAGCCCGTCGTGCGCGTCATCGGCCGAGCGGACGGCGCCGAGCTGACCGCCGCCGCACGCTCCCTGCTGGACGACTTCCCGCAGATCGCAGCGGAGATCGCGAGCGGCGAGCTGGCTCCAGCCCTGGTTGAGTTCCGGGACCCCCCGGCGACGCTGGCCGGCCACTGGAAGATCCCGCTGTACGTCGACGAGCGCACCACGCCGGAAGGTACGCAATGCCCGAGCGAGTGACCCTGGCCAGGCACGCTCACGGGCCGGATCAGGCTGCCTGGCTAGCCCAGTTCGGCAACGCCCGGGTGCGTGACATCTACGCCATCCAGGTCGCGGAGCTGGCCGAGGTACGCCTGCCGGGCGGGTCGCGTCAGGCGCGCGAGGCGTTCATCACAGAATATGAAGCGCGGGAGCCGGGGGTCTGGTCCTATTACCCGTGGCTGAACGTCGCCCTGCGCACCCTCGAGCCCGCGGCGCTGTTCGAGCTCCGCACGAACCGGAACCGGAATCTCGTCACCAGGTCAGAGCAGGTCGTGCTGCAAAGGGCACACGTAGCCATCGCCGGGCTGTCGGTAGGCAGCAATGTCTTGTCTGCGCTCGTCCGCCACGGAATCGGCCGCACGTTCTCGCTCGCCGATCACGACAACCTGGCTACGAGCAACCTGAATCGCACGCAAGGCAGCCTGCTTGACGTGGGCGTGCCAAAGTCCCAGCTCGCCGCGCACGCACTGTGGGAACTCGATCCGTTCGCCACGTGCATCTTGTATCCGCAAGGTCTCGATGACGACACGGTGGGTGCATTCGTGGCAGACAGCGATGTGGTGTTCGACGAAGTGGACGACTTCCGGGTGAAGGTCCAGCTTCGTCTCATGGCGCGGTTGCACGGCAAGCCGCTGCTCATGGCCACCAATCTCGGCGACACGGTGCTGATCGACATCGAACGCTGGGATCGGCCGGATGACGGCCTCGAGCCCTTCAACGGCCAGCTTGACGGGGTGTCTCTGCAGGAGCTGACGCGGACCGGCCTTGCCCCCGAGGACGTGTCCCGTTTCGCAGCCCAGGTCATCGGCGTCGATAACGTCCCGCTGCGCGCCTTGGCGTCGCTCCCGCTCATCAACCGCGAGCTCGTCGGCCGGCCGCAGGTCGCGAGCACCGCGGGCATGGCCGCCGGGCTGGCCGCGATGGCGGCGCGTTCAGTGCTGCTCGACGCGCCGTTGCGCAGCGGCCAGTATCGCTTCAGCCTCACCGAGGCATACGGCCTGCCAGACGATCAAGGCACCGCAGATGAGCGCGCAGCGGTCATGGCCCGGCTGCGGCCCGCACCTACCGCCGCAGGCCAGCGACCGGAGCTGCACGATCCCCGGACGCTGGCCAGCGACGGCACCGATGTCGCGCTCATCAGGCTCGCGGCCTACGCCACGCTAGCTCCGTCACCGCACAACACGCAGCCGTGGCAGTTCCGCGTAGCCGACCGGTCGCTGACGATCTGTCCTGACCCCTCCCGCGCATTGGCTGTCGCCGATCCGCGGCGGCGAGCCCTGGCGATCAGCCTGGGCTGCAGCGCCGCAAGCGTCCTGGTGGCGGCCGCGGCATCCGGCCTGGGCGGATGACACTGGAGATCGCCCCTGACGGACGTGTCCGGCTCGGTCTCGCCGGCACCGAGGCCGATCACGCGCTGGCGCCGGCTATTCCCGGCCCTGATCTCGCGGGTAACCGATAAGCGAAGCTACCCGCCAGAGACAGTCGAGCCGCCGCAACTGGCCTGGCCACAGGGTATCGGCGTCCACTATGTCGCTGACCCAGAGACCCGGGAACACATGGCGGCCCTCCATCGGCAAGCCGTCGGCGATCTTACCCGGACAGGCTCTTTCGCCAAGGAGCTGGCGGGCTGGCTAAGGGCCGACCCAGCAGATCCCCGGCGTGACGGCATGACCGTGCCCCTGCCACCGGACGCCGCGGAAGCCCTCATCACCGCGCTCAGCACTTCAGGTGAGCCGCTGAACGCAAATGGGAGAGCGCGACGCCCAAGCCCTCGCGGCCGGGCCGCTGATCGGCTTGCTGACCTCAACAGAGGAAACCGAGGCAGCCTGGGTCCGCGCCGGGCTGGCGTGGCAGCACCTCACCCTGGCCGCCCACATATCCGGCCTGGCCGTCGCCCCGCTCACAGCCATCGTGGAGAATCCCAGGACCCGCCAGGCAGCCTCCGCCCACGCCCCAGCCGGTCAGCACCTTCAGATGCTCTTTCGCCTCGGCAAGTCACCCGGCTCCGCTTCCCCCCACCGCACGGCGCGACCCCACCTGGGCAGAAGCCTGACGAACACCGAACTGATGTCACCGGACAGACCCCGGGTCCATATGTCTCCTCAGCGGCCGGGTATCCCGGGCTGGCCATCGGCATTCCAGAATCGCCGCTGTCTGCCGGTGCCGGCCGCAGGCGCGGCGGGATAGGTGGCGCAGTAGTGTCATGGTGCTGGTTTCTGCGGGCGGGAGGACGGCATGACCGATGTCAGCGGCGCTGCTACGTTGATGCCCGCGGCGTTTTTCGGGCACGGCAACCCGATGAACGCGCTCGAGGTCAACCGGTACTCCTCGGCGTGGCGAGCCTTCGGGCAGGCGGTGCCGCGCCCGCGCGCGATCCTGGTCGTGTCCGCCCACTGGTACATCAACGCGACCGCGGTCACCGCGATGCCGCGGCCGCGCACCATTCACGACTTCTACGGCTTCCCCCAGGAGCTGTTCGACGTCCAGTACCCGGCACCCGGCTTGCCGGAGCTCGCCGCGGAGATCAAGGACGTCGTGAAGCCCACGTGGATCGGAGCAGATGTCGATAGCTGGGGTATCGACCATGGCACGTGGTCGGTTCTGGTCCACGCGTTCCCGGATGCGTCCATCCCCGTAGTCCAGCTGTCGGTCAACGCGGACAAGGATTTTGACTATCACCTGCAGCTCGGCAGGAAGCTGGCGCCGCTGCGCGAACGCGGCATCCTGGTGGTCGCGAGCGGCAACGTCGTGCACAACCTGCGCGCGGTGAACTGGGCACTGGCCGACGACGGCTACGACTGGGCAAGACGTTTCGATGAGGACGCCAGAGCCCAGATGCTGTCCGAGCCGACGGCTGCCGCCCGGCTCGACGCTCATCGCGACTACGGCGCTGCGGTACCGACGCCGGACCACTTCATCCCGCTGCTATATCTCGCCGGGCTCGCCGGCGCTGCCTCCGACGACGTCAATATCCTCGTCGACGGTTACGCCTACGGGTCGCTGTCCATGACCGCCTATACGCTCGGGCTCACATGTCCTGGTACCCGCGACCCGGGCGGATCTCCGCAGCCACCCGCTGATCTCCCCGCCGACGAGTCAAACATCTGAACTATCCCATTGCGCGGCACTGCTCAGCGTGACCTTTCACTGCATGCCGATACGCGTACGAATCCGCCGTTCGGCACGCTGACGGGGGCGTGACGGCATAGTCCGCGCCGCGCTCATATCAGGGTGATCGGCGCGACCGCCAACGCTCACTCATGCCGGAATGATTGCGTTGCGTGTCCGTATAAATTAGTTATGCACTACCCGGTAGTCCTAACGGTCGCGGCGATCGTCAATTCATCCTTGTGGTTCGTATAGGAGCGCGCCGGACGGCGGAAAATGCGTGCGCGCGCAGAAGCCAGAGATAGTCGCCGAACGCCCGCAGTGACACGGCAAGGTCATGGCCACCGGCAGCTGCCGGGCGAACGAGCCGCTGGCCAGCAGCACCAGTTTGCGCGGGGAGATGGCTACCTGCCTGAGGTTTCCCCAGACCTGGCGCACCCGGGGGCGTATATGCTCGGCAGCGAGCAAAGGGAAAAGCACCACGATGGCGACCCAGCTGGCTGTGATCATGATGGCGGCCGAGCTCAGCGCCACCGTGGCGTCGTAACCATGTTGGTGGGAAAAGCGCACCCTGGTGGCCAGGACCGCGGGCGTGCCGCCAGCCAGCGCGCTGAAGGAGCTGGCGACCTCGACGGCCACCGCCGGCCCGAACGGAAGCGGGTCGGCCACGCTGCCAGCGTTTTGCAGGCCGGCGCCAGGTAGGCCAGCTGGGCCGGGACGAAGGCTGTGATGACCCACAGCCAGTCGGCCCTGATCACGGTGTCAAAGGACTTGGAGACGTTAAGGAGCACGTCGACCAGGGCCCAGCCGCCGATGAGCCGAAGAAGTGGTGGTGGACGCCGGCGAGCCGGAAAACCCGGCCGGGATCGACGGCCGGACGGTCATGATGCCTACCACGCTCTAATTGCTAATTACCATGTCGTTCCGGCCGGTGAACTACACCAGGCACGGCCTCCCGCTAGGAAGGACACGTATGGCTGACATCGCGGCGGGCGGCAGGCTACCCGCACCCTCAGCACAGGCGTCTGGACGACGCCGTGCTGCCGGTATCTACGGCGCGATCATCACCGCGGCGATCCTGGACACGGCTGGGGGCAGGTTGCCCACTGATGTGCTGGTGGTCGGGGTGGTGGCCTCGCTGGTGGTGTACTGGCTCGCCGAACAGTACGCCGATTTGCTGGGCGAGCAAGTGGCTGGCGGGGTCTTCCCGACGTGGGATTATATCCGCGAGCAGCTCGCCGCGACCTGGCCTATGGTCAGTGCGTCCTTCCTGCCGCTGCTGGCGCTGATGCTGGCCCGGGTAGCCGGCGCCTCCGCGCTTACTGCTGCCAACGTCGGGCTGGTCGTGGTCGTCGTGCTGTTGACGGGGTACGCATGGGCCGCCGGGCGATCGGGCGGGCTGCGCGGACGGCAACTCCTGTTCGCTAATTTGATTGCGGTAGGCCTGGGCCTGGCCATGATCGGGCTCAAAGACCTCGTGCTCATCCACCTGCACTAGGTTCCATCTCGGCCGGGCGAAGGCAGAATTCTGACTCCGATCGGTGCGGGGATCACTGGATCCCGCAGACCAGGACCGCAATGCTTACGGAGAGCTGAGGTGCGCGGGCGGGTCGTCAGGCTGCCCGGGACTTGGTGACCTTGGCGACCACACCAGTCTTCGGGCCGACATCCACCTGTACCCGCAGGCCGAGCTTGCGGGCCAGGGTAAGCATGGTGTCCATGGTCGGGTTGTGCTCGGCGGCTTCCAGCCGTGCCACCACCGGCTGGCGCCAGCCCAGCGGCCCGGCGAACCTGCGCCGCAGCCCTAATTGACAACTAGGCGGACGACGCTACCAGCAGGCTCGCCGGCATGATCCCAATCAGTCACCGAGTGCGGCAGCCACACACGTCATCGCTGCAACCTGAACCGCCGTTCGGGACATCCTGGCGGGCGACCAAGATGGTCGTCCAAGGCGTGCGAGAACGGGCCGATCTGGGCGCGCAGCGAACTTCGCAGCAGAGACGACCGCACGCGGCGAATAGGGAGCATTACCCTTTCGGATTGTTATTCACCTTCCGGATTGTTATTCACCGTTCGGCATGCTCATTCGCCGTCCAGCGATCTTGCCGGCCGCGCACAAGGATGCGCTCCGCTATCGGCTTACGTCTCTGGACGGCCAGATCGATTCCGCGTAGCTGTCATCCGTGCGGCTCGCCTGCATAGGCGCGCGCAGATCAGGCAGATCGTTGCCCCCCTCGGCTTGGCTAGTCCTGCTCGGTGCGGCCGCGAGATGGGCAGCTTTGGGGCTGGTCCGGCGTTTGCAGACCTCCTATGAACAGGACTTTAGCCCCGCCGGAAGAGGCCAAAGTCCCTGGTGTGAGTCTGACAGGGGGTGGACTCTGCAGGCAGATGGAGATAATCACGATAGGTGGCATGATGGAAACTTTCGCTGCGATACTCATTGGTGCCGGGGCTGTTGCCCTTGTAATTGTGGCGCTCGCCTTTGTGGTGGCGGCGGGCTGGTTTATCCAGGCTTCCCGCAGAACGTAGGCGCCCAGATCTGCCCGGCAGACTCGGTGACCGAGGCCGGGCCGGTCTGGGTGGCCGCGGCCAGATGGCCGGCTCAGGACCGGCCGTCAGTGGCGATACCGCCATCAGAGTGACTGCGTGCTGCCTGGCCTGGCGGGAGCAGGACGTGACCGGCAAGAGGCGCGAGTCCTGCGGTGGCTGGCCTCGGGCTGGCCGCGTGATCACCGCCCGTGCCAGGACACTTTCTGCAGGCATCGTAGGAGGAGGAGGCAAGTGATGGCAGTGATCAGGTTCGATCCCTTCCGGGACCCTTGGGAGCGGCTGTTGTCGATGGCCGCGACCGGGACGCGTGCCCCGCTCGGCATGCCCATGGATGTTTACCGCGCCGGGGATGGCAGCTATCACGTCGAGGCCGACCTGCCGGGCGTGGACCCGGACAGCGTCGAGGTCACGGTCGAGCACAGCACCTTGACGATCCGGGCCGAACGCAGCCCGCATTATGGCGAGAGCGAGCAGGTCATTGTCGCCGAGCGGCCCCAGGGGTCGTTTACCCGGCAGTTGTCCCTCGGCGAGGGTGTGGACTCGGAGAACCTCACTGCCGGCTACGCCGACGGTGTCTTGCACGTGACTATCCCCGTCTCGCCCAAGACCCAGGCCCGCCGGGTCCAGATCACCCATGCTCCCGGCGGCAGCCGCACCATCTCCGGGAGCACAGCCGAGCAGGGTGGGGCGCCCGCCGGCAGCACCGCGAGCGGCGCCGGCTGAACATCCGCCCGGCCTGGCCGGCGCCGGCCGGCACGGCATCCGGGCTGGTGCAGGCCTGGGGCCGGCAGAGAACGACGTCGGAGGGTGCACGATGACTGTCGGCGGGATCCGGCCCGAGCGGATGGACCCGGCGGACGTGGGGTGGCTGCACATGGACCGCCCGACCGCGGGATCCTGGTTTCTGTGGATGCGATGCGGTCCGCGCAGCAGGTCGGCCGCGAAATCCTGGCCGCCCTGGAGGCGATGCGCCCGTTCCTGGGCCTGGTGCCTGAGCAGGCACGGCTCCCCGTTGACCTCACCGGCCTGGGCGACGCGTTCGGCGTCACCGACCCCGCCGCCGGCGCATCGGGCTGAGCCGTTCGGCCGGCCACCAGGGTTGCCGCGGCCTGGCATGGCGGCCGCCGGATATCCGCCACTGCGGGACCTGCCCGGCGCCGCCGGGGGATGCTCCGCGAGGCTTGACCGCCGGTTCACCTCGACGTGGACAACCCGCCCCGGCGTCCCCAAGACGGCCAGATACTCGCGGGATCGCCTGTCACTGCCAGATACGGCAGAGCCGGGAGAATCGAACCGGCGAGCGGTGCGTCGGCTGCGGCCACGAGGTCGGCTGGGCCCGAGCGCCTGGTCAGCGATCTAGCACACTGCAAATCGCGTCAGAGGCGACTGGCTGCCAAACCCGCCCCGTTACAACATCCCTGTGCCCCACGCCGATCCGCCTCGTTCGTTCTGTACGTCGTGACATGCCGTCCTTGTGACCATCGGTGCTGCGCCGATCGGGTTGATATGTACGCGGCCATGCTTCGCTGACACGGCTGGCTGAGGTCCGACTCTGCGTGAGGGACGGGAACGACCTGGTCACGAGGAAGGGGGTTGCCTGGGTCGGCAGATGGATTAGCTGAGGTTCGGGCGTTCGAGGGCCTGATCGGTGATTTCGGCGATGATCTCCAAGTCCTTGTCCGGATGCAGAACAGTCAACCCGGCCGGTGACCCGTACTGCGGATGAGGAGGCCCGCAGGCCCGCGCATGGCCACTGCTGAGTTCTTACTGATGCCCGGCTCGGTGACCTGAGGTCGCTGTGCGGTCAGGCATCCCGTTCAGCCATCGCCTTTCTCGAAGCGGCTGACCACGACGAGCCCGGCCACGAACACGGCCACCATCGCGACGAGCAGCGCCAGTTCCGACGTGCTGACCGTGTTCTGGCTGCCGGGAGTCAGCACGAACAGGATGCGCCGGACGACCGCGATCAGCCCGACGACGATGAACGGCTGAGCGACCAGACGGTGCGCGCGCAAGGACAGCACGACCGTGTAGACGATCTCGACCAGGATCAATACCAGCAGGACGCGGTCGAGCAGGATTGGGGCGCCTGCCGAGATCGGTCCAGAGGACCCATCGAGGAAATCAACGATCCCGGCGATCAGTAGAGTGGCAGCCAGCACGATCAACACGACCCCCACGGCGACCGTGACCCAGTCCTGCACGTGCTCGAGGACCCAGATCGAGCGCGTGGCGACGGGCATGCTTTGCCGCTCGGGCGAACCGTCGGCCGAGGAGCTTTCGGTGGACTCGGGCGGCCCGGCTGCAGGTTCGGCACGGTCCTCGCCGCGGGGAGCCGACATACCGGTCATTGTGCCACCGTGACGCTGCCTGTCCCCCGTGTTCGATAACGTCCCGCCTGCCCGCACATGGCCGATATGCGCGCCATATCTACTATGCTTCCAAGCCGCGCGCGCAGCGCAGAGTCGGCAGGTGTATAGAGCCACCGCTTTCTCGTCACGGACTGTAGTTTTCGCTCCGCACCGCTTGACGAGCGATATCCCCTGCCCGATATGCGCGGACGTAGGGTCGATGCCGGACGAGACGCTGGTCGGCCAGATCTGGGCATCGTGTGCGCCTGCGAGCCGCTCGGGGTAAGACGGTCCGCCGCTCCGTTCGGCGCGCTGTGGCCGGGGAATGACCTCGGCCGCGGCCGGGATCGGTCCAGATCGGGCCGCAGCGGGACCTAATCCTTGTACTGGGGAATTTGCAGGCGTGATGGTCGCGGCCCGGTCCAGCAGTAGCTGGCAGCGGAGGTTATGGGCGATGTCGCGGGCTTCGGCGATAGCGGCGTCGGCGGCTTCGGCGTCGTAGCGGCGGGTGAGGTGGCCAGCGTGATCGAGCAGGCCGTGGGCCAGGTGGTAGGGGGTGCTCAGCTCGCGCAGGCCGCTGATCGCCGAGGCGAAGGACGCCCCGGCGGCCGGGTCGCCGTCGCTGGCGGCCAGGCGGGCGCGGGCCAGGTCGCGTTCGGCCCGCTGCATCGGGGCCAGGTGCCCGGGCTGGTAGGGGTCAAGGAGCATGAGCAGTTCGCCGGTGGCGACGGTGTCCCCCAGGTCGTGGGCAGTGCGGGCGGCCAGCGGCCACGCCCAGCGCAGGAATTCGTGGGTCATCCCGAGGGCGTCGGCGTGGGTGAGCGTACCGCGGGCGCGGCGCAGCACGTCCTGTGGCTGGTGACGGGCGGCGGCGGTGAAGGCCTCTACGACGCTGATCTCGGCCTTGTCCTGGGGATCTTCGCTGGCCCGCAAGTCTACTAGTCCTGCCAGCATCGTTTCGGCGGTGGCGGTATCGCCGCGCAGTGCCGCCAGCCAGCCCCGGTAGCAGGCGAGGCGCTCGCTATGGGCCAGGCCGTGGGCATCTGCTGCCTGGGTGAGTTCGGCCTCGACGGTGTCCCAGTCGCCGAGTATCAGCAGCGCCTGGGCCAGGTTGCTAATCGCGAAGGTCAGCGTGCTGCGGTTCCGCCCGGCACCGAACCCCGGCCGGGTCTGGCCCAGCTCGGACCGGGCGAACACCAGCACGAAGACCGGCAGGTCCCGCATCCAGTCGATGAGATGATCCAGGAAATCCAGCAGCCCTGCGTCGGCGTACTGGGCGTCCTCGACCAGAAGCACCACCGGCTGCTCCGCTGCGAGGCGCTCGAAGAACAGCCGCCACCCAGCGAACAGCGCCTCCCGCGACAGTACGGCCCCGTCATCCCCGTCCAAGCAACGCCGAGCAGCCGACCCAGCCGCGCACCTATGTACCCCCGCTCGCTGGGGTCGGAGACGAAGCGGTCCAGCCCGTCTGCGAGCTTGGCTGTCGCTGCGACGACGGTGTCTTCCTCGGCGATGCCAAGCCGCTGCCGGACGATCTCGGCCAGCGCCCAGAACGCCACCCGTCCCCGTAGGAGAGACACCGGCCCCGGTGCCACCACACCTCCTGGACCAGGCCGTCGATGTATTTGAAAAACTCCCAGTCCAGCCGGGACTGGCCCACCCCGGCCGGACCGGACACCAGCACCAGCCCAGCCGCTCAGCCTGCGCCGCGGTTTCCTCGCAGCGGCCCGGCATGCAACCAGACCTGGGGCGCTAGGGCAGTCCTCACGTCAGCAGGCTAACGGCAATCCCCTGAAAGGACCGATGCCCCGGGCCAGCCGGCTGGGACGTTCCGGGCTGGTCACGGCTACGGCGGCTCACGCACATGCATGCCGGACAGGGTCGACCTCAGGTAGCCAGGAAGAGATGACGTGCAGCCCGCAGTGATCACTCCACGGCCGCCAGGGTGCCGCTGCGATGCCTTGGCCCAGCACCTGCGAGAAGGCGGTATCGGCGGCTAGCGGTGCCGCGCCCAGGGCATCGCGGTGCAGGTGCTGTCGCCGTAGGGCGGGGTCAGGGGAAGCAGCCACGATGCATCGGCTTCAGCAGATGCCGTTGGCTCCCCCTTTTGGCTCCCCGGTGGCGGACCACCTCTGCGGCGCATATCTCGATCGCAGTTCTGCCTGGTGAGCGCGTACCCGCCTGCTCATCCGCAAGGTGATGTATCAGATTGAGTGATTGCCTGCGAGCAGATCGACGGCGTCACTGGGGAGTGACTGTCAGTCGGCTCCGGTGGACAGCCCGTCACGCAGGCACGTGCAGGATGAGCGCGTCGCCCTGGCCGCCGCCACCGCACAAGCCCGCAGCGCCGGTGCCGCCGCCGCGGCGGCGCAGTTCCAGGGCCAGGTGCAAGGCGATCCGGGCGCCAGAGGCGCCGATCGGGTGGCCCATCGCGATCGCGCCGCCGTTGACGTTGACGATGTCGCTGCCGATCTCCAGGTCGCGCATCGACTGGATGGCCACCGCGGCGAACGCCTCGTTGATCTCGAACAGGTCCACCTGATCGACGCTGAGGCCCTCGCGGTCCAGCGCCTTCCTGATCGCGTTGGATGGCTGGGACAGCAGGGACGGGTCCGGGCCGGCCACCACGCCGTGCGCGCCGATCCCGGCCAGCACCGGCGCGCCGAGCTGCTCGGCCCTGGCCTGGGACATCACCACCACCGCGCAGGCGCCGTCGGAGATCTGCGAGGAGGACCCGGCGGTGACCGTCCCGTCGGCGGAAAACGCCGGGCGCAGCTTGGCCAGCGTCTCGGCCGTGGTCTCCGGGCGGATGCCCTCGTCCTCGGTGACCAGCACCGGGTCACCCCTGCGCTGCGGCACCGGGACCGGGACGATCTCCTCGTCGAACACGCCGTTCTTCATCGCCGCCGCGGCCCGCCCGTGCGACGCTGCCGAGACGGCGTCCTGTTCTTCGCGGGAGATGCTCGCCAGCTTGGTGTAGGTCTCGGTGGCCGCGCCCATGCCCAGCTCGTCGAAGGTGCAGAACAGCCCGTCGTGCATCATCGAGTCGACCAGCTCGCCGCTGCCCATCCGGTACCCGGCCCGCGCCTGAGGCAGCAGGTACGGCGCGTTGGTCATCGACTCCATCCCGCCGGCCACTACGATGTCGAATTCGCCGTAGCCGATCAGCTGGTCGGCCAGTGCGATCGCGTCCAGGCCGGACAGGCAGACCTTGTTCACCGTCAGGGCCGGCACGGTCATCGGGATGCCGCCCCGGACCGCGGCCTGCCGTGCGGTGATCTGCCCGGCGCCGGCCTGCAGCACGTGCCCCATGATCACGTAGCCGACGTGCTCGCCGGTCACGCCTGCCTTCTCCAGCGCGGCCTTGATCGCCAGGCCGCCCAGGTCAACAGCCCTGAAGCCTTTCAGCGCGCCGGACAGCCTGCCGATCGGCGTCCGGGCGCCTGCGACGATGACAGAACCAGGCATGACAACCTCCAGTGCGAGCTCCTTCTTCTTCGGACGATACAGGTCGGTGATCGTGCCTTCAAACGCCTCGGCCGCCACGCCGACAGTCTCGGAGAGGGTGGGATGCGGGTGGATGGTGAGCCCGATGTCGGCGGCGTCAGCGCCCATCTCGATCGCGTGGGCGCACAAGTCGAGGGCACCGGTGGAGTCGATGACCCGGGGGTCGTCGTGCGGGATGAGCGGCATGCGGACCGGCTCGGAGCGACGGCGATGATCTTAGGTTTTAACCTAGATTCGGATTCTAGGCCTGATCTGGGCTGTTATCAGCCTATAATGTTTGCTAGCGTAGCATGCGGCCGTTTCCTCATGCTGGGTGTTGTTGCGTCACATCCGCATCGAGAGGGAACGGCTGTGCTGGATGTCCTCTCACGCCCGGGCGGGCGGCTACAATCGGCCTGGCGCGGTGACCTGGCGGTTCCGCGCACGGCCGGGCTGGCGGCGCCGCCGCCGGATCCGGCGCAGCTCGCGGACGCGGTGGCGCGGTCCCAGGCGTAAAGGGGCTGCGGGAGTTCCAGGCTCGGCTGTACGCGTGCCCCGGCCGCGCGGGCAGACGCGTCCTTCGAGCTGTGCGACACGATCTTGTGCGCCGATCACGCGGTGACGTCGCTGGTGCAACTGTCGCTGGTGCCGCAGTTCCGCTGCGGGCACGCCGCGCTGGCCGCCGGGCGGATTGACGAGGAGGCGTTCGCCGTCCTGCTGACGGGCACGCTGCCGCAGCTCGTCGACGGCGAGGAGGGCCGGGCCTGGGTCAGCGGACATGACACGATCGACTACGGCCTGCTGGAAGCCGCGCTGGCCGGGCTGCCCGCGGAGGATGCGGCGCAGGTCCGATCCATCCCCATCCCCAGGCGGGATCGTCGTCCAGCCACGACTGGTACAACTCGTCCGCCTTCTGCTGATGCCCGGTCCCGAAATAGGAGCCGGCCAACGCCCTGCGGAAGTTCCCGTTGGTCAGCGTGTCTTCAGTGGGGAACCTCCGGAGCCACTCCGCGGCCATTTCGATCCGCGCCGTCCGCGACTCCGGGTCATGCTCCCCGCCATTCTGCAGCGCCATTTCGAGGTCCTGGCACCAGTTGAACAGCGACTGCGTCATCGGGAACGGCCTCGAACTCCCTGATCGACCCGGCACCGATGGCATCACACATCCGCAGCACATCCAACCAGGCACCAAGCCATATCCTGCCGCTGGTGACGAAGTCGTTGCGCTGGTCGGCGTCGTAACCCTCCTGGACCTTATCGTCCAGGAGCTCCAGGCATGCCTTCTCCGGCCACCAGCGCTGCCAGAGTTCGGTCAGGCAGATCCAGGCCCAGTCGGCATCCCAATCGTGCAACCCGAGCCGCTCGCTGACCACTTCCTCGGCGGACAGCGCTCCCTCGCATAGCCTCGCCAGCTTCTCGCGGTCCGCGTCCACCCCGAGACCACAGAGCTTCGCGAGCAGGTCGTCGTCGCTCATGCCCGTGGCGCGCGACCGCAGCGGCCTGCCGCTTTCCGCTGCACGGCGCCGGATGCCATCGTCGCGGACAATCTCCTCCGAGACGATCCGGTCCAGTTCGACCCAGGACATCTTCACGCCCGGGTACTCCCTCACAGGCCACACGCCCAGTGCCGGTAGGCGGCGATCCACTCCGCGCCTCTCGGCGGCGGCTCGGGCAGCGGCAGGTCGAGGACGGAGATCGCCTGGTGGTGGCCGTCGCGGACGCAGTTGGCGACGATGCCGGACTCCGTTCTGGGTGACTTTCTGGACCGTCACCGTCACGCCCAGAACCGTAGTCTGGAAGGGGACCTCCAGGTTGTCCTCGATCATCACGGCGAAGCCACCCAGTTGCTCGTCATCGCCGTACGCGTCGACCGTGGCCTCTTCGACCAGCGCGTCCAGTTCCTCGTCGCTCGGTTCCGGCACGGGGGAAAGAGTACGCGGCGAGCGTCACCCGTGCAGGCCGCTCGATATCGGGGATAGTTTGCCCGCGTGAATCTCCCGCAAGGCCTGCTATCGTCCGGTGCTCCCGACCTCGCCGCCCTGGCCGCCAAGTCCGCTGTGCTCCGGCGTGCAGCTTCATTGGCTAGCCTGGACGCTGGCGTGGGCGCGTCGCCTGTGGGCTGCTGCCCTGGTCGCTGAGCTGGCTGACCCGGTGCGAGACCGGGGAGGCGATCGTCGGGATGGGACTTCCGGCCCTAGCCGGGCTCATTAGAAACCCAGCAGTGTGGGGGGATGAGTCACGGTGCGCGGGCTGGCATGACCCGTCGTGCGCTGGACACCTTGGAGCTGGCCACGCCAAGCTGGCTTGGCATGGACCTGAAGCCGCCGATCCACGTGCCGGAGGAAGACAAGCGGTTCGCGGACCCGACATGGAACAGGAACCCGGCGTTCTTCGCCATGCAGCAGGATTACCTGACCGCGTCGCAGCTGGCGAGCGACCTGCTGGCGGCCGGGGCGGCCAGGGCGGGCGACCCGGCCGGCGACGCCAAGGCCCGGCTCGCCACCGGTTTCCTGCTGGACGCGCTCGCGCCGGCGAACTTCCTGTTCACGAACCCGGCCGCGCTCAAGCGGGCACTGGAGACCGGTGGGGCCAGCGGGGCCGCCGGGGCCGGGAATTTCATCGACGACCTGCTCAACAACGGCGGCCGCCCCCGCCAGGTGGACACCCGGCCTCCGGCTCGGGGAGAACCTCGCCGCCACGCCCGGCAAGATCGTGTTCAAGAACGATCTGATGGAGCTCATCGAGTACGTGCCGCAGACCGGGCAGGTCCGCGCGGTCCCGCTGCTGGCCAGCCCGCCGTGGACCAACAAGTACTGCGTGATGGACCCGGCACCGGGCCGCAGTTTCCTGGAATGGGCGGTCCGGCACGAGCGGACCGTGTTCGCGATCTCCTACCGCAACCTGGACCCCTTGATGGGCGGCGTGACCCTGCACGACTACCTCGGCGGCCCGCGGGAAGCGCTGGACGTCATCACCACCGAGATCACCGGCGCGCCGAAGATCGACATTATCGGCCTGTGCCTCGGCGGCGCGCTGACCGCCTGCTGGCGGCGTACCTCACCGAGACGGGCGACGACAGGCTCGGCTCCATCATGCTGCTCAACACCCTGCCGGACTACAGCGAGCCCGGCGTGCCCATGACCGTCACCGGGTCCAAGAGTGTGACCCGGCTGGAGCGGCAGATGGCGGCCAAGGGCGTCCCGCAGGGCCGCCGGATGGCGGCCACCATCGGCATCCTGCGGGCCAATGACCTCATCTTCAGCTACGTAGTGCCGAACTGGCTGATGGGCCAGGATCCGCCTGCGTTCGAAATCCTGGCCTGGAATAGGGACAGCACCCGGATGCCCGCCGCCATGCACTCCTTCTGCCTGCGCTCCCTGTACATGCGCAATGAGCTGGTCCGGGGCGAGCTCGAGCTGGCCGGCGTGCGGAACGACACATACGTGGCCGGCACGATCAACGATCACATCGTGCCCTGGCATGGGTCGTACAAGACGGGCGCCCTGATGGGCGGCACGGTGCGTCACGTGCTGTCCAGCGGCGGCCACATCGTCGGCATCGTCAACCCGCCCGGCCCGAAGGCCCGGTACGAGGCGGCCGTCTACGCAGGCCCTGATCCCCGGGGCCTGGCGCGCTTCGGCCACCAGGCACCGCGGCTCGTGGCGGGAGGACCGGACGACGTGGCCCGCCCCCGGGACAGGCGAAGGCGAAAAGCCGCCTCCCATGGGCAGCGTACGGCACCAGGCCATCGCGGATGCCACGGGCGAGTACGTGCCCGGCTGATTCAGGTCCGCCAAACCGGCAGCATCGGAGGTACACCATGGGTGACATGAACGGGCAGGTCGCGGTGGTCACGGGTGGGACTCGCGGCATCGGGCTGGCCATCAGCGAGCGGCTGCTCAACAGGGGGGTCACGATCGCCGCCGGCTATGCCACCAGGCATGATCACGCCCGGGAGTTCGCGGACAAGTACGCCGATCGGGGCGTGAGCATCCACCAGGGCAACGTGGGCCACAACGAGGACGTCCTCCGAGTCTTCGGCGAGGTTCTGGAGCGGCACGGGCACGTGGACATCCTGGTCAACAACGCCGGCATCACCATCGACAAGATGGTGCGGAAGATGGATCCGCGGGAGTGGGACCACGTCATCCACGTCAACCTGTCCGGCGCGTTCTACGCGTCCCGGGCCGTGCTGCAGCACATGCTGGACCGCGGCTACGGCCGGATCGTCAACATCTCCTCGATCATCGGCTCGTCCGGCGGGTTCGGGCAGGCGAATTACGCGGCCGCGAAGTCGGGGATGTTCGGGCTGACGATGAGCCTGGCCCTGGAGACCGCGAGCAAGGGCATCACGGTCAACACCGTCACGCCGGGGTTCATCACCACCGACATGACCGCGGCGGTCCCGGCCGACGCGTTGGCGAAGGTCGTCGCCCGGGTCCCGGTCGGCAGGCTCGGCCAGCCGGACGAGGTCGCCCGGGTGGTGGAGTTCCTGGCCGACCCCGAATCGGGGTACATCACCGGCCAGGTCTACCCCGTCAACGGCGGCCTGTACATGTAGGGACCGGGGAACCGCGAACCATGTAGGGACCGCGGAACCACGAACCGTCCGGCCAGAAAAAGATCGCCAGACGGGCACGGAGAACCGGACGGGCATGACCCCATCCGGCTCTCCGCTTATCCGCTACGGGGTTTCCTGAGCAGCGGCGCGCTTTGCCGTTGATAGCGTGGCGGGCCGCGGGTGCTGGCTTCCCCGGCAGGTGCCGTCACACGCCGCGAGGGGGGACAGCATGCCGACGAGGTTTTGACCGACGCCGGGCTTGCCCAGCTGTCGGGATACCCCGCCGACATCGCGGCCGAGGACCTGGTCACCTACTTCTTCCTGATCCGGAAGACCGCCGATGGGTCGTGGCGGGGCATCGGGGGGCCAGGCCTGGGCCGTCAGCATGACCCGGCGCGCGTGGGTGGAGGCGCACGTGGCCGCGTTTGAATTCCTGGGCGGGCACCCCGGCGGCTCGTGTATGAAAATGTGGCGCGCCACATTTTCGTACTTCTGTGCTGAGCCGCGTTATGTGGCCGATGACGGCCGGCGTCCAGCGACATGGGGATCAACAGCCCGCCACCGGCCACATAGCGGTCAGAGTGATGACAGTCAGTTGAGCAGCGCCTCGTCGGTCCGCCAGACGGGGCGAGCGCGGGGTCCCGCCGAAGTACCGGGTGGCTCGGTGTTGCGGAGCGCCTCGATCTTCGCTTTGGTGTTGATCTCTAATGGCGGAGTCGGGGAAAGCGCCGGGATAAACCGGCCTGGAGGACATGGAAGAGGCTCGTCGCGTTCGAGGAAGCGGGTCTGGGCTGGTGCTGCCCGCTTGGCCGGGATGGCCGCCACCTGCTGGCAGGTGCCGAGCATCTGCGGTTCCCTGCTGGCGATGTAGCCGAACAGCGTGTGCAGGGCGGCCAGGCGCTGGTTGCGGGTCCTGGCGTGGTTGCCGCGGTCGTGTTCCAGGTAGCGCAGGAAGCCGAGGACCCGGTCAAAGGTCAGGTCCTCGACACTGAGCCTGGTGATCTTCGTGTGCTTGTCGCTGGCGGCGAAGCACAGCAGCAGCCGGATGGTGTCCCGGTAGCTGCGCACCGACGCCGGGCGCAGCCCCTTGACGGTGATCAGGTGGTCGGCGAAGAAGGAGTGGATGAGCGGCCCGAGCGGCCGCGGCCCGGCCAGCACCGGGCCCTGCGCTGGCTCGCGCGGACGACCGAGCTCGGCTTCGGCGCGCTGCTCGCCGACGACATGGGGCTGGGCAAGACGCTCACGGTCATCGCCTACCACCTGCACCGTGCCGGCCTGGACCGCGCAGCGGGTCCGACGCTCGTGGTCTGCCCGGCATCGCTGCTGGCCAACTGGGAGCGGGAGTTCGCGCGATTCGCGCCGGACGTCCCGGTGCGCCGCTACCACGCGGCCAGCCGATCGCTCGACGGGCTCGGCCCCGCCGGAAGGGCAGGTCGTCGTCACCACGTACGGCACCCTGCTCCGCGACGCCGGCCGGCTGGCGGAAGTCCCCTGGGGCCTCGTCGTGGCCGACAAGGCCCAGCAGGTGAAGAACCACCGCTCGCAGGCGGCTCAGGCGCTTCGGTCGCTGCCCGCCGGGGCGCGGATCGCGGTGACCGGCACCCCGGTCGAGAACTCACTGTCGGAGTTGTGGGCGATCCTGGACTGGACGAACCCTGGGCTGTTCGGGACTCTGGCGGCGTTCAGGGAGCGCGGCCGGGCAGCCGAACGGGAGGCTGGCGGCAGCGCGGCGCGGCGGCTGGGCCGGCTAGTCTCCCCGTTCCTCATGCGCCGCCGCAAGACCGACCCGGACGTCGCGCCCGAGCTGCCGGAGAAGGTGGTCAGCGACCGCTACGTGCAGCTGACCCGCGAGCAGGCCGCGCTGTACGAGGCGGCGACCGCGGACACGCTGGCGCGGATAGCCGCCAGCACGGGCATCGCCCGCCGGGGCCAGGTGCTCCGCCTGCTCCAGTCGCTGCGGCAGATCTGCAACTCGCCCGCGCATTTCCTGCGGGAGCCAGCGGACGGGTGGGACGTCGGCGCCTAGGCGGCCAGGTCCGGCAAGCTCCAGGCACTTGAGGAGCTGACGGACTCGGTGGCCGCCGCCGGGGACGCCGCGCTGATCTTCACCGGGTACGTGTCGATGGGGCACCTGATCCGGGCGCACCTGTGCACGCGGGGCATGCCCGGCGAGTTCCTTCACGGCGGCGTCCCGGCCGTGAAACGGCAGGAGGTCGTCGACCGGTTCCAGTCCGGCGACGGCGTGGCGCTCATCCTGTCTGTCCGCGCGGCAGGGACCGGGCTGAACCTGACCAGGGCCGGCCACGTGATCCACTTCGACCGGCCGTGGAACCCAGCCGTGGAGGACCAGGCCACCGACTGGGCGCACCGGATCGGGCAGCACCGCACCGTGAACGTGCACCACACCTGATTGCCGAGGGAACCGTGGAAGACCGTATCGGCGAGCTGCTCGCCCGCAAGCGCGGGCTGACCGAAGCCGTGCTCGCGGGCGGAGAGACCGCGCTGACCGAGCTCGACGACGGCGAGCTGCGTGCCCTGGTCAGCCTCGGCCAGGGGGCAGGGGGTGCGGCGTGAATGCGGAGGAATGGGGGCGGGAAGAGACACCACGGTCCGTTCCGGATCTCCTGTATTTGAATTTCCTCGTTAACGACGCGGCCGGGCGGGCGGCGGCGATGCGCGCGGGCGCGGACCCCGCGGCGGACGACGAAGATCCGCTCGTTGACGCGGTCCGGCTCCTCGCCACCCCCGAGGGCGCGCCGCACGTGGGCCGGGCGGCGCGCCTGACCGGCCTTCCCGAGGATGAGCTGCGCGAGCTGGTACTCGCCTACCGGCACGGCGGACCGGCGGGGTAGCAGCCGCGGTCGGGGCGTCCGAATGCCCGGCCGATCAGATGGCGGACGCCGTGCGCGAGGTCCGCAGGCAGCGCGCGCTCGCCATCGGCGAGCTGGAGGTCAGCCCCGGGACAATCGCCGATCCCGGCGCCGGCGTGCGGATCCGGCTCGGCCCCGACGACCGCTGGTACCCGTCCACGTTCGCCCAGGACCGCTGGTGGCCCGCGCCCGGCGCGGCCGAGCCGCCAGACGTGGCCTGGAAGGCGGCGCTGCGAGCCAGGTCCCTCAGGCGCGCAGGCGGGTAAGACTGTGGCCAGTAGTTACTCTCAGCTAGACGCCATGCTGATGCGCTCATCGCTGTAGAGCGCGGCCTAGCTGGTGCGAAAGGCCTGGCTAGCGCGGCGACCTTGCCCGGGTCGGCCGGGTGCACCAGCCACCAGCACGCGGTCGGTCGGCGCCCCGCCCCGTTCCAGCTCGAACGCGGTCTGCCGCAGCGCCTGCACGGGTCCACCGCTGATCTGTACCTCGCCCGACGCCACTGACATCCCGGTGCGGGCGTTATGTCCGGTATATCACCGTTAGGGTTTGGTCGGGATCCGGCCGCCAGTGAGCGAACCTTGGCCCTGAGACCTAAGGCCATAGGGTCTGTCTAACACCCGCGGTTACACCTATGGTCTAGACATGACCACCAACGACACGCTGCGAGTTACCGATTCACGAACCGGCCGCAGCTACGAACTCCCGATCGTAGACGGCGCTATCCGCGCGACTGATCTACGGCAGATCAAGACATCCGATGACGACTTCGGGTTGCTGTCCTACGACCCCGCCTTCCAGAACACCGCGAGCTGCCGCAGTGCCATCACGTTCATCGACGGGGAGAAAGGCATCCTGCGCTACCGCGGCTACCCGATCGAGGAGCTGGCCAGCCGGTCGTCGTTCCTGGACGTGGCCTTCCTGCTGCTGCGCGGCGAAATGCCAGACAAGAAAGAGTCAGCGGCGTGGGCCCAGAAGATCACCAATCACACCTACGTGCACGAGAACGTCAAGAAGTTCATCGACGGCTTCCACCACGACGCTCACCCGATGGGCATCCTCGTGAGCACCTTGGCGGCGCTGTCCACCTTCTACCCCGAGGCCAAGGCGGTCCACGACCGGGCCTGTCAGGACGAGCAGGTCGTGCGGCTCATCGCCAAGATGCCCACGCTCGCGGCCTTGGCGTACCGGCACGCGCAGGGCTTGCCGTACAACTATCCCGACGACGACCTGTCCTACGCGGGCAACTTCCTCAACATGATGTGGAAGATGACGGAGCTCAAGTACGATCCGGACCCGGTGCTCGAGCACGCCCTGGACGTGCTGTTCATCCTGCACGCCGACCATGAGCAGAACTGTTCCGCGAGCGCGATGCGGAGCGTGGCCAGCGCCGGGAGCGACCCGTATTCCGCGGCGGCCGCGGCGGCCGCGGCGCTGTACGGCCCGCTGCATGGCGGGGCGAACGAGCAGGTGCTCAAGATGCTGCGGGAGATCGGGTCCGTCGCCAACGTGCCCGACTACATCGCCCGGGTCAGGACGGGCGAGCTGCGCTTGATCGGGTTCGGCCACCGGGTGTACAGGAACTTTGACCCGCGGGCGACCATCATCAAGCAGGCCGCGGACGAGGTGTTCGGGGTCACCGGGCGCAACCCGCTGCTGGACATCGCGCTGGAGCTCGAGCGAATCGCGCTCGCCGACGACTACTTCGTCAGCCACAAGCTGTACCCGAACGTGGACTTCTACTCGGGCATCATCTACCAGGCGATGGGCTTCCCAGTGGCGATGTTCCCGGTGCTGTTCGCGATCGGACGCATGCCCGGCTGGCTCGCCCAGTGGCAGGAGGGTTCGGTCGATCCGGAGCAGAGGATCTCCCGGCCGAAGCAGATTTACGTCGGGGAGGGCCTGCGCCACCTCAACGGGGAGGGTGCCTGACCGCGACCTGGCTGGAGCTGCCGCCCGGCACGCTGTTCGGGGTGGCGAACCTGCCCTACGGCGTGTTCTCGGGTCGCGACGGGTACCCCCAGGCTCGGAGAGTCGGGGTCACGGCGGCGACCTTGCGGTCGAATGTCCCAGTGATGTCCACGTAGTGGTTGACTTCCCTCTCCGGGCTGTTGATCAGCCACGCCTTCGGGACCGTCCACGGCTCCAGCCCTTCCTCCTCTCGCAGATGAGTAAGGGCGAACGGGTTGCCCGCGTCGGGATAGATCGCGGTCAGCGCAGCCGCTCCAGTCGCGAGATGAGCAGGGTGACAGCTACGGAACCTCTTCCAGTTCCACCCCGGACTCCATGTGACCAACCCGCTGCGGGCGCACCTGCCGGATTACGCGGACGAGGTTCTCATGCAGTTCGCGCCGATCATCCAGCAGGCTCTGCTCGCCGAGACCGAAGAACTTGACCTCGCTCACGCCCAGTTGCTTGGCGGCCTGCTGTTGCTCTGCCCGGCGGATGTGAGGGATCTCGGCGCGGGAAACGCCGGATCGAAGCCACCGCCGCTCCCGTCCGTCAGCACGCAGTAGGAGGCCGCGCGGATTGGCGTGATCTGCGGGGCTTCGATGTGCTGCCCAACTGGCCGGTGATGCGCCGGGAGGACAGCTTCGGCGGCTGGCTGCAGCCCGGTCCCGCGCTGGCGCGCAAGCTCGTCATCCCGCTCGGCATCGCCTCCGGCACCCTGTCCTACTCCCTGAGCCGCGACCGCAGACGCAAGGCACAGGCACGCCTGGCCGCAACAACCGGACCCCAGCCAGCCCCTTCAGCAACCGCCTAGCCGCCCAGGCCCCGAAGGCAGCCGATCCCGGCAGAAGGCAGCCGGCACCGGAACTGCCCAGCGGCTGCGGACACACCCAGACCGACCACATATGCGCGCGACCAGGCGTGCGCCGTCACACTTCGCTGGGCGTACAGATCGGCTGGTCGGCGCGCGGTTATCAGGGCGCTGGCCTGCCGCTCAGCAGTCCGGCTTGACCCGATAGATAGTCGTCCCGAGATGCATATTTATGCATCATCAGATTTGGGGTGAATGTCCGCTTCTGCCGCGTAGTGGGCGGCTGGCTCGAGATCGGACCCCCGTCCGGCGCGGACGTTACCGCGTCGAGCGTCGGGCAAGCTCCTGGTATGCAGGACCATGGCGATGTCCAAACGCTGGAACCGCAGCCGGTCGCAGCGCGCGGAACCACGTCGGGTGAGTGTCCTGGCCGAACGTCCCGGGCAGGCTTGGCCAAGTCCGCCCTGACCTGATGTCTTGGGACAAGATTCGGGCGTAACCGATGGCGCGGCGCGGTGACCTGCTAGTTTGCTGGCCGGGAGAGCTGAAATTGCGCACTAACGGTGGCCCGTAGAGCGGGCTGGGGCCGTATGTCAGGACGGTAAAAACCAAGTCGGGCGCGACGGCGGTCCAGGTCGTGTACTTGTCGCGGCGGGGGCTTGCGATCAGCGGTCGCCAGCTTGCGCACGACCTGCTCCGGCGTGTGCTTCTTCCTCGTAGCCATGTTGATGCCGGGCCTTCCTGCCCGCAACGCGGGCCGCAAGACTCTCAAACGACCTGGATCAACTACCGCCGCCAAAGGCGCCACCGTCAGTCCAGGATGCATAGATATCGACCCGCCGGACCCGGAAGGCCGTATCCGCATCAGCGCGGCCGTCACCGGAGAGCTCCCGGGCCAGGCTCTTAGCGTCGTCTTCGCAGTCCGCCCCGACGATGAGGTGCCTGCGGCGCGGGCGGACCCGCCATCCCTGGGCGGCAAGATGCCCGGCTAGGTGCACCACATCGTCGTGTGACGGCAATTCGACCCACACCTCCCGCGCGGGACGGCCGAACGTCACCGACGCTTGCCGCTCTCGCTCCTGACGGGCTTCGTGCAGAGCCTGCCGCTCGGCAACGGGATCGGCGGACGGCTCGTCCGCCGCATCCCGCCACTCCTGGTCCCGCAGGCTCCAGAACTCCGTCCGGACGGGCGCGCTGACGTCGTGCCCCGCGAGCACCTCACGCGCCACTTGCGCGGCCTCATCAGCCGATCCGGCGCTGGGGGCGTACACGAAGATCTGGGTACCCCACCGGCTCGAGCTGACCGCCACCTGATCGCCGAGGCGGCTGCCCAATGCAGAGATCAGCGCCTGCCGGAAGGAATGCCGGCTGCGCGGCAGGACGCCGAACGCAATGCAGACGCGCCACCCGTCGCCCATAGACGCACGATAGCAACCCTCCGCACCGGCACCTGCACCATCACCGCCGCAGATCCCCTGCCCGACCTCCCCGACGCGCCGACAGCTTGACCGCATCCACAGGTACTCAGGTACGCACTCACCGGAAAATCACCCAGCGGAAATGGGCGCGGGGACAGGGGTCGCCGCACGGCACGAGACTTGCTTACCAGCACCACAACGGAACGCTTGTCATCCCTCAGCTGAGGAGGGCAGAGCAGTCCGATCTGGCACGCCATGATCGGCGTCGTCTGCGGCCCGGGGCCGCCATGTGGAAACGAGCACTTCATACGCATGTATATCTATGCCCGAACCGGGATACTCGCCGACGCTCTCCCGACTATTGCCGATGATCCGCCTTCTAGCTTTTCCCTATCGCCTCGATAGGAAAACAGATCGCCGATTCGGATTGGTATTCGATCGGTGTGACTCAAACCGCCGGTCAGGCACAGATTAGCCGTTATCGCGCAGGCAGGCCGCGGGTGCCTGGCTATGGCTTGTGTCATTCCAGGATCCAGAGGGACGACGGCCATTACCGGTCTGGCGTGGCGGCGGGTTGTCATCGGTGCTGGCCGTTGAGGAAGGAGTGAAGGTGGCTAGCCAGGGCCTGGGAGTCGGTGGCTGCGCCGTGGATGTAGGTGGAGGCGCGGGTGCGGAGCACCTGCAGGCCGAGGAGGTAGAGTCCGGGGGCGCTGGTGACCACGCCGCCGTCGTGGCGGATGTGGCCGGTACGGTCAAGCACGGGGATGTCGAGCCAGGAGTGGTCGGGGCGGAAGCCCGTGGCCCACAGGATCGTGGTGATCTCCCCGCTCGTGAGGTCCAGCTCGAGGGGGGTGCGGGGGTCGACGTGGGTGGGTGCGAACCGGTGTGGTGGCGGGAGCTCGTCGTCGAGGCCTGCGGCTGTGGCCCACTCGTCGGCCCGGTTCAGGAACCGGTTCATCTTCAGGTCGGCTAGGGCGCAGGTGTTGGCGAGTGCCCCGGAGAACTGGGCCACCCCGTCGGTGACGCGGCCGAGGCGGCCGGCGATGCGGACCCCTTGCGCCGCGAGCGAGTTGAGGTCGGTGATGGTGGCTTGGGGGGTCCCGGTGAGTTGCGGGGAGGGCAGGTGGCGGGCCCGGGTGAGGTCGTCGATCTGGTCGTATCGTTCGGCGAGCAGGCCGGTTGCCTGCAGCCACCAGAAGATGTCGCGGCCGCGGTAGGTGCGGGGCAGCCGGACGTGTTCCCCGGCCGCCAGGGTTACCGGGCGTCCTGACCGGTGGATCTCGGCGGCGAGCTGGATGCCGGTGGCCGAGGCGCCGACGATGAGGACCCCGCCGTCGGGGAGCTGGCCGGGATCGCGGTAGGCGAGCGGGGTGAGCGTGGTGATCGAGGGGGGGACGGCGGCGGCGACGCCCGGGATGGCCGGCAGGGTGCACGCGCCGGTCGCCAGTATCACGGCCCGGGCGCAGAGCAGGTCGTCGCCGGCCTGGATCTGGAAACCGTGAGGCGCGGCGCGCAGGGTGTGCACGGTCGTGGCGGTCCGGACCGGTGCGCCGACGAGACGGGCGTAGCGGGTGAGGGTGGCGACGACGTCGGCGACGGGCATGAATCCGTCGGGGTCATCGCCGGTGTAGGGGTGGCCGGGGAGCCGGGTCTGCCAGTTCGGGGTGAGCAGCCGCAGGCTGGGCCAGCGCTGGGTGCGCCACGAGTTCGCCACCTCACCGCGCTCGAGGACAACGTGGTCGATGGAGCGTTCGGTGAGGCGGCGGCTCATGGCCAGGCCGGCGTGCCCGGCACCGATGACGACGGCCGTGGTGTGGATCATGCGGGCGTCCGGGCCGTGGCGGTCAGGCCAGCTCGACGAGCACCTTGGTCGGGTTGGTCACGATGTCGAAGACCGCCGAGCGCTTCTGTGACTGGGCGATCAGCGCTTCGATGTCGTCGCGGGAGGCGTCGGCGTCGATGGCGAACCGGACCGTGACGGCCTCGAAGCCGTTGCGGACGTCGGGGTCGGCGCCCAGGATGCCCAGGACGTTCATCTGGCCTTCGATGGTGGCGGTGACCGACCGGAGCTGGATGCCCCGGTGCTGGGCGACCGAGGCGACGCCGGCGGTCAGGCACCCGGCCAGGCCGACCAGCACGATCTCCACCGGGGTGGCGCCGTTGTCTTCGGAGGCGAAGCATTCGGGGTGGTCGATGTCGAACTCGTACGTGCTGCGGTGCTGTTGCTCGGCGCCCAGGCCGGTGAAGTCGGCCACGGTGGAGTGGCTGTGGGTGCCCTTGCGCCAGGTGCAGCTGGCCCGCCAGGTGAACTGGGCCGCGTCCGGGGCGGCGGACAGCGCCTCGCGCGCCCCGAGCAGGGCCTGGACGTTCACGCCATTGTCGACCGGGCTGTCGGTGATGGTCATCGGTGTCTCCTTGGTTTGGATGGGAACAGATGGTCGTTTATCCCTGCTGCCGGCTGGGACCGAGCACGACGGGGAGCGAGAGGAGGCCGCGCAGGACAAGACCGTCGCCGTGCGCCCAGGCGAGCGCGTCGCGGTCGGCGGCGAGCCGCAGGTCCGGGTGACGGCCGAGCAGGGTCTGGAAGGCGACTTTGGCTTCGAGCCGGGCCAGGGGGGCGCCGAGGCAGTAGTGGATGCCGTGGCCGAAGCCGAGGTTCGGCCCGTCGCCGCGGCCGATGTCGAGGACGTCGGGGGCTGGGAAGCGGCCCGGATCGCGGTTGGCCGAGCCCAGGCAGACCAGCACCTGTTCGTGGGCGGGGATCTGGACGCCGCCGATAGTCACCGGCTCGGCCGTCACCCGGAACGTGGCATGCGGGACCGGGGCGGTGAAACGGATGAGCTCGTCGATCGCGGCGGGAAGCTGCCCCGGATCGGCCAGCAGCGCCTGGAGCTGGCCGGGGTGGTCCAGCAGGGCCACCACCCCGTTGCCGATCAGGCTGGCCGTGGTGTCGTGGCCGGCGACGATGAGCTGGAACAGGCTCGACAGCAGCTCCTGGGTGGTCAGCGCGTCGCCTTCGGTGGCGGCGACCAGGACGCTGACCAGGTCGTCGGCCGGGCTATGCCGCTTGGCGTCGACCAGGTCGCGCAGGTAGGCCACGATGCCGTCCGATGCCTCGACGGCCTCCGCCGGCGGGTCACCGGCCCATCCGGTCAGCAGCACACCGAACCAGGCGTGCAGGCGCGGCCGGTCGGCTGCGGGGATGCCGAGCAGCTCGCCGATCACCCCGAACGGCAGGGGGTAGGCATACCCCTCGATGAGGTCGACGGTGGCGCCAGGGCCGGCGCGTCCAGCTCGTCGAGGAGGCTGCTGGCGATCGCCCGGATGGCCGGCTCGAGCGCGGCGATCCTTCCCGGCACGAAGGCCCGGGAGACCAGCCGCCGCAGCCGGGTGTGGTCGGGCGGGTCGACGTTGAGCATGTGCCGGGAGAACGCCGGCCCGGGCAAGCCCTCGGCCACGACATCGTCGGCCTCCTGCAAGGCGGCGAGCATGTCCTTGGAGATGCGGGGGTCGCCCAGCGCGTGCCGGGCCGCGTCGTAGCCGAGCACGACCCAGGCCGGGTGACCGTCGGCCAGGCGCACCTTCTGCACCGGGCACTGGGCCCGGGCTTCGGCGAAGTGACCGAACGGGTCATCGCGGATGGCCGGCTCCCAGCCGCCCCAGGTGGCCAGGGTGTCAGCCATGGCCGCCCTCGGGCCGGTAGCCGGTGCAGAGCAGGTCGAGCCGGGCGATGCGGCCGCTCTCGTCGGTATCGGCGTAGATCTGCTGCTCGACGGTGAACCAGCCGTCACCGAGCCGCTCCGCCCGCAGTCGCAGGCGCCAGTGCAAGTGCAACCGGCCCCCCACCTCGCCGACCGTGGCCTCGAGGAGCTCGAAATCCTCGGTGTCGCCGAACCAGCGCGCGAACC